>CAZHSY010000001.1:0-135280 GCA_964535385.1 uncultured Candidatus Saccharibacteria bacterium
GACTCATGCAGGATGGCATCTGGTAAAATAACTTAATGACTTCCTTATCTCTCGGCATCGTTGGCCTCCCGAACGTCGGTAAATCGACGCTCTTTAATGCGCTGACGAAGTCCGATATCCTCGCTGCAAACTACCCATTTGCTACTATCGAACCAAATGTCGGTATCATTCCCCTCCCCGATCCGCGCTTGGCGCGCTTGGCTGAAGTCGCCCAGTCTGCCAAGGTCGTACCGGCGCCGGTTAGCTTCACCGATATCGCCGGTATCGTCAAAGGCGCGGCCGAGGGGGCTGGCCTGGGTAATAAATTCCTGTCCCACATCCGAGAATCAGCCGCTATCGTCCAAGTCGTCCGGGCCTTCGAAAATGACGATATCATTCATGTTGATGACTCGATCGATCCCAAGCGCGATATTGAGACGATCAAAACCGAGCTGATTCTGGCCGACCTGCAAACTATCGATAACGTCCTCCCCCGCTACGAGAAAGAAGCTAAATCATCATCCGAAGCCAAACAAGCTGTTGGCGAACTTCAGTCTCTGCGGGCTGGCCTGGATCGTGGTGAGCTCATCATTACTCAGATCACCGGTGATACACCGGGCGTTCTCGCTGAATTGCATTTCCTCACAGCCAAGCCGTTCATTTACGTCTTCAATGTCGATGAAGAGGGCTTAAGCAATAACCAATATCGCGAAGAGCTCAAATCACTCGTCGCTCCCTTCCCCGCCCTCATCCTCTGTGCTGAAGTTGAAGCTCAGCTAAAAGACTTACCAGATAGCGAGGCCCAAGAACTACTCAGTGAATATGGACAAACCGAGTCCGGACTAGCTGCTCTGGCCAAGCTCGGCTTCCAAGCTCTCGGTCTTCAGACCTACTTCACGGCTGGTGAGAAAGAAGCCAAGGCCTGGGTCATCCCCCAAGGCGCTACCGCTCCCGAAGCCGCCGGTGTCATCCATACTGATTTTGAAAGAGGCTTCATTAAGGCCGAAGTTGTCGCCTGCGAAGATTTCATTGAGCTAGGTGGTTGGTCCGACGCACGCGATGCAGGCCGAGTCCGACTCGAGGGTCGTGACTACACCATGCAAGATGGTGATGTGGTGTTATTTAAGTTTAATACATAAAAACGGCCTAGCATTCACTAGGCGTAAAGAAGCAGTAGATGCGCGATCAGCTGTAGTGTTATTGCAGCATATACTTGATGATTTCCATCTCGCTCTTGCGTGGCTTGATCACAACCTCACGCTGGTGAGGTGAGCCGAAGTCCGGGTCAACATACCACGATTCGATAGGAAGATTGGTTTGTTGTAACGCGGCCTGACATGAAAGTGAGTATACGGCTTGGGTTCCGCTTTCCGATAAGCATTGTTCATGAGGCCAGCCCAGTGACGTGAACAGCGCCAAGCTGCTCCCGACAGGCCGTCTCGTACTCACGGATTACCTGATGGAGGTCCAGCCACGCAGCATCCGAGATCGCACTCAAGCTCGAGAAATACTCCAGAGATGTCACGTAGGCACGACCAAGATAGAACTGATCGTCATGCAGGGCGACCCGCCGATGCTGGCTAGTGGTTACCACCAACTCATCCTCATTGGCTTTGAGCAGCTTACAGATACCACAACCCTTCTCGGGCTTCGTATCCAAGGTTCACTCCTCGTGAATAGAAAACCACGATATATTACAATAATTATACTAATTATTCAGTACTATTTGAGGCGTTCGATGTACGTGCCGCTGCGAGTATCTACTTTAACTCGATCACCGGCCTTAATAAACAACGGGGCCTGGACTTCAATGCCAGTCTCAAGCTTCACGGCCTTGGTAGCACCGGCAGCTGAGTTACCCTTGTCGGAACCAGGGGCTTCGACGACCTCAAGCGGAACATTCTTCGGCCATTCGAAGCCAATAATTCGGCCTTCGAAGAGATGCCCTTCTATCTCTCCCCCTTCGACGATGTACTTTGGAATATCACTATCAACAGTACTATCGACCTCATAGGTCTCGTAACTCTGCATGTCCATCAATGAATGCACGTCACCCTGCGTGTAGAGATACTGTAACTTCACGCGATTGAGTTCGGCTGGCTTGATCCGCGCATCATTACGAAATGTCTGATCAATCACCCCACCAGTCAAAAGATTTTTGAGCTTGGTATTGACGATCGAACCACCTCGACCCATCTGTTTCTGAGCATACTCAACTACCTTATATGGCGTACCATCCAGGTCAATCAATGTTTCCTTACGAAGATCAGTCGGTCCATACATAACCAGTCTCTCCTAGTGGGTTAAGTAGTATTTACGAGATGGGAGAGGTGTGCTTTGCTCGGATGAAGCGCAAGTGTGCGAGCACCGCAACTGCAAGCCGCAGCGATTCGCCGAGATAACACGCCGAATCATTTTACGACGAATGGGAGGAGTGCCAAATGCCGCGCCCGCTTCAAAGCCTTCGCCAGCATCCGCTGGTGCTTCATCGAAGCTCCAGTGCGCTTACGGCCTTCAATGCGACCGACGCTACTGAGGTAGCGCTGCAAGAGTTTTACGTCTTTGTAGTCAATAACGTCTACAGTTTCGTTGTAGAGTCGTTGAGCTTTGCGAAAATCTGCCATAATATTCTAAAATCTTTCCTTTCTTAAATATGAGTGTATCGACCCTGTACGCGGTTCAGCTGGGTGATGAAGCGCTGTGGCGCAGTTCGTAACTTTTTCTAAGGCGTATCTAGAATACGGTGTGAAAAAGTTGTGAACGTACGATACAGCGATTAGCGCTCAGCTAAGGCGCCTTCCTTGATATGTTAAAACTAGAATGGAATGTCGTCGAGATTAATCTCGTCATCACCCATCTCATCGATTGGCGCGTCTTTGCTCGCAGAGTTGCTTGCCTTAGCTGGTGCAGAGCCTTCACCCATGCCACCTTCGGAAGGCCCGCCGATGAAATTAATGTCCGTAGCAACGATTTCAGTTCGAGATCGCTTACTGCCGTCCTGAGCTTCCCAATTGCGTGTCTGTAAACGACCAAGCACGAGAGCTCGACGACCTTTTGAGAGATACTGACTAACTAACTCACCCAGCTTACCCCAAGCAACTACATCATGATATTCGACGGCGTCCTTGCGATCACCACTCTGTGGATCTTGCCAGCTACGATTAGTTGCAATCGCAAAGCTTGCGACCGACTGGCCGGATGGCGTAGTGCGCAACTCCGGATCGCGAGTCAGATTACCCATAATAATTGCTTGGTTAAAGTCCTTAGCCATCCCTCTTACTCCTTGTCTTTAGCTGCTGCTTCGTCGGTTTCGTCCTGCTTGTCTTCCTTAACTGCCGTGCGCGGCTTATCAGATTTTGGCCGGATGCGCTGCACTTCGTCGAGTGAAGTGACAAGATAACGCATTACTTCATCGGTAATTCGTAAGGTCCCATCGAGGCGCTGCACCTGGGCTGGCTCGAGTGAGATCTGGTAGAAGACATAAACTCCCCAGTCTTGCTTACGAATCCTGTAGGCCAACTTGCGCTTGCCCCAGACGTCTTTTTTGTCGATCTTGCCACCGAGGCTGGTAACAACACCCTCTAGTTTTGCACCAACCCGTTCGAGATCCATTTCTAGATCAGGGTGGAGCACGACGGCAACTTCATACTGTCGCATATATTTCCTTTCTTTGGTTCCTCCCCCGAATATGTCCAGGGGGCTTCACTGTGATCCAATTCATCCCCGCAGGGAAAAACGCCACAGTAAAAAGGTTTTATTGATGTAATACCGTAATTATACCGAAAGTATCACGCCTCCGTCAACCGTCAGAGCAGGAAGACTACACCACTCATCCCCATGCTCTCTTTTTGAGGGAATAGAATTAGATCAGGAAGACTGTGTCATTCGAGCTGTATAATGCTAACCATGCAAGTTCTTGTCTCTCGACTCACTCACGCCTGGCTAATCGACGTATCACAAGCGCGGCCGATTGGCGAGGTGCGACGTCTGATATTCGATCCCGAGAAGCTCGTCATCCGCTACGTCGCGGTTGCCCACCCAGGACATAAAGAAGTTCTCTACGCGCGCGGTGACCACATCCAATGGAAAAGTCAGATGCTGATGATTCAATCGGTTAACCTAGTAGGAACCGTCGAGGATTTCGTACGCGACCAAGACCTCTTAAAGACTGGCGGCACGCCAATTGGCTATAAGGTTATAGATGAAGCCAAGCAATACATTGGTCTCATTCACGATCTCTCCTTCTCGAGTCAAACCGGCCGCGTTGAGAGACTTTTCGTCCACCCACACTGGTGGCAGCGACTTCACCACACTGAGCGCATCGTTGCTCGTAGTGCCGTGCGCGACGTACTACCAGACAAGCGTACTGTAATCATACGTGATAGTCGTAGTAAGGTTCGCTCAACTGGCGTCGAACCTGTACCGGCCTAGACTATTAACAGCTTGCGCTTTTGATTGTAGTGAAATAAACAACAACTTTCGGTGTCTGTCTGCTTGTTCCGTGAAAATGCTTAGGCTACGATAGCTGTCAAAGGAGGGTTGTGGGTGATCGTACTGGTTCTGTGGCTTGTCGCCGTCGCGATTTGTGTTCGCGCCGTCGTCGTCTCACGTTAAATATAGACAGGTAACATTGCAAAAACCTGACTCTCGGACTCTTCTCTCCTGCAATTCCATCTCCTAGCAGTCTGAGATCTGCTTCCTTCGTCGTCACAGCTTTGGGCTATAATTCCTCAGGAGAACAGACTCATCCTGGTCCAAGAGAATGAAATTTCGGACTTAAGAGGTTTAGAGAGTCAGGTTACAAATCTATCAAGTTAAATGATGTATACATCGATGATCAGCTTTCTTTTCGATTGTGGCCCTAGGAATTAGGAGTCAAGCGCGCGATCCATATTTGAATCATCAAGAGCTTGACGGGTGGTTGTATATGAAAAGCCACGTCTAGCTAAGAATTGCTGGATCCAAGTGTCGTCTTTACCGAGACGGCGTTTCTTTTTTATCAGCTCTACCGCCGCACTGACGTCAGCCTCTCGACCACCTACAAAACACTCCTCGATAATCTCACGAGCAATACCCTTCTTATACAACTCTGACCGAATGGCGCTTACCGAACGCGCCTCGGCTTGGCGCATAGCCATCCAGCGCTGTGCGAAGTCAGTGTCATTCAAATAAGATTCGTGCTCTAGGCGGTGAACAATTTCGTCTATTTGCGTACTCGGTATATCCTTTTTCTTCAGATGATCTCGAATCTCTTGAGTACTACGAATACGGTACGAGAGATAGCGCATAGCCGCGACGTATCCCTTATGAAGCTCTGCGGTCTGCTGAATAGATGTCAACTCTTCGGCCGATACTTCCTGACCCTTACGCAGACCGAGACGAACTAAGTCAGCCTCTGACACGCCACAGACAAAGACGTCATCGACGAAAACATTGTAATAGCCAGGTCGTTTCTGAGTGGATATCTTAGTGATCTTACCCACGAGTTATCTCGGGTAAGCGCCTAGGCAGCAGCTTCTTTGGCGAGCTTGCGAATTGCGCTATCAAGCTCCGTCATCACTTTGGGATGATCAGCCAGGAACTGTTTAGCTGCTTCCCTACCCTGTCCGATCTTCTCTTCTTTGTACGAGTACCAGGCACCGGCCTTCTGAACCAGCTCGTACTTCACGGCGAGATCAATCAAGTCGCCCGATTTAGAAATGCCTTGGTTGAACATAATATCGAATTCGGCAATCTTAAATGGTGCAGCTATTTTATTCTTAACCACCTTAACTTTTACATGGTTTCCGACCGACTGATCGCCATCCTTGATCTGTTCAGTACGACGAATATCGAGACGAACTGAAGCATAGTATTTGAGTGCGTTACCACCAGCCGTCACCTCGGGATTACCAAACATCACACCGATCTTCATACGTAGCTGATTGATAAAGATCACCGTACAGTTAGACTTATTGATAACACCTGTCAGCTTACGAAGGGCCTGACTCATCAAGCGAGCCTGAAGACCAACATGAGCATCACCCATCTCACCTTCAATCTCAGCTCGTGGGACCAAGGCTGCCACCGAGTCAACGACGACAATATCCACCGCACTGGAACGTACCAGCGTCTCAGTGATCTCCAGGGCTTGCTCGCCAGTATCTGGCTGAGAAATTAAGAGATCATCAAGATTTACTCCAATCCGACCAGCATACTCTGGATCAAGCGCGTGCTCAGCATCCACGAAGGCAGCCAAGCCACCCTTGCGCTGCACTTCAGCCACAGCATGCAAGGCCAGCGTAGTCTTACCACTCGACTCTGGCCCGTAGATCTCTACGATTCGACCTTTTGGAATCCCGCCGCCAAGCGCTAAGTCCAGCGCTAAACTACCGGAGGGAATTGTCTCAACATGAACCTTCATCCCCTCGCCTAAGCGCATAATTGAACCCTTACCAAACTGTCGCTCTATTTGATCGACAGCTAATTCGACAGCCTTCGCGCGTGCTGCCTGTTCATTCTTACTGGCTCCGCTACTTTGAGCATTATTAGCTTGCATCTTTGTACCCTCTTTCACTTTTGCGGCGGCCATCGCCATAATTTCATCCTCCTATTATAGTATGTCTTACTTCTAATAGTACCGAACATCTTACGATAGTGTCAAGCGGGTTTTGTTCGTATTATGGACTGCTGGGATTAGTGACTGGTGTTGGACTCACCAGAGCTGTGGGTGTCGGCGTTGCGCCAGGACTCAGACTAGGGCTTACTGTCGGGCTGAGAGCGGGCGTCGGTGTAGGAGTCACCCCTGGAGTAATGCGGGCGGTAATCACATAGGTCTCGGTCACACTCTTACCGAGTCGGTTGCGCGCACTCAGAGTAATGTCATTACGCCCATCGACGAGCGTGATCCGCTCACGGAACGTGCCGTCAGCCGCGACCAGGACTGGTGAATTATTGATGAACAAGTCGGCTCCCCCTTCGACCTGGCCCGAGACATAGCCATAATTTGTCGTGACATTACGTGGTTCATCGTAATTGAGGATCAGGCGTGGTGGCCGCGACAATGTGATCACCTGCCAAGCGATATAGGCTACGACCGCACCCAATAACACAATCACACTCAGTGCTACGAAACTCCGCGGTGTGATAATCCAGCGCCGTGGCTTGATTGGCTTGATTCCCAGCTGCGTACTATCGCCGCGTCGACGACTCTGGCGCTGCATCTCGCGCTGACCGGCGCGCTCAGAATCATATAGCTTGAGAATTGGCTTGGTGTCGAGGCCCAAGTAATCAGCGTAGTTTTTGACGTAGCCACGCGCGTAAACATCATCATGCAAGGTCGCATAATCACCCGCCTCGATAGCCTCGATATATTGTCCGCGGATCCGAGTAGCTTGCTCGGCATCAGTTAGGCTGATTTCGAGACTCTCACGCCGGCGTTTCAGGATCTCAGCGAGAGTCTGGTCAGCGAGCGGCTTGCGCGTAGAAGCTTTGGTCGGACGTTTCTCATCACTCATCTGCGCTCACTTGCTCCCCGCTCGAGTCAGCTGCTGCCTCCCCGGCCCCCATTTCAACGCTCGATATCAGAATTGCCCGTGGCTTCGCACCATCGGCCGGACCAACCACACCGTTTTCCTCAAGCAAGTCCATCAGGCGAGCGGCCCGTGCGTAGCCTACCTTAAAACGACGCTGCAAGACACTAGCCGATGCCCGGCCAGTTTCGACCACAAAAGCTACGACCTCTTCGTAGAGATCATCGTCACCCGAGCCACCGCCAGACATGACACCCCGAGCGCCAATCTTCACAGCCTGAGCTAATACCTCCTCGTTATATTGTGGCTCGCGCTCATCACGCAAGAACTTCATGACTGCCGAGACTTCCTCGCCGGTGATCAATACACCTTGCGCCCGCTTCGGCTTCATAAACTCTGGTGAGAGGAAGAGCATATCTCCCCTACCCAAGAGTTTCTCAGCCCCAGCTTGGTCAATGATAGTACGACTATCAATCTGACTGGCAGTCGTCAAGGCAATCCGAGCCGGCAAGTTAGCTTTAATCAGACCCGTCACTACGCCCACACTCGGACGCTGAGTCGCCAACACCAGGTGGATTCCAACCGCTCGAGCCATCTGGGCGACGCGCACAATCAATGTCTCGACATCCTTACCTGCTACTACCATCAAGTCAGCGAACTCGTCCAAGACAATCACGATATATGGCATGCCATCGACACCCTTTTGCTGATTAAACTCACCGATATCACGCTTACCATGGTCGGCCAGGAGCTGCAGACGACGCTCCATCTCAGCTACCGCCCACTTCATAGCACTAATCGCCTTCTCGTGATCAGTAATCACCGGAGTAAGTAAGTGTGGAATGTCATTATATGGTGTCAACTCAACCCGCTTCGGATCAACCAGAATCATACGTAACTGGGCTGGTGAATTTCGATACAAAAACGACGTCAGCATAGTATTAATCATGACCGACTTACCAGCCTTAGTCGCACCAGCTACGAGTAAGTGCGGCATGCTAGCGAGGTCAGCTGAGAGAATGTCACCCGACACATCGCGACCCAAGACAAACTCGAGCTGGCTGGGTTTGGTTTGCATTTCCTTACTGGCTAGAATATCGCGCAGACGAACCTGAGCACTCTTTTCGTTTGGCACTTCAATACCGACCAAGTCAGTACCGGCGATTGGTGCTTCGATACGAATATGAGGTGCTTTTAAGGCAAGAGCTAGGTTGCGATCCAGGGCTGTAATTTTATTGAGCTTCACACCACTGGATGGCTTCATGGTGTACTGAGCTACGGTCGGCCCAACATTCACACCCACCATAGACACATCAATACCGAACTCCTTGAAGGTATTTTGGATCAGCTGGGCCTTCTCTTTCTCATTACCGGCATCGGCCTTCGAAGACATTTCTTTTAAGAGTTCGAGTGGCGGATATTTCCAGTCATCGTCGAGCGTGGCCGTCATAGCCGCCTTTGGCTCTGGCTTAGGCTTGCCGTCATCATCACTTCCCACTGTGCCCTTAAACGGCAGCTTAGTTGTCACCTTAAAGCCAGGTTGTTTGACCTCAACATCGGCCTTGTCTTCGGTGCCCTTCTTGCGACCAAGAAGTTTATTCCAGAGATCCGCCAAACGCACGTTGGTTGCGATAATGACAATCACCAACTCCAGTAAGATCAATACAAACAGAGCGACTGGCCGAGTTAGGAGCGGGTTCAGAATCATCCAGATGCCATAGCCGATAAAGCCGCCTTGCTGCGGTAAGTCAGCTAGAAGCGGTGCGTCACTGCCTAATGCAAACTGCAGAATTCCAGCCAACACTACATAGAATGCCACCAAGCCAAAGTAATTATTGGCTTTTAGTTGATACTTACTCACCCGGAAGAGAGCGTAGCTTAAGAAGAGCAGACCGATTGGCAAGACGTACGTCGCCTGCCCGATGAGCTGCTTGAGGCCATTCATAAGCGAAACACCGAGCGCGCCAGCCCCGCCGAAGAACGCAATGATCAAGAGTACAGATACGCCAATACCCAAGAGAGCTGCAATATCCTGCTTGGCTGCCTTGGACAATAATGGGGTCTTCTCAACAGCGGGCTTTTTAGCTCGAGCTGTTGGGCGTTTTTTTGCTGATTTTTTTGCCATATCTGTGGTAAATGTTTGTCGTACTATTATGCCTGGTTTTATTCAGGCACACCAGGTTTTTCTAACGTCTTGGTAACCCTCCAAACTGTCCTTATTATAGCACAGTTGCACAATAAAAAAAAGACTTGTCAAACTTGAGCGCTTCCCTGAGAATAAGGAGTATGAAGAATATTTTTAAGCTCTTTCCATACATTAAAGGGTTTTATGCTCGCATTGCCGGACTAGCAGGTTTTAGCCTGATTATCGCAGCCATCAATGCCTACCGGCCGCAAATTTATAAGCAGATCGTTGACACCGTTACCTCACAAGGATCCAATCTGACTTGGTCGGATGTTTCCCCATATTTACTCACTCTCCTAGCTATCTCTCTCATCTGGGTGGTAGTGAATTACAGCTTTAACATTCTATCCATGCGCGCTCAGATCACAGCCCGATCAGCTCTCAAGATTAGAGTTTTTGATCGCCTCACCAGCCTCAGCGTTGAATACTTTGATACTCACCGGCCAGGGGCCGTCATACAAAAAGTGAATGACGGTATCAATAGTTTTAGTGACTGGGTAAGCTCCCTAAACTACTCTCTACTTGGACCTACCTTCTCAATCGTGCTTATTACCGGCATACTTTTCTTGAGCAGCATACCCTTGGGACTCCTCAGCCTAGCCATTGTTGTGTATTCATCATTTGAATACCGCAACACCATCCGTCGTACGAAGGCAGATAACAAGGTCTGGCGTAAAGCCAATGAAACCAGCACGGCAATTATGGTCGAGACCATACAGAATATGTCGACCATCGCCACACTCTCAACCTTTGACCAATTGCGGCTCCAGCTAGCCAAAAGTCAGGAGAGATGGCTGAAAGTCGGCGAAACCGTTCGTAGTCGATGGAGTGCCTCGGGCGCACGCCACACTCTCTTCAGTGAAATCGCTTTTTTAATCGCAATTGTCATAGTGCTATATGAAACAATTCGTGGTCGATTCAGCGCGGGTGAGTTCGTGGCTCTGACATCATATTTTGGTACTGTGCGATCTGATGCATCAGCCTTTGCCAACTTCGTTCCCAACACCGATCAAACCGAACGAGATGTGGAGCGGTTGATTGAAGTGCTCGAAACTGAACCAAGTTTCCCGAACGCAGCAAACGCCGTAGCACTCAAACAGCTTGAGTCGATAGAATTCCGCGAGGTTTCATTCATGTATCCAGCCAGCAATAAAGGTGCGGTTGAGAATATCAGCTTTCAGGTTAATACCAATCATAGTCTTGCACTTGTCGGACCGTCAGGTGTTGGTAAATCTACTATCACCAAGCTTATGCTACGCTTCTATGCCCCTACCTCGGGTGAAATTCTGATCAACGGTCAGCCAGCCGATACATTTACTCATGAGTCTGTCCGACAACACATTGGTATGGTCATGCAAGATGTGGCGCTTTTCAACACCACAGTGAAGGAGAACCTGAAACTAGCTCGCAAGAAAGCCAGCATGGCCGACATAATTGCGGCTGCCGAACAAGCTCATGCTGATGAGTTTATTGATGAGCTCCCTAAGCAATACAACACGCTGGTCGGTGAGCGCGGCGTAAAACTTTCTGGCGGCCAGAAACAACGCGTCGCGATTGCCCGTGCAATTCTCAAAAATCCCGACCTTATTATTCTCGATGAAGCCACCTCAGCACTTGATTCTGAGTCAGAGAGATTTGTACAGGACGGACTAAGAACCCTTATGCAAGGTCGCTTAAGCCTGACCATTGCCCATCGTCTCTCGACTGTCCGTCACGCCGATGAAATTATCGTCCTAAAACAAGGCAAAGTCGCTGAGCGCGGTACCCACACCGAGCTCATCAAGAAGCCTCGTGGTCTATACCGGAAGCTCTTTGAGCTCCAATCAGCGACCGGACAAATAAAACTCTAACAAACCCAACTTTTGTCATCCTGAACTTATTTCACAAAAACAAGGCCTGGCCTACTGTTTTCAAAACAAGGCCTGGCCTACTGTTTTCAAAACAAGGCCTGGCCTACCAAAATGGTAGGCCAGGCCTTGTTGAAGCTACCCTACTCCGTTCGCAGCGCCTTAAACAGATAGGCACCGGCGATACCGCCAATAATCGGCGCTACAATAAACAGCCACAATTGTGTCATGGCATCGCCGCCAGCAAAGATCGCTACGGCAATTGAACGAGCTGGATTGACCGATGTATTCGTCACCGGGATTGAAATAAGGTGGACTAAAGTCAACCCCAGTCCAGCCGCCAGACCAGCAAAACTAGTTGGGAATTTCTTATCAGTTGCGCTCGTCACCACGAAGACAAAGAGAGCTGTCATTACGATCTCCGTCACTGCAGCCGCCGCTAAACCGACGCCAGTTGGCGAGAGCGCTCCGAAGCCATTAACCGCAAAGTGCTGGGCACTCATCTCAAACCCCGGAGTACTCAGAGCAATAAAATACAGGGCTGCACCACCTAAAACGCCGCCGAGAATCTGGGCCACGATATAGCCTGGTGCCTTATGGCGATCAAAATCACCCGTCACTGACAGGCCAATCGTCACGGCCGGGTTCACATGTGCGCCGGAGATATGACCGATCGCATAAGCAATCACCAGTAATGAAAAACCAAATGCCAATGACACCCCGAGCCAGCCGACATGACTGCCTGCTAAAATCGCCGTCCCACAACCCCCTAGCACCAAGATCATTGTACCGATAAACTCAGCAATCACTTCGCGATATTCTCTCATGTCAGTAGCCTCCTTCTATATACCCGGTATACACGTATAGTGCTATCGAGCGCAATGGCTACCAATCATTTACTACTGCGGCATAGCCTGGTAGCCTGCCAGATCATTAATGGCTGTACCGCCCAAGGCGCCTGACGGGCCGAATTCTTCAGTTATATATCGCATCTCTCGCGACATATCAGTAGCCGTCTGTCCGTAATAGGTAATTTTAGCTGGCTCTACTTTAGTATCAAAGCACCAAAAAGAAAACCTGCGTATAAAGTGCTGTGGGTGGCTCCTTATACCTCAATCACCACTGGGAGCACGATAGGATTCCGCTTCGTAACCTTAAACAGATAATTCGCCAGCTCATCGCGCATCCGGGTCTTCACGATCAACGCACTCGCAGGCAGCGTACGGTCGCGCTTATCCATTACGTTCTTCACGATCTGACGTGACTTCTGGACGAGCTCTTCGTTGTCCTTCATGTAGATGAAGCCGCGGCTGATAATGTCGGGGCTGCTAATCATCTTACCGGTCTTCTTATCGACTGTAGCAATCGCCATGAAGACACCATCCGATGACATAGCCAGACGGTCCTTCAAGACTATCTCTTGCACGTCACCGATACCGGCACCGTCGATCAGCACCATACCAGCTGTGACCTTCGGACCTTCTTTGATCCCCTTGTCGTCAGCGACCAAGGTCTGGCCGTTTTCAATTACAAAGATATGATCATCGGCAATGCCTTCGCTGCGAGCAATCGCAGCGTTATGCATCATATGATGGACTTCACCGTGAATTGGCAGGAAGTACTGTGGACGCACTAGCTGAATCATTTCCTTAACTTCGTCAACATTAGCGTGACCAGTTACGTGCATGATACCCAATTCGTCAATCTGGCGAGTAGCTGATTGATAAACATAGGCACCCCAGCGGAAGAGGTTGTCGACCATACCCCAGACAGATTTCTCATTACCCGGAATAATCGAAGCTGAGAGCACCACAACATCGGTTTCCTTGAGCTTCATATCGCGATGCTCGCCGGTACCCATGCGCTGCAGGGCCGAGTAGGTCTCACCCTGACTACCGGTCGAGAGGACAGCCAGCTGCCCATCGCTATAGCGCCCCATATCTTTAGCCTTAATCAAGAGACCAGATGGGACTTTTACATAACCCAGCTTCACGGCTAGTTCAAGGTTCGAGAGCATGCTGCGCCCAACTACAATGAGTTTACGCTTGGCCTTGGCAACAGCGTCAATCACAATCTGCATACGAGTCACCTGACTACCAAAGGAAGCAATGATAACGCGCTTGTTGTAGTTACGAATCATGATTTCATCGAGGGTCTCGGTAATCTCAACTTCCGAAGGACTACGTCCCGGTACTTCACAGTTTGTAGAATCGGACATCAAGAGCAAGACACCTTCATCGCCAAGCTCTTTCAGGCGAGCCTTATCAGAAGGCTTGCCATCAATCGGATTTTCCTCGAAGCGCCAATCGCCAGTATTAACCAACGTACCTACAGGGGTACGGATAGCCAAGAGGCAGGCATCTGGAATGGAGTGCGTAATACGTATGAACTCGACATTAAACACACCGAGCTGGACTCGATCATGATTGTCTTGATTCACAATATGTAGCTCTGGCTTGAATGGCAGTTTGTATTCCTCGAGTTTGCGCTCAATGAATTTAATCGTAAATTGGGCTGCGTAGATCGGGGCCGGGATCTTCGGCAAGATGAACGGAATACCGCCAACATGGTCTTCGTGGGCGTGCGTAATGACGATACCGCGAATCTTGTGTTTGCGCTGTTCCAGATAAGTTACGTCTGGAATGACTAAGTCGATACCAGGCATATCTTCACCTGGAAAACTAAAGCCCATATCCATGATGATAATGTCATCTTCATACTCGAGCGCCATAATATTGCGTCCGATTTGATTGAGCCCACCGAGCGGAATGATCTTGAGTTTACCGGCGTCAGTCTTAGCTACGCCCGAAACAGCTTGGGCTTGAATGCCAGTCGTAGCTGACTGGGCAGGCTTGCCATTGGAGTTGAAGCTCCCGGTGACGAATGTCTGCGGACCTTTTGGCATACGCATACGTGGTGGGCGACCGAGGCCTCCGCCACGGCGGTTGCCTTGACCATTGTTCTTTTGATTGCCGCCCGCACGACCGCGCCCCTGGCCTGAATTATTCTGACTGGACTTACTAGTTGTGCGACGCTGGTTATTGGTACCTTGAGCTTGGGATTGATCCCTTTTTGGTGAGGTTTGTGTAGTTGGCTTTCGTGCCGGATTGGCGCCTTCAGTCTGAGGTTTTGGTTTATTCGGTTCCATACGATTCCTTTCAATTGAATAGTTTACTAAATCAGCAAAAAGTTAAAGTTTTTTGAGCAAAGCCGGAATGGCACTAAAATCAGTCAATAATGTTTCGCGCATACTGCCGTTATAGAGGGCGGCGGCGGGGTGATACAGCGGCAAGAAAACTTGGCTGCGTTTGGTATTACCCTGCGAGTAGGTGTGACACATAGTTTGTCCGTGCACCTGGCTGATTTTTAGATCGGGGAAGAATACTGACATCGAGTGTCTTCCAAGGAAGACAACCAGCTTCGGATCTATAATTTCGATCTGCTCTAAAAGATACGGGAGGCAAGCTTTTATCTCATCAGGGGATGGGTCCCGGTTATCTGGTGGCCGATACTTGACGATATTAGTGATAAAAACACTATCGCGGGTAAGGCCAATGGTCTCAAGCATCTCAGCTAGAAACTTACCAGAAGCGCCTACAAAGGGACGTCCCTGACGGTCTTCCTGTGCCCCGGGGGCTTCACCCACAAACAGCAAGTCTGCTTCTGGGTCACCCTCGCCGGGCACAGGATTGGTACAGCTTTTACATAACTCGGTACATACTTCACAGCTAGTCACGCGAGCGGCGACAGCGGCCAAACGTTCGGCTCGGCTGCCTGACTGAACACTAGGCTCAACCTTCGATTTGCTCGTCACTATCCCGAACAGCTTTCTTGCTCAAATTGTACCGACCACGATCATCCTTCTCCATAAGTTTCACCTTAATAGTGTCACCTTCGTTCAATTCATCGGTAACTTTTTCGACACGATATGGAGCAATTTGTGAAACATGAACCATGCCTTCACGACCGGGCATGAATTCTACAAAGGCACCAAAGTCCATAACCTTCTTTACAACCGCATCATAGACGCGACCGATTTCGGGCTCGACGACGATTGACTCGATCCACTCCTTAGCGGCTTCAGCCTGCTTGGCATCGTCAGAGTAAATCATGATCAGACCTGAGTCTTCGATATCAATTTGAGTGGCAGTTTCGGCAGTGATCTTCTGAATAACTTCGCCACCCTTCCCAATCACTTCCTTAATCTTATCAGGGTTGATATTGAGCTTGGTGATGCGTGGTGCGTAGACCGATAGCTCAGTACGGGGGCTATCCAAAACATCCAGCATCTTACCCATAATATGAGTGCGACCCTCATGAGCCTGCTCGAGAGCAGCCCGCATGATGTCGAGGGTGATACCTTTGACCTTGATATCCATCTGGAGAGCTGTGATGCCCTGGTCAGTACCAGCTACCTTGAAGTCCATATCACCAGCAAAGTCTTCAGCGCCTTGAATGTCTGACAAAATAACGTGGCTAGATGGATCATCGTGATCAATCATCAGACCCATAGCAATACCAGCTACCGGACGCTTGAGCGGTACACCTGCGTCCATCAGAGATAGGGTTGAGCCACAAACTGCGGCCATTGAGGTAGACCCATTCGAGCTCATGATCTCAGAGACAACTCGGATAGCGTAAGGAAATTCTTCTACAGCTGGGATCATTGGCTCGAGGGCACGCTCAGCCAAGGCACCGTGACCTATCTCGCGCCGACCAGTTGAACGCAAATTCCGAGCTTCACCAGTTGAGTAAGGTGGAAAGTTGTAATGATGCATGTAGTGCTTAGTAGTATCCTCTTCCATGCTATCGATCAGCTGCGCGAAGCTCGTTGGTGCAAGCGTCGTAATGCTTAGAGCCTGAGTCGTGCCACGCGTAAAGATAGCTGTACCATGAGTCCGCGGCAAAACCCCTACCTGGCCACTAATTGGTCGGATTTCGGTAGTTTTACGACGATCTGGCCGCTCACCATCACGCAAGATGGCTCGACGAATCTCAGTATCAATTACCTTCGTAAAAGCTGTCTGCACCACGCCGTGTGGGTAGCGATCCTTGTCGTCCTCCATCTCTGGCGGGAGTGGGCCAAATTCTTCGAGCACTTCTTGACGCAACTGGTCGAGGACATCCTGACGTTTCAGGCCATCTGAATGACGAACATCGGCACCCAGTTTACCTTCGAGGAAGGTTTCGATCTTCGCAGCCAGGTCATCATCGGCCTTAAATAAGTCGTACGTTTGTGGCTTCACGCTCAGCGCCTGAACCATTTCCTGCTGCAACTTAATTACCGGCTGCCAGCTCTCTATAGCCAAGCCCAGAGCCTCGACCATAATCTCCTCCGATATCTCTTGCGCGCCAGCTTCGACCATCATAATAGCGTCTTGAGTGCCAGCTACGGTTAGATTGAGGGTGCTCTTCTCCTGATCCTGCAGTGCTGGATAGGCTACAAGCTTATCGTCAATGCGGCCAACCCGTACAGCTGCTACCGGCCCCTCAAATGGCGCTCCAGTCAGCATAAGAGCCGAGGAGGCTGCAATCATCCCAATAATATCTGGTTCGTGCTCATTATCAATTGACAGCGGCATCACAACCACCTGCACATCATTACGATAGCCCTTCGGGAAGAGTGGTCGAATCGGGCGATCAATCAAGCGAGCCGTCAAAATTGCCTTTTCACTTGGACGACCTTCACGTTTTAAGAACCGGCTGCCTGAGATTTTGCCAGCCGCATACATGCGCTCTTCATAGTCAATTAAGAGCGGAAAGAAATCCTGGTCTGGCTTCGGTTCCGGTGCCACTACGGCCGAAGCAAAAACCACTGTATCGCCATATCGAACTGTGACTGAACCACTCGCCAAGAAAGCGAGCTTGCCAGTTTCGATAGTTAGTTTGCGGCCTGCAAACTCTGTTTCAAAGGTGTGCGTTTGCCCACCAAAAGGATGAATAATATCCATATAGTACCTTACTTTCTCGTTCCCACCAGGAGGTATCCAGGTGCCAGAGGGGAAAGCATTAAGTCTAATGCACTCTTCTCTTTCACCTGCCTCTTTCAAAATTAACTATGCAGGAACGGATTAATGAATAATGTAGGTGCGCTTCGTTAAGATTCGAAGCAAGAGCCGGCCTCTAGCGGCGCAGCTTCAGCTTCTTCACAATAGCATCATACCGATCTTGGCTGGTCTTCTGCAAATAGTCGAGCAAACGACGACGCTTAGAGACCATGGTGAGAAGGCCGCGACGACTGTGATTATCTTTCTTGTGAACCTTGAGATGTTCGGTCAATTGAACGATTTTCTCAGTAAAAATAGCAATCTGAACTTCGGCCGAGCCAGTATCTTTGGCATGTTGACCATGTTTCTTAACCAGGGATTTCTTATCTGGCTTTGCGGTGGTAGTGGAGGTTTTGGTAGACGTTGTCATAATTTGTCCTACTATGGTAACAGGTTTAGCTAAGTTTTTCAAGGGCTAGCGAGTCCAGATCTAGGGCATCCGCCACATCATAGGCGCCAATTCGAGTGCGACGTAAACTCGAAAGATACCCGCCTACCCCAAGATCATGGCCAACATCCCGAGCTAGTGAACGAATATATGTACCGCTGCCGACGTGCACGCATCCACGTACATAAGGGTAATCATAGCTGATATCTGACCAAGTATATACCTGGGCCGGTCGAGCCACCAAGTCTACCGCCTGACCAGCTCGAGCTGTCTTATAGGCGCGGCGGCCAGCTACCTTAATGGCGCTAAATTGCGGCGGAACTTGCATGATTTCACCCTGAAACTGTTCGAGAGCACGATCGAGGGCTGTTCGAGTCGGCTGCTTATCCGACACCACCATCCGCTCCCCCTCTGCATCATCGGTAGTCGAGATAGCTCCAAGCGTAATTTCAAATTCATACACCTTGTCGAGCTTTAGGAGAGTATCGGCCTGGCGAGTGTACTCCTTACCCACCAGTACCAGCAGAAGACCGCTAGCAAGTGGGTCAAGCGTACCGGCATGACCGATCTTGCGGATCTGAAGGCGACGGCGCAAACGAGCGATTACCCCAAATGAGGTCAGCCCCACAGGCTTATCGATCAGCCATAGACCAGTTGGTTCTGTCAGTGTGCCACGTTGCATACAGTAAGTGTACTCGAATTACGTAACTGGAGGCGTTGGCGCAGCTACCGTCTCGCCGGGCTGAAGAGTACCACCGGTGGCAGCTGGGGGTGCAACTACTTCTGCCTCGGGGGTCATTTCTTGATTAAGTTCCTCGGCAGCAGCCTGGAGCTGCTGGATAGTCTCACTTGGTAGAGAATCAGCTAATTTCTTTGGGGTCTCGGTTGGCTTGTCGGTCCGATTGGCATACAGAGCCTTCACAATTGCCTGCTGGCGAGCTCCCCCACTCATGAGCTGAGCTGCCATAGTCATAGCCTTGGCGGAAGTGTTAGAGGTAGTAAAACGATTAGTCGAGGCCATGATGCCAGCCAGAAGCGCTGTTGCGACATCACTATCAATCATACCCTGACCGAGAGACTCGATCACACTAATGAGCATCTCAGAGATACTGGTAGCGGCTGTGTCGATGTAATTCACACTGCCATAGCTCTCGTTGACTCGATGATAATCAAGGTTAATCAGATGAAGACCATCAAACAGCGTTGGGTTTTGCTCAAGGATAGTATCGATTTTGACAATCGAGTGGACTCCAAGCACGATCACCAGGTCAAACTGGTAGCTACCGTAATCAAACCGGGCATCCTGCGACGTAAAATTTCCAGTGTGTGGTGTAATCGTGATATTCAGGCGCCCATCAGCGATATCGTATTTGAGCTTCTCAACCTCAACGTGGGCCAAATCAAGTGACACGATAAAGTCACGCACCCCATCGAGCGAACGAGAGATCTTGCTGGTATCAACCAAGCTTGCAGCCGAGGGCATTGGGTCGCTGACCACGGCAAAGCTTTTCTTGCCCAAGCGTGAGAGAATCGTCTGCAACGCATATACACCCATCACCTGATCAGATGAGGGCTGGCGACCAGTTACGATCAATACGCTTTCGGCCTGCTTCAGGAGCTCAACGGCCTGTTGTTTGGGAGTTAATTCATTCGATTGCATAAATTCTTCTACGTACTCTCCAGATCGGAGGTTAGTCAGATTGGAAAATCACTTAAAAATAAGGGAATGTATTACTGTAACAAATTATATCCAATCTGTCAAGAGCGTAAGCATTTTTAAGTCCAATCTGTAAACGCAGTCTGTGCCTGATTGACATATAGTGCTTTTTCCGGTATACTGCCATGAGTCAATGAACGCCCGAACTCTCAGGAGTAATCGGGCATAATAATTAGATCTATAGGAAAAGATTCTTTATGCCAATCATTAAATCAGCTATGAAGCGTGTCCGTCAGCAAGAGAAACGACGGAGCCGCAATCTCGCCGCTAAGCGTGCCATCAAGCGCAGCTCCAAGACTACCCTACAGGCCATTGCTCAGGAAGATCTTAAGGTCGCTCGCACCGAACTAGCTCAAGCTATTTCATTAATTGATAAAGCAATTAAGCGCGGAACACTCCATAAGAACACTGGCGCTCGTCGCAAGAGTCAGCTAACTCGCAACTACAACGCTGCCAGCAAGCAGCCTTACGGTACTGATGGCTCAAGTAAGCCTAAAGCTACTACCAAGAAACCAGCCACGAAGAAGCCGACCGCCAAAAAGGCTGCCCCTAAGAAAACCACCGCAAAGAAGAGCGCTTAAGCGCTCTTCTTTCACTTTAGACCAATCACCTATCTTGCAGACAATTCGAGCAGTAGGCGTGTCATCACCTGTTGAGGTTTGAGCTTGCCTTGCTTAAGATCAACGTCAGCTCGCAGGAGACTGTTGTACAAATGAGCCACGCCCTCCTGGCCTAGGCGCTGCGTCAGTCCACGGACACGATTGAGCGCGTAGGGGTTTACCCCGCTCCCGCTTACTTCGTCTGGTGTCGCCTCTGCTAGTATCAAGCTCATTACGCGCGCTTGCCACTGTAAGGCACCTATGAGAGCTGGCTCGCTGCTACCAGTTAATAACAGCTCATCGTAGAGTTTCAGAGCTGCTGCCGTGTTGCCCTGCATAACATGTTCTACGAGAGAAAATGCCGAATCATTCAGAGTTGGGCTCACCTGTTCTATAATCATATCTCTATCAATGTTCACCCCACTGGCTGTGAGCTTATCTAGCTCATTAGCCAGTCGCCACTGGTCAGGCCCCGCTCGATCTAACAGGGCTTGTGCCTCAACAACGCCCAAACTACCACCAAGTCGTTTGGCCTCCTGTTGGAGCCAGCGCTTGAGTTCCTGAGCTGACAATTGCTTATATTCTTTAGCTCCAGGTAATTTCGTGAGTGCTTTGTAGAGACTCGTGCGTTTATCTAGATCATGACAATCCAATACCGCCACTGTGGTGTCGGGCAGACCACCTAAGAGCACCTGTAGAGCCGCGGCTTGTTCTTTCAAGCTACCCAGACCTCGCACTATCACTAATCGATGTGAAAAAAACATCGGTGTAGCCAGAAGGACTTGCTCCAGATTAGCCATAGTCATCTCGGAAGCATCACAACTGATCATTTCTAAGGCATCAGTGTATTTCTTTGAGTACTGAGCCTTTAGCTGCTGAATATGACGATGGATGGCATAGTCACCAGCCCCGTAGAGGACAACGATCATACGATCAGCCTCTGACAATGAGAGCAGATATGCGTACCCCGGCCAGCCACGCGGATCTTTTCGATTGGCCGACCACACCGTTCGCAAGACTCCCCTTCGCGTCGAAAGACCTTGGCAAACTCCAGATAACTGCCACGATTACCCTCAGCATCGATGTAGTTCTTATCGCTACTCCCACCGAGCGAGATTGATAAGCGCATGACTTCGCGCAAGGCAGTATAGAGTCGCTTCAGTTTCACCGGACTGACATTCTCAACCCGTGTGGCTGGATGAATCTGGGCGGCATAGAGCCCCTCATCGGCATAGATATTACCAACTCCAGCTAAGACTGATTGGTCAAGAATGGCGGCCTTTATGCTCGTCTTCCTACGACGGCTAATACGCTGCTGGAAGATCTCAAAAGTAAAATCATCAGCCAAAGCTTCTGGACCAAGTTTAGCAAAAAAGCCCTCTTCAGATACCTCTGCCTGTGGTATTAATTTCATCCAGCCAAACTTGCGCTGATCATTAAAGAACAGCTGAGCGCCACTCCGAAAGGTCAGGGTGACTCGAGTACTTTTGTCTGGTAGTCGACCGATTAAACTATCTGTCGGGTGACCACCGCCAAAGCCTTCGCCACGCTTAGGCCGAAAAACCAGCTGCCCTGTCATCTTCAGATGAATAATCAGCGCGTAATCCGTATCGAGCTTAATAATCAGCCCCTTCCCTCGCCGATCGACTTCAGTAATCGTTGCACCGATCAAAAATTGTCTGACCTGCTCGAGGCTATTCGGAAAACTTTTGGGCGTGTCTGAATTATCGGCTGCAATTGTCTCTCCCGGTAATAAACGCTGCAGTCCGATTCGAATAGTCTCTACTTCTGGTAATTCTGGCATACCTTCTCCCCCATGCTATACCTATTCAAGAACGCCCCAATTTTTGCCCTTAGACAGACCAACCTCGATTGGGACACTAAGCTTCACAACCTGCTCCATGGTGTCACGCAATAGCTCCTCGACCTCGGACACTTGCCCGGTGTCAGTCTCAACGATTAATTCGTCATGTATCTGCAAAATCATATGTGCTTGACCGGATAATTGTGCTAGTTTTGGCGCCAGCTCAATCATGGCTAATTTCATCATATCGGCAGCTGTACCCTGGAGCGGCAGGTTAACAGCGGCCCGTTCGGCTGCTGAACGAATAACAAAATTACTCGACTTAACGTCAGGACACGGGCGGCGTCGGCCGAACAATGTTTCGGTATAGCCTTCATCTCGAGCTTGCTTTTTCAGCTTCTCAATATATTCGGCCACGCCTTTGCGGATCTCATAGTAGCGCTTGATAAACTCGGCTGATTCTTCGTACGTCATGCCAGTCGCAACAGTTAAGCCATGAGCGCTCATGCCATAGAGGACACCGAAGTTAATTGTCTTGGCTCCGTAACGCTGGTCTTTGGTCACATCCTTGGGGTTAACGCCGTGCATCTGAGCTGCCGTCAGGGTATGAATGTCTATGCCGGATTTGAAGTCTTCGATCATTTGCTTGTCATCGGCTAAGGCTGCTGCCAGCCGTAGCTCAATCTGGCTATAGTCGGCCGAAACGAAGGTTTTGCCACGATCAGCCACGAAGCCCTTGCGGATCTCACGACCAAGCGGTGTACGAACCGGAATATTCTGGAGGTTTGGATTATTGCTCGACAGGCGTCCAGTCTGAGCAATCGTCTGACTATAGCTCGTATGTACTCGATGAGTCTTATCATTAACCAGAAGCGGTAGTGTATCAACGTAAGTGCTTTGTAGCTTTGCCACCTCTCGATACTCAAATATCAGATCTATGATGGGGTGTTCGCCGCGCAATTTTTCAAGCTCACTAGCCGCCGTGGAGGCCCCTCCGCTCTTCACCTTCTTTAGATTTTTGCTCTCAATTTTTAAGGTATCGAACAAAATCTCTTTGAGCTGCTGGGTAGAATTTATATTGAACTCCCGGCCGGCATATTTGTAGATTTGTTCGATCGTCTTCGTTTGGCGCTTGGCTAGCTCTTTAGAGAAGTCTGCAAAGAACTCAATATCAAGCTTCACTCCAGTAAGCTCAATATCACCAAGTACGGAGATCAGTGGCCACTCGAGCTCATCTCCAACTGCAGATAGTTTGCCAATCTTAGCCAGGTCTTTAGCTAGCACTTCGTAGAGTCGCCAGCTGATATCGGCATCCTCGGCAGCGTATTTTGTAGCCTCAGCGATATCGGCCTGGTCGAAGGTCTTTTGCCCCTTGCCCTTTGGACCAATGAGCTCTGTAATCTCGATCATTTCGATGCCTAGCTCAGTCAGCGCCAGGCTCGAAAGCGTCTGTGAGCGAGCGACTGGATTGATCAAAAAGGCTGCCACCATCGTGTCAAAGACGATACCTTCGAGTGGCAGACCGGCTTCTTTCAGAATCTGATAATCGTATTTGATATTGTGACCCGTCTTACCGATCTTAGGGTCGCTCAAGATTGGCCCAAGAGCTTCGATCACGACATCGAGAGCGAGTTGTTTGCCGGCCTGGTGGCCAACCGGGATATAGTAAGCCTCGCCGGCCTTCCAGCTGAACGAGATGCCTACCAGACGGGCATCTACTGGATTAAGGCTGGTAGTCTCAGTATCAACCGCAAAGACTTTCTGAGATTTAAGCTGTTTCACGACGGCGGCCAATTCATCGGTTGTCTGAACTGTCTGGTACTTGGCAGCTTTCAGATGCCCACGCAGCTTCTGCTGATCGCTCGTATCAGTAATATCAACGCCATAGATCTCATCAAACAGATTCTTCTGGCCGCCAGTCGTCTCTTGCTGGCTATTAGGGAGCTTAGCTATGAGGCTACGAAACTCTAGCTTGTGGAACAGCTGAATAATCTTTTCGCGATCATAACGCTGCAAACGCGCGTCTTCGAGTTCAAAATCACAGGGTACATCGCGCATAATCGTCGAGAGTTCGAGCGAACGATAGGCATCCTCCCGACCAGCCTCGAGCTTGGTCTTTACAGCCGGCTTCAACTCGTCGAGATGATCGTAGATGCCGTCTAGCGTCTGATAAGCCTTTACGAGATCAGCAGCTGTCTTATCGCCAATTCCCTTCACGCCAGGTATATTGTCACTGCTGTCACCCTTCAGAGCCTTAGTGATGAGAAACTCTTCTGGGTTCACGCCATAGCGAGCCTCTACAGCCGCCGGATCATAGATCACAGTATCTGAGAAGCCTTTCCGCAACGTATACACCCGCACGTGTTCATCAACCAGCTGCAACTCGTCCATATCCCCCGTGACGATAATGACATCGTGTTGCTTCTTCAAACGCTCCGCCAAGGTGCCAATCACATCATCTGCCTCATAACCCTCCAAACCGATGACTGGGATGTCAAAGGTAGCCAGAAGGTCTTTAGTTACCTCAAACTGTGGCACGAGATTGGGGTCAGTTGGCTTACGGGTAGCTTTGTACGTATTGTCCAGATCATGGCGGAAGGTCTTGCCAGGCATATCCCAAGCTACCACCACGAAATCAGGCTTGAGCTCTTTAATCGCGTTAAGTAGCATCATCGTAAAACCATAGACACCGTTGGTCGGCGTACCGTCCTTAGTCGAGAGAAACGGAATCGCGTGAAAACCACGGTGCAAGAGCGCGTGGCCATCGAAGATAGCAACTCGAGAACGATTTTTTGTCATATCTGAATTATACCTTATAGATGGAGATTAGACGCGAGGAGTGTCATACTGAAAACATGGAACACAATGACAGCCCACGCGATGACGCAGTAGGCAGAACACCTGAGTCACAGGCTGAGCTCGAGGAGTTACGTGATCGCATGCGCAACACGACGCGACCACTCGTTACTGAGAATGAAGCTGGTGCGCCAGTAGCGCCCGACCCACGGCCAGACGGTGGTTCAAGTGTCGAAATGGACGAGCTACCAACCAAAGCCGAGCGCCAACGAGGCCTCGAGGAAGTGCGCAAACTCCGCGCCCAACTCCGAGACCAGCCCAACAAATCAGCCTAGACCTACACAGGCACCATCCCACAGGACCAAATCCGAACGATAGACTCGACCCTTCAGAAACAATGATATCCTGAAATAATAATGGAACTAGTTCAGTGTAGGGCTCAGGATGACATTTCTAACAGCGCTCGACTATCTCCACAATGTACCCGGTCATTTTGAGTGAGCCACAGCTGAGGTTCTCTCTGAGGAACGGGAGAAGACGTATATATAATTATGGTGACTGAGTGCCGCAAGAGAAAGGTCAGCTGTGACCGCTCTAAAATGGGCGGCAAGCGGGGCTCGCCGACGCCTTAAAGACTACTGGATGTAGTCTTTAAGGCGCTTAGAATCTTTATGCTTGCGCAACTTGGCTAGAGCCTTAGCCTCAATCTGACGAATACGTTCACGAGTCACGCCAAACTCTTGTCCAACTTCCTCAAGCGTGTGACTACGCCCATCTTCAAGTCCAAAGCGCATACGCAAAATCTTCTGTTCGCGTGGCGTCAGGAGAGCCAGTGTGTCGTTAATGTGTTCCTTGAGGAGCTCATAGGTAGCAGCATCGACTGGACTGACCGTATCATGGTCTTCGATGAATTCACCGAGTGTCGAATCCTCATCTTCACCAACGGCAGCATCAAGCGATGTCGTGTCTTGGCTGATTTTCTGAATATGGAGCACTTTCTCAACATCCATTTCCATTTCCTTAGCGAGTTCTTCTGGAACTGGCTCTCGACCAAGCTCACTCGTCAGACGTCGCTGTGTTCGAATCAATTTATTAATCGTCTCCACCATGTGAACTGGAATACGGATAACTCGAGCCTGGTCAGCAATCGCCCGAGTGATTGCTTGGCGAATCCACCACGTAGCATAGGTCGAAAATTTAAAGCCCTTGGTGTAGTCGAACTTCTCAACCGCCCGTAGCAAGCCTGTATTTCCTTCTTGAATGAGATCCAGAAGATCTAGTCCGCGTCCAATATACTTCTTGGCTATCGAAACAACCAAACGCATATTAGCCTCGGCTAGTGCGTCCTTAGCAGCCTTATCGCCCTGCTCAATACGCTTGGCCAGAACCACTTCTTCTTCACCGGTAATCAATGGGATCTTACCGATTTCGCGGAGGTAGAGTCGAACTGAGTCATCGGCAATGTCCTTGATGTACTCTTCGCTAACGGCGTTGGCGACGTCTTCCTCTGGTTCGGTTTGCCAGATAAGCTTGTCTTTTTGATCGACCACTTCGACGCCCTGATCGATAAAGGCTCCGTACAAATCATCCAATAGCTCGACTTGATCCTCAGCCTCTGGGAGCGCCTTCAAGATCTCTTGCTGGGTTACAAACCCCTGTTCACGACCCTTGGTAATCAAGCGGTCAACAACAGGCTTCATAGCGTCTGGAATATTTGGTTCAACAACAGGCCGGGTAGCTTCTACTTTCTTCTTGCGAGGCATACGTAAAAATCTCCTCCTGCTGACTTGGCAGCAGGTAATTAAATCACTAATACAAGGCTTCGTCGTTCACAAGCTGCTGATACTCTTTGAGTAAGTCGGCGGCACGATCGACATCACCAGATTGCTCAGCCGCAGCGATAGACCGCGTTAGAGCTCGTTTCTTTTGGGTTGTTATGTGTTTTTGCACTGTGTGCACTTGGGTAAAGGCTTCGAGCCCTCTCTCGTGCTCGGTCATAGCCGAGTATTCATGGTCACCCCGTAACGATAAGACTTTAACATATTCTGATCTGTCAGGCAAGGCTTTTGCTAGCTGTTCCAAGGTCGCTTCAGGCTGATCACGAAGAACGGTAAAAAGTGGCTGGTTGGCTTCACTAGCCCCATCCAGCGCTAGATCACCTAGAACTACTCGCGTTTCCGGATGAGCCACTACCATCTCGAGAAGCATCTGTTCGAGTTGAGCGGTTCGGGTTGGCTTGACTGGTTTTTCTTGAGGAGGAGGAATAACACTGGCTGTCGCCGATTGGGAAACATTACGTTGCTTGACTGGCTTGGCTAGCAGCTCACGAATAACCGTTGCCTCAACTCCAGCCTGAGCGGCTACTTGGGTCAGGTAATTTTCTTGTTCAACACGATCATTCATGAGACGCAAGTATGGCAAGACCATAGCCACATAACGCTTCCGTCCCCCGCCCTGATTGAGGTCATGACTGGTTCGAGCCTGGTCGATCAAATAATCCCAACCATATACAGCCGACTTAAGTGCGCTCTCCCAAGCCTTTGGATTCGTCTGGATTAATTCGTCTGGATCTTTAGCATTACTAAAGACAACCACTTCCATGCGAGCATCCAGCGGTGCTGCCAGCTCCAGGGCTCGGATAGTAGCTTTCTGGCCAGCTGTATCTTGATCAAAGCAAAGCTGGATCGTCTCAGCCGTACGACTGAGCTGCTTAAGCTGATCAAAGGTCAGTGCTGTGCCACTCAGAGCAACCACGTTTTCTTGCCCATGTTGTGATAGCGACAACACATCAAGATGCCCCTCGACGACAACGACTGCTTTAGCAACTCGAATGGCCGCCTTTGCCTGATGATAGCCAAAAATAGCTTGGCCCTTATGATAGATAGGCGTATCGGGCGTATTAATATACTTGGCCGTGCTATCTTTTTCTTTCAAGATACGACCAGAGAAACCAATTGGCCGGCCCTGCGCATCAAAAACCGGGAATACAACACGGTCACGAAACAAATCATACAATCCCCCGCCTGTCCGCTGTCCGCACAAGCCAGCTCGAGTCAACTCTGCGTTCGTAAAACCAGCCTTGGTTAAGTAGTTAGCTGTTTGCGTCCAACCATCTGGTGCATAGCCGACTGTAAAACGCTTGATTGTCTCGGCAGTAAGTCTACGCTTGTCCTTTAAATACCGGAGCGCTATCGGACTCTGTGAGAGCTGAAGATGATAATACTTCATAGCTCGTTCGTTGACTGCAAAAAGCCTCACCTTATTACCATCGGCTGGCTTTGGGGCTTTCTGCAACTTCACACCAGCTCGGTCGGCTAGAAGCTGTAAAGCCTCCGGAAAATTCAGGCCCTCAATCTGCATTATGAAGCTAATCATATCGCCACCTTCGTTAGCACCAAAGTCATGCCAAATTTGCTTCTCGGGGCTCACGTAAAAACTAGCCGTGCGTTCCTGTCGGAATGGCGAGTGACCCTTGTAGTCTTTTCCGGCCTTCTTCAGCTCCACATAACCCTCGACGATATCAACGATATCGAGGCGTGATTTAACCAGCTCTGCGTCATTCATAGCTGATATTATACAGCCCTAATCTTAAAACTCCTTCCTCATGCAATCACATCGAAGGTTAGGGTTGCGACTCAAACCGACAAAATACCAAAAAATGAAAAAGGTGCCCCGATTGCTCGGGGCACCCTGTAACTATGAAAAGATCAGGAAACGGGCTGCAGACTGGACTGCCACATCTGGTAGCGCTCGTGCATGATGCGGAAACCACTGTCGGTTGTGACCACAGTCTCTGCCAGGTTGAATTCAACCAGTACACAGTAGGTCACGCCCATGGCTCGCTCAAGTTCGTTCGAAAGCTGGGGGCCCTCGAAGTTCTCCTTGCGATACTCGCGCCTGGTGCAGATGCGGTGGTTGATCACCGCACTCAGAGCGACCTTATCCTCACGAGTGAGGGGTCGGCCAGCCTCCTCGAAAGCCAGGCTGGCGATCTCCAGGCAGCGGCTAGCTAGCCGCGTGGTAGTCGTTGTACGACTCAATTTATCTCCTAAAGGTGCATGAATACGAAGTGGATATCGTACCTGATTAGAGCATTTTTGTAAACCCTTATGCTGCCGTAACGATTTCCAGCAGCTCAGGAAAGCTGTCCATGCCGCGACTACCAAGAAAATGACCTTGACCTGGCAAGCAAATCAAACGAGCTTCGAGCTGATGAGCTAAACGCCGCGTCCGGTCAGGCGTTACGATCCGGTCATCATCGCTATACACACAGATACGCTCATGTACGACCTGCTTAATATGACTCCAGTCTGGGGCTGGCGTAAAGTAAGATTGAGCTCGATCATTTGGAGCATCAGAGAATCCACTCACACAAATCAAGCGCCGTAGTCTCCGATCTGCCGGATAGGCCTCCAAGAGCCGTAGCGATAGCCAGCAACCAAGTGAGTGAGCCACAATAATCCCATCATCTGGCAGGAGAGCCGCCGCCCGCTGAAGCTGCTTCATCCAGTGCACAAGGTCAGGCTTAGGTTTGGTTTGAAAGTGCGGCGCAATCGTTAAATACCCCTGTGCCGTTAACTCTTGTTGTAACCAATCAAGCCAGCCACTCGTAGGATCGTCGTCCCAGCCATGCACAAGTAAGACCTTCTTAGGTGTTGAATCAGCGACCATACTACTTCCAATACCACCACTTAAGCACATTGTTATAGCCCTGCTGACTTGCAGTATCACCGTAGGCGCCGGTCACAATAAAGGCAATAAATTTCTTCTCATTAAATTGTTGGTCAGACTCGGGCAACACAATATAAGTATAAGCTACTTGGCTGGTTGGCTTATCAGCCTCACCAATAATCAGCTTCTCGGCTGGTAGATTCCCCACCGAAATTGACTCTCGCTTAATAACCGTCCTACCAGTCGTCGTATTCGTAATGAGCTCTTCTAAAAACTTCTTTTGATCAAAGGCCTGGCCGTCGGCTGGCGATGACCCTGTAGGTGATACGAGATCAACATCACGATAAGTAGAAATGATGATTGAAGAAATTTTTTGTTCACCATATGTGAGGTCAAGCTTGCAGGCAGCATTATTGTTCACCGTTGGATTGACTGGCACTTGAATGACATAGCATGGAGTCTCAACTTTAGTATTTCCTCCCTGAAGAGGCTGAGCCTCACGACTGCGTACCGAAGCTACTACTGTAGCTTGGGGAGTAGTGCTAACCTGAGGCGTAGATCGCTTGGCCATAAATTGCCAGCCAGCTAAGATAGCAATAAGTAGTCCGATGCCACCAATAATAACCGGTAGCCTCCACTTGGCTTTATGCGTTCCAGAGGTGTGAGCTGCTGGGGCAGAGGTTGGTAATGCAGCCGGTGCTACTGGTGGCTGGGAAGCGGCCTGTCCACTAAAAGGAGTCTGGCTAGCAGTCTGCTGATGAGCCAAGGCATGATGATCATCGGCTCGCGGAGCTGGTGCCAAACGTACTGGCGCCGGGACCGGGCCCGTATAGACAATTGGCTCCTCAGGTGGTAACTCAATATTTAAGCGAGTTGTGGGAGGGGTGATTGAGGCTTCATCAGATATGGATGAAGTGGTCTCTGAAACCGACCCTGCCCCAGGGGCGACCGCTGGCTGCTGCGCGTAATCATACTGATGGTCAGCTAGTGGGTTATGAAAAGCTGGCGGATCAAAGTGTGGCTCCGTCGAATGACCCTCAGGTGATTGAGTTAGCCCAGCGGCTGGTACCGGCAAAGGAAAGGCATCTGAATCATTTGGTTTCGGCTCTGATGGCGGTGTTGGTTTTGGATTGACAGGATCCATATTGCTTGTATTATAGCATGCACTTCTTGATTAAGCTGCGCTGCGACCATCCACATGATCACCAAGATAGCGCTGATAACTATCAAAGCGCAGAGCAAACAAAGCGCAGACCAGCTCAGCTGCCAGTAAGGCCGTGCGTCTCTCAACATCCCGACTTGGATTTACTTCTACCATATCAACTACCCGAGGATGCAGACGACTCAGTTGGCGGGCGATGTAACTCGCCTCTCGATAGGTCAGGCCACCAGCGTTACGAATGCCAGTGCCAGGAGCGAATTGGGCATCAATGGCATCAATATCAAAACTGACATGCAGGGGGCGTTGGCCTACCCACTGACTAACCTGCTGCATGACCGACCCAATCCCCTCCTCAATGATTCGATCCATTGTAAAGTACGTCACGCGATTATCATCCAACCAACGCTGTTCAGCTTCATCAATGTCCTTGATACCAAGAAAACAAATATCTACCGGTGTCAGGTAAGGACCAGTAAAAACCTCAGATAAGGTTTCGCCGGTAGCAATTGTAATCGGCATGCCATGCAGGTTTCCCGTTCCCGAAGTCTCTAGTCGGTGACAATCGGGATGAGCATCGACATACACAATCGCCGGCCGAGTCAGCCGACTCGCTGAGGCTAAGAGCGACGGTGCAGCCAATGAATGATCACCGCCGAGTACCAACAACTGGTCGTCAATTGGTACAGTAGCTAAATCAGCACCCAGCTGATTAAGCCAAGTCAGCAGCTGATCGTGCCGACTTCCTGCCGTAGCCACTGGACGCGCCTGATGTTGGCGTAGCTCAAAGCCTGATTCCAGCACTTCTGTCAGGCCTGTCTCGAGAATCGCCTCTGGCCCTCGCTCAACGCCGTCACTAAAACTGCCCTCAGCTGTCCCAGCCGAAAAAAGATGTAAGGTAGTCATAGTTATATTGTCCCACACTTCTGCCTTTCCTGAAGATCAACAAGCGCGAAGATCTGGTCTAATTCCGGTACAATAGAAATATGTTGCGACACGTCAAAAAGCTCGTCCCCCAATCAGCCATCAATAGCTTTCATTACGTGGAAGCCCTAGCAGCTGACTTCGCCTACCGGCACCCGACCGGCAAGATGATCACAATCGGTATCGTTGGCAGCAAAGGCAAAACCACTCTAGCCAATCTTCTCTGGGCCAGCCTCTCCGGCGACGGCTCTAAAGTTGGGTTGGTTGGAACCGCCAATATTCGGCTCGGTGACGACGAAGAAACCAACCCCTATCACATGACTATGCCTGGTCGGCACCGACTACAAAAAACCCTAGCGCGCATGGAAGCAGCCGGCTGTAGCTTTGCAATTCTAGAAGTGCCATCAGAAGGTCAGGCTCAATGGCGTCACGTTGGCGTACATTTTGATGTCTTAGTCTTCACCAACGTCACCCGTGAACTCATGGCCAGCCACAATTACTCTCTCGAGATCCTCCATCAGCACAACCAACGAGTTTTTCATCAGTTTGCCAACTCTAAGACCAAAACACTTGAAGGTCGGGTTCAGCCAAAAATCCTGATCGCCAACGCCGATGCTGAACACTTCCCTACCTACTTCTCGCACCTTGCGGATATTAAGCGCAGCTATAGCGTGAAAGCCAAAAGTGACTATCAGGCTAAGTTCAAAACTGCCGACCATGCCGGCTCAAGCTTTGCGATTAATCAACAGACATACCATATCAATCTACCCGGCACCATCAATATCTCCAATGCCGCTGGCGCTATTGCAGCCGCCTTGGAGCTCGGCAAAACACCAGCCGCAATCGCCAAGGGTCTCAAGAATCTCGCCCAAGTAGCTGGTCGCATGGAGCGCATCGAAGCTGGTCAAGGCTTTACTGTTATCGTCGACTACGCTCACGAAGAAACTGGTATGGCCGCCCTCATGGAAAGCGCTCGACTCCTCGCTCAGTCATCAGCTCGAGTGATTACTCTACTGGGCGCCGAAGGTGGTGGTCGCGACGAGGCCAAGCGTCCAATCATGGGGCGGATCGCCATGAAAGGCAGTGACGTAGTAATCCTCACAAATGTTGATCCCTACTCTGACGACCCCGAAGCTATCCTGGACGACATTGCAGCCGGTGTCGAAAAAGCTGGTGGGAGACTCAATAAGACTTACTTCCGTATCGCCGATCGACGCCAAGGTATTCATCAAGCGTTAGCCCTCGCCAAAGCTGGTGATGTGGTTTTCATTACCGGCAAAGGCTCCGAGCAATCAATTATTATTGATGGCAAAAAATCAGCCTGGGATGATCGGCTCGTTGTCGCCGAAGAACTGACCACCCTAACCAGTCCCAGCACAAAAGCTAGTGGTGGCTCGAGGAATTCAAAAAACCGATAATAATCGCCGTCCACCACGCTAACTGTGAAAGCGATATAGAGATAACACTGGCAAGCTGAAATTTGCGAGGAAGCTTCCAGAAATTATCCTGATTATAGGCAATCAGTCGCCGGCGGATTTGATCAAGTACAAACCCATTTACTACCAATATCACTACTGCACTCAGTTTCAACACGGTTCGAGCCGAGATGTGATCTGGCAAGAGGAATATACCGCTCACTATCAACAAAACTACTGCCACCCAAATAATCTTCTGGGCAATACCAGTGAGCCAGATCAATCGACGAGCCGGCACACAACCAAGCACCCAGAGGGCGCCCACAATATCCACACACATTACCGTGCCAAAACCAAGCCCGAAGCCAATCAGATGAGCGAATAAGAAAATGAGTCTCACGGTTTAGGCTTCCCCCACCGCCAGCTCGGCTTCTCGCCAGTCTTAAGTGAAATCATAAAGAGCACACCTGACCAGACAAAGCCAAACAACACGGCTAGTACTGGTGCCCAGAAACTAAAGTTAAGCCATAGATTCAAAATAGCGACAACAGCTGCAAAAACAGCAACCCACACCAGGAGAACGAGCCAGCCCTGCCAACGAGCTGGTGCCCAGCCCCAGCCATAATCTTTAGCTTTAAACCAATAGTCTGGTTTTGGTGTACGTTTCATCGTAGTTCTTTTCTCCATACTAATTTTAACCCAGACCAATTATCATCGATAGCGCAAACCTTGACGTCAACGAGACCTACTGCCAATGCTTGGCCTCGAATAAAATCCTCCGTCAATTCCGAATCTCTAGACAAGGTGGAACTTCGTTTGGGCCACGATACCCAAAGCTGCCCATCCATCTTGATAGCCCCAATCAACTCCTCAAACTGGTCGCTCAATTCGATACAGCTATGGACAAAAACCTGTAGAAAGTCTAGGCTCAACGGCTCTAGTTGATTGCAAAACTCAAGATCAAGCGGAAGCTCACCAAGCAATCGATCATAATTATCCGGCGGATTCTCAAACATCACGCTCGTCTGCGGCTTGATACCAAGCTTCTTCACTAATGGAGTTTGCGAGTAACCACTCATGTCTTCATTCTAAACTGTTGTCCCTGACGCACCAAGAAGCCTTCGTCTACAAGTTCCGTTAACGCTTGATTCTGAACTGTCGCAGTAAATCCTGGTAGAGCTTTGCTGGCTTCATCAGATGTAAAACCACCAGCCAGAGCCAGGTCCAAAAGCAAACCGCGTAGCTGACGATGAGAGCCCTCAAAACGACTCTGACGAACATGATGTACACTCTGACGATTGGGGTTCTGAATGGTTTGCGCCAAATATGAACCATAGTCCATTAGCGCCCAATACCACTCGCGTGGCGACTGCCCCTCAAGACTCTTGGCTACCAGCGGTCGGATATCATTATCATGAACTTTTGTCTTCACGTTATGAAAACAATGATGAATAAAGACTCGCCGGATATTGGTCTCAATGAACACAGCCGGTTCGTTATAAGCGTAAGCCAAAATCGCTCCGGCGGTGTTGTCACCGATGCCTTTAAGGGCGACCAATTCCGCATGAGTTCGCGGAAAAATACTATTTTTTTCGGTGACTATTTGCTCAGCAGCTTGCTGTAACCACAAAGCACGACGGTTGTATCCCAAGCCTTTCCAGAGAGCAATTACATCTGTAAAATTTGCATTCATCAGTATCTGTATGGTCGGGAACGTATACATAAATTGTTCATACTTAGGAATCACACGGCTGACTTGTGTTTGCTGCAACATCACCTCGCTGACGAGTATGCTGTACGGCGAAATATCATGCCGCCACGGTAAGTCCCGCGCATGCTGACGTTAATAATCCCAAACCTCAGTCTGTAGTGCTTGGAGTTGTGGTGAGTTTGGCATGATAAGAAATTATACGCCAAACCACTAGCTCAGCAGCCTGTCGGGTGTGCTTCTCAGCAAAAATCCAGCTCTGTTCTCTAGGATAAACCTACCCGATTTAGCCTCCGAATTGGCCTGAAAATAGGTATAATAACTCTAATGCGCGATCGAAATCGTGTTTCTAACACTCCACACACACCATCAGCTAGCAAGGCCGGCACGCGTCCGACGAGTACTGCCCGGCCTGATTTCCTGTATGATCCACTAAAAGACCGGGGCTCACGCCGAGGTCTAAGCAGTATAGCTGGTAAACCAAAACGAACATGGTGGAAACGCATCATTGTAGTACTAGTCATCCTTCTCGCTCTCGGTGGCCTCAGCTTCTTAGCCTACACACTACGCAACGTCGTAAAAGTCGCCCCTAATTTCTTTAAGTTTGATCAGAAGCTCAAGGGCGAAGACGAGGGCCGGGTAAATATTCTTTTGCTCGGAGTTGGTGACCCTGGGCACGACGGTGCTCCCCTCTCGGATACGAACATCCTCGTAAGTATTAACACACGTGATCACCAGGTCGCTATGACCTCTATCCCGCGCGATACGCGCGTCAAGATCCCCGGCTATGGCAGTACAAAGATCAACAATGCCAATGCCTACGGTGGTGTCGACCTCGCTAAATCAACCGTTGAGGACTTCTTGGGTGTACCGATCCAATACTATGTCAAAACCGACTTCACCGGCCTCAAGCAAGCAGTCGATGCTGTTGGTGGGGTCGACGTCGACAACAAAACTCTGCTCTACGATTCCGAGTATCCTTGTGATAATAATCAGTGGCGGAGTTGTGGATTCAAGATGCAGCCTGGCAAACAACATCTCGACGGCACGACTGCCCTCAAATACGCTCGCTGTCGTAAGGGCACTTGCGGGGATGATTTCGGTCGAGCGGCTCGCCAACAAGAAGTCTTGACCCAGATCCGAACTCGAGCTGTCTCGGCTGGGACGATCCTAAATCCAGCTAAGCTAGCCGGCCTAATCCAAGCTGCCGGTGATAACATCAACACGGATTTGTCAGTTGGCGAAATGCTGCGGGTTAATGAATTAACAAAAGATATTCCAGCCGACCAATTCACGAACTTCGTACTGTCCATGGAGGATAATGGTTTTCTGAAAGCTGCGCCAGATGGCAGCTCCGATTTAGTACCAGTCGACGCCACCCTAAACGACCTTCATGCATTCGTAAAAGACATTTTTCGACTTGGTCCGATATGGAAAGAAGACCCGACCATCGTGATTCAAAACGGTACCGCCACAGTCGGTCTCGGTGCCAAGCTGGAGAAAAAAATCACTAATACAGGACTACCCATTACCATCGCCGAGGTGACAAATGCCCTTTCCAGAGACCATGCTACGACTCAAATCCTGGACTACACCAATGGCAGCAAACCAAAGACCAAGGCTACACTTGAAAGCGCGCTAAAGGTCACCGCCATCGTGCCAGAAAATATACCCAAAGCTCCAGCTCAGGACTTCATTATCATCATCGGAACTGACTATGATAACTACCTTCCAACTCCTACCCCAACAAAAGTGCAGTAGAGTTTTCGATGTTTGTTCGTCCTATTTGATATACTAAAACCATGTCAAAGTCACCCCCTGACCACCGACTGCCAGAATTTCGCCCCTTAGCCGACCGTTTACGTCCTCAAAAAGTTAGTGACATGGTTGGTCAAAGCCAAGTCATTGGTTCTGGCGGCTTTATTCGTCAGCTCATCGATAAGGGCGAGGCCACGTCACTTATATTCTGGGGCCCTCCTGGATGCGGCAAGACGACGCTAGCCCGCATCATTGCCCAATCTGGTGATTATCACTTCGTCGAGATCTCTGCCGTCACAGCCAGCAAGGCTGACGTTGTCCGGGTGATCACCGAAGCCCGTGACATGCAAGCTTTGCGACAACGCACCCTGCTCTTCGTTGATGAAATCCATCGCTTTAATAAAGCCCAACAAGACGCCTTCCTGCCCGTCATCGAAGATGGAACCATCATTCTCATCGGTGCCACGACTGAGAACCCAAGCTTCGAGGTCATTAGCCCCCTTCTGTCTCGCAGTCGAGTAGTCGTCCTGGAGGCTATTCCTAAGTCGGCCCTACTTCGGCTCCTGCAACGGGCCGCCAAGACTTACCCAGAGTCTCAATTTGAACCCACTGCCCTCAAGGCCCTGGCCGAGCTAGCCCAGGGTGACGCTCGCACTGCGCTTAATGGCCTCGAGACGGCCGTGCAAATCAGTCCTATGCATATCACACTCGAATCCATTAAGCAGGCCATGCAGCACTCGCTAGCTCACTACGATAAATCTGGCGAGTATCACTACAACACCATCTCGGCGTTCATCAAATCAATTCGCGGCAGCCACGTTGATGCCGCCCTCTTCTATCTCTTCCGCATGATCAAAGGCGGTGAAGATCCGAAGTTCATTGCTCGCCGCCTTATTATCTTGGCTTCCGAAGATATCGGCATGGCGGCCCCTGCCGCACTCAACCTCGCCACGAGCTGCTTCATGGCCGTCGAGCGAGTTGGCTTGCCCGAATGTGAGTACACCCTAGCCCACACTACTATCGCGCTGGCTAAGGCGCCCAAAAGTCGAGCTGTTGCCGACGCCATGAGCCAGGCTAAGCAGTCGGTTAAGAGCCATCCGACCGCCGAGGTTCCGTTAGAACTACGCAACGCGCCAACACAGCTTATGAAGGACCTCGGCTATGGCAAGCATTACAAATGGCAGGCCAATTTTCAGGCTCCGAGTGGCTTCCTGCCAGAGGAAATAGGAAATAGCCGGTTCTATTTTGAGCCTAAAGAAGACAACGCTTAAGCTTTAAAAATATGTCTCTGCCTGATAAGGTAGTACATATCCGAGACAAGGGCATCGACTTTAAGCCAGCTGCAAACCAGCTGGCTTTTTTGTTTGTTCTGCAATGAGAGCCTACAGTTCGCCTTTAAGATAGGCTTGGCGGCGGTCGGGTCTAAAACGCTCAATCGCGTAACGCAATGTCGTCCGTGGTAGCGTCTTATAGCGATCGCCCTCGAGTAGCCAAGCCTCTTCGACTGCTTGATCAACTCGTTTGCCAACCTCGCGTAGCATCCAACCAACGGCTTTTTGAATTAAATCATGCGAGTCATGCGCCAACAGCGTAGCAATATGTAGAGCCGGTTCGGGATCACCGTTTTTTGTAAAATAAAAACACGCTAGCATCGCGATCCGACGATCCCATAGCCAGTCCGACCTAGCTAGTTCATCGAGTACCAGCAAATCAGTTTCAACCAGATGCCGGCCAACGATGTACTCAGCCGAGCAATCAACCAGGTCCCAATTATTAATATATTGGGTGTTACTGAGATAGAAATCATAGACTCCCTGCCTCTCAAGCACACTCCCCTGCCGATAGAATTTCACTAGTATCAAGCAGGCCGCGAGGCGGCCTTCATGCCACTGACTGCGTAGGAGCTTCTGAAGTTCACCAAAAGTCATGCTCGAGACTGGTTTTACAATCGCTCGCACCACCGGAACTCGTACACCATAAAATTTGTCACCCTCGCCATACTGGCCCGGACCAGTCTTAAAAAACCACGCCGAGGTCTCAGCCCGCTCCGGAGTGCCTTGGTCCTTCAGAGCCTGAGAGATATCCTGAGCCGTTGTCATACATGTAGCTTATCAGAAAAAAGTCGCCGCCTGAGAAAATCCCAGGCGGCGATATGCGGAGCAATAGCTAGTCAGCCATCGCTACCATTACAAAGCCCCAATTGCCCCCTTCAGCTGATCGATGAAATAGCTGATCCCTGGTTCTTCGAGACGAGCCACCCAGCGCTTATCGATCTCAAGATCGACGTGATAGACCGGCTCGAGGCTGCCCGTGCACAGCAGCACTTGACCCCGCAGACCCCAGATCGAACCAACTCGGCCAATCAATCGTTCTCGCGCGGCACCCTCCAGGACACCGATCACATTCAGTGTCTGAGCTCGAGTTAGCAGCATAGTAGCAGCTGGCCGTTCACTAGAGCCGAGCTCTACGCATCGATTCGGCCAATCACGAGGGAGGTACTGGGTCGACAGCACAATTGAGCCCCGCCCAACTCGAGTGCTGAGGCACGGATGAGCCAGCGAAAATCCCTTTGGCTTGTCTTCGGATACAGGTAATACGACTGTCTGTCCGGTCATCTCCAACCTTTCATCAGAAAATGAGATGAAAGGTTATGCTAACACAAGCTGGCCTACCTTTCAAGACTAGGCTTCGCCGCGCCGTTTAGCAAAATACTGTTGATGATAGCCCTCAGCTGGCCAAAATGTAGTCGCCAACACCACCTGCGTCACGATTGGCGCATCGTATTTTCCCGATTGATTCAGCTCATCTAAGATCTGCTTAGCCTGCACGTGTTGGTCTTCATTATGATAAAAAATCGCACTCCGATAGTTCTCACCGACGTCCGGCCCCTGTCGATTGAGTTGGGTCGGATCATGCTCGGCCATATAGCGACGTAGGAGATCCTCGTAACTCACAATTCCTGGATTAAACGTCACGCGAACTGTTTCGGCATGTCCGGTGATATGACTACAGACCTGAGCATAGGTTGGCTTGGGCTGTTCGCCACCCTCGTAGCCAACTTCTGTTTTGACTACTCCCGGCAGCTTAAGGAAGACGTCTTCGATCCCCCAGAAACAGCCGCCGGCGAAATCTGCTTGTGATAATTTCTTCGACATAATCTATATCCCTGATAAATAATACTGCTCGATAGGTGCAAAATCGTCAGTTAAAACCAAGCTACGCTGTGGCCGATAATCTTGCAACCACTTAGCCTCCGGAAAGGCCTTTAAGGCGGCAGGCAGGCGAGCTACTAAATCAGTATCACTCGCTAAGACAAGTACATTTTGAGCTTGTTCGTCTGGCAGAGGCCCATACACTTTGACTAAAGCTACTGAGTTAAATTGCTCACGGTAGACCGAGTAAATCGGCTCCACCACCGCCCGCTGAAAAATCGTGTCACGATCTGCTAAATTACCAGACTGCAAACCGCTTTGCGCCAGTAACCAGTACTAGACAAATCCACAGCGCCAGGTCTAACAGGCACCAAAATAGTTGACGAGCACAGCGGTAGCTCAGGCCCACCAACACCACTCCGCCTAATTAAGTCCCGAGCAAGCTGCCAATTGTCGAAACAGCCGTAAGTCACCCAAGCATCCGACCGGTCTGATTCGCTGGAACAGGCTGCAGAGCCAGACGGAAGGCGTAGGGCGTCACCATGCCAATAATAATTGCGGCTGGTGCAAACAACATAATGACCGCCAAGAGACTACCAAACACCACGGCATGCATGAAAACCTGAATAATATGGCTGCAATGTTCTGACCCAAGAGACCAGTCAGCAACACCAAAACCGTCGCCGCAAATAAGATTCAAGCCAATACTTCACGGTTACTTACGCAATCAGCCAGACGACCACCTAGCCAATAGCCGATACTCAAGGACGCTAAAATATTAGACCAAACCAAGACCGAGCCACCAAAATATGGCGCCATCAGCCGTGAAGCCAATAGCTCAAGCTGCATCACAACCGTACCGCTACCAAATATTACTACTACCAGTACCGGTCTGCCAGAGGGCGCGCGTCCCTGCTTCCCCATCCGAACCCCCCCTTTTTTCATTCGACTATTGTACCGCACGAGAGGAGCTGTTGAGTTTTACAATAATGATAGGATGGTAGGTAATGGGTCACGCAAACTTCTTTCTCAAAGCTCACGCTCGCCCGCTGCTGATCGCGCACCGGGGCGCCAACGACCAGGCTCCAGAAAACACGCTCTCGGCTTTTCGCGTGGCTGCCGAAAGCAAAGCCGACGCCTGTGAGCTCGACGTCCATCTCACCAAGGACGGACAAGTGGTAGTGTTTCACGATGCTACCCTCAGTCGTATGACCAATGGAGCTGGTCGTATCAGCGACTACCCCTGGCAACAGCTTAAGCATCTCAAAATCACCAACGGCAGTCATTGGGAACATTACGACGAGCACATACCGCTACTCTACGATGTATTAACTGACTTGGGTCACAAATTGGCTTTTCAGATTGAATTAAAATCGTTCTACAGTCTACGAGGCAAGCACAAGCGCCAGCAGCTTGTCGAGGCCGTATTAAAGATACTGCACACCCTCAATCTCGAATCGCGAGTTGTAATCAAAAGCTTTGATCCGCTGGCTTTAAACGCCGTTAAGACCTACGCACCGCACGTCACGTGCAGCTACCTTCTTTTGCCGTACGCTCACGGTCTCGGTCAGATCGGACCTGGACGAAAAGCTTTTGCTGACTGCGAAATCATTGAGCCATCACCAATCCGACAGCAAGCTACAATCCAACGACTTCACGCTCAAAACAAACGCGTCATCACCTGGACAGTTGATAACCCTAACCAAGCCCATAGGCTACAAGACTGGAGGGTTGATGGTATCGTAACCAATAAGATTGAAACACTCCGCTCCGCGCTCCAAAAAAAATAGCTCTGAAAACGGTGACGTTTTCAGAGCCTAGCAATCGATACCTCGATTGTTGTCAGACGAAAGAGCTACCAGCCGGTACGAGGCCTCGCTGGAGGGCGATGCCATGCAGTAGTTCACGATTCGTTCCCGAGGACAACTCGCTATACTGTTCGGGCTGCATATAGACTTCGCCATCGAAGGCATCTCGAAGACAGATCTGGTCGCCCAGGCTAATGGGTCGACGGTACAGCACATCGACGGGATCAAAGGCAGCTGTGTTACCGTAGTCATCCCTGATGATGACACAGCAGTCATTGCCGGCCGACTCATCATGATAGACCTCTGGGCAGCAGTCTGCCTCGTGGCACAGTGTCATCAGGTGACGGAGATGGGATTCCTGGGGCATATCAACTCAACTTTCTCTGGTACAGGTGCGGATTGGAAGATTTTACCTGATGCTGCTAGGACGGTCAAGGCAGTGGGCAGCTTCTAGTACTTGAAAAAAGGCTATGTTTATGCTAGAATAGATAGCGTCGTAATCTGAAAAACGACAGTTATGAACCACACAACTCGCCTAAAACAAAATCTTTCTACTGCACTGTTCGCAGTCGCCACGGCTTCTTTTGTCTCGGCGTTTGCGATCAGTGCACTTTTATTCCCAGCCAGCAGTGTTCGTACAGCTGAAGCCCAGAGCGAGCTCGATCTCGCTAGCGCACAAATGATTTGCGCCCAAGCTACTCCAAGTACACCCGCCTACGGTACCTGCAAGGACATGACTGATGCCATCGCCACCGCCCGAGCCCCTCGTGACTTGCGCAGTGACCTCAATCCGCCTTACAAGCAACTTAATGACTGTCGCGAGGCGGTTGATTATATATTCAACGACCGCGTCGACTATACCCGAGCCATCCGAGTCGTCTACAGAGAGTCAACCTACAACCCCAATGCCCGCCGACCGGGTAGCCAGTATGCTGGCTGTGCTCAGCTCTCCAGCACACTTCAACGCCTCTTCTTAAAAGGTCCTTGGAATGACCCATATTATAACGTCCTCGCTCTACGTGATGCCGTTGATAACCCAGCCTGGGGCTGGTGCCACTGGGACATCGTAAACTACTGTAAACCAGGTGGTGAGTTCTAAAAATGCCCTCCCCTCCCCCACACTGACCCATAACCCGAGCCTTTGTTGTATCTTGTTTCCACTTAAGTACCGAGTTCTTTCCAGTGATATTGCCGCTGCGGCGGAATCCCGTCACAGCGGTGACTGGTCGAGGAATACCCCACGTAAAATTTCTCCGTTCGCCAGTATGCCGACCAGAAATAAACCGCGTTAGTAGCTTGACCAGTTTGTAGGTTTGTGGTACTCTAAATAGGTTCACTAACCCAGTCTGAAAGTCTCAGGGAGTACAGATATTTAAAGTACGCCAACCTGAGAAGTTGAGACCTTAGGCTTAGTCACGCTGCAGAAGACCATCGAAGCGTGGTAAGGATAGCCTACAACGTAGTGAACCCCATTCCGGGCCCCCTGCCCCGTACCTTGGAGTTGATCCAAATCATGAAGAAAGTCCTGCCCAACAAGCGACGAGGTGTTGTCGCGGGTGTTGTCGTGCTCCTGGCCACTGGCCTCTTGAGCGCCTGCCAACCTCACGAGATCGCCGCCTGGAAAGCTATGGCCTCTCATCGTCAGAGCATTCAGAACCACTCCTTCTTGGCGTGCGTTCGACACCACGAGTCAGATCGCGATGGACCCTCTCCCTACATCGGTGGCTACCAAGCCCAGAACCCGCGAAGCTCAGCTTCTGGTGCCTACCAGTTCCTGGATTCCACCTGGCGCAACGTGTCGCGTGATGCTGGCCATCCTGGCTACACCCGCGCCAAGCACGCACCCGACTGGGTGCAGGACGCCGTAGCGCTCTGGACTCTCCAGAATGTCGGCAAGTCCCCCTGGGCTGGTACCGGCTGCTAGGACAATCAAGATCTCCTGGAGGGAGATACACTAGACCCCGAGGTGCGAAAGCATCTCGGGGTCTAAACTTTTTACTAAGATAACCGCAAACATCATTAAAAACCTTTTGTTATAGTTAGTGTATGTCTTCAAATCGCCCATGGTCAGAATATCTATCCTCCGAGGCTCGTGATGACCAGAGTGACACTCTTGAACCCGAACTCGATGGTGAGCGCTATACTCGCTTAGCCCGAACAGTTGATACTTTGCGTGAAAATCCGATGCTTGCAAATATGGATCGTCAGTTAGCCCTTAAACTAGCTCGCATCATGTCGATCTATACTGACACTCAGGCGGCCTGGGAACGTTATCAGACTCTCCAACCGTCTGTCCAAGATCAAGTCTTACCACTTAAGGGCTTAGATTTTGCAACTTTTGCTCATCTTCATAATGATATCCAAAACCTGGACTTAAGCGATATTGACCCATCTGATCGGCAAACGACGATTGGTAATATCGACAATAATCAAATCAATCACTTAGAGACGGAACGCAGCCTAGAAACTATTCGTGACGACGGCCTCCATATCGAACTCGAGCCTGCACTCATTGATGATTTACGACAATTTGCCACCGAGACACCGCGCGAAGACTACCGGCGACGCCTCCCTTTAACTGAACTTTTCAAGAATGACAAGCGAGCTACCATCAATGGTTTAGCGAACTCTAAACTTTCACTCATAGCCCACGATGCCTTCGATCACATGTGGGGCTTCAATTTTGCGGAACAAACTGGCCTAAGTAACAAATATGCGGCTTTCTTCCAACAAATTGGCGATCCGGCCAAGACTGATATGTACAACCGACAATCAGAACTAGTGGCCACTACGCTCTTCGGCTATCGCCTCTTTAAAGATACGAATAATTCGTTCGAACCAACCTTTGATATTGAAAAAGTTCACCGCGTCCTCAGCGCACAACAACTTCACCATCCCGAAGATTTTACTGTAAATCAAGCTGATGCTCTGGAGCTTATCAACACCACCACTAACCCGCATGAGATTAGCTTGATTGGCTATAGTGTGAGTAATATCCATGATGAGATCGTCGAACAGCGGCGTAAACATGGCCGAATTAAACTACTCGACGAACAAACCGGGGCTCCAGAGCGTGCAATGCGTACCCTCGAGCCTGAATACGTGGCTTTTGTTGTCGAAATGTTACATCAACTCTTCCAAAACGATCCACGCCTCCAACATGATCTGCTTGCTACTCAGGTTCTAACTGAACGCTATCTACACGAGATATCAGTCTCACCGCCTGGAAGCAGCGTCCCATCGCTAAAGCTTACACTCCAAGATATTCGTGATTGCGATCCATACGCTCCAGAACTACGCGAGGCTGGTCAAACCGATTGGTTTGTAGAGAACCCCGGTGCTCTCGCCAACAAGTATCGACCTCACGGCAGACCCGGTAACTTCTCCCCAGCTTAATGCTTCTGCGCATCCTTCATGAGCGTATGAGCCGCAATCTTTGCTATGCCATGTAATTGCCGAAAAGCCGCCGCTATTTGAGGTGATTCTATAAGCACTCCAATCGTCTCTTCAGCATACGAAATGATTGCTGTCTTATCACCATAAGTGTAAATATTGACTGGCTCGTTATAGGCCTCGCGTGGCAACCAAGCCATGTCCCGTCCTAAACGTTCGTCATTCTTTTTTGCATACCGCATCACATCTTCTTCAGCTGGTTCGATGCCATGGACTCCTAGGCCAAGCTCGTGACGTTTTTCAATGAATTTATAGAGCTGCTCACCAAGCAGGTTATTATCACCATCTGACCGAATGAAATAGACATCCTTGGCAGTCCGGAGCTGATCGCGATACATGTCTAAAATCCCTTCTTTACCCTCAAAGTAGCGTACCCCTGGTCTGTTTTGATAGGTGTAGAAATAATTCAAGAGCGCCGGCATGCTGGCCTTCACCTGTTGCTCAGCCTGATGCACTTCCTTGCGGCGTTTCTCCATAAGCCTCTCGAGAGCGATTGGATTCTCCACCTCATAGGCTAATTTCTTGCCAATTTTATTGCGCTTCACCAGATTCAGCTCCTCGAGTCGCTCGAGGACGGTGTAAGCATTGGTACGAGTTTCACCCGTGCGATCAGCTAGGGCTGGTGGGGTCATCTGTCCACCTTTAATCAGCTCCAAGTAAAGCCTCGCCTGTGATGATGTTAATCCAAGCTGTAATAACGTATTTTCATTCATTTTGTCGGATTCATTACGACATTTATTATATAGAGTTTACAGATATGATACAACTTTTTAACTTTTCTATATTGACATTTATATAATATTCTGCCATAATGCACAAGGTCAAGGCATAGCGCCAAAACCCGGGCAGCGACGCCCGCCCGCACCCCGACAGAAGGAGAGCACCATGCCCACCGCCACATCGCCCGAAGTCATCGAGGAATGGTACGAGGAGGAGAGTAACTCCGACTTCATCATCGTCAACTACCCTCTGGACGAGAGCTCATCAGCAAGATGGACTCTCTACAGCGAGAGCGACGATGAAGAGTTCGGCACCTGCTACACCTACATCCACGACCGCACCTACGACAACTGTCCGGAAGGATGGGAGATGTGGGGAGCAGACCCGGATGAGGGTGGCTGGGACATGCCGGACTCTTGGTATGACTGAGAGGAACTTCTCCGCTCCGGGAGGGCGGCGCACAAGCGCCCCTCCCCACCCCGACTCGGCCGAATGACGGCCCTGATGAGCTCACCGCAAGGTGGACGAAAGTCAGCCGCACCCCGAAAGGAAAAAATGACGGACTACGAGGCCCAGGCAAGAGCCGCAGAACTGCGCGGACAGGCAGAAGCCGCTAGGCTGCGGGCACGAGCCCTCGAAGAACAGGCTGCGCAACTTCTCCACAGCAGTAACGCGCCAATTCAGCCAGGGCAACACAAGTGCGAATGCTCAAGATGCGAAGTACCCTGGGGAACAATCGCCGACGCCTACGCGTCGCCTCGCATCTAGGCTCTGGCCGACAAGGTTCCGGGGCGTCCTTCCAAAACGCCCCCTGACTCGCGGGAACAGTCCCGCCTGATGAGCCCGGTCACCCCTGCGAAAGTCAGCCCGCACCTCGACAGAAGGAGCAAGTACATGAGCAACGTTGTGATCCCCGACGGTCGCGAGATCTACATCTCGGTCGACATCGAAGCCGACGGGCCGATTCCCGGCGACTACTCGATGGTCTCGCTCGGCGCCAAAGTCATCGGCTACGGCGAGGAGGAGTTCTACGCCGAACTGGCTCCGGTCAGTGACAACTGGGTCCCAGAGGCTCTGGCTGTCAGCGGCTTTAGCCGCGAAAAGACGCTCACCTTCCCCGACGCAGCCACTGAAACCACCCGATTTGAGGGCTGGCTCGATGGACTCTACGCCCAGCACACCACCCTCTACGGTGGCAAGTGGGTACTCTTCCCCAAGCTGGTCATGGTCGGCTTCAATGCCCCCTTCGACTGGAGCTTCGTGAACTGGTACCTGCACCACTTCGCTGGCCGCAACCCGCTCGGTATCAGTGCCCTGGACATCAAAGCGATATACCTCGGCCTGACCGGTTGCAACTGGGGTGAGACCAGCATGCGGCGACTGCCTGCCGAGCTCCGACCGAGTGATGGCTTGAGCCACAACGCCCTCGAGGATGCTCGCGATCAAGGTCGCATGTTCGAGCAGCTCATGGCGCGGCTCCAAGCTAACTAGGCAAACAAGGTTCCGGGGCGTCCTTCCAAAACGCCCCCTGACTCGGCGAGTAATGCGCTCGCCCTGATGATGACCACCGCTAGGTCGAAAGTCAGCCGCACCTCGAAAAAAAGGAGCAAACAGATGAAGAAAATCGTCCTAACTGGTGGCCCTTGTGCCGGTAAGACCAGCGTCGTACAGGCAGTCCAGCAGCACTTCGGCGAGGTCGTCAGCTTCGTACCCGAGGTTGCAACTATGCTCCTCTCAAGTGGCTGGCCCTTGCCCGGTCGCGATATCGACTGGACTCCCAACTGGCGCGACACCTTCCAGCGAGCCATTGTCACGACCCAGCGAGAGCTTGAGGATGCCTACGAGCTAACTGCCCGGCAACACGACCAGCAACTCTTGTTGACTGATCGCGGCATCATGGACGGCGCCGCCTACCACCCGAGCAATCGGGCTTTTCTTGAAGCCACTAACACCGATCACGAGGCAGCATTGAGCCGCTACACAGCCGTTGTTCATCTCGAATCAATCGCCGTGGCCAATCCCAGTCTCTATTCGCGGGGTAACAATCCCTACCGGTATGAGGACTTGGACGAAGCCATTTCCCTGGAGGCGGCCACCCGCCGAGCCTGGCTGGATCATCCACAACACGTCGTCATTGAAGGTGATGATCTGACCCACAAGACTCAGACTGTATTACAGCTCATCCAGGAGGTACTCGACAACGATTCACTCTAAAAGGTTCCGGGAGGTCCTTGCAAAACCTCCCCTGACTCGGCCGAATGACGGCCCTGATGAGCTCACCGCAAGGTGGACGAAAGTCAGCCGTACCTCAAAAAAAGGAGCAAGTAGATGTCCGAGATCGAACGCAAGTGGCGCCTGGATGATGTACCGGGACGGCTTCTCCGCAACGTCACCCCACAATTACTCCAGCAAAGCTACCTCATCGTAGCTCCTGACGAACTCCGATTGCGTAGTGATGGTGAGCGCAACTGGCTGACAGTCAAATCTGACGGTAAGCTCACTCGAGAAGAATGGGAGGTCGAACTACCAGACTGGGCCTACCGACAGCTCGCAATATCGGCTCCATACAGCCTCGAAAAGCGCCGCTACCCAGTGATGGTCGAGGGACGCGTCTGGGAAGTCGATATCTACTCAGGGGCTCTAGCTGACTTGATCACTGTCGAGGTCGAGGTGGCCAGTGAAGCCGAGGCCCAAACTCTAGGCCTACCAACATGCTTCGGACACAGCCAAGAGGTCACCGACGATAGTCGCTACAAGAACAAACGATTGGCCGTCGACGGACTACCTGGCACTGACGAGTAAGGCCACGATCCCGAAGCGTTAACATTAATGCGCTTCGGGATCTCAACTTTTTACTTTTTCTTCAGATCCAAGCTAGCCGAATTAATACAAAACCGCTGCCCTGTAGTCTCCTTCGGTCCGTCCTCAAACATATGTCCAAGGTGGGCTCCACACCGACTACAAACTACCTCTGTGCGATGCATACCATCCGAGTCATCTGTGCGCATCACAATACTACCTGGCACGGCCTGGTCGAAGCTTGGCCAGCCACTCACCGACTCAAACTTATGCTCACTACCAAAGAGCACTTGTCCGCAAACCTTACAGGTATAGGTGCCGTCGGTGTGCTCATCCCAGTACTTACCTGTAAACGGCGCCTCTGTCCCCGCCTTCTGGGTAATGTCATACTCTTCGGGTGTTAGGCGCTCTTTGAGCTTTTCACGGTCAACCTTATACTGAGTCATTACCTTCTCCTTTTGTACTACAATACCCCTTCTGCAACAGATACGAAATCATTGACTTTATCAATATTTGATGCTATTATACAAAAAGCACCTACCACCCCCTCAGGAGGGAAAATGAGCACAAGCACGGGTACCGAACTCGAGGTGGTCCGAAGGACCGTCCTCGAACACACCACCTACTACGACCACACCACCGGGCGCCCCATCACCGACCGCATCAATCTTGCTGGACGCATCTCCTCCGAGATCGTCAAGCGCGACATGAGCATCGAGGACGCCCTGACCTGCCTGGAGACTCTGGGCACCGTCAAAAGTGCCAACCTCACCGCGGTGATGCGGCTGGCTGATACCGGTTTGCCACTTCTCAACGTCCATCATCTCTTCGCCTTCTGCGATGAGCTGGCCGTGCCAGTCGACTTCGGTCGTGACTGGCTGCGTTTCTTCGCAGTCGAACTGGCAGACGAGGATGAGATAACCAACGCCATCATCATGGCAGAGGGTCTCATTCAGAAGCTCCGTGACACCGAGCGAGATCCCATCCAGCAGAAGATCAATCATGACCGCGACAACACGAGCTTCCTCTCGGAAGTCCGTTTGCTCGCCGAGCAGCGACAGATCCTGGTCCTCGAGACCCTCTGCGACGAATTGATGATCTGATGACCATCAAGAACCCGTTCAACGAACTGGGGCTCGCCCCGGCGGCCGTCAAGGCCGCTGGGTACGAGCGCTGCATGGACTTGGCGCAAGCCATGTACCGGCAGATGTCGAAGTATCGACACCCTGACGTTGGTGGATCTGCCAAGAGCTTTGCAGCCCTCGAGGAGGCCATGCGCTTCCTCGAGGATCCGAGTTTGCGGAAGGAGTTCTACGACGAATATGTTGGCAAGTTGGGTGAAGCCCGACTACAGCAGGTTCGTGAGCAGAATGACTCCCTCAAGCTGGAGCTCAACATGGTTCGAGAGCGACTTAGTCAAGCTATCGGCGCGCCTTTCTCACCAGGTTCCATCCAAAACCTGACGCCGGGCACACTGCTGCTCATCTCGGATCACCCTGACTGGATCCTCTTGCGAGCCGATGAGGCTGGCGTGACGATGCAGTACCTCGAGGAAGGTGAGGCCAAGCGCCAAACCGCCCTCTGGGATAATCAGGGTACCGGCAGGTCATTCATCGTGACTCACACCCAACGAGCTTTCCACTGGGATCAAAGCAAGATCACCAAGGCTGAGGCTGGCTTCTGGCTGGCTGCACCAGCCGGTGAGACCAAGACCCAGTACCTGGCTCGGCTCGAACCCATTGGCAAAGCCGTAGCGGTTCCGTTCGACCTGATCGCTTGTCTAGGATACAGTGTCGTAAACCGCAATACCGCTGATACGCAGAGGGCGCTGAATGCCAGCGTTATGCCACGTAGCGGAGTCGGCGCAGCCGCACTTTCGGACAGCAGTGCCCAGGCACTGAGTTTCCGTCCGGAGCTCGGCGCGACGCTGATCATCTCTCGGTATGCCGACGCGCGAACTTTCCAGCCCCTGGGCACCATCCAGGGCGGGCTGATCCCACAGCCATGAGGCCAACTCGTGCCTCACCACACCTCCTCACGGATAACGTGAGGAGGTGTTCTTTTTTTAATCTTTAATCAAGCTGCGCGATCCAGCCTTTTACAATCTCAAAGCCACCCCGCCAGAAATCTGGGCTCTCAATATCAACTCCGACCTCAGCCAAAACTGCCTTCGGCTCACGCGATCCACCAGCCGCTAAAATGGCCTCGATCTTCGGCACAAAGCTCTCGCCTTCTTGCTGATAACGAGCGTAGAACGACATACTCAAGAGATCACCGAAGCTGTAGGCGTAACAATAAAACGGTGTATGTACGATGTGTGGAATGTATGACCACTCGTACTGGAAGATCTCATCCAACTCCACCGCATCGCCAAACTGCTGCTTGAGCCCCCTCATCCATTCCTTCTGCAAGTCCTCGACCCCAGCTCCCTCAGGAATCGACGCGTGGACTGCATTCTCAAACCTCACAAAGTACGTCTGGCGCAGAATCGTCGCATAGCTATCAGCAATTTTTTCAGCTAAGAGTGCCTGGCGCTCGGTCTTGTCCTTAGTATTCGCAAGGATTTTATCGAAGAGCACCATCTCACCAAAGGTCGAGGCAGTTTCGGCCAGTGGTAAATTCGGATGCTGCGAACCAATCGGCAAATGCGCCGCATAGAGCGAGTGCACACCGTGACCAAGTTCATGAGCCAGCGTCGAAATATCTCGACTCCGGCCGGCAAAATTCAGTAAGACATAGGGTGCTAAATCAGGAGTAACCGTGGCACAAAAGGCCCCACTCCGCTTATTTTTACGAGGATGCGAATCGACGTGACGTTCATCCAAAATCCGCTGAGCATGACCGGCAAAGGTTGGTGAAAACTCGCGATAGGTTTCCATCACCATGTCGACTGCTTCAGGGTACGTGTATGTGCTCTTGCTCTCTTCCAAAGGTGCGTAGAGGTCAAAGCGACGGAGCTTCTCGAGCCCCAAGCGCTGAGCCTTCCAGCGGAAAAAATCCTGGAAGATACCAGCTTCTGACTCACAGACGCTCATCAGAGCTTCGATGGCTTTGTCAGAGATTTGATTAGCCGCATTGCGCATCGCAATCGGACTCTTGTAGCCACGCAATTTTGCCTCGTAAGCCCAATCTTTTACGACTGCTTGGTAGATCTTGAAGAACTTATCTTGATTATCAGCGTATGGCTTGAAGAGCGCTTTATAGACTGCTTCACGGACAATTGGATCCGGCGAGTAAATGTTAGCCTTGAGCTCCTCATTGGTTTCGTAATGAGTGATCTTACCATTCACGTCCATGTCGTAGGTGAAATCCGTCTCCAAGCTTTCTCGCAAGTCAGTTAGTACACTCACTCCAGTGGCATCTTTGTGGCTAATGATGTCTTCTTCGCTCAGGCTCAGCGTATGCGCCGCCATTTCACGACTATAGGTTAAGTTGTACTCCATGCCTTCGACCGACTTAAATAACCTCTGGGCGTTCTTGTCATCCAGGAGCTCCATACCCTCCACCGGCTTACCCTTCAGCCACATACTAATTGGCCGACCAGCCTCTCGTAGCTTCAGTGATAGGTCCTGAGCTCGTGTCTTCAGGAGAGCTGGCTCACCAGCCTTGCCGTCAGTCGATTCCCAGAGGGCCGGCATGTCATACAAACGTGCAAGTTTTTCGGTCAATTCATTCTGCCACGCAAAGTACTCATTAAACTCTTCCGTAGTTATAGCCGGCTGCATGCGCTTCTGCCAAGATGTGAGCTCCGGCAGAGCTGCTTCGATATCGGCGTAGGCTGATTCAAAATCTTTGAGGGGTAGCACTTGGTCGAGGTCCCAACGGACTTCTGCGGGAGTAGGTTTTGTCATATCCCTATTGTCTCGCGATCAGCCCAAAATCGCTAGCGTAAGCAGGTCATTTCATTGACTTATAATAGATAAAGTTGTAATATATCAAACCGAATCATCTGTACCTTCGAGATTTTGGAGTAACTCCATGCCTCACGTCCTTCCGTTCTACACCAAGGCCGGTAAGACCGCCATCATCGACACCTACGGCACACTGAAGAAGTTCGACAAGCACCTGGTGAAAGCCGTGCTCAACACCTTCAATTCCACCTGCGATGAGATAATGGACAAGGACAACGTCCCCCTCCACCCCTTCACCATCACCACCTCTATGCCGATCGATATCGAGCCAGTGATCGTGGCCTGGGACACCCCGGCACGCCATCCTCATCGACGCACGCTGGAGCACAAGCTCCGCCTGGCAGTACTCCCTGGCAACTTCCCTGTCCCCTGGCAGCTGAACCTTGTCTTCGCCGGTGATCGACGACTAGGCTAGAGGCCTGAAATACATTAAAAGCCCCGAGACGACACAAGTGTTTCGGGGCTTGTTTTAATAAAATGGCGGAGAGAGAGGGATTCGAACCCTCGATACGGTTACCCGCATACACGCTTTCCAAGCGTGCTCCTTCAGCCACTCGGACACCTCTCCAAATTTTTTAGCGTAACGCAGCTGATTATATCTGAAAACACTGACTCAAACCAAATAAAAAACTGGCCTAATCCTCATGCAAGAATTAGACCAGTATCATCCGGCTATCAGTGTCTCGCCGGTAAGGGCACAAAACTCGTCGAGCCAGATGAGCGGATAGCGCTGGAGAGACTTCTGTGTTCCCCGCTGCGCTCGTTGAAAGTGATAATCCGAGACTACCAGTACCGCCGGCACTCGATAGCGCTCGAGCCGCTCAGCCACCACGAGATGGTTGGTGTAATCATCTCCCACCAGATAAGCAACACCCTGGTAATCCTCTGGCTCGCGCCACAGGAAGTGCTCGTGCACCCAGGTGGTCAGATCCATATCGATGTCACGCAAGTGGTGATCGCGACGAACAATGCCGCGGGCACAAGCGTAGACTCGATACATGAAGTCCGCCAAGTCCCGGTCGGGCACCTGCAAGGGGTCAGCCCCATTCACGCAAGGCCCCAGCATCGGCGAGGCACGTAGCGCTTCGACGAGCTGAGCAAACTCCTGTCGCTGCTCTTGACGCCGCTCGTTCAGGAAACGATTGCAGAGCTCGAGACAGACACGCATCAAGATGTCCCAGTACTCTGGGTTACGCTGCAACAGCTGCTTCGGTCGGGTTCGCAGAGTTCGGAGCTGACTCTTCGTAGCACTGTCGCCATGACGCGCCAACAACTCCTCAGCCAAATCGCGGAACAAATCCCAATCCTCATAGGTGTGAAGATGCAAGAATTCACCGCGTTGTGTCATCTCGGGAATGCGTACCAGCTCATCAAGCCGTTGGAAGAGCTCCATATCCCCCTCGGGAGCCCTGGAGCTCACCCGAGTAATGACACTCCAGCCAGTCTCTTCGAGTGCGAGGCGCTCTCGAACGTAGTTAGATGTCAGCGATGGGCTGTCCGGCGACTGCAGGAAGGCCGTCGCCTCGAAAGTGAACTGCTGCGGAGCTGCCTTCAGGCGTTCGGCAGCATCCAGCTGCAACGCCTTACGCAGGTATCCGAGGTTCAAACTCTGACTAATGTCCTGCATCGTGTGCCAGACATTCGGCCAATCCATCGCTACCACGGCCAGTCGTTCTGGCCCGTGAGCAGCCGAGGAATTGCACTGATTACCAAGTGACACGCTCATCTTCACCCCCTTTCGGTGAGAGCGCATACCATTCAAGGTACTATGGAAACAAATTGTAATATATTTTTACTAAAAGCGCAAGCCTTTCGTCCAGATTGCTGGGGTGTCAAATATAACCTTACTACCCCTGCCCGCGCCGCCGCTCCGAGTACCGCCAGACACCATAGGCCACGCCCAGCGCCCCACATGTCACCAGCCAGGTCTTCAAGGCAAGCACCCAGCAGACTGAAGTCACGTCGTAACCCACGGCAATACAATCACCAGAGCAAGTTCCCCGTACGTAGCACTGGAGGAAGGCTACAGCGGCAGCGGCAATCGGTCCAATAACCAGAATGAGTGAGGCAAACCGCCACTGCTTCACAACAAGAAACCTCAGGCTAGTTCCTTCTTAAAATCCTGCACCATATCAACCGGCGTCGGATCGATACCATTCAAGATACCGAGATATGATGAGACGTAATCACCTAGCATAATCATCCAGAGCATTTGCCGAAGTGGGGTATCACCTTCTGCCACAATCACTTCTGGCCTGTAGCCGTGTTCTCGCAAGAGTTTATGAGTAATCTCCAAGCGCTTCTTAATGCGCGGGTTCTCAAAGCTCGATTCCAGTTGTACGGTGGCCAGAGCCTTTTCTTTCGGGAAAATCCACCCTTGAAATTCATTGTGATTGAGCTCCGGGAAGACATTGCACCAGGCGAGTTGCTTAGCGTTTTCGTTAATATCGATCTTCCACTTATATATAGCTGCCCGCAGCGCCTGGCCGCCATAAATCACCACTGGTTTATCCTGTAGAGCGAGGGCTAGCTTCTTAGCCGGGTTATCCTCTCCAGCAATGTTATCCAGACCAAGTGGAAACTTAGCTGTATCAAGCCAATCAGCGGCGTCCTGAAGCTCTCGGCGCAAATCACGCTCCCCCGCCAAGCCAGCATCACCCAAGAGGCAGGCCAGCGCCCGCATGCCGGCCATGACAGCAAAACGCGGCTGCGACACCTGAGGTAATTTCAATGTCAGATAGCCTTTGGCCTGAGCTCGCTCCAGAAGCTGTCCACCAGCTGTCATGATTACAATTCGAGCACTACGCTTCTCGGCAGCCTCCAGAGCGGCCAATGTCTCTTCAGTATCTCCAGAGTAGCTCGAGAGGATCGTCAGTGTTGCCGGACCAACGTACCCAGGGAGTGTGTAGCTGCGGACGATCTCAAACGGCACGGTCAGATCGCTACCCAGCCAGTTCTTAATCCCATCAGCTGCCAGAGCCGAGCCGCCCATGCCAGCCAGTACTATACTTGAGAGACCCTGACCCCATTCCGGTGTCACATCATCACCCATACTGTCGGCGAATTGCAGTCGCAGCTGATCGGGCTGGGCATCAATGGCATCGAAGATGTGACTTTTGTCGAGTTTGGGGAGGTCGGCGAATTGTTTCATACTCGTATTATGGCGTAATCTCTTATCCCTGTCGAACCAGATGACATAAGGGGTTGATTTTTTTGCCAGAAAGCACTAACATAGCCCGCATCGGCAGCGTCGCCGAGAAAGCACCTATTCCTACAAGCAATTGGAGTTACCGTGCCCCAACGGAATCCTATGACCCTCAGTGAGTTCCAGTTGCAAGCCCGAGAACGCAGCAACAAAGTGTTTGCAGGGCGAGCAGCGCAACCCTTGGCACTCCTGAACCGCGAGGTCACCGCCAATCCAGAGCCCTGGCAAGCCCTCTGCTCTGGAGCCATTCGCTTCGCCACCGCCTGCTGCATTCAGATCCAGCGTGGTAACGGCGAAATCTCGAGCGGCAACCGGCGCTTCCGGCAGATGATCCGCTGGATCGACGAGTCGATCGAGCGCTGGAACGGCGAGGTGAAAGAGCAGTACCGGGAACTGCGGCGCTTGCTCGCCGAGATCGATCCCGAGTGCTTGCCTGAGCGCGATGAGATGGACCGCGCCCGCAGCGCCCATCCCGATCCCGCTCTCAGCATCGCCTGACGACCGGCCAACAACACCCTGGTAGACAATGATGTCTACCAGGGTGTTTTCTTTATTAAAATCTAGGGATTAGAAGCTAAAGCTGGAAAGTAAGTCATGACCAGGAATATTATCCCCTAACTCCTAAATTCTCAATAAATAAAGAAGACCTCCAGCGGTTAGGACCGCTGGAGGTCTGATGTAGGTTTGGCGGTTCTACTTCCGGAGCTTCGTGGGCCTCGCCGGTCGACCGACGCAGTAGCGCATCGAGCTGTCGAACTCGTCGGCGAAGCGACTGGTGCGCTCCCGCTTGGGGATGCGCTGGCTGGGATCGAGGTCGTCACCGACCAGCGGCTCGGTCAGAGCACACTCGAGGTCCGACATGTAGTCGGCCTCGTAGGGGTCGGCTTCGATCATGGTCTTGGGCATTCTTCCCTCCTGGGAGTCAGGCGTTGATGGACTCGAGGCTGGCCTCGCGACACCGGATGACAGTAACGAGGTCGACAAACTCACCGAGCTCATCGAAGCTCAGAGGCACCCGACAGTGACGCCGGTTGGTCAGCCACTGGCGACTGGTCGAGTCGAGATGATCGAAGAAGCTCGACCAGTCACGGCGTCGGCTGGCGACCTCCACCACTTCGACACGGAACTGAGTCCAGATGGAGATGATGTACTCCAGATCCGGATCGAGCTGCTCGAGGAGTCCGAAGAGCTGCTCGCGAGCGTGACGCTGGCGATCAGCCACCAGTTGCGGGGCAATCAACCCGGCGTGCAGGTTGGAACCGATGCTCCGCTGCGCGCTGAGCGAGATGTTCAGACGCGGATCCCTGAGGACCCGCTCGTAGTACCAGGCCGCTCGGGACTGGTCGACGTCGGTGATGGCTGGGGAGTCCATCATGGAACCTCCTGAATATATAGGTGCGCGGATAAAAAACGAGAACGCCTTTGCTCTGTTGAAGAGAAAACGCCCTCTCACAAAGTTCTATTGTATAAAACTTTCTGAGAGAGGACAAAACGTTTGGAAATGGCCCAGAGGGGCCGGGAGCAGATGCGGTAGGCATCTTCGTGGTAAAACCACAGCTCCCAGCCCCTCAGCCGTGCCCCAGCCGAGCTTGCAGATCAGCGGCCGAACTCGACCGCCTTCTTGTAACCTCGATGGCGATCGGGATCCTGGGCTCGCTTGGCTGCCTCCTCGCGACCGCGCTGCTGCGCCTTGCGCTTGGAGGCCGACTTGCCACCCTTCGACTTGCCGCCACCGTTGCCGGTGGGCAGCTCGCCGAAGTGACGCTTCGAGAGGAAGCTCAGCCGCTCGGCCGTCTTCTCGAGGGAGTTGGGGTGGATCTTCAGCCCCTTGCCCTCGAGGACGGCGTCGAGCGCCTGGACCTGCCAATCGAACATCTCGGCGCGAGCCGAGAAGACGAAGGCCTCCTCGTCAGCGATGTCGACGATGGCAGCGATGGCCCCCTTGGACCGCCGCGTGCGCTCCGCGTACTCCGCCTGGGTCTCGAGCACGGCCTGCTTGGCCGCGTCGTAGCCCTCGGCGTCGAGGTCCTCGTCACGCAGACGCGTGACCAGCTTCTTGAGCTTCTCGAAGCCCCCGCAGGGGACGATCAGCTCGAAGAGCTGGATCCAAGCCGCCTGGGCTCGGATCTGCCGCTCGAGGAGCTGCAGACCGCGGTTGCGGCGCTCCTCGGAACTGGCCGAGAGCAGGTTGCGGATGACCTCCGCGTTCTGCGGGGTCAGTGCGGCGTCGCCGTACTGGTCGACCCAGGCGATGGCCTGGCCGAAGGTCTGGAAGACCTCCGGCTGCTCGAAGAGCTCGGTGATGTCGGTGTCGATGTGGGGGATGGTGGTGGTCTCGGTCATGATCATGGATCTGTCCTCCTAAGGGACGGTATTCCGAAAAACCAACCTGGTCTCCGGATATCTAATCCCTATCTGGTGCTAATCTGTACAATAGATAGGCTTCAGGTATCCGGAGACGTATATTCCAAACGTTTTGTCAAAAAACAACTTAGTAATACTTGATTACCAAGTCGTCACAGTATAGCAAATAACGGTCTTTTTGTCAATACTCTATGACAGTTTATTTATTAGGGGCCCTACGGACCTACAATCTTTTGCGTAGCCTAGTTTGACTGTTTAATGCGCTGTTCGATCGTCGCCCGTAGATTTCGTTCGGCCGTTGTCAACAGCCGACGATCTTCGTCTGTAGCTTGAGGCGGCCAGGTTTTTCCAGCGTAGTATGCAAGAGCATCTTTTTCTGAATCACAGATGGTAGAGATTAGCTGTCGGAGTTGTAAGCCGATTTGATAGTTTTCACTAGCCTGGCTACTCTCGGCTGATTGCTGAGCCTGAATGTCACTAAAGGGATTATAAACAATGATGCCAGAATCATATTGCTGAGCACTTACCTCGGCACCTCCAAGGCCCTTGGCCTTGGCTTGAATGGGTATACGCCAGCTGGGTCGATCTTCTGAAGGCAGAGTGTTAATGAGTTCAACATCAAAGGAGTGCTTACCTGACTCCCGACGGCCATCCATCGGTGCATCCTGTCGCCAGGTAGCAAACCGAACTTGATACTGACCCGGATCGGCGTTATCGATCGTGCAATATTGTCGTACTGCCAACAGATAGCTGACCAGCTCAAAGAGATCACCATTTGGAGCCTGATTATGGTTGATGAGATCTTGGGCGGCCTCTGCCAAACTACCCAACTCCTGATGTATTAGCACGTCATAGCGCTCACTAAAAGTCCCTGCTTGTGAGTATCTTGCGAGGTGCGCTTCCATCGCAGGAGGGAACCGAGGCGAGACTGGCTCACTAGCAGTTTCTTCGGCTTGCTGTGATTGCTCCATACCAAACTGAGTTAGTAGCTGAATGTGCTCCAAGGCAGCACCATGGGTTATCTTAAGACACCGATAGCGCTGGGTGATCAAATCTTGCTGCTCTACTTCCGAGAGATTAGCTTCTTGAAGTCGCTCACCGATCAGAGCGTTCATACTTGAGGCCTTGCGACGAGCGTCGGAGATCAATTGATTGCGCTCACCAAAGGCGTGCTCGCGAGCTGGATCACGCGAGCTGTCGAGTTTCATATCGAGACTGGTTAGAACGTCACTGATAGAACGTGAGGCCTTCTCTTGACCGACCAAAGCATCAAAGGAATCCACACCTCGAAACTTCAGGGTTGCGCTCAGGAGTAGGTCCGAAGCTTGCTCGAGGCGCTCCCCTTGATTATGTAGACTATTGAGAGTACCAAGCGAACGATACCATTCGTCAGTGGTACGGGCGATCTCCCGAGCTTCATGACTACCAGGTTGGAGACTAGCCAGTAGACCTTCCTGATCAGCATACATATCGACCGTGGCCTGTAAACGATCATGACGGCGGGCATTACCTACAAAGGCTTCGACTGCGGCCGGATGGGCAGCGTGAGTCTCGGCCGCATTACGCCAGTAAGCGTCTTGAACCTGACCCTCCTCGGTAGGAGTGTTAATATTAGATGCTAAAACATCGAGTGAGAGATGTCGCGGTGTCGCAGCCAGACTCTTCAGCTCTCCCGACAGATCTGATGTGGTTTCATCTGGCAGTCTATCCGAACCAAGCGACTGAGATTCAATAATACTCATGCTTCTAGATTAGCATACTGTCGAACATCAAGTATCACCTAAATTAACTGACCAAAACAAAAAAACACCTCACTACCCGAAGGTAGTGAGGTAATGCTCCTGATGATCAGGAGGCAGGAAGCGGCGCCGCTCGATACGGCGCGCCGGCCGGCCGAGCTGGCCGAGCCGTCTGCGTGGTGGTCTCGCCACTAGCCGCGACGGCCGGATTGGCCTCCAGCCACTTGTAGCCCCGCGACAGATCACCGTTGCCGTGCTTGGCCATGATCTGAGCGTCGGTCAGCCCCTCGTCACGCCACTGCGTGATCTGCTGTGCGATCTCTCGATCGCTCTTCTTCTTGCCAATGGCCATGAGCCATCCCTTCATGTGTTGAGGTACTGTGGTGTATTGCCTCCACCTGCAATCGCTGAAGTAGCCGATTAACCAGTGGTGAACGAAACGGACTGGGCATCGCCGTGAGGTGCGCCCAGCTCTGACGAATACTTGACCAGTCAAGGTCAAGTTGGGAATAACCTGGCAATTCTACTAGATCAGGGTTATCCTGTCCACCAGAAGCGAGCCAGCTACCGAAGCTCCAGCTCGCTTGATCAGCTTCTGAAGTCACCTGCTGCACCCGGAAGTGAGCATCTGTCACCACCTCATGAGCCACGACTTGTGACGAGGTTAGGTCAGACAGCTCACTAAGAGCAAACTGCTGCCGAGTCCACCTATCCGTCGCATAGAGATGCATGAGCACCCCCAGCCCGACTTGCATAGCCGGACGACCAAACTCCAGTACCGGATGAGGCCACTGAAATCTCTGCCGATCGCCTAAGAGGGTGTCCAGGTAGCGACCCGTACTACCAGCCACTTCGCAGAGCGGTTGCACGATCAGATCTTGCTGAACCTGTTCACGAAACTGAGGGTGTGCCTCATATCGCTCATCACACATATCCCAGAATAGCCCCGTATCTCTCTGACGGCTGCCACTCACCTGGTAGTACTGAGAGATCCAGCGAGACTGCAGCGATGCAGCTGTCGTGCGTTCCAGGCTCAAATCACGTCGTACTCCACGACTGAGGTTCGTCTGGGCGTCTATTGTGGCGTCGTTAAAATCAAGCAGCACAGGATACCGAGCCATCGCTTGACCAAGCCAGCGTGCATACGCGCGGAGCGTGTCCTCGTCAGGCGCATATGAGGCCTGAGCTTCAAGTAGAAGCTCAGTATATTCAAGCACATCATTCACTTCGGCATCAAAGTCACTCCATGCATCATCCCAGCACCAAGTCCGATGACTCAAGGTTAATCCTGGCTGGGTATCACCGAGCTCAGTAAGCAACTGATGGGCGCGACCCGGACTCACCACATCATATGAGTGACGAGCTTGATAGCCAGATTTATCGAGAAAGTAAACCTTCTCTTGCCAGGGATCGCACACCAGCCACTCATCTGAGTTCAACTCCATCACGACCATAGCATGCGGATCGGTGGTGGCACCTGCTGCCGTATCAGGGGTCATTTCCTCGTAGGTATCGAAGTCTGCTCGCATGAAAGTCAGCAGAGCTCCCGGCAACCCAATGCCACGAGCTTCACAGAAGCCCACGATGCGTCGACGCTGTTGGACGAAGCGGCGCCAGTGATATGAACTATCACTATCCACCAACCAAGCCAGCATGTAGGGTACTTCGGCCAATTCACACCAAGCAGCACACAGAATCGCTACCCCCAAGCAGGTCGGGAAAGTCGTCGTCTCCGGATACCGACCAAAGAGGTGTGGTAGAGCTGACCAGGGATCACGCTTTACGTCGTAGTGTTCAGCGTCTTCGCTAGCGCCTCGTTCCTCTCGATTGAGAAGCGCCTGAACCTGATGCGATCTTGTCCATTGACTAGGAAACAGGAGATTAAAAGCCACGGAGACTTCAGCGGCTCGAGCATCCGGATCATTGATCCAGTGCATACGCTGTGCCGACATCTTCGCCTCTACTGGCAATGATTCCTGAGCTGCGGTAATGATTCGCGCACCAAAGCTCTCCACTTCCGCCACTTGGCGCAAGGATTCAAGACTCGGTGTCGCGGTTGGCATAAGGCCCCGCAAGTGTTTGTACGCTGTCTTATCCGGCTGACTTGAGAGCAACCGTGAAGACGTCTGCACTCCCACGCGCCCAACGAGCTCCTGGTGGCGGCTCGGATTCCTAGCCGCACTCAAGAGCTCCAGTTCGCGTACATCACGCAAGCGATTGTGGCGCTCCTTGTCATGCTTCGGTGGCACAGGGCCAAACCGCTTGATAACATCGGTGATTGCCATATACAGGCCTTTCTTCAAGGTGCATCTGTCACGAAAAGTAACCGCGCTATTTTACAATCTCCACCCCAGACACTCAAGGATAAGCAATATAAAAAGAGCCCCGAAAATGAGGCTCTTTTTATAGATCTGGTAAGAAAGTTTTCACTTAGTACCAGGTTACTTTCTAGTGCTCTGGCCAAGGCGCTAGCCCCGCATGAAATTGAGGCGTATATGTAATACGATGAGATTTCATAGGAGCGTACAACGCCGGCCAGGGTGCTAGAAAGAAGCCGTACAGTGAAAGCCGACTACCCGTCTTACATCATACCCATTCCACCCATATCGGGCATACCGCCGCCGCCAGCAGCTGGAGCATCTGGCTCTGGTACATCCACCACAGCGGCTTCGGTCGTCAGGAGCATAGCCACGGCTGAAGTTGCATTGATCAGGGCCGACTTGGTTACCTTCACCGGGTCAATGATTCCCCGCTCGAGCATGTCAGTCTTCTCGTTCTTGGCAAAGTCCCAGCCGGCATTATCTGGCTTGGAAATCGCTTCGAGGATGACCGCTACATCGGTGATGCCGGCATTAGCGGCTATCTGACGCACTGGAGCTTCGAGAGCCTTGGCGACAAGATTAGCCCCCACCTGCTCCTCTTCTTCGAGATTGAGCTTCTTGAGTGAGTGAGCGATCTTAGCCAGAGCTGCGCCACCACCTGGCACGATACCTTCAGCTGTAGCAGCCTTGGTCGAATTGATGGCATCTTCGATACGCAGCTTCTTTTCCTTCAGTTCCAGCTCGGTCGCCGCACCGACTTTGATCACCGCCACACCAGCTTCGAGCTTAGCAACGCGCTCTTGGAGCTTCTCGAGCTCATATTCGCTGGTAGTTTCTTTGATCTGAGCTTTAATCAGTGCCACGCGCTCCTTCAGAGCCGCCTCACTGCCCTTACCTTCGACGATGGTGGTGTCATCCTTATCGGCAATCACCTTGCGAGCAGCACCTAGCATTTCTACTGTAGTGTCTTCGAGTTTCAGGCCAAGCTCATCGGTAATTACCTGACCACCAGTCAAGATAGCGATGTCCTCGAGCATAGCCTTCCGACGGTCGCCAAAAGCTGGGGCCTTAATGGCCAGCGTGTTAAAGGTGCCACGCAGTTTATTTAAGAGCAAGGTCGTTAGGGCTTCACCTTCGACGTCTTCAGCGATAATGACCAGCTCTTTCTTACCTTCCTGAGCCAGCTGCTCGAGCAGCGGCAAGATCTCTTGGATCGAGCTGATCTTCTTATCGGTCAGCAGGATGTATGGGTTCTCATAAACCGCTTCCATACGAGCTGTGTCTGTCACCATATACGGTGAGACGAAGCCTTTATCGAACTGCATACCTTCGACCACGTCCTTTTCGAGACCCATAGTCTGACCCTCTTCGACGGTGACGATACCATCTTCGCCGATCGTATCCATAACCTCAGCGATCAGCTTGCCGACTTCGGCGTCACCAGCCGAAATAGTCGCGACATTCGCAATCTCTTCTTTGGCCTTAACCGGCTTCGCCATCTTGTCGAGTTCTTCGACAATGTGGGCAGCAGCTTTATCAATCCCACGACGCAGGGCCATTGGGTTCGCACCAGCTGCCACATTCTTCACACCCTCTTCCATGATGGCCTGGGCCAGGACTGTAGCGGTGGTGGTACCGTCACCAGCCATGTCGTTGGTCTTGGAAGCGACTTCCCGTACCACCTGAGCTCCCATGTTTTCAAATGGATCAGCTAGTTCGATCTCTTTCGCAATCGTCACGCCATCGTTCGTCACCAGCGGGCTGCCAAATTTCTTGTCGAGCACCACATTACGACCCTTTGGTCCGAGGGTGGTTTTGACGGTATTAGCTAGTTTATCGACGCCGTCTTTGAGTTTCTTACGTGCTTCTTCGGAAGCTAAAATTTCCTTCGCCATTATTTATCTCCCTTCACAATTGCCAAGATATCTTCTTCCTTAGCTACTAAGTAATCTTTGCCATCTACTGTCACTTCATCTGGACCATAGCTCTTGTAAATCACCTGGTCACCAGTTTTAACTTCCTTCACATCCTTGCCAGCTGCCAGAATAGTGGCCATCTTCGGCTTCTCTTGGGCACTGCCTGGTAAAACGATACCTGAAGCGGTCGTCTCTTCGGCGGCTAGCTGTTCCATCACGATACGATCTGCCAATGGTTGCAGTTTCATCGTTCCTCCTTTTTCATAACTCGTTATTCGTCATTACTCGAAATAAAAAATGTTAACGTCTTCCTCGGAAAACATTAGCACTCTCAATAGTCGAGTGCTAAATCCAGTATAGAAATCTGATGGGCGACCGTCAAGTAATAAAAAGAACCCCCGATCGAAATCGGGGGTATGAGACAAGATATTTGGACCTTGTCTCAGGATTCGGCCGCCGCCTCGGTCACTCTTGGAGGTAGCGGCTCGTCGAGGTTAAAGCTCCCTTCATAGTCGGGGAACTGGATCTCGACAGAGCACGTTTTCTGCAACAGTGCAGGTGGCCCAGCCTCCACAACTGCAGCGAAGTGGAAGTGCTGGGCGTCAACACTGACTGCTCCATCGACAGAACGAAGCTCGCCCAGGCGAACTTCATCCTCCAAGGGAATGGCTTCGTTGTCATCGCTGAAGAAGTGAATGAAGATGCTGTACGGTGCCGAGCCTGTGGCCAACGCCATCAACAACTTCTCTCGAGTTTGGGCGCTTCGAAGGCGCCAATGCTGTCGTTCCATGAAGGACCTTTCTGGTGTAGAGGGCCCAGCCGCAGACGCGGCCGGGCCCTGATGATCAGGACTTGGGTTGCTGACCAACCTGCAACTGGAGTTGCTGATCGGTACCAGAGTCGCCTCCGACGATCACCACACAGTTCGGGGTTGCGCCGCCCTGAGGTGGAGCATCCTTGCAGGCCTGAAGCAGTTCTTGCTGAGACTGGATCTGGCGCTCGGCGGAATAGCCAGGCTGACTGTAGAGCTCGCCGGCGTGAGCCGCCTTGGAGCGTTCCAGATCTACCCGTGCATCCTCCACACGCTGCTCATCAGCGATTCTGGCCAACTCGGCAGAGGACTTCTCAGCGTTGTCACGTCGCTGCGTGAGCAAGGACTGTGCTTCGGGACTGGTCAAGGAGTTGAAGACAACCGTGAACGGTTCGCACTTGCCACCACTCGAGATGATCGCCGTAGAGCAGAAGATGTGCAGGTCCTCTGACATACCCATGATGGAGGGCAGCTCCTTGAAGGCCCGATCAGCGATCTGCTTGGCAATCTCCGGCCACTTGGACGGATCATTGATCACGAAAACATCGTAGAGTGGGACGACCTGAACGTAGGCGTGTTCCAGGGCTTTGTTGAGGCTCTCACGCAACATGTTCATCCAACCCGGATCGGACGACATGGCTTGTTCCTTGGGATCATCGGACTCGTTGTCCTCACCCGTGGTGCAGTTGTACTTCTGGCAATACTGATAGAAGGCGAAGAGCGCCCGGCAGGCGCCATTCTTGTCTTCTCTCAGACACTCATCAGTACCGCCATCGGGTCGGTTGATCGCGAAGTAGGTGATGAATGAACCATGCACCGTGTAACCAGGTGTCTTGCCATCATCAGACGGCTTCGACGGAGCCATCAGCTCCTTCTGACTATCTGCGCCATCGACGTCCTGGATGTTCCAGTTCCGAGCGTTGGCGTAGATGTATTCGACATCGTCGTCAGAATCCTTGCTGACCTCGTTGCCAGGCATGGCGATCTTCTTGACCTCGCGTGCGTCGCCAGTTCCCGCACCAAGCACGTAAGCCATGCGGTAGGGTGTCGGCTTAGCCGTGGAACATGCCACGAGCAGCACACCGAGCACTGCCAGGCAGAGCAAAGCTCCACCGATCCTGCGGGTTTTCATCTTCACTGTCCTCTCTGTTGGGTTCGTGGGTACTGCTGAACTTCTTCATCATCCTCATCGACTGGTAGCCCGAGTTTGTCGTGCTCCAGCTTGTTGAGAAGCTGACGAATTTGCTTGTAATCGTTGCCCATGGAAATCTCAACCGTTGGTTCCTCATCAGCAAAGTCAACGACCCGCTTCAAAAGTTCCGTAGCCCGGTTGAACATCACTAGCAACTCTTCTTGCGAATAGCGGTGTCCGTAGGGCGCCATGTGCGCATCCCAATCGAGCTGCTTAAGGCGAAGCTCGTGAATGCGTTCCTGTTTACGCTCATGTGCGTCGTACCAGGTCTTGATCCCCCATCCTGCTAGGACGAGGAGAACGACGGCCAGCACGATCCAAATAGGAGCATACATAGCCAAATATTTAAGCATACCCCTCCTCCCAGAGAGTCATTGTGTAGGTGCGGATACAGCGGTAACGGTCACTGAGCCGGAGCTATCGTATCGATTAAGCTCATCCCTGGCTCCCTCAACCAAAAACAGAGATCAGTTAATCTTAAAAACGTAAGGTAAAGTATAATATTTACCTAATTATGTCAAGTAATGACTGCAACAAGTAGGGCTTGTTGCCACCCTGAGCGGTCCCGTTATCCACTCATCACTCTGCTCGTGTTCTGTAAAAATCGTTTTCAGCGCTTGATGAATGGACAGAAAGATCAGGATTTTGGGTAAAAAAACACCGCTTGCCGCGGACCTAAGGCTTAGTCCTGGGCGAAACGGGAATTTCGATACCTATAGCGTATTTAACTGTAAGGGTAGTATAGCACGTTTCGTCAAGTTTATCAAGCTTTTCATCAAGAAATGGTGGTGAGTTAATCAAAAAGAAAACCCCTACGAAAAGTAGGGGTGGGTGGTGGGTGAAGCCCGAAGGCCCCACCCACCACAAGTGGTTAGCCAGTAGCAGACGATCGGCGATGACGTTCCTGGTTGAGGCGCGTCAGTTCGTCGAGCGTGGCGTCGAGCTTGCTCTGAAGATCTGCATCCGAGAGCGTAGCCAGATCGCCTGACGCCGGGGTAGTGGGATCTGCCACCTCCCCCGGATCCTGCTCGGACGGCGTGCCGCTGTACAGCACCCGCCCGATTTGGCCGCCGTTGAGCTCCATCGCCTGATCAAGCTGACCAGGACGGATGCGAAGCAAGTAGCGCGGCTGCCCGGATCGAACCGCGAAGGCCGACCAGGTACCATCCTCTGCTGGGATGAACTCTTGCAACTCCCCTTCCTGCCCCTTGTTGAGGAAGGCCGGGTCGATACGCGAGAGGACATCGCGAGCGCGTCGCTCCAAGTCCTGCTCGGTGAGCAGTCCCTTGTCATCCTCGTTATGCACTTGGACACGCATGGGATTGAACTGACCGTAGGTCACTTGGTTCGAAGCCACCACCGACAGGGCGATGATGGTCTCGGCGCGACTAGCGCGCGGTGTCAACGGCGTGGCGTAGTAGACCTGTTGATCGAGGTTCGAGCGCAGCACATAGTCGGCTGCATTGCCCTTATTCGACGACAGGTCTACAGGGTCGAAACCAAACGAAGCATCGGCCCACTTGCGGCCAGCGCCCCAGTTGATCATCTCCCGTTGTTTCTGCGCCACACTGATAGGATAGACCGGGCCCTCGAGCTCGCCGGCCTTAACCGAGTGCTTGTACTCGATGACCGGTTCACCCGACTCCGAGCCACGCACCACGATGACACCAGCTGGCACCTGGATACTCCGGGCACCATACCAGCGGTCTACCGTTGCCGGAAGCACGATGGTCGGCACGTCACCCTTGGCGCAATAGCCGTAGGCGTTGTACAGATCCCAGACTACGTCAGGAATCTCACGACGGATCTGATCCGCAAGCGAGTTACCGAAATCGCCTGTCAGGGCGTAGTTCAGTTTGTGGTCACCTTCGAACCGGCACTGGTGCACCGTCTCCGGTGTCCCGTCCCACTCGACGATCGAGTCGATGTGAACCCGACGACCATTGCCGTCTCGGATGGCCGACCAACGTCCAGCGCCGCCCTCAGCGGGCAGATAGGCGTAGGTCTCGTCCAAGATGTCGGCTTTGGAGTCGCCGGTGGAGCGCTCGGCCATGACCTTCTGGGCACCTACCAGCGAGGCGGGACGCTCATCGAAACCTGCTTCCAGGAAGTCGATGGGACCCGTTTTCACATGGGCCTTGGGGTCATGATCACCGTCGAGATTAGCCAGGATACGCGGTTGCGCGTCCTTGTCGGCGTACTCGATGGTGATGGAGTTGACGAACGGCCGTGGCTCCAGCTTGAAGTCAGTCGTGAACGACATGACGACCAAGAGAGCGGCCAGACCAGCAGCGATACCAGACACCACCACGTTGGTGAGTCCAGCCCGTGCATAGAACCGATCGACGGCTTTATCCTCTTCGGAAAGCTCTCGGGCGTAGAACCGGTTGCGCTCCGGCCTGGAACTGTAGGCCACGAAGGCCGCCAAGCCAAAGCACGCTGCCACAACGATCGACCAGAAGATCTGGCCAGAACGCGAGGTGAGCACGAAGCCCACCTCGTAGTAACGCCGGGCGTTGAACCCAGCTTGCGGCCAGAGGGCGCCGATCAGAGCGCCGACTGCCAGCCACAGCACTGTGATGGCGAAAAACGCCGCCACAGTGCTGGCTATGCCGTACACGTACGGCCGGTATTTCTTCATCTTCCCTCCAGGGGGTGATAGGTACAGGCATAACGATATCGGTCGTTATCACCGTGGCTTTCCTTGCGGTCAGCTCACATCTGATCTCATTACAAGAAATCACACGCGAGATGACTGCGTGCAACAAGTAGGGCTTGTTGCCACCCTGAGTGGTCCCGTTATCCACTCATTACTCTGCTCGTCCAGATGAGACTGTCGTCTTCAGCGCTTAATCAGTGGATAGTGTCTGAAAATTTTGGCAAAAAAAATACCGTCTGCCGAGGACCTAAGGCTTAGTCCAAGAGCGAAACGGGAATTTCGATACCTATAGCGTATTTAATTGTGAGAGTATCTTAGCGTACTTTGCGTATTTCGTCAAGTACTTTTGACAGACTTTTTTGGAGACCGTTTGCGAGTACGAATAACTGGCTTGACCGTAGCTGGCTGCGCAATTCCCCGCAGTACCTCCCACTGCTTACGGATATCTTGGCTATGATCATAGGCATGCAAGTTGATAATGTCTGGGCGCAGCCTTACGAAGGCTGCCTCTTGCAAATTATAACCCTGCTGGCTGACGTGCTTCAGATGTATCCGATAGCCACGATCATCCCACTGGTCTAGCCAGCGCCAACCAGACCGATGAATCGTTTGACCACCGCGGGGCCATAGATGGTTTGGCGTACCCTCTCGCACCACTGGAGAGGTTTGTAAAACCTCCGACCAAGCTCGAGAACCATACACGGGTATAGCGGTGAGTAGCCAATAGATCAGATGCGGATGGGTTTCTCTCATGATGTCTCGATCCACATTCACCCCACGGGTTGTCAGGAACATCTCAAGGCTAAAACGCCCCGAGCGCACACCTGGTCGCTCTAATTGCCCGACCATACGCAGCCACTGCCAAATAATAGCCTTAGCAACAAAGATTCGATTTGCAGTAGTCACCACCAGCAGGTCAATATCACTGGCATCAGATACATTACCGTACGCAGCACTATTAATCACCACGATCGACTTCACGCACGGTATCAGACCGAGCCACCGCGCCCAAAACCGAGCCTTCTTCAGTAGCGTCTCCTGGAGTAAGTACTGTGAATCACTACGTGTGTAGCGGTGCCCATGTAATCCATACTCGTTCCCCTGGCGTTGGAGACGCTTTTCATTCATCAACTCTCGCACAGCCGATACAATTGCCAGGTGATTGGCTCGGACAGGTAAGAATTCCACCAAGCGCTCCTGAGTAATCATGACATTGAAAACCGCGTAATAGGCCACCATATCCAGGATGGCTTCGCGAACGGCTTGGTGTTTGGCCTCAGCTTGCATCTGATAATGATACTCGGCTTTTATAAAAGCAAAGACCTAGGCCGTAAATTTCTTGATAGTATTACGTAGTTCGGCTGCAGCTTTGGCTAGCTCGGTTTTAGTGTGGGCTTCGAGGTTAAATCGTACATATGGCTCCGTGTTACTGGGTCGTATACTAGCCCACCAGCTGTGCTCAGTATCACGAACCGTCAGACCATCGAGCTCATCCAGCTGGTAATCACCGTATGTCTGCTTGAGGCCAGCTAGCAGTCGAGACCAATCTCTAACCGCAATATTCTCCTCTGGAATCGATACATACTTACGGTATGGCTTGATCAGTTCTGAGAGCTTTTTATCATTTTGGCTGATTATTCCTAAAACCATCACGGCTGTAATCAAGCCTGAATCTGCCGAGAAATTATCCCGGTAAAAGAAGTGGCCAGCGTGCTCACAGCCGAAGATCGCACCATGCTTTATCATAGCTTCTTGTACGTAGGTATGTCCGACCGGACAGCGGATCGCCGTACCGCCATCGGCCTCGACAAGCTCTGGTACGATATCACCGATCACGGCGTTGTAGATCACGGTGGCGTGCGGATTCTCTTGGAGAAAGGTATCAGCCAAAAGTGCGCCAAGCTGGCTGGCCGTAATTATTTCGCCCTTCTCATCAACGAAAAAACACCGGTCGCCATCGCCATCGAAGGCAATACCACAATCTAGTTCGTTACGCGTGACATGCGTCTTAAGCTCTTCGACTGCTTCTGGCAACAAGGGGTTGGCTGGGTGATTCGGGAAGGTACCATCCAACTCCATGTAGAGGCCAGATATCTCTAAGGGGGTCAGCTCCTGCAGCTTAGGAGCCGCGATCGCCCCCATACCGTTCCCGGCGTCGATAGCGATCCGTAGGGGCTTGAGCTCCCCTCCTGCAAACGAGAGAGCATGCTCGACCCAATCGTTTAAGATATTCTTTTCAAGCTTCTTGCCTTCCTGCCCAGCTATCTTGTAGGCACCCCTTAGGACAATCTGCTTGATGTCCTGGAGGCCTGAATCCTGACCGACTGGAGTAACTCCAGCGACTGTAAGCTTAATGCCGTCATAGTCACCGGGATTATGACTAGCAGTAATCATTGCTGCACCCGCCAGATCGTACTGCCCAACTGCGAAGCTGGCCATATCAGTCGTCACCATGCCAATATCCAAAACTTCGCGACCCTGCTGCACGAGACCCGCCACAAAGGCTTCGGCCAGCGCCTCCGAATCGATCCGCATATCACGTCCAACGGCGATCGTTCCCTCGGGCGCAAAGTCAGCAAAAGCTCGGCCAATATCATGAACCAGTTCAGCATTTAATTCAGCTGGCACCAGACCGCGTATGTCATAGGCTCGAAAAACTGCATCCAGTCGCTTTGCCCGATCTGGATCAGATACCTGTGCTTGTGATGCCGTGTCGGCCTCTCCACCCTTCATGTCGAGTATTATAGCTGATTCCTGATTGGCCTGCTGAGGACATAAGGGAGTTTCATAAAAAAAATGAATCTCCCGATCTGCCGATCGAGGCATCACAGCGTTCCGAATAAGTTGAGGTTATTCTGCCCTACATCATCGTCACCTTGGGTTTTAATGTATGACGAATGATCTCTTCATTGACATCAACCGTACCTACGAAGTAGCTGGCCGACCAAATGCTGCGCGCCCCAATATACTTTGCGTAACCGGGGGAATTGTTTGTTCAGGGCTTGAGAAGTGGAAGACTTGAGGAGCCTCACCGCCATCCCGACCGACTTCGTTGGATGGATAGAGGCTAGAATGTAGATATAATTCAGATCAGTATTAACTTCTTTAAAGATAATGCCTGGATGGTGCTCAGGCCACGATTTGAGGAATTCTTTGAAGTAGCCCTGAACCCTGGGTTGAATATCCTGCATCGGTATTTGGTCGGCCACACTAAATGATAATCACAAGTGAATACACAGTGGCTCATTCTTTATTAATTATTATTGCTACCAGAAAAGATTATGCTTTACTCGAGAATAGACCCTGTGAAAGACAGGCTCAAGCTTACACCAACGAGCATGAACGGCCGGCTTAAGCGGATACTCCCAGCAGCCAATAAACTGCGTAATGTCTTGATTAAACCCACTCTTAAACTGATACAGGCCGTACATATGATGCTCGGGTGTCAGCTGATCTTTCGGTGGCACGGCGATCAGATCATACTCCTTAGCGCCGCGCTCTCGTGCCCAACGCATGACTTCATACTGCAAGAGGTATGGTGCCATCAAATTGCGCTTCGCCCCGGTTGAACCACCTTCTTTGTAATAGGACTTATCACCAAAGTGGAAGGCGTATTCGGCAGCCAGAATATCGCCCTCATGCACAGCCACAAAGAACTGCCCGAGGCCTGCCTTAGCCATACTCTGCCAATAAGCTCCAAAGGCCTCCTTGGGGCGCAAGAAAAACCCAGCTCGACCTTGCGTATCTTGCATCAACTTATACATGGTGTCGACCATCTCGTCACTGGCCTGGCGCGGTTCAATCGTCACCCCTTTGCGCTCGGCCAAACGAATATTGTAGCGTGTCTTCTGCTTGAAACTTCCGAGCAGCTGCTCATCTGGCTTATCGATATCGACAATGATAGTGGCGCGGAATTGCAGATCATGCGGACTCTTCAGCCAGCCAGCTCTCTTGGGACTGAATTCACCATCGAAGACTTCTGGCTCGATCATCAGCATAAAGGCTGTTGGATCCGCTTCTTTCACGTACGTCTGGAGTTCTTTGGTGAAAGACATAAAGCGTCTTGTGTCTTCCTTGCGTGGCGCGTAACGAGGAAACATTCCTGGGCCCTTGGGGCAATACCAGATGCCGCCAAAACCCCTAGCCGGCTTGGTGAGTATCTGAAAAGCGACCCTCTCATTCTTGCTATCCCAGACTAGTTGCCGTGGCGTCCAGTCGTAGCCCTGCTTATACTCTCCCCACTCGACCGTCTGATAAATATGCCCTCGATCAGGATTCTCTTGGATGAGCTGGTCCCAGGCTTCGATTTCCTCTGGAGTGGCTGGACGAATCATAGCTGTATTATACCTGGTTTTATATGTAATCTTTTATTGACTTAAGTATTATAAAGTTGTATGGTAAACAAATCCGCACCTACCCCAGAAAAGGATGAGATGATGTCCCGACCCAAGCATACCGATGACTCGGTCATGGCCGCCGACGAGATCCGCGAGGCTCTCGTACAGGTCAACGAGACTCCGATGTCATTCGTCAACACCATCACCCAAGCCACCCTGATGGATGACTTCGACAGCCTCTGTAAGCTGATCGAAGACCTGGCCGCCCTGCGCGCCCATCACGCCCGCAACACGCAGAACCACAAGCTCTGGAAGAAGCCCTCACCAGTTGAGGTCAAGTACCAGCTTTCGCTTGAGAAGCTTGAGCAGGAGCGGGATGCCAAGCAGCGCAAGCGAGTCACCATCATGGGTCGCGTACTGATGGATAGCAAACAAGCTACGACGCTGCGCTTCAATGCTCTCATCAACCTACTCGCACTCGATGACCAGCAGGTTGCTTCACCCCTGAATGAGCGTTCTCGGGCCTTCACTCCCCTCCAGACATTCCGAGGCGGAGAGTTTGAGCCCACCATCTTCTCGATATGCTTGAACGCCATGCGCGAGGAATTTCTCTCAGCTGGAGATCAAAACCAAGCTCGGTCGATGGCACAACGCATGTTCCGTAGCTGTGATCCGACCGACTTCAATATCGATGTCGAAACTCACCGCAGTAGGTACGAAACCGAATCGGAAGAGGGGGTGTTCGAGCGCCTATTTGATCAGCTTCATGGCGACGGCACCTATGCCGAGCTGACTGGAGGCGGTGGCTGGGGTGCCTTGCCAGTAGGACACTTCTGATCTAATTCAGGCCTCACCAAGAGGCACACCGGCTTTCTCTTGGAAGGCCGGTTTTTTATTTAAAACCACGCAGCTTTCGATACACCTCGTAAGCTCTATACTTCGTCTGCTTAATCGGAATATCCCACGTCCCCAGGGTCTGGACACGCTCCCCTCCAAAAGCTCGTTTGAAGCTGGTAATCCCTGCCCAAGCGTGATCGGCACTGTCATCTGGCGCCGCACCCCAGAAATCAAACCGTTTCAGTTCTGCAGCCTTAGCATCAAGAATCATCTGCCAACATGCCGAAACCGCTACCTTGTAATGACGATTCAGCTGCTGATCATTGCCGGTGTGAGCATAGTTACGAACCCCACCCCAGTCGTATATCAAAGACACACTGGCCACCTGACCCTCAACCCGTGAGACGTAGAAGCTAGCCACCCCTTTAGCGATTAGCACTTCGGCCAGAGACCGATAGTACCAATCTGGATAGTTGGTAATGCCGGCGTGCTGAGCTGTATCGGCCATCAGTCTCAGAAAATCATCGATTGGGCTCATATCACGTACCTGCTCGATCATAATCCCCCGCTTAGCCGTCCCGTTGACTCGATTACGATGCCCACTCTCGAGGCCAGCCTTCAAATCAGCTTCATCTGGCGTTAAATCCAGTACGAAGGTGTGCTGCGGTTGGACTTCTTTAATCTGGCGCCCTCCGAGAGTCTGTATATCGCCTGGTGTCACCATCCCTGTTGGTTCGAGGCGCACAAAGTCCGCACCCCGCTCACGAGCAGCTCTGAGAGCACTCTGGAGCGCCTCTGAAGCGCCTGAGTGCACGACGGGTCCATAAGGAACAATTACATAGTTAAGGCCGCGAGAATGCCGTATAAATCCCTGCCAGGCCCAATTGCCGCCACTGTCTCGTACGGCCGGCCGATCAATGGTCTGCTGGAAGTCAGCCCAGGCACTGCTCTGCAAAATCCCACCTCCGAGAATCTCAAGACGTTTATCCCAAGCAGTTTTGTCGTAGTTAGTAGCTGTCATGCCTATATTGTACTGGATGGTTGACTGTTTGCGGCGCCCCCCTGGTGACAAAGCGCTGGCCTTCCGTTACAATCGCTCCATCCTAAAAGTTTCTCTGTCAACAAGACCACACTAAAGCAGAAAGGAGAAACTGTGCCGATATCAAGCACCTTTGGCGCGCGCGGCACCCTATACAAGATCCGTCAGCTCAAGGGCGGGCGGTCCGCTCGCATCATCGTGCGGCGACAATGGAACAACTGTCTCACCTTCGTCTTGCAACGAGTCGAGTGGGCTATCGAAGACTTCTACGACCGACTAGATAATCGGAAGCACTAATGTCATCACGCTCCGTCTTGATCAAGCTGGTCATTTTCACTGCCGTGGTACTGATTAGTCGACGAGCGATACGACAGCCAATCACCGCTCAACGTGAACGGTCGCACACCAAGAAGATCCGTGATAACCCCTATTATTCCTGGTGGTAATCAAGTAACCCCACCTCCTCAAGTCAGAGGAGGTGGGGTTTTAGCGCTGGTGACTATTTGGTGACTAAGCGAGCGGCAGCCGGCCTAACAATGCTACTTCGACCTCGTCCATCAAAGCACACATCGTGCTGCGAGTCGGTAGTCTAGCAAAGCACTGGGGCGCAATTATGCACCGACGAGCATGCACCTGACTCAACCATACGGCTCTGGAGCCTTCGTAGTTAATTCGAGAGCGCCACAAAAGCGCGGCTCAATGTCAATGCTCAGCGTACAAAGCCCTACACGATTGAAATCTTCATCAAGAACAGTTGCTAAAGACAGCAGATCCGATGATCGATGCGCTATCGTACTCAATCGGAGTGGACTGATTGGCACGCCATGCAAACTATGTAATGACATACCGGGTGCCGGAAAGCTACGAAGCTTGCTCGATTTCACAAAGTACGGCTAGCAGGGCAGCGTTGTATCCTTTGAGTGAATAGGTACAATCGAACACCCTGGAGACCTAAAAAAGACCGCCTGAGCGGTCAATTTTGAAGATTATTGGCAGTCAGCACAACCCTGGCCGCTCAGTTCGGCCGGAGAGATAGCCATAAAATAACCAGTTAATAGCGTTGTGTTGCTTCATGATGAGCTGTATTATTCCATAGATTATGAGTGGACACAAATCAATACAAACCATCCTGGCTATCGAGTCGAGCTGTGACGAGACCGCTTGCGCTATCATTCGCGAGGGTCGTGAAGTGCTTGCTAATGTGATCGCCAGCTCAGCCGATATCCACGCTCTCTTCGGCGGCGTAGTGCCAGAAATAGCCGCCCGCAGTCATATTGAAGTAGTTTTGCCGGTCATCGAAGAGGCGCTCGAGACAGCTGACTGCACCTGGGGTGACATTGACGCCATCGCCGTTACCCGCGGCCCCGGCCTAATTGGCTCGCTCCTGATAGGGGTACTCACAGCTGAGGTGCTGGCTGCTGAAAAAGAAAAGCCTCTAATCGGCGTCAATCACATTCTGGCACATGCCTACGCCAGTTTCTTAGTTCCACCTTTACCAAAGGATCGCGACCAGGAAAGGAGTGTTAGCTTGAATACTCAGCCAGGTAACAGCGAGCAGCGGAGCGGAACTTACTCGAACATAAGTAAAACGAGCAGTGGAACTGGTAACGCCGCTCAGCGCCAAGATCACACCCCAGAATATCCCCTTCTTGCACTGATCGTCTCTGGCGGCGACTCTCGCCTCATGCTCTTCCACGAAGATCTGAGCTTCGAACTCCTCGGGCAAACCCGTGACGATGCAGCTGGCGAAGCCTTCGACAAAGTCGCTAAGCTCCTCGGCCTCCCCTACCCTGGTGGTCCAAACGTTTCCAAGCTTGCTGTAAACGGTAATCCCAAAGCCTATCCTTTTCCAAAAGCCAAACTCGGCGACACGCTCGACTTTAGTTTTTCTGGACTGAAAACGGCCGTCTTGCGCCAAGTTCAACAGATCGTTGGTGATCAACCTGGCTTAGCCAATCTTAAGAAAACCTATAATCTGCCTGAGAATATCAAAGCCGACATTGCTGCCAGCTTCGAACAAACCGTGGTCGATACCCTGGTCGAGAAACTCCTTAAAGCCTACAACCAGCACTCCCCCGCTTCGGTGGTTATCGGTGGTGGCGTCTCGGCGAATAAGCGTCTACGTGAAAGTATTCTAGCCGCCATACCTGAAGCCCATGTGGTTCCTCCGGTATTCTGTACAGATAATGCAGCCATGATTGGCGCCCTCGCTCATCAAATGACACGGACACAGCAGCCCGTTTTCTCAGAGCTGTTAACCGCCGACTCAAGCCTAGACATCCTTTAGCAAAACTGGCATCCGCCCCAGATATAGGCTACTCTGTAAAACATGGAAAAAGCCTACCAGCCAGGTAAATATGAACCGCAGATTCGTGAACTGTGGCGAGAAGCCAATGCCTACAGCCTTGGTTCTAATTCCCCCACTCCAGAAGCTAAACCATTCACGGTAATCATGCCGCCGCCAAATGCCAATGGCTCCCTCCACGCCGGCCACCTTATGTACGTCGTCGAAGACATCATGACCCGCTACGCCCGCATGCAAGGTCGCCCAACGCTCTGGCAACCTGGTACCGACCACGCTGGGACTGAAACGCAATTCGTCTTCGAGAAGAAACTTGCCGAAGAAGGGCGTACCCGTCACGATCTCGGCCCAGATAAGTTTTACTCGGAAGTCTGGGACTTTGTTGAAGAACACAAAGGCGCCATTGTGCCCCAGATGCAATCGATGGGTTTCTCAGCTGACTGGAATAAACTCAAATACACGCTTGATGATGACATCGTCGAGATCATACTCGACACCTTTAAGAAGCTCCATGATGACGGCTATATTTATCGTGGTAATCGGATTGTTAATTGGGACCCAGTCACTCAATCGGCTTATGCAGATATTGAAGTTAAGCATGTCGAACGAGAAGATGAGATCTACACGCTGGATTATGGCACTGTTCAGATAGCTACCACCCGGCCGGAGACTATTTTTGCCGATACTGCCATCGCCGTGAATCCCGAAGATACTCGGTTTACTCAAGTTACTGACCAAACCGCTACCATTCCTTTGGTAGATCGCCAGATCCCCATTGTGCAAGATGACCACGTAGACCAAGAGTTTGGCACTGGAGCTCTAAAAGTTACTCCAGGGCACGATAAAAATGACTATGAAATCGGTCTACGTCATAATCTCCCCCAACTCACGGTGATCGACTTCGAGGGAAAGATGATTAATGTGCCCGAGAAATATGCTGGGCTAACTGTTGAGGAGGCTCGCAAAGCAGTTGTAGCCGACCTCGAAACCGCTGGTAAACTGATCAAACGTGAGACTATTACCCACTCCGTCGCCATTCAAGATCGATCCGGGGCCGTGATTGAGCCACTCATTACCGAGCAATGGTTCATGCGTATGGCCGACCTCAATAAGCCCGTTATCGAAACGATTGAAAACGAGCAGGTCAAAATCTACCCTTCACGCTTCAAGAAGATTGCACTTGATTGGTTAAAGAATGAGCACGATTGGTGCATCTCCCGCCAAAACTGGTGGGGCATTCGCATACCGGTGTACTACAAAACCAGCCACGATCCTGAAAAAGCAGCCTATATTATCTCAAAATCTGAAGATGAAGTCCGCAAGTACTACGGCGAAGGCAACTACCGAGCCGAAACCGACACCTTCGACACCTGGTTCTCTTCTTGTCAATGGCCGTACGCCACCCTCATGACCAGCCTTGGTGAGAAATGGGAGGATAACTACCCTACTACCGTGATGGCTACGGCTCGAGATATTCTCCATAAGTGGGTCACTCGAATGATCCTCTTTTCTCTCTATAAGACTGGGAAGGTGCCATTTGAGAATGTCTATCTCTGGGGAATGGTTACCGACGAAAAAGGCCAGAAACTATCGAAGAGCAAGGGAAACTATGGCGACCCCATGGAGATCACCGCCGAATATGGCACAGACGCCTTGCGCCTAGCCCTTTCCATCGGTATTACACCTGGTAATGATGGCAAACTCTCCACTGAAAAAATCAAGGGATATCGGAACTTCTGCAACAAGTTATGGAACGTGTCGCGCTTTATCACCGGGCGCCTTAGTAATTACTCACCAAAACCCCCTACTTTGGTCTCCCCTGCTGATCACTGGATCCTCGAGAAAACAAATCAGACCATCGAGACTGTCAGCAGCAGCCTCGATACCTACCGTTTCTCTGAAGCCGGCGAAAGCGTCTATCACCTGCTCTGGAGCGAGTTTGCAGACTGCTATATCGAATACGCCAAACAGTCTCTCAATCCCGAAGTGCTGGCACATGTGCTCGAAGTTATCTTAAAGCTTGCTCATCCCTTCGCCCCGTTTGTCACCGAGGCCATCTGGCAAGAGCTTCCATGGACAAAAAGCCTTCTAATATCCGAACAGTGGCCGAATACTAGTATACAGACAAATAGCGAACAAGCCAAGCGTTTTGATATAGAAATTACTGAGATTCTAGCCGCCAAGGAGAAAGATGCCCGAGCTAGCCAGAAACAGAAGCTCGAAAAAGAGCTCGACGCCAAGGCTCAACACATTAGGCTGATTGAGCAAAAACTAGCCAACCAAAGCTTCATTGACCACGCGCCAACAGAAGTAGTAGAGGCTGAGCGTGCTAGACTAGAGACAGCTACTCATGCGCACAACGAAATTCAACAAGCCCTTACCTCACTGGCGTCCGAGGCGACGTAGCCTTTTTATTACCCTCTTTATTATTTGTATTATTGGATTCGTCGTGGCTCTGCCGTGGCTCATGCGCACAAACGGTGCTTTTATAGATCAACAAATCCAGGCTTCACGCTCTTTGCCTGATAGTAAACGTGAAGAGACTCTTACTCAACTCCTGCGCGCCAGTGGCGGTGATGGACGAGTAGGAGAGGAGCTCGCTAGCTTCTATCGCGACCAGTACCGTTATAGTGCTGCCGCCAGCATTTATACCAAAACAAGACCACAGCAGTGGCTCAAGGCCGCTGAACTGTTTGCAAGGCAATATGACTATGCCGCTGTCGAACGAGCCGCTACCCAGGCCACGAGCACATCTCCCGAGGGCTACACTTGGCTTTCTCGAGCTCTCTTAAATCAAAATATGATAGACCAGGGCTGTAAGGGGATAGATAAAGTCCCATCCGGACAGCAAAACGATCTCACCACTGCCTGTACGCTAGCCCGTCAATCAAGCCTCTCACGATCAGATATATATCGACTGCGCGATCTAGGTGCTCCTGTGCTGGCAGCTGAGCGACTAGCAAGCCTAAAGCAAAAAACTACAGCTGACTGGCTCTTCTTAAGTGATGTCGCCTGGCGACAAGAAAACTATAATCAATTTGCTAATGATATCGAACTAGCCTTCCAGCAAGACCCTTGGAATCGTGATGTTTTAATCAGTATTCAAAATGCGTGCAAAAGCCAATCAAATAATGAAATAAACATTAAATCTGTCTGCGAAAAGCATGGTGAGGTTGCGACCAAAAATCTAACCCTCCTCCTTCAATAATTAAATAAAGGTTAAATCTGCCACGTGGAAGGACGTTATGGTAGGGTTCTAAAAATGCACGCACTTTTTTTGTACACTATAAATGTTCTTCGTATGTTCGCACAAAATCCTTATAGTGTAGATAACGAACTTGCGAGATAGTAGCTGTACCGTATAATTTGTATCTGCTACTATATATACCTAGCGCTTATTATATGGCGCATAGCAAGCAAAATGTGGAGAGGTACCCAAGTGGCTGAAGGGGCTGGTTTGCTAAACCGGTAGGGGGGCGCAAGTTCCCGCGAGGGTTCGAATCCCTCCCTCTCCGCCAGATAAAATGGACATGGCCTTTAGGTCGTGTCCATTTTACTTTGCGATGAAAGGTGAATGAACCCTCGGGTTCGGTAATCAATTTGTGTAGAACTAGAGTAACTTTAGTTATCTTTGTCGAGCAGTGAAGATTATATCCTTCCGACTACGTCACAAGGAGCACTCCCCCCTCTCATATGTGCATGCTTGCACCTCAGGATAACTATGCTACAATAGGTGTAATTACGAACAAAAGCCATACAATACAGGAGGAGAAGAATGAACAAACAATCGTTTCCCACCGGTACCCCGTTCCAGCAAAAAGTCTGGTCGGAGATTGCCAAGATTCCTAGAGGCACTACTATTACATATACCGAATTAGCTATTAGGGTAGGGAAGCCAAGAGCCGTCCGAGCTGTGGCGTCGGCTTGTGGCAAAAATCCATTTATAGGTGAGATTCCCTGTCATCGCGTCATCGCCTCCGATGGCTCTCTCGGCGGCTACAGCGGGGAAGGGGGAGTGGCTCGCAAACGCCAGCTCCTCGTCGAAGAAGGCGCCATCTCGGCTTAGCCTCTCGAAAAATGCCTCGAAACCAGATATAATCAGCTGCGTTACTATCTCAATCAGACCTGGAGAGGTGTCCGAGTGGTTGAAGGAACCAGTCTTGAAAACTGGCGTGCCGGCAACGGTACCGTGGGTTCGAATCCCACCCTCTCCGCCAGATGAGAAGGCCCTGATTTTATCAGGGTTTTGTCATCTGGCTAAGTTGTGAATTGAACCCATGGGGTTCGATAATCTCTTTACGATTATTTTGCTATCATAAAAACACCATGCATCTCCCCCTCCAACCATATGGCTGGTTCGTAGCAGCACTCATGAGTACCGGTTTCATGGGCCTCTATACACTCGTTGTTTGGGCGGGTCTGAAGCACCTTAAAGTCGGCCTAAACCGAGGTGAAAACCTGGCTTTAAGCTTAGTAATTGGGATTTTAGCCTCTAGCTGGATTACCTTTGGTACCTGGTATGTTGCTGGCCAAGCTTGGGGGACAATGATCAGTTGGCTCATACCGCTCTGGATCATAGTCTGGCAGCGTGCCGCCATACTGAGGCTCACGGTCGACGCCTGGAAGGCGCTTAAACGCGTTTTGCGACACCCTCAACGCCTATGGTTATTGCGAGCTGGCTTTTGGGCTATCTTAACGCTTATAGCCGCCTGGATGTGCTACACGCACTTCTTACAACCCTCCCCAGATGGCTGGCGCTCGGCTGGCAATACCTGGGCAGATCTAGCGCTTCATATGTCACTAGCCAGTCACTTTGTCGTTCAGGGCGTGCACAACTTGATGCTTCCTGTCTTCCCGGCTGCAAAACTAACTTACCCCTTCCTGGTCGACCTTCAAGCGGCCCAGCTATACCAGACCGGCCATAGTTGGCAGGTTGCCTTTGGCTACACCTCTTGGCTACTGATCATGAGCAGCTGCTACCTCTTATACCGTATCGCCACCCGCATCACCGGCCGTAAGCTGGCCGGTATCATTTGGGTTGTCCTAATCCTCTTGGCCGGTACAGCCGCTGGCGTAATACCGCTCTGGCGTGATCTTTTGAGTGGTAGCCTAGAAGCGACTAAAGATTACTCGCACCTAAGCGTTGGGGCAGCCGCCAGTCAAGAGCACTTTGCTAATCTCGTCACTTCGCATCTACTACCACAGCGCAGCTACCTGATGGGCTTGGCTGTTGCAAGTAGTTGTGTACTCCTCCTGCAAAGCTTTTTTGAGATCTTAAAGAATACAAAACTCCAACACTGGCTGGTGCTCGGTATCATTATCGGACTCCTCCCACTGGCTCATGTCCATTCAGCTTTTGTCGCGGCCGGCCTGCTCGGTGGCGCCGCGATCTGGCTCAGTATTAAAAAACAGCCCCAAGCCCGCCTAGCATGGCTTGGGGTACTTATCGCTGGTGTAATTGCACTACCGCAGCTTATATGGCAGTTTGGTGGCAGTTTTCACGGCGGCTTCTCATATTGGCACCTTGGCTGGATGACACCCGAGGGGGGGAGTACCTTGGTCTTCTGGTGGATTAATTGGGGACTCCTGCTTGTGTTTATTCCATTAGCCATCTGGCGGGCCAGTCGTCGGCAGTGGTCGCCTATTCTATGGTTACTCATTCTCGAAGCCGTCCTGATAATGATCGCCTGCAATCTCTACATCTTCCAGCCTAACCCCTGGGACAATATGAAGTTCATTACTTATGGCTATATTTGGTTGACGCTTCCAGTAGCTTGGCTCTTGGCAGACTTCACTCGACACGGATGGCCAGAGAAGATCCTCGTAGGAGTCACCTTGCTCATCATCACAACGCCCGGCATGCAGTCCGTCTGGCTAGAGGGGACGCAAAACTACGTTTTTCTCAGTAATGGCGATCTGAAACTAGCTGACTACGTGAGTCAAAACACCGCTCCGATCACCACGATACTGACCTCCGATCGACACAATCATCCAGTATCCACCCTGACTGGGCGGACGATTATTATGGGCTACCGAGGCTGGCTGAGTAGTTATGGCATCAATTACGCATCAACCGAAAACGACTTAGATGCGATCTGGCTACAGGAAGAAACAACTGCTAATTTGATTAAAAAATACCAAGTTCAATACATCGTGCTCGACGACACCGAAGCCACCGAGAAGGGTGTCGATATTGAGAGACTCAACCAAACCTACTCTGAAATTTATTATCAAGACGGCTGGCATATCTGGGCGGTTGACCAAGTGGTCGGACAACGATAGCCTAAGATAAAGAGGGAGAAGATATGCGCAAACACGTTAATGGCTTTATAGAATTCATCCGCGAACAGGGCGTGGTTGGCTTGGCAATTGGTTTTATCCTTGGAGCAGCAGTAGCAAAGGTTGTCTCGTCTTTGGTCTCGGATATTATTAATCCACTGATTGGACTCTTGCTTGGCAGTACTTCTGGCCTGAAAGAAGTCAGTGTGGCTGTGGGTGGAGCCAAACTAATGGTGGGTAATTTTCTAAGTGTCTTGCTTGATTTTGCCATTGTAGCTGGCGTCATCTATCTGATCGTTAAGGTCTTGCGGCTCGACCGTCTCGACCGGAAGAAAGATGACAAAAAATAATCACCAGATAAGAACGCGGGCGTAGATTTTTTCCGTAAGCTGAAGCATAATAGTGCTAGATTATGCCTCCAGCCACACCCCAGCCAAATAGCGTGATGCCACCGACACCGGAGGTGCCGGCTGGTGGAGTAGTTCAGCCGGATCTCGGTCAACCACCTGTAATTAATCCCGCACCAGCACCGGTTTTTGGAACCCCACTCGAGCAAATACCAATTACAAGTCCTAGTACTCCACCAACCTTTGGTGCTCAATCCAATGACCCAACGCTAGTCTCAGAAAACTCAGAACAGAGTGGTGAACCCGAACAAACGGAAGCGGCACCCGATGATAGTACCGCACCACTCTTAGCTTGGGAAAATCAGCCAGCCAGCCAAGGCGCTCATCGGCCAACTATCTGGTACGTGATTCTGGGGATTATTTTTGCCGGCAGTATTATCGCCGCCATTCTGACTCGCGCTTGGCTATTTATTCCTCTGGGGATACTCGTACCCTGGGCCTTAGCTATGTATGCTGGGCGAGGCGAGGCCAGTCATCGTTATGCCCTGTATCCAGGCGGTATCGAGATCGATGACAAATTTACACCCTACGATACCTATAAAGCCTATTTTTATGTACACGAAGATGGGCGATCGGTCTTCGAGCTCATTCCTACCCAGCGTCTGGGAGCTCTCGTAACCCTGCTGGCATCGCCGAACAATGTCGATGATATCGATGATATCCTCAGTAGTGTTTTGCCAGAGACTGAACCACAGGGCAATGTTGGCGAATCAGTTTTCAAACGCTTGAAGTTCTAACCTTTACGACTCCACTGAAATACTGTAGAATAACCTCTGCTTTTGCACCTTCGATTCCAAAACAACCAATGGAGCGCTTGATTACTCAAACCATCTGTTTTTTTCAAAATGGAGTAATGCAAAATGATTGGTTGTTTTGAAATTAAAAACTAGATGTGGGCTCGTAGCTCAGCTGGATGTTTCGCTTTAGCGAATTACAGAAGGCAACGCACTATCCTTACCGCGAGGAAGAGAAGAACTACGAAAGATGCCACAAAAATTAAAAAACTAGATGTGCGCTCGTAGCTCAGCTGGATAGAGCGCCAGTTTGCGGTACTGGAGGTCGCAGGTTCAAATCCTGCCGAGCGCACCATTGACTAGAAGCTAGGGTTTAGAATTTAGGAGTTAGAAAATAGTTCTGATTTTGTCGTCACACTGGTTTCCAAGCCCTAGCCTCTAACTCAATTTGTCTTGTGTATTCGAGGAGAGGTACTGTCCTCGCTCGATCGCACCAGAGAAATCTGGTATAGTCAGGCAAGCATGCGTGTACCACCAGGGAAGTGGCCTCACAACCCACGAAAGTGTAAGCAGACAATAAAGATCGGTTACCGCCTTTATTGTCAGGTAGAGAAGCTTCACTGCACGCGTACTTCGTCGCTGCCACGTCCACCATACCTGCCGGGCTACAGACCCACGCGGACAGACGTGGCTAGTTCGCACCTTTAAAAGATCTGGGTAACCAGATGTATGCTTGAGATACATATCCACTCTGCGGAGTAGTTGCCCGCCAGCAGTGGAGAGAGGCTTAAGTCTACCTTGATCAATCTCGCCCAAGGGTACAAGAGGTTGGTTAAAATGACTAGGGATAGGTGGCACTCAAGAACCATTTATCCTGTCCACGGACTGTAGCTTAAGGCAAAACGCCTACGGAGATAAAGGTTCGATTCCTTTCAGTCCGACGATCACGAGAGAGCTCGGTGTCGCCAACGCCACGTTAAGAGTAATCACGTGACGAGGGGGTAAGCTCAAGTTGGTAGAGCACCCCGCCACGGCGGGGAGGTATGCTGGTTCGAATCCAGCCCCCTTCACGATCGTTCCTTCTTCTGGTGAGCGCCAGAAGAGCTTTGTCGACAAGACAAAAACCGGCCTGAGAGAGTACTCTCTCAGGCCGGTACTTCTTTCTTATTTAGAAAATCAGTTTTTATCATTGCGAAAAAAATATCGCTTGCGCTATAGTAGATTCAATACTTAGGATAATTAAAGGAAATTTTCAGCATGCCGCCCAAGAAAGCACCGACAGAATCAGTAAAGGCTCAAGCAGCCAGTCCTGCAGGTGCGACTGCACTTATGCTTGACTACCCTGGAGCCTTTGGTCTATTCAAATCCAGTAAAGAAGCCATGGTACGCATTTTCGGTACCATAGTTTTGCTCTACCTCATCATACTAGCCATTGATATTGTCACCAGCATTATCACTGGTGTTATTGGGCTCGACAACTCAATACGCTCATTGATTTATAATATTATTAGCGGCGGCATTCAGATCGTTGCGATACCGATGTGGACCTACATTATGCTGCGCTCAGTCTACGGTTATAGGGAGACTGTTGGGACTGCCCTTGAGTATGCGAGGCCAAATATCCTTCGGTTCTTTCTAGCTAGTCTACTAGCGGGCCTAGCTATGGTTGGTGGGCTACTTCTCTTCATTATCCCGGGCATTATCTTCGCGATGCGCTTCTCAATGACTAATTATATTCTGGTTGATAACCCAGAGCTGGACGCCGTAGAAGCCATGCGCCGAAGCTGGCGCATGACCAAGGGTAATCTTAGTAAAATCTGGGGGATCGTCGGTGTAACTGTTCTCATGTTCATTCCTGTCATTACAATCATTGGGATTATCCCAGCTATCATTCTGCTCTACTTCTACGCCGCCGCCGGTACTATTCTCTACACCTATCTCAAGCAGCAGCCTGTCGAGCCTATAGCAGCCCCAACTCCTCAACCAGCCGTAGCCGCGAAATAGCGACTAGTAATTAGGGGCTAGAAGTTAGAAATTAGTAACTTTATCAGATATACTATCTCCTATCGTCTAGTTTCTAACTTCTAAGTTATTGCGCGCCCGTAGCTCAGCTGGATAGAGCGTTGGTTTCCGGTACCAAAGGTCGGGAGTTCGAATCTCTTCGGGCGCACCACGGAGAGGTGCAGGAGTGGTTGAACTGGCTTGTCTCGAAAACAAGTGTGCCGGCAACGGTACCGTGGGTTCGAATCCCACCCTCTCCGCCAGAGAAAAGAGATTAGACTTTTAGGTCTGGTCTCTTTTCTTTTGTGAACGAAGGATTCGAGCTCGTCGTCCGAAGGACGGGGTTCGGTGGAGCGAAACTCGCGCACAGGTCCGCCAGCCGGCAGATCGAGCACGAGTGAGCGGAGAAGGCGCTTGTGCCGCTATACCACCCTCTCGTGAGAGGGTCATAGCATAATGAGGTTCGGGCCGTGTACGACAACGATCTGTAGTGGTCTGCAGTACTAATTACCGCCTAAACCCCTCTGTTTTACACGCACCCTCTGTCTACACTAGGATATGAGCTGGTTAATCCATTTATTTCTTAGCCAGTGCGGCCGCATAGAGCGCGCCACTACCGGCTGCCTTCAGAACCCTTGCGCACTCTGTGAAAGTCGCACCAGTTGTCACGACATCGTCAATTAATAAGATCCGCTGACCCTGCAATAAAGCTTCATTTTTGACTTGAAAATTACCTTGGATTTGCTTCCAGCGCTGCGTCCGACCGGCCCCGACTTGCGGAGTGTGAATATCACGCACCAGTAGCTGATGGCAGGGAATGGATAATAATTGAGCCAACTCACGAGCGACGAGCTGTGGCGCCACATAGCCCCGCTCACGCCGTCTGGTGGGCGTATCAGGCACAAACGTAATCATATCGACCTTCGGCAGCTCAGCTTGAGCCAACTCATAGGAGACTGCCTTGGTGATATCCTCACGACCACTATATTTCACGCCATACACAACCTCCTCGCTAAACTCATCTAGTCGCCAGTGTGTAATAACCCGCCGCAGGGGAGTGCGCCACTGGCAGCGTGTACAGACTTTATCCTGAAGCGTCCGAGCATTACAGAGATAACAGCTACTTGTGCGTACGTGTAAATGGTCGACGCGACAACGGCGACACAAACCTGAGCCCTCCATATCGCAAAGTACGCAGCGATCGGGAGCGAGTAATCGAGCCAGTAATCTGAGCAAAACTTGCGTATCTCCTAAAAACCTGGCTATAATACGGGCAAGCGAAGGCTTGAGTAAAGGTTAAGGAGTTTTGTTTTATGACTCGACGGAATAATCCCGAAGAAGAGATCCTGCAAGACGAATTTCTCGATGAAGCCGCCAACACGTCAGATGACTGGATGGGGGGAGAGGAGTTTGAAGGGCAGCTTGCAGTAGATGTTTACCAGACCAAAGATTCGGTCGTGGTAAAGGCCCCTATCGCTGGTGTATTACCAGAAGATATTGATATCGCAATCAGCGAAGATGTGATGACCATCCGTGGTGATCGCAAAGAAGAAGAAGTGATCGAGAAGGAGCACTACTACGTACAGGAATGTTTCTGGGGGAGCTTTAGTCGCTCGATCATCCTGCCAACCTCAACTATTGCTGAGAAGGCTCAGGCTACCCTAAAGCATGGTGTGCTCATTGTCCGTGTGCCAAAGGTTGTCCAAGAAGACAGAATCAAAAAGATCAAGGTTAAGCCAATCGCAAGTTAGAAATTAGTACAAAAAAACCACTAAATCGGTGGTTTTTTTTTGCTGTTGTATTGTCCAGATCAGGTTACATCAACTCATTTTATACACCATTTGATTTAGCATGTATGCATGTATACAATGTATACATGCAGAAGATTCAATATACAATCCGTAATATTCCACCGGCAGTTGATCAGATTATTCGCAAGCGCTCGCAGCAGAGCGGTGAGTCTTTTAATCAGACTGTGGTAGATCTACTCACATTGCAAACCATTGGTACGACAAAGCCTGTCGCCCAGGAAGGTTTTGAGTGGTTATTTGGCGCCAATACCCTAGATGAATCATTTGATAGAGCGATTAAGGATATATCAAGAATCGATGAGAAAATGTGGCGCGAAATTCAACCATGAAAATTACTCTTGATACCAGCGCCTATTCGGGTTTCAATCGCGGAGACAAGCGCTTACAACGCTTCTTTACTATCAAAAATCAAATCCTTATCCCTATTATTACTATTGCTGAGTTAAGAGCTGGCTTCGCGCTCGGTGCAAGGGCTTCAGAGAATGAAGCCTTATTACAAAGACTTTTAGATGCTCCAAATGTTTCTGTTTTCACAATCACCGATCAGACTACTAGGCTATTTGCGACTATTTTTTCTCAACTCAAGCAAGCTGGTACGCCAATTAATACGAATGATATCTGGATAGCCGCCCTAACAATTGAGCATCAGGCTACACTTGTGACACTTGATTCTGATTTTCAACGTGTGCCAGGTCTAAAGCTTGCAAAGCTTTCACAAGCTTACTGACTTATTGATCGAAGGAACGCACCCCCGGTAAAGGGGGTGCGTTCCCGCTTCCAAGGCCTGGCCTGCGCGCAGGCCAGGCCTTGGAAGATGTGGCTACTTAACAGGGTATTGGGCGATAGTATTGCTAGCTCGAGTCTCGGCTTGGCGCACGGCTGGCTGTGGATCCAGCCCTGAGAGAACACTAATGGTGGCATCTGAGAAATAGTTATTCATCTCCTGATCATTGCCCTTATAGAAAATTTGCGAGGAGATGATTTGGCCTACAAACGGGCCGAAAATGGCGTTTGATTTCTGCGCCTCAACCAAGTCCTTGCGGCTGGTAGGGATGTGGTGAGCTTCATTAAAGCGCTGCTGCTGATCGCGAGTAGCGGCAAAGCGCAAGAAGTCCCAAGCATATTCGGAGTGGGCCGACTTACTACCCACACTCTCGACCCAGAACTGAGCTAGATTAATAGCCGCCTGACCATCAACCTGGGGCATGGTGGATGTTTTGTACTTGAGGCTGGGATTCAGGGTAGCAAGCGTTGAGGCTGTTTCTGGATAGTTAATCATAAAGGCTGCCTTACCGGCTGCAAACGCCTGAATATCGCTCCCTAGTGCGTCCTGATAGCTGTAGTTGGCCTTGGCTGGCTCGGCGAAGCTAGCATAGAAGTCCATAGCCTTCGCACCCACCGCCACACCAGCAACATCGTTCTGAGCAAACAGCGCCCGGGTTGGCGGATCGTCAGTCAGCTGAGCACCATTCTGAAGTATCAGCAGAGCTTCGATGTCAGTAGCGCGCGTAATATTTGTGGTACCGAGAGCAGCGCCAGACTGAGTAATGGTCGCGCCAGTTTTCTGAGTGAGTTTGCGACTCGCGGCTACGAACTGGGTCCAGTTCTTCGGCACCTCAACGCCAGCGGCTTGCAAGAGACTTGGATTATAAAAAAGTCCGAGGGTTGATGCGCCGTACGATACGCCTTTGATCTGACCATTTGTAATGAGATTCTTGGCGACAACATCGGCGAACACCTCACGATAGGTCGCTTCTGAGTACACCGTACTCGGTGCTGCACCGAGGTAGCTTCGGTAGCGGGGGAGCCAGTCACTATTCACTGAGAACATATCCGGTAACGTACCGGCCTGAGCGGCTTGGGTTAACTGAGCTTGATACTGAGCTAGGTCGATCGTCTGGAGCTGAATGGTGACCATCGGATGAAGCTTTTTAAAATCAGCAATCGTAGCCTCGAGCGCACTATCGGCGCTACCCACACGCCAATACTGAAGCGTCACCGGCTTATCACCGTAGACTACTTGGCTCTTACTGTCAGCTGGCTCAATTAAGCCAGAGAGGGGATTATTCTGCCAGGGGCGGAATGAGAACCACAACAGCAAAGCTGCTACCAGTAATAGCCCAGCCGCCAAGCTAAGAATAAAATATTGTTTGAAATAAGCTCTAAACTTCATATAGTCGTAAAAATAACTCCAGCGCTAAAAAGTAGCAAAAGCAAGTGTAAGCTACCAGACATAGCCACTATTGTAACAAACCCAGGTCATTACGCTTGCTGAAGTGTCAAAACTGTTTGAGGACGAAATTAACAATCGCGTAGGCCAGGAGGGCTACAATGACACCGACGACGGCGTAGAGGATGGTGTCCTTAGCAGCCGTGGTATTCTTGGGGTCACCACCAGATAGAACGTAGCGTAAGCCACCGATCACGATCATAATCACTGCTACTGCACCAATTATGAAGAGCAGAAGATTAACGATCTTACCAATTGCAATCGGTACCGTAGTAGGGGAGCTACCACAGCTGACACCAGCGCCGACCGCATCACCACCGCTAGGATTGCCGCAAGCCGCCCGAGCTGTCGGCATAGTCAAACCAATGCCGAGAAAGATAGGGGTAAGCACAAAGGCTCGAGTCAGGAGGTAGCGTATTTTCATCTCTTGTATTGTAACAAGATTGGAGGCGGAACGAAAACAAAAACTCCTGTCTCTTCGACAGGAGTTTTTAGTCTCACAAAGGTTTCCTAGGTGCCTGACGATGCCCCGAATTGCCCGAGAATGAAGTTCACGATCGCGTAGGCCAGGAGAGCCACTACGATACCAACCACAGCGTAGAGGATGGTGTCCTTGGCGGCCGTGGTGTTGGTCGAGTTACCACCCGAGAAGACATAGCGGAAGCCACCAACTACCAACATAATCACCGCCACAGTACCAATAGCGAAGAGCATGGTATTAGTAATGATTTTAATGTTAGCAACAAGGTCGCCGGACTGATTATTTCCCTGTGCAGCACCAGCACCACCACTAATACTCGTCGTATCCTGAGCAGCGTGTGCGGTACCAACCAAAGCGGTTGCTACCACTGCATTACCAGCCAAGGCGAGGCCACCTTTCTTAAGTAAGTCTTTGGCTTGACTCATAATTACATTTTTCTCCTTATAATTGCTTATTATACCGCGCTAAAGCGCTTTTGCCATTACATTTTAGATGATTTTTTCAAAATGGTAGTGCTTATATGCAAAATAAGTCAGCCTCCACCTGGTCTAAGCCTGATCGGAGTGCCGAACAAACTAGTTATTTCCAAACGACTTATTAGCCCTTTAAGACACCAACCAGGAAGTTCACGATAGCCGAGCCCATGATCGCCACTCCGAGGCCAATTGCCGCATACATGATGGCATCCTTGGCCGTCTTAGCCTTGCCCGGATCACCAGCAGAAGTCGCATACATGATGCCACCAACGACGATCACTATGACAGCCGAGGCGCCAATCACCCACATAAAAAGGCCTAAGCCGGTATTAATCATACCTTGTAAGCTTGATTGGTTTTGCGCCACCGGCATGACGAAATCCACAATCGACCGAGCTAGGATAACGATACCAAACCCAACCGCCGTATAGATGATGGAGTTCAGCGCCAGCTTCGTGCGGTCTGGCCGTCCAGCTGAGATGATGTAGAGGAAGCCCGAAGCCACCATCATAATCACCGTTATAACCCCGGCTGCGTACATGGCGTAGTTAAAGATATTGTTGACTATTACCGCAGGATTATTAGATATGGTCGGTAGTACACCCGGGGCTGAGGGGAGACCGTCCGCAATATATGTAAGTCCTCTCATGATGCCCCCAGTATCTGCTTGACGATATTAAATATCAAACCAGCGGCCAGCACACCAAGGAAGCCAATCAGGCCGTAGGTGATCGTCTTGCGGGCACCCTGAATCTTTTGGGGGTTACCCGTAGCAGTGACCATCTGGATACCTCCAAAGATCACCATGAAGACGGCCAGGGCGCCGGCTGTAAATTGGATGTAATTAACAACAGCCATAATAATGTCGAATACGGTTTTCTTAGCGAAGCCACCCTGGATATCGACACCAAGAAAAGTACCACTCGTAACTCCAATTAAGCCCAAAATCAGTCGACCTGAAGCGAACAAGGCAATACTTGAAACCGCTAAAACAATTCGCCGTTTACCGGCCTTAAGGCCTTCCGGCGACCCGCCAGCTGTCATGACCTGCAGGAAGCCAACGGATATCATAATTGTCAAAATAATAGTCGCTAAGGAGAGAATATAGTTTGATAGATTCTGGACTATCACTTGAATGGCATTGCCAGAACTGCCAGGCGGACAGAGTGTCTCGCGAACGAAGCCACCAGCACTAATATCTGAACTTAGCTCATCGCAACTGCCTGCGTAGTGGCCTTGATTTTTAGGATTGCCAATTATAGGGCCGGAATTACCGGACTCACTACCACATCCGCCGTTAGTACCTGAATTTTGACAGTATTGACCCAATGCATCCGCCTGAACTACTGGCGCCGACGGTAGTAATGCCCCAGTCATTAAAACCGCCAACGAAACGACTAGAATAATGTAACTGACTATTTTTAGTACTTTCATTACCCTCATTATAAGCATGTTTGCTATACTTTGGATATCAAATGCGCAGTCAACCAAATCATGTGGTATTAAAGCAGTTAGTAAGAAGGGGATTGGTTTTTGCATTTTTATTTTTCTGCTTCCAAATCAGTTCTTTAGCTTTTTCACCAGTAGCTGAGGCTGCCCCACCCGCAACTGTTCAAGGTTACAAAATAGGGAGCTGCGACTGGAAGTCGGCGTCACAGATTGTGTGCTCAGGAATTAGCTTTTACTTTGATCCTGTTAAAAGCATTTCAGCCGGCCATGCAGTTTTTGCGGTTGTTAAGGAAAATAAGCCCCAAATTAAAGACAATGAAACCCTGTATCTACACCTCAATCAAGGTGACCCTGATAGTGGAATAATTACTCGAGATCTTACTAATAGCCCTACAAAAGATGATGCTAGCAACATTTTTGTAGAGACTATTAGCTCCGATAACCAAGCATCTTGTCAACTTGAGATAGCCGGCGGGGATCATGAAGGGCAGATTGATGGCACAGAAACCGTTAGCTGTGATGATGTGAGTAATAAAGATATAGAAAATGGATGGCGCCAATATGATGGTGATAGTGTACATCACCTCTTTGTATGTGGTTTATATTCTCGCAATGGACACACCTGTTGGAATGCGGCCGGTCCAAATAATGGTATTGAAGGCACAAATTCCACTCGCATTACAATAAGCGACCCCGGAAACGTGATCGAGAAGATTCAAAAAGATATCGGTGCTGCAATAGCGTCTAGAGACAACTGCACTGCCGACTCAGGCCTACTTGGCTTTGTCCTCTGCCCACTCGTAGATGCCTCTCGCAGTACTGTTGAGAAGCTAATTGGTAGCGATGGCTCTGGCAAGGGCTTTCTGGTTGAGCTCCTAACCGTTCGACCGCTATCTGCATCCCCAGGTAATTCTTTATATAAGGCTTGGGAAGGTATCCGCAATATTGCCCTCGGTCTATATATCGTCATCTTTGCTTTAATTATCTTCGGTAATGGAGTTGGCTATGATCCATATACTATCAAGAAGGCACTGCCCAAGCTTGCCATTGGCGTCCTCTTAACCTTTGGATCCTTCTATATCATGCAGGCCCTCATAGACCTATCAAACCTTGCGGGGAATGCACTACCCGCCTTTTTAGCTAATATCACAAATAATTCCGCGCTATCTTCCTATAATATTAGCCTACCAATTAATGCTCTTGGCTGGGGGATAGTAATCCTCTTAATAGCTATGTTTCTTGCAATTATTGCTCTCATCATCGGTATTGCTGGGCTATTAGTAAGACTTATCACTATCTATGCCTTAGTCCTCTTGGCTCCGATAGCTTTTGTAGCCTGGGTGCTGCCAAATACCGAGAGTATATTCAAGAAATGGTGGAAGAACCTCATAAAAGTCCTTATGATGTTTCCGATTGTCACGGGGATGCTAGCATTGTCGCTCTTCTTTCAAACAGTTATCTTGACTACAGATAAGAATGCGGGTGGTATAGGTAATACTCTTTCGAGTGGAGTGACGAGCCTAATAGGACTTATCATTCCCCTTATGGCTCTGATTATGATTCCGAAGACCTTTAAGTGGGGCGGGGAAGCCTTCGCAGCTGGGGCTGGGTATTTGGCTGGCAAAGCAACCAGTGGCACTAATAAAGTTAAAGATATGCCCGGTAAGGCGGCAAACAAGGCAGCAACGAGTGCAAAGCAAGGTGTGATGGCTAGCGAGAAAGCCCAGGCGTTCGGGGCGGGACTTGCTACTAATCGAGTGACACGTATGTTTGGCGGCAAACAAGCTCAACGCAATCTCGCCACTGCTCGTAGCCAACGCCTCAATGATGCCGAAAAACTCACTGCTGATATGAGTACGGATCAACTTGGAAAGGTCGCAAAAATTGGTAATTTCCAAGAAAAAGTTGCTGCTATCGGACAACTTGCTAAGAAGGGTGATCGTGGAGCTCTATTGCAACTTAGTCAAGCAAGTGGACCTACACGTGCCGCTTATGAATTAGCAAGTAGTCGATATGCAGGTGATTGGGATAAAAATATTGACTTACGTCGCATGCCCGGTAAGGATCCTCAAGATGTAAGTAAATTATCAGTGGAAGCTATCTCAAAAATGTCAGATGATACACTTGGAGCAAACTTGGCCGCAGGTAAGTTTGAACACAGTCAGTTAATAGATCTAGCAAACAACGACAGGGCCAAGGCATCCATGTCACCACGCGCAAAAAGCTATATCGATATGTATAGCGCCGCTACAGCTACTACTCGCCCAAGAGAAGGCGTTCAAACTCCCGTAACATCTATACCTGGCCTAGATACCGCTCTAGCAACTCATCAAGGGGAGGCAGGCGATAAATTCAATACACCAATTCCACCACCTGCAGGCACCCCCTAGCCCATGGCCCAATATAAAGTCCCCCAAAACGTAGAGTCCGAAGATAAGCTCCTTGGTCCGTTGACGATGAAGCAGTTTATCTATGCCGTGATCGGCATTGGCTGGGCCTTTCTCATCTGGCGTATTCTTTTGCCTGGTGGTATCAGTGCCTATCCGTTTATGTTCCTGCTCATCTTCCCTGTCACGGGCTTCATGCTCCTCCTGGCCTTTGGCCGGCGTGAAGAGCAGAGCTTCGAAAATTATCTCATCGCCCTGATTCGCTTCACCGTCATGCCACGCAAGCGAGTCTGGATGAAAGACATGCAGCTCGGTGAAGCTATCATCGATGCCCCTCCACCACCTAAGCCAACCGATCCGACTGCGCAAGATATACAGCAAGTCCATAGTCGCCTCCAGCAGCTCGCCCTAGTGGTCGATACCCGTGGCCATTACAAGCCAACCGACGTGCAGCAGCCCGACCCAACCAATACAGCAGCTCAATTCTCGCAGCGTGTCTTCACGCCGCAAAATCTCCAGCAGCAGTTTATCGCCAACGAGCTCCAGACTCAGGATGATGTCCTCGCACCCACAGAGGGTAAGCGAGCCGAGGAGGTTGGCGTACTGCTGCAAAATGTCGAGCAAGATATACGCAACCAAGCCCGAACATCAATGGAAACAGCTATTCAAAATCAACCAACTCGTGAGCCAATTACACCAGGCGATAGTCAGCCACAAAATACCCAAACTCTCGCCCCGCCGCAGGTGAACGATGCTATAATGAAAAAGGTTATGGATACTACTGATCTCACTGTAGCCCAGGTAGCTCAAGTCGCCAATCGCGGACAACTAGCTCCCGGTCAGAGTATCAGCTTTCGCTAGACCGATAGCCATAGCTGCAAAATCCTAAAAACAGACATACTACACAAACCGACAGCGTCCCTAGTTTAAATATTATCTAGGTCACAGACCTGTCTATTTTTGTTATGATGACCTATTACACTGCTTACTATGTAATTCTTGATTCATTAGCGATAGTTTAAGGATATCTGCGGCATATGCCCCCACAATCACCATCGACTCCGGCCTCTCCAGCAGAAGCTGAGTACCAAAAATCAATCACGCCGCCCAAAGATCAAAAGGATCCGCGAGCCGCCACCCAGAATCACTTGATGTTTAATGAAATCAAGGATGGAATTGTCGTAATGCGTGACGGTAGTCTGCGTATGGTTATCTTAGCTAGTGCTCTAAACTTCGATCTCAAGAGCCCCCAAGAGCAAGACTCTATCGAGTACGCATATCAGGGCTTCTTAAATGGCCTCCACTTCCCAATCCAAATCGTTGTACGTAGTCGACGCCTCGAGCTTGATCCCTATCTCGACAAACTAGAAGTCATCCAGGCTGCAGAAGAAAATCCGCTCATCGCTGGTCTCATGGAAGACTATATCTTTAACGTCCGCGGGCTCCTCGAACAAGTAAATATTATGAATAAAGAATTCTACGTGGTCGTCCCGTACTACATCGAGGCGGTCTCAAAATCACGTGATAATGCTGGCTTTAAATTTGCTTCACTTTTCAAGAGTAATACCGATGAGACTCAAACCACCGAGATGTTTGAGCAGCGCAAACGTGACCTCATCCAGCGAACCAATATCGTGGCTCAAGGTCTGGCTCAGCTTGGCATTCGAGCGGCTGTCCTCAGTACTCAAGAGGTAATTGAGCTATATTACACCTCATATAACCAATCGGAAGCTATTTCTCAGAACTTAACTGATATTGACCAGATGACGACTCCGGTAGTTAAGCGAGGTAATAGTGACCCAGTTCCGCCAGCCAGCTACACAGTACAAGGCCAAGCTCCAGTACAGTCATCATCCACCACCGCACCGCCAATAGCTGGTGAACAAGTAGTTGACGGGGTAATAGCACCCCAAAACGGAGGCACACAGTAATGGCCTTTGGTAAGAAAAAGCAGGTGGTTGATCCGAACCTCCTGGCTCAACAGGACGCCGAGAAAACTTACAACGAAGGTGTCTTAAGCCTTCGCGATATCATTGCGCCTAGCTCATTTGTCATCGAGAACAACTACCTCATCATCGGGACCCGCTACGTCCGGACGCTCTTCGTCTACGGCTACCCACGCACACTCTTCACGGGCTGGCTATCGCCGGTCATTAACCTCGATGAAGTTATCGACATATCACTCAATATCACGCCGGTCGAGAGCCGAGTAGTACTCGAAAACTTGCGCAAGCGCGTCGGTCAAATGGAAGCCAGTTATCAAATCAATGCCGAGAAGGGTAAGGTGCGTGACCCTGGGCTCGAAGCTGCCATCTCGGATGCTGAAGAATTGCGTGACAAGATCCAGGTGGGGGAGGAGCGATTCTTCCGGCTCGGTCTCTATATCACGCTCTATGCTAAGGATCTCGAGGAGCTCGACCTAATACAGCGCAAGATCGAATCAATTCTCGGGACGAGCCTAGTCTATACTAAGGCCGCTAGTGTCCAGATGGAGCAGGGCTTCAACTCAACCGTCCCAATTGGCACCGACCAACTCGGTATCTCGCGCAATATGAATACCGGCTCACTATCAACCAGTTTTCCATTTACCACAGCTGAGTTATCTCGTAATGAAGGTGTGCTTTATGGCTTAAACCGCCACAATAATGGCCTGGTGCTGTTTGACCGTTTCTCGCTTGAGAACGCTAATATGGTCGTCTTCGCTAAGTCTGGAGCTGGCAAAAGCTTCACTGTTAAGTTGGAGTGTTTGCGATCGCTTATGATGGGGACTGAAGTAATTATCATCGACCCAGAAAATGAGTATAAGACACTCTGTGATGCGGTTGGTGGAGGTTTCGTTCATCTGTCGCTAGCTAGTGATACCCGTATCAACCCCTTTGATCTCCCTGAAGTAATTGACCCTGAAGAAGCCGAGAATGCCCTACGCGCCAATATCATAATGCTACACGGCCTCATCCGACTTATGTGTGGCGAGCTATCACCGGCCGAAGAGTCAGATCTCGACGTCGCCCTTATCAACACCTACGCAGCCAAGGGTATCACTAACGATCCGCTCACCCATCAAGTCCAGCCACCAGTCATGAGTGATCTATATAACACTCTCATTTCAATGGGGAGCAATGGACCATCAATTGCTGCTCGCTTACGTCGCTACACCGAGGGAACGTTTTCCGGTATCTTCTCACAACAATCAAATGTCCAGCTAAGTAATCGTTTTGTAGTATTCAATATTCGTGACCTCGAGGACGAACTACGACCGATTGGTATGTATATTACTCTCAACTACATCTGGAATCGCATCAAGAGCGATAAACGCAAGCGAATTCTAGCTGTCGATGAGGCTTGGCAACTCATGAAATATCAAGACTCAGCTCAGTTCCTCTTCTCCATCGCCAAGCGCTGTCGTAAGTATTACACTGGCCTGACTACCATCTCGCAAGATGTAGAAGACTTCCTCGAGAGCCGTCTCGGCCGGGCAGTCGTCAACAACAGCAGTCTCCAGCTCCTCCTCAAGCAAGCCCCATCGTCAGTCGATATTGTAGGAGATACCTTTAAACTCACCAGCGAAGAGAAGTCTCGCTTAAGTCAATTCCCGGTCGGTGAGGGTCTCTTCTTTGCCGGGTTAAATCATGTCGTGATTCGTATCCTGGCCAGCCCTATGGAGGAGCAGCTCATAACCACCAATCCGCAACAAGTTCTTGAGAGGCAGATGCAACAGAGCGAGGGTCAATCGCAAGCAATTGAAGGCGAGGAGACAGCCCTCAATAATGTAGCTGGAGGCACGGTCTAATCTATGACGCTAAGGGTATTGAGCAGTCACTTTAGAAGTGAGGCAAGAGAGCGTCACTACAAGAGCGGTGGCACACCGAGTATGGGTGGTGGTAAAGGATCGTCTGGCAGCGCCTCAAAGGGTGGTGGTTTTAGCCTAGGTGGAGCCGCAGCCGAACAGCCAAGTGGTGGCCAAGGTGGATCTGGCGGAGCGGGGGAAGCTGTTAAGAACGGGATTAAAAAAACTGCCGACAAAGCCATCGATGCCGGGGTAGGAGCAGCCAAAGGCAATGTAGCTGGTGAAGCTGCCAATGTTGCCAATACCCTCAGGAAAGCCAAGCAAACTGCCGACACGAAAGGCAAGGGAGCAGCTGCGGCCGATGTAGCTGCAGCCGGCGTACGAGCTGGAGCTACTCTAGCGGCTGACGCCACAATAGTCGGAGCCCCGATTGCTGAAGGAGTTCTTAAGGCCTGGGATGGCGCCAAGAAAGCTCTTGGTGTAGTTGGCATTAAATTAGAAGACCGCTACGTCATCTATATCTTGGTAGCCCTGTCACTTATCCCAATTGTGATTATGGTTATTATCCTACTGGTTGTGTTGTATTTCTGGGAACACCCCTTAAAAGCCTTAGAGTTTGGCTTCACCGCCGTCAAGCGAGGACTTGGCTTTGGCATGACAACAGTAATTGACACCGGTGGAGCTAGTCGCCTCGCCTACGAAACACCAGTCAAGAGTGGTGTTGCCCTGGCCGCCAATAGCGTCAGTAATCCAGATATCCAAGGACAGCCCAAAGAGGGTAGCTATGCCTGGAAACTATCACGGATCGATTGGGAGAAGGCTAAGTACCAAACTGTTCCCAATGGCACGAAGTGTAATGTAGTTACTCAAGAAGTGGCTAGACCCGACGGCACCACTCGCAGCGTAGTTGAGCGAGTAGAGCTCAATACCGACCCCGGTAAAGATCTGGATGGTATCGCCCGAGCTAATTGTATTAATAATGTTTACCCAATCTTCAATACACTTATGCGCGGCCCATTTATAACCCGAAATCTCAACGATAAAACCGGTATTCGCTATGCCTATGCTGCTCAAAAAGATAGCAAGGAGTATGACGGCAAGAGTCAGAAGGAAATTGACAACCTACTGCGCAACAAAACCCTCAGCCGCATCTGGCAACGCTCTAATAAAGGTGTGACCGGCTATAGCGATAAACTTCCCGATACAGCCGATGCTAGTGGTGGTGACAGTAACGGTCAAGTTGCACCTGGTAATATATTTAATAACGGTAGCGATAATGGTACCTGTGGCTGGGCGAGTTTTAACTGTATGTTTAACAAAATAAAATTCAGCTACACGGCGATTTCCGGCGTAACCGAAGACAGTATTGCCTGTGCTAATAGTTATAATTTTGCTAACAAGCTGACTATTGACGAGGCTGTAAAAAAATCCCAGCACGACGTCAATTGTGGAATACCACCAGAAAAACTTAAATTTTTCGTGCAGATACCGACCGAAGCCGATATCGCGAATACTGACCGTAATAAAAGCGGCCCCGCCAAGGCGCTGGCCCTACAAACCATGTGCAATATCTATACCCGTACTCAGCAAGGCGACAGTACCGAAGCCGTCACGCGCTACACTGACTACGTAAAAAATCGCATTTACTCCGAGGAGAATGCCGCCTTTCAAGCATTTACGTATGCCCATACTAACCGTGATCACTTCCTGAATATTCGTGAAATTAGTGGTGACTCATACAAGGTCTCCGGGATGGCTAACTCCCAAGAATACAACGTCAATGTGAATGATAATGTTGTCGGCCAAAGTATTGATGCCGAAGCCGCTTCACGTATTTTTGGGCTGCCAAATTTCAAAAAGGATAATAATAAAGATATCTATAATGATACAGCCGTTACTAATGCCCGAACTGTGCTGGCCAATTTACTCAGTAATAGTAGTGTGTGTGCTAATTTCACGACACCAGATGCCTTGTCAGAGGCCACTAAAATCTTCAGTGGCAACGGCACAGTTGATGCCGAGAGTGGCAATCTAATGATTGCTTTAGCGCCAGAGATCTTTGACAACTACTACCCACAGTATAAAAAAGCTATCGCCACCCTCGACATTTACTCCCGTAATGGCAAGACCGGTCAGACCGTCTCGATCGATGAGGCTTCCCAGAACGTGAAGCTCGAAGACCTACTCATTAGTCTAATCCGGATCGAATCTAACGCCGCAACCGCCGGCAATGAAGCGGGTATTCAGAACTTCAACCGCATGAGTATCGGCACCAAGGCCTATAATAATGCCCTGGCTAACTCCCTGGGCGGCAATTTTATAACCGAGAATGCCGCCACCGCACTGGAGAACCAAGATCGCTCCGATCTAGCCTACCAAGATCAATCACGTGGCTTGGCCTGGCGCCTTTTTGATCAAAATAACCCCCGGTCTTTCGGTAGTCGTTTTACAGTGGCTTTCATAGATAAACCAGATCGGGTACTGAGTAATGTGCTGAGTGTAGTGGGTAATTTCTTTAACCCACTCAAGAATATGATCGGTAGCCGTAATTCACTAGCTTATGCAATTACCGGCAAATCTAATACCGCCCAGGCCGCCAGTAGCTATCAGGTGAATAATCTACGCATCGATCCGGCAGCTATCCCACAGGCTTTCTTCGAGCAGATTAATCCACTTGAAAACGCCGCCGCCATCGAAGCAATCGGTCAAAATAATGCTTCCGGCGCAAACCTCTTGATCCATTGGGAGATCTGCACGCAGGAGAATATTCCCAGCCGCTTCAACCTACTCAACCCCAGTGCTGATAAGGCAGATCTCTACAATAACTACTGCCGAGAAATCATGGATATCGATGCTCCTACCTCGCTCAGTACTTCAGAAATAGCGACAATGCAAGCCATTAAAAGCAATCCAACTAGTGTAGACTTCAGCCAAGTTGGCTCAGCTAATCGCCGCGTGCTGTCATTTATGTTCCGAGCTTACCACTTCTATATGTATCAAGCTGACTCGCTTGTGTACCTCTCAAATCCAAGTACCGAAGATCCTGGCTTTAGCGCCATACCCGCTGCCAGTAATACCAGTAGTACCTTTGATGGACAAGGTAGTCAAACGGCTATTAATGGAGCAGCCGACACATCGGCCATACCATGCCCAACCACTGCTGGTATAACTGATGCAGGAGTTGGCGAGAAATACAATGTCGGTCGAGTACTCGATCACAAGCTTCACCTCTGTAACGTACAAGGCATTACGGTCAATGTCTCAGTGGCAAACAACATTAATAATCTACTCACCGCCGCCAAAGCAGCTGGAATAAATTTTGGGGGTTATGGCTATCGAACATATGATCGTCAAGTGGAGTTACGGAAAGAACATGGATGCGCCGATCTATCGAAGTCGTCATCGGCCTGCACTCCGCCAACTGCTATACCAGGGCAATCCAATCATGAAAACGGCGAGGCAATTGACTTTAAGATAGGTGACTCAACAATTGGAAGTGGGTCGGCAGGTTTTCGTTGGCTTTCGGCTAATGCCGGACAATATGGATTCAAGAACCTGCCTTCAGAAGCATGGCACTGGTCGGTGGATGGAGGCTAGAGTGAATAAAAGAGTAGATTTATTTAAGAATTCTTGCATGCAAATCACACGCTACGGAATAACGATTATTTGTGCAACACTCTTAACCGTAAGCCCAGTCGCCGCCGTGTCCGATCAGCGACGCAATATCGAGCGCAACCCCTTCTACGACAAAAATGCCGAGACTGATTGCTTGCAATCCAGTGCCGATAATCCGCCTACCAGAGATGGTGTTAGTGGTGGTGGAATTTATGTCTTAGGAGATTCTATTGGTGAGGGGATGCGTTCTGCTGGACTAGAAAATTCCCTTAAAACCAAGGGCTTTAATCCGAAGCTCAATGTTGATCAGTCGCGCTCTATTACTGGTAAGGGTGTCCACACCAACACTACTGGCATTGAGGCCGTGACTGCCGATTCAGATTTCATTAAAAATGCCAGCGCAATCGTGATAGAGCTCGGTACAAATCCTGAGAATAATTTTCCGGCTAACTTAAGCTTTCTCACAAACCTCATTAAAGACACTAATAAAGCCGCTAAAATATACTATATCGACGTCGCTGCTTCCGCTTCGGCTGCTAATCGAATTGGTGCAGCAAATAGTAATAAGGCCATCTATCAAGCTGCAGCTACGGCTGGTACTTCAGTAATTAGTCGGTTTAAACTCTATTATCCTAATAGCGATCCCCAAACTTACGCCGACCTATCGGCACCAACCAGCCCCTTCGATAATCTCGGTGTCCACAGCACAAATGTCGCCGACTACACTAAGCTCAATGATGCTCTAATTGCCGGACTAGGATCAACTGTCGCGCCGATGTTAAGTAGTAATGGCTGTACTTGCCCCGACCTAACGGCTAGTACCAGTGAGGCCACGACTAATCTAGCTGGATCAGACAACCAGCAAAAGGCTTTTAATTATTTCATTAGTAAAGGTTTCTCGCCCCAGCAGTCAGCCGGCATTATTGGCAACCTCATAGCTGAATCAGGAGTCAATCCAAAACGCGTCCAAAGTACAGAATCACCGAAAGGGGATAAGGATAATATTACCGTCAATGACAAAACTGGCTACGGAATCGCCCAGTGGACATCAAGTGGTCGACAGCAAGGATTGGTTGATTTTGCGCGGGCTCGGGGGATGCAAATAGAGGGTGATCTCGCCTTACAACTCGATTACTTATTACAAGAGCTCACGACTGGCTATAAGAAAGTTTACGACGCCGTTAAAGTTGCCCCTGACCTAGCAACCGCTTCAAGTATTTTTATGACAAAGTTTGAGTCACCTAAGGACCAGAGTGCCAATGCCCAAGCCAAGCGAGCGAGTATGGGTGCTCAAGTCTTAGCTCTCTATGGTGGTGGTGCCGTGCCTAGCCCTAGTGGCACTCTAGCTTCTGGTTCGGCCTGTGAAGGTGGGGGTGAAGCAGGGGGGAGTGGCGGTATGTCTGCAGGTTTTGTTGGCTTCCCATTACAAGCTACGAAAGAGCGTATGCAAAAACTAAACGGCGGTCAAATGCACGATGGCAAGATGGCGCGATCAGGCCACCCATACGCTGCTTTCGACATTATGGCCGATCCTAGTACACCAGTATTATCTATACTGGATGGTAAGGTTTCGCACCTCAGTTCAGATAAATGTGGAGGGCGTCTCATATCTGTCTACAGCGAGTCTGCTGGAGTAACAGTGAGCTATCTCCATACTTCGACCACTAATGTAGTTGTAGCTGAAGGTAAGCAAGTTAAAGCCGGTGAAATCATCGCCTATGTAGGCACATCAGGGAACGGCTGCGGCACACCCCATCTCCACATTGATGCTGCGGCCGGAAATCGGCGACCCGGCTGCAAGCGAGAAAGCTGTCCGGCAGCCAATAAGGCTGTCTTTGAAGAGGGCAATTCCAAGATAGGGCTCGACGTCGGACTCTTTAATGCCTATGAGAAGCTTCAATAATATGAAAGGGTATAAATAAGTATTATGCTAGCCGATATATTTGCTGATAAAAAAATCCGAATCATCCTATATATGTCTATCGGGGTAATTGTACTGGCGGTTATGTATTGGGCTTTTACACTCTTTCAGTTTCGGATAGTTTCCGCCACCCCAGACACTAATAATTTCCCCAATTCAATTGGCACCCTCAAGCTTACCTTTAATCGATCACTCGATGCCGAAAACATGAAGAAAGCTATCCAGTCAGATCCGGCGAGTATTGCGAAATTTAATTTTGATGGCTACAATTCAATATCTGTTAATGATAAGACCATGACTATTACTATCGGTCAGACACCCCATACAGGCAACTATAGGCTCGAACTTAATAATATCCGCTCAAAAGACGGCGCAACCTTCCATGCAACCATTCCATTTATCATTAAAGATATACCTTATAAAAACATGGATGAGGCCACCCAGGCGCTAGCTAATGAAGAGGCAAGCAGTGGCGAAACCCTACCCGAAGACCCTATTACCAAAGTACTACCGTACCAAACTGACACTTACATGATGACCTATGTATTTCCAGAGGAGAGTGTTGAGCTGCCAGCCACCATCACAATAACCATGAAATTCTTCCCGCCCGATGGGGCTAATCCAAATGCCCAACAAGACCAGCAGTTATACTTACAGAAATTACGCGAGAACCGCTCTGCCGCATTGCAATACCTGAAGGATAAAAGTATTGATATAAATAAATATATTATCAACTACACAGAGTACGATCTGCGCGACGAGTTTCCGGCAGGGTATACCGTCCCACCTCCCAAAGAATAATGCACCAGACCTATAGCACCCGTACGCTCATGCGGCTGATCTTCCGGCCGCTTTTTTTAGCCAATTCACGCTCGATCTGAATATGACGTAAGCGAATCTCACTAGCTTCCACACTACTCCCGACCGTAACCCCTAGCGTGCCTTCACGCCAGCGTAATGACTCAACATCAATACTAGTGTGTCTTTGAATGATTTTGCGAGCTAGTTCAAAAAATCCAAGCAAATCATCATTGCCTTCGAGATCCTTCTGTATAAGTACATCACCGATCTTCTCGAAGCTCATGCCGGCCTCGGTGTAAGGTCAAGCGTTTGAGCCGGAAGGTCGAGTCGGCGATCAATATCGGTCGTGGTGATGACAGTCTGTACATCACGCAGTTCATGAATTAAGAAATGCCGGCGTGACTCATCAAGCTCACTGAAGACATCGTCAAGCAGAAGTAGGGGGGTGGTCTCGGTTTGCTCACGAATATACTGCAACTCAGCGAGCTTAATCGCCAGCAAGAGTGTACGCATCTCTCCGCGCGAGGCTCGATCTTCGAACATCCCATCGCCACGCCAGACTCGCCAATCCTCGCGGTGCGGGCCAGCCGTAGTTGTGCCAAGGGCTATATCACGCTCATGGTTACGCTCTAGACGAGTCATGAAATCACTCGTCTTCTCAATGTATTCGATAGTTAGTGGAGTTTCCTGCTGAGCAATCCGATCCACAATCTGCCCCATCCGTGGCTGTAGCCAATCTAGAAACTCCTGCCGCAAGCCAGCCAACTGCTCGGCTGGTTCGGCTAGCTGAGTATTTAACACAAACAGCTCATCACCAGATGGCTTAATACCGTCCTGACGAGCTCGCCAGAGGAGGTGATTACGCTGCCGGAGAACTCGTCGGTACAGCACGTAGGCTCGAGCGTATTCATGGTGTGTCTGCGTTAGTAATAGATCAATATAACGGCGCCTTTTATCCGGTGCGCCATAGAGAAGATTAAGATCCCCAGGCTCAAACAAAATTACCGGATGAAGACCAAGTAATTTTTGACGGGGGATAGTCACTTCGTTACGCATGAACCGTTTGCGTTTAGCTGGTCGAGCTGCGAATGCTACAGAAATAACCTCGTCGGTATGCGTCACGTCGATCCGATACCCGTCACGACTAAACTCCACTAGATCATGATCATCGGACCGAAACGATCGGCCAGTAGCCGCTGTATACAAAGCTTCAAGAATATTCGTCTTACCAGTTGCATTGGGACCAAGAATGACCAACACTCGATCCGACAGATCTAGAGTAAGATCGGAGTAGGATCGGAAGTGGTGTAGCTGAAGACGAGTTAGCATGAACTACTAACTGCGCAGGGGCATAATCAAGTGCAAGGAAGCAGGTGACTTATCGCTCGGGACAATCACGAACGGATCGAGTCGGTCATTGAGGCGCAATTCTACCTGCGGCGTCGAGAATACACTCAAGACATCAGTGAGGAATTTAGCATTTAACGATATTTCGGTAGGATTCCCCTTAAGCTCAGCGGTGACATCGGACGTATTACTGCCAACCTGAGCAGCTTCAGCGTGTATCTTGATGGCGTCTTTCTCGAAATTTAGCTTAATAGTGTGTGCACTCTCACGCGCAAAGACACCTGCCAAACGAACAGCCGCTATGAGCTCTTCACGGGCGCACAGCACGGTAGTAGTGGTCTGAGTAGGGATAATCTGTGTATAGTTCGGGAAATTGCCTTCTACGAGCCGTGAGACCAGTGAGACGGTATTGAGCGTGCAGCGTAATTCATTCTCACCTAGCGTAATCTCCAGAGTTTCTTCGTTAGTCTGACTTAGGAGACGAGTCAGCTCCTGTACCGTCCGCAAGGGGAGAATAACCGAGCCTTCTTCAAGCCCACCAAGGGCTAGTTTCTCCTCAGCTAAGCGATAACTGTCAGTTGCGGCTACAGTTAGTAGATCTGGCGTAGTTTTTATATAGACTCCAGCCAAGACTGGTCGCGATTCATCGAGCGATGCAGCGATCATTACCTTTTCAAAAGCCCCCTTAATAGCTTCGACAGGGAAGTGAATGACTTGTTTACTTCCAACCTCAGGAATAACCGGGAACTCATCAGCCGACATGCCTTGAATCGTTACCTGCGAGTGGGCTGCCGAGATCTCCAGAGCATCACCTTCAGAGGTGAGCTGAAGCTTTTCACTCATAAGCCCTTGGATGGTTTCAGATAAAATTCGAGCTGGTACCGAGACTCTACCAGGTGTTTCAGTTTTACACCCCACCGTAACAGACAAGGCTAATTCAAGATTAGTCGCACACAAGGTAAGTTCTGACTTTTCAGCGATGATCAAGATATTCCCAAGTATTGGCAGACTGGTACGTGCCCCAACTACACGGCTTACTGTCTGGATGGCTTTGGCTAAATTTTCTTGAACAACTGAGACTTTCATATCATCTTCCTTGTTTATACTCGTGATTCTTATTTCTTTATATATTTAATAGTGGTGGTGGTAATGGGCTCTGTGGAAAACGGGATAACCTCGGCTCATATCTGGCAATTCGGCGTGAATAGTTGTGGAAAGTTTGCGAATAACATTGGGGAGGGAAGTGGGGAAGAATTGTGGAAAAGCTTGAATTCTTCCCAAGCCTGCTGACAACGTGTGGAAAGCTCCTCTCTCTACCCACACTTTTTCACCACGTTGCCCCCAAGTTATGAACAGGTTATCCACAAGTAAACTGTGGACAAAAACCGAAATAGTGGAAAACCTAGGCTGCAACTGACACCTCGCTATTGATACGTTCACGGACATTTGAGATATCGCGCGTAATAGGATCTTTCTGGGCAACTAGAATATCAAGCTTCTTGCAGCCATGCATGATGGTAGTGTGGTCTCGTCCGCCAAGGTGCGAGCCAATTTGCGGTAGTGATAGTTCTATCTCGCTCCGCAAGAGATACATAGCGACTTGACGTGGGACGACAATGTCGCGACTACGGCGTTTACCAGTCAATTCTTCAATTGTTACACCAAAATAGCGAGCCGTTTCGGTTAATACCAATCGAGGGCTTGGCTTGCGTTTGCCAGGATCTTCAACAGCTTCGATGATTGCGTCAACCATCTCGAGGCTCGGCTCTTCCTGATGAAGTTCGCAGTACATAATTAGGCGATTAAAGGCTCCCTCTAACTCCCGAATATTAGTAGATATGCGCTGGGCAATAGCTTCAGCTACCTCGAGCGGGAGATCAAAACGCTTTTGCTCCGCCTTAGATTGGAGGATGGCAACTCGAGTTTCTAGGTCGGGCGGCTGAATATCAACCACCATCCCCCATTCAAAACGGCTCCGTAAGCGCTCCTCGAGGCCGGCGATTTCCTTCGGTGGTCGATCGGAGCAGATTACAATTTGCTTATTAGCCTGATGGAGAGCATTAAAGGTATGGAAGAACTCCTCCTGCGTTGTTTCTTTCTTCTGAATGAATTGAATGTCATCAATTAGAAGTACATCGACATTACGGTATTTTGTCGTGAAGGCCTCAGATTTACGAACTGAGTCAACAAATGTTTTATAGAACTCTTCGATCGTAATATAAAGCAGTTGGAGATTGGGATTGTGACTGGCGATGGCGCCATAGGCAGCCCACATGAGGTGGGTCTTACCAACCCCAGCCGGACCATAGAGGAAGAGGGGATTGTAGTCGGTGCCCGGCTTCTCGGCCACGAGCTGGGCGGCGGCGTAGGCTAGGCGATTCGAGCTGCCTACAACAAAACTTTGAAAGTTATATCGTTGAGCTAGGTGTGGTTGCTGGAAGATTGTACCCTGAGCCTGGGGTGATCCTGGAGTATTACGAGTAGTTTGTGTCCTTGGCGCCGTTTGCTCTGGCTCAAAAATCTGATCAGTAGTTTGCCCGGCGGCTTGCTGGACAGTGTAATTAAGTGCCGTCACCTCGGGAAATTCCACCTGGATAGCCTGAATGATAGCTGGCTCAAAGCGACCTTTTATCTGAGCTGAAGTAAACACACTCGAGACACTAATAAGAGCTGTATTGCCGGTAATACCTACAAGTTCGGTAGGCTTTACAAACGTCTTGAAACCATTTCCTTCTAAGGAAATCTCAAGCTCACCAAGAATCTTCTGCCAACTACCCTCGTAGTCAGGATTCAGGGTTTTCCCCATCTCACCTCTCCTTCTTCCTCCTTATACTATACGTTATCCACAACATCTGCCAAGTAGTTATGCACATGTTACCCACAAGCTTGTGGAAAAATGTGGATAAGTTAGTATTATGTCGTACTTTCAGGAGGGGCCAAGGCTTGAAAAAGACCTAGAAATAGGCTATACTTTTGCGGATAAGATTAGCTAATAAAACGCTCTAAACGGTCTGAAAGAAGTCTATATATGTCAAAACGAACATACCAGCCCAAGAAACGTCGCCGCTTCCGTGTGCACGGCTTTATGTCGCGTATGCGAACTCGTGTCGGTCGGGCAGTCATTAAGCGCCGCCGCCTCAAAGGTCGCGCTCGTTTAACCGTCTAGAGAACTCGTACTATAGAGGAAGGGAAGTCTCGTGCTGGCTCGATCACAGCGTCTACGTCGATCTCGTGATATCGCTCGTGTAGCTACCAAGGGGACTTGGAAGGCCAGCCCAAACATGACCGTTCGTGTCTTGCGTAATCATCTTCCCGATACTCGCGCGGCGGTAATTATCTCTAAGAAGGTAGACAAACGAGCCACTGTTCGGAACCGTTGTCGCCGTCGTGTTCAGGAAGTCTTGCGCTTGCAATTTCCGCAGCTTAAGCCCGGCTTTGATATACTGGTGTATATCCGTAAAGATATCCGTGCACTGGAGTCGGATGCGCTGGTGAGTGAATTGCAAACTAGCCTTCGTCGTCTAAGCCTCTTAAGCGGTCCTGAGCGGAGTAGAAAGGTGCAATGATGAAGTGGTTTGTCCTAGGGTGTATCCGAATATACCAGGCAACGTTATCGCCTGACCATGGACTCTTGCGGTATTTTTTTCCGCATGGCGCTTGTCGTTACCACCCAACTTGCAGTCAGTACGCCGCTGAGGCTGTTCGCCGCTATGGAGTCAGCCGTGGTCTTTGGCTGGGCATGAAGCGAGTCGGTCGCTGTCATCCTTGGGCAATAGGTGGCCTTGATCCAGTTCCACATCATATTAAAGGAGTGAAGTAGGGTTATGTTTGACGCAATTATTGTAAAGCCGCTGGCTAATGTCCTGTTTATTATTTATAACTTCCTTCCTGGTCACGACTACGGAATGGCGGTGATTGTTCTGACAATCTTAATTCGTTTACTGCTCTGGCCGGTTATGAGTAAGCAGCTTCACTCTCAGAAGAAGCTACAATCCATTCAGCCCGAAATTGCTAAGCTTCGCGCTCAGGCTGCGGGGGATAAGCAGAAGGAAAGCCAACTCCTTATGGAACTCTACCGTGAGAAGGAGATTAATCCAATGGCCTCCTGCTTGCCATTGGTTATTCAGTTCCCTTTCTTGATTGGTCTCTTCGCCTTGTTCTCTAAAGGAGCACATGGAATCCAGGACTTCCAAACCTTGCTGTATGGCCCGGTTCAGCAACTTAGCTATGTGAAAGAAGTTATCGCAAACCCATCATTGTTTGATCCGACTCTCTTTGGGATTGTCGATCTGACAGCTCGACATAATATTGTCCTCGCAGTACTAGCCGGCCTAACGCAATTCTTCCAGGTTCGACAAATTACACCAAAGAATGTCGATAAGAGTGATCCGAGTGCTGCAACCACTCAGGCTATGACTTGGATTTTCCCGCTCCTAACTGGTTACATCGGCTATACAGTGGTAGCTGCCCTACCACTGTATTGGGCAGTCTCAAACCTCGTCAGTATTGGTCAGCAGACCCTGATCATGCGTGAAGAAGTTGATAAGATGGAAGAAGCAGAGATTGTAAAAACCAAAGTGAGAACCAGTCAAACAACCAAGAAGCTTAAGAAAACCACATCAAAACGGGGGAAGTAAATGACCATACCGCAGGGACAAATCGACCTTGGCAAGGCTATCCTAAAAGATATCTTGCCGCTGCTTGGTAGCGAAGAATTTACGATTTATGAAGACCAGCTTGAGAGTCGCCAAATTCTGGCCATCTCAGCTGATAATCATCCAGTTTTAATTGGTCGCAAAGGTGAGAATCTTCAAGCCCTGCAACTTTTATTGAACAGTCTTATAAAACAACGCGACCCGAGCGCAGAGTTTATTACGATTGATATTGCAAACTATAAGAAAGATCGAATCGAGCACGTCATGCGCTTAGCCGAAGACGCGGCCCAGCGCGTCATAAATTACGGTAAGGACTATGAGCTGCGTCCTATGACCGCCTTTGAGAGACGGATTGTACACATGGTACTGGCTGATAAGCCGGAGTTGGCGACGGAGTCCGTCGGCGAAGATCCCCACCGCAAGGTGATAGTTCGTCTTAAATAAGACAGCGACCCATTTATGAGCGGGTACATTGTGGATATGGTCAAGCGCTGGTTTTTGTGTCAGGCCAGGCCTTGACGAGCCAAGGCCTGGCCTGCAGCATATTGTCATCCTGAATTTATTTCAGGATCTCCCTGTATTACCACAAGATCCTGAAATAAATTCAGGATGACACTTAAAAAATATCTCAGTTTAAACCCTTCCGATATCTCAACCACTTCCATCTAGTACCGGGTTACTTTCTGGTGCGTTAGCCAAGGCGCTAGCCCCGCCTGAAGACGAGACGTGCATGAAGTACGGCGAGTCTTCAGGCGGGGCGTACAACGCCGGCCAGTGCATCATAAATAAGCCGCGTGGAGATCAAGGAATTTAATCGACGGAGGGGTAGTCCGAAGCCGGCTTATAATTCGTATAAAAAGTATCCGTCTTCACTATCGTATCGCCGACTTTAATATCTCGATAGAAGACAGTCCGGGAGGCTTGATTGGGGTCGTTACTGCCGTAGACGAAGTTGGGTCCACGTATTACACCTTCTTTTTGCTTAGTGCCGTAGTAGCGGAATTTTAGGGTCGTACCGACGAGCTCAGTCTGGATGAGGATGTAGTGTCCAGTATCATTTCTGAACTTAAAATCAACCGATGGATAGTAAATAGTCGCATCTACCCCCGGAACACCAAAGGGAGCCGTGTAGTAACTAACCGCAAAGGCGTGATTGTGGCGCTCGAGGATTGGCAATCCAGCTAGGAGGGCGGCCCGGAAAGCCGTTGAACTCACCTGGCAGAGACCACCGCCATATTGATTCTCTTGGCGACCTTCTAAAATAACGTGGCCTTCCTTATAACCCTGTTCAGGGCCGACTGGGCCCAGCAAGGCTCCGAAGCTAAATACTTCATCGGGTTTTAAGAGAATATTCTGGTATCGAGCCGCACCAACGCGGACATTTGTGATGCGATTTGAACTCGAACCAGGGAAGTAACTTACGCCTTCTGAGAGGAGACCGGTGATACCAAGGGATTCCAGATTATTTTCATTGACTTCAGCTTTCTGCACCTTAACCGCTACGGCAACCGGGGGGATGGATGGTTGCTTGAGGGCTTCAATAATATCTGTGGTGGTACGAGTGGTGTCTACTTCGCGGCCATCTTGGCTATTTTTTAGTACGACCACCTGACCTTCTTGGTAACTTAGTTGAGCATTAATAGGAGATTGGTTGATGGTTTTTCCAAGCGCAGTTGAGAGGTAGGCACTTACCTGACGACTGTCGAGAGTCACTCCTTGATAACTCTGACTTAAGAGGGGTTGGTAGTAGTTGTTTGGTAGGTCACTTCGGACTGGGCCAGGCTCCTGACTGTAGCTATACCAAGACAAAACAGTATCACTTGGTACGATCCAATTTTGCCCACTATATGTGAGACGAAGTGGCTCACTCCCAAGGCTCTTGAGTTGATCGGCTCGACTTTCGAGACGAGCTTGGGTAACTGCTGCTACTTGAGGATCGGCTTGGATAGTGACAGCTCCATTCTCGAGGCGATGCCATATACTCGCCGTGTCGCTCAAGAATCGTACAAGTGCTAAACGCTGACCATCAACCTGTGGGGTAATAGTTAGTTTTTGGTCAGCGCTCAGATTGAATCGGGCATTTTGGGCTGGTTTATCAAGACTAGTATAGGCACTGGCTAAGACAGCGTATAGTTTCTGACTATCAAAGCTAGGCGGCGGTTCAGATATATGGTAACGCCCCATCATGAGATCAACCTGCTCGCTCAACTGTTCAAATAAAGAGCCTTGATTACCGACCTTTGCCAACTGATCAACCACCGTGTCGGTTTGATATGTGAGGCCTACCTCTTTGTTATGGATTGTTAGAGGGGTTCCGTCTTTTAGGTTGATACTTATTTTGCCAACCTCTGCGTATTGACTGGTCTCTTGAGCGAGGTAGTGTTTTGCCTCACTATCACTCATGCCGCCCAAGTATATCCCGTATGCTCGGGCGCCAGGTAGGAGCTTGCCGTTATAAGCGGCTCGGACAGCGACAAGGCTAATAATGGCGAGTAATACGACGCCCCCACCAACCCAGATGGCAGTACGCCAACTAAGCCAGTGATAAACCTTGGGTAGGATAATCTTGTCGTCTGGCATTCTGACTTATAGTATACCCGGTTTTTGTTCGGTCGACGAGGGGTGATTTATCCGCTCACGGACTTATAAATAGGAGCTCAATACTGTTTGATTTATCGAGTGTAACCTCCAACCATCACCTGATCCCTGTATAATGCTAATTATGGCACGAATTGTGATTGATGGCCGCTGGATTAAGCAGACAGGAATTGGCCGCTACGTCGAAAATTTACTCGAGGCAATGATAGCGCTCGATGTTGATCATGAGTTTGTACTCTTGATCCGCCCCGAAGACCGCAAGGATCTCTCGCCGAGCATCACCAAGCTTGAACTTATTGAAGTAGATGCTCTCTGGTACACTCCCCAGGAGCAGTTGCGATTGCCGAAGGTTCTCGAGGCCGCCAAGCCGGACTTGGTGCATTTTACGAATTTTAATGTCCCCCTGCAGTACCGCAAGCCTTTTGTTGTCACCGTTCACGATCTAACCATGTTGCGATTTAAGAATGTTCGATCAGGTGTGATTACACCCCTTACCTATCGGCTTAAAGATGTCGTTATGCGACATGTTCTCAAGACAGCTATTACTCGGAGTCGTAAAGTTTTTGTGCCAACTCAATATGTAGTCGATGATATTGTGAAGCACTACCATATCAAGCCAGACAAGCTGGCAGTTACGACTAACGCCATTGATCAAGTCCTTATTAAGCCACGGGGCGACTTGAAGAAGCTTGGTATCACCGAGCCTTATTTATTCCATGTTGGAAATGCCTATCCAAGTAAGAATCTGGCTCGTTTACTTACGGCTTACCAGCAGATCAGACGGGCCCAACCAGATTATCCTTATCACCTGGTTTTTGTAGGTAAGAAAGACGAATTCTTACGCCGGATCGAAAAACAGGCCAAGAAGCTAAAACTCGTCGATTGGGTGCGCTTCACGGACCGCGTGAGTGAAGGGGAACTGGCACAAATTTACAAGCACACCACAGCCTACGTGATCCCAGCTCTGTCAGAGGGATTTGGTATACCTGGACTCGAGGCGATGCATTATGGTGTACCAGTTGTGAGCTCAAACGCGACTTGCTTGCCGGAAGTGTACGGGAAGGCAGCTGAATTCTTTGATCCCCGTAAGCCAGATGATATAGCGGCCGCCATCCGACGGGTGACCGATAATCCTAAGCGTCAAGCTGAGCTTAAGCGACTTGGAACACAACAGCTCAAACACTACTCATGGAAAAAGTCAGCCCAAGTTTTGTTAAAGGGGTACGAGTCAGCCCTGAAAGCTCAACCAGATCGTAATCTGATCCATCGTTTGACGGGTCGGCGCTAAAAAGGAGCTTACTCAAAACAAAGACAGGCCTTGTAATAAGGCCTGTCTTTGTCGGACTTAAACACTACTGTTTTTGTGACTCAAGTACGCTACGCACCGTTTCCCAGATTTCAGGATGATCTTGTTTATCCTTGAGCCAGTACCACCACTCGGCTCCCCAGAGGTCAAAGTGTTTGATATTGGTCTCTCGAGCGTAAGTAATATTATCTAGGAGTTTTTCTGGATCCATTGAGTGCTGAGCCTCATCGTAGCTTAAGTATTGGTTGCCGCGCGGTCCCCAGGCTTCGGCTTGGAGTTCATGAATGGTAACAATAGTGGGCTTGAAGGCCTCGATCAAACTGGCTTTCCACCAGTTGTAAGCACCGCGCTGTGGGTAGCGGAAATAGCCGAGCCTGCTATTCCAGGTGGTTCGGTACATCGAGAAGCCGTAAAAATCGGCCATTGCTCCAAGCATAGGGAAGCCATATTGATCTGATTGAGTCAGGATAATTGGGTGGGTAGCGTCGACTGACTTGAGTGTCTTGAGCTCTCGTGAAAGTTTGGCTTGGGTGAAGTTACCTCGCGGGCAATCGCCAAAATTACGCAACAGAAATTCATTCTCGAGCTGCCAGGATTCAAGTGCCGGGTGATTTTTGTAGCGCTCGGCGACGACTTTGAGCATTTTGTTAACTCGTTCTTCGATGAGGTCCGAATCATCACGATCGAGCCAGGCTGGGTAAAAACATTCCGGGACACGAATGAGCTTTTGGCCAATCACGAGTTTTACCTTAGCGCCGCGCTTGGCGGCTTCATCGAGCATCCAGTCTGTCTCGCTGAAGTCATAACGATCGGGGGCTGGTTCAATACGATCCCAATAGGCCGCCAGGCGAAAGTGTTTGAATTTTAAGTCATCTAGAAGGGCGAGATAGCCCGGCCGCCAGTCCATGCCATACTGTTCAGCCTGATGTTGCGAATAGCTGACACCAATTACTTCCGGCTCATTACGGTGCCGGTCATAGAAGCGCCACATCAAAAAAGCACTTGTCAGAACGGCTACAGCTAAAATAAGACAGAATCCGAGCCAGATTTTTTTCCATGATAGTTTCAAATGCATGCGTCCCATTATGCCATACTCCCAGATTACATAAACCTTCTTAAGCTTGCGGTTTCTCCCAGAAAAGAGTATGAATAAGCTTGAAAAGGAAAATAGAGATGATACAAGTTACACCATTGGAATTAGCATGCTAGCCAGATGGAAACAGGTCTCGGTAGCTGTTTTGTTAGTAATTTTTTCACTTTCTGTAACCGCCTATACAGGAGTGCGTTGGACAGAGAAAAATCTTCTTTCAACAGATGGCTATATCGAGCTCGTCTCACCCTTGCCACGTGATCCAGCAATATCTACGGCCTTAAGTGTGTTTGCAACCGAAAAGCTCTTTACTGGTGTCGATGTCCAGGGTAGAATTGCCGAAGCCCTACCTGACAAAGCCCAGTTCCTGGCTGCTCCACTCACTCAGCAACTTCGATCAACCGTACAGTCATCGACTCAGAATTTTATTCAAGGTAATCAATTCCAAGGCATTTGGGTTGCCTCTCAGCGTTTCGCCCATGATCAACTTATTTCACGGGCTCGCGGCGAACAGCCTGATCAACCACTCGTTAATGCTACCAGTGACAAAACCGTCTTTGGTCTTAATCTTGGATCATTAATTGCCACTGCTCGTGACCGACTCGGCGAAGCTGGTCGTGAATTACTATCTGAGCGAGCCGATAACAACCCTCAACTCGCCGAGGTAACTATTAACTTGCAGACACGATTTGCAAACTTTCAGCGAACCGTTCGTATAGTTGACGCACTCTATATCATTTTGCCCACTCTAGCTATAGCTAGTCTCGCCTTAGCTCTCGCACTGACCGCTTATCGTCGACGAGTCGTATTAATTGCCTCGCTCTCGGTGGTTGTACTGAGCTTCTTGCAGATTATTGGTTTGAGAGCCTTACGACCAGAAATTATTAATCAAATCGCCGATCAACGTTTCCGCCCTGCCGCCGAAAGTGTGTATTCGGCACTCGTCCAACCTTTTAACAATTTAGCTTTGACAGCACTTGTAATAGCGGTCGTATTTACCCTTGGTTGCTGGCTAGCTGGACCATCAAGCTGGGCGAAAACCCTTCGACACTGGCTGCGTTTTGATCAAGTAAAGCTCGCTTGGGGTCAGAGTGTTCGGAAATTCCGCCTCAAGGCTGATCGCTATGAGCTTTACATTGACGGTGGCCTCACCCTGCTTGTCTTGGCGATTCTAGCTTTTGCTATTGAACCAACCTGGACAGTAGGGATTGCCTGGTTGCTCGGTCTGGCCGCTGTCGCTAGCTTCGTGCATATCTTTGTGACTCCAGCTCAATCAAAAACGATTGTCAAGAGGACTAATCGGGCGTGAGTGTTTCGGCCCAGGTGCGAGCTCGAGCCGACCAAATCGCCTTACGGTGGTTTGCTCTGCCTGGCATTATCGGCGCAGTCATTGCCCTGGCTTGGTTTCTTGGCAGGGGACTAAGCACACTACCCCTGACAGGCCCTGACTCAATTGGCCGCTCAGCCATTACCCTAAGCGTACTGGCTGGTATGACATCATATGCGGTGGCCTATTATCAGACCGTTCACCCGACTCTCAAAAAGAAAGATAAACAGTGGGTGTTTTGGCGAGACTTGGCTACCCTGACATTTGCTCATTCAGTACTACTCTTGGCTGCGACAGCCTTATTAACTTTTGTTTTTAATACAGCTTTTAAAGGCCTACTACTTGATCCGTATACCTCGGCCTTCATTGTTGGCCTGGCAGTGGCGGCCTCGTGTTATGTCATGATCTACTTAGCTATGAGTGTGAATACCGAAGAACTGATCGTGGCTGTGTCGACGATACTGATCGGCGGTGTACTCCTGGCCATGGTGACCAATAATCAGCCCGACTGGTGGCAGATTAACTTTAGCTACCTTGGCTCAGCTGACTCAAGTAATCCGATAGCTTTCAACCTCACACTTATTACATCTGCGCTGGTTATGTTGTCGCTCACGCAGTATATATTCTCGAGCTTCACTCAGTCGACAAAGGATAAAAATCTAACATACTTGAAGTGGCTATTTGTACTCGTCGCTCTATCACTAGGTGCAGTTGGGCTCTTTCCCTACACCCCGGATAGCATTTTGGCGACCCTTCATAACCTCTCGGCCGGGCTCTTGGTGGTTGGGATTTTGACCATGATAGGCACCTTACGCCGACTTGTGCCAACCCTGCCAACTGAGTTTTATGTCACCTCCTACGTCTTCGGTGGCGGCCTAGTCCTAGCAACCATTCTCTTTAAGTGGGTCGGGTATCTGACCTTGACAGCCTATGAGTTGGTGGCCTTTGGCGTAAGCTTTGTTTGGTTGATTCTGTTCTTGCGTAATCTGCAATTTAATCTTGGTTCGAAAACGGCCAAGGCCTAAGGAGGTGCTATATGGATGACGAACAGCTAGAAGTAGAGCGAGAGCGGATGCAAGAGGATTCTCCAGTCAGAGGGGGTTCGATTACTCATCACACCGAGCACAATTCGGTCGGCATGGTTATTGGTGTTGTTATTGTCGTTGTCGGCTTAGTCTTGCTAGCTGGGTTACTCAAACTGCTACCTACGGGAGTGTTTTTACCGCTGCCGTGGGTGGCCGTTGGATTATTCCTGATCGGACTATTCGTTATCGGCCAAGGGGGTAAGTCAACAGTGCTGGGCTTACTTTTATTGCTCGTCAGCGCTGGATATCTGGCTCGTTACTCTGGTGTATTTGACGCCACGGGCTTTCATCAGATATGGCTGATTACAGTCATTTTGGTGGGTCTAGTCATCTTCATTAGTAGTAGGAAAAAATAATTAAGGAGGTAATATGGAGTCTGCACGCCATTTACAGAAAAATTGGTGGGTCTTCCTGATTCGCGGCATCGTTGCTGTGTTGTTTGGAATTATCGCCATCATTGCACCTCGTACTACGACCGCAGTTCTAGCCTTAAGCTTCGGACTGTTCTTGCTCGTGAGCGGTGTAGTGAGTGTCATTTATGGCCTCACATCTATCAAAAAAACTAACTTCTGGCCTGTTCATCTGATCTTGGGTCTAGTAGAAGCCGGCTTCGGTGTATACCTGATTCAGCGACCAGAACTGACGGTGGCATTGTTCATCGTCTTCGTGGCCCTGAGTCTCATCTTCCGTGGTGTGATCGAACTCGCTGCAGCCTTTGAGCCGGGCTTGAGTGGGGGCTTGCGCACCCTGGACATCGTCGCTGGTGCTTTGACCATCTTGGCCGGCATCATCGTATGGCGCTACCCTGTAGGTGGTACCTTGGCTTTTGTCTGGGTGCTTGGATTCTACGCCCTGATCACCGGTCCGATCTGGATCGCTTTCGCCCTGGAAGCCCGTGATGGTAAGTTGGAGACTATCAAGGGAGTTTAGATACTCTTTGAAGTAGTTCTTCTCAAAACAAAAACAGCCCTTGAGTAATTGGGGCTGTTTTTGTTTTGAAATGTTTTTACTAACTACTAATTCCTCACTTCTAATCTCTATCCCTCATTGACTCCCTATCTGTTGGAAAGGTATAATGACGCAGTCTCGAATCTGTCATCCTGAATTCATTTTAGGATCTTTTTCAAGAAGAACCAAATAATTTATTCCGGGGTAGCTCAGTGGTAGAGCAGTTGGCTGTTAACCAATTGGTCGCTGGTTCGAATCCAGTCCCCGGAGCCATAGAAAAAGCAGGAACCATGCGTTCCTGCTTTTTCTATTACCTTGAGACAGGCTCGAACCAGCGAAGTAGATTTTGCTTTAGCAAAATATGCACGCTTTGGTTCGGCGGAGCGAAACTCGCGCACAGAAGTTTACTTCGAGCACGAGTGAGTGGAGAAAGCGGAACACCACTATCTAGCCCCTTTAGTGTGAGCTTGTCGAACTCCGGAGCCATGTTACTTATGCTTAAGACCCTACATAAGGGTCTTTTGTTATGATATAAGCATGAATGAAAAGATTCTCACCCGTAATCCTGACCCAAGTAAGCGAGGTGTCAAGATCGACAAAGACCGCTATGATGTCCTGCGTAAAACAATCCTTACCATCCTCAAGGAGCAAGGCCCACTTACCACTAAGGGCCTGGTTGAGGCCGTGGTCGATGTCATAGAAAAAGATGGCAAGGTCGATTACTCGGTTGGCTGGGCAGCTATGGCCGTGAAGCTTGACCTCGATGCAAAGGGAGAGATTACCTATGATCGCGCAGCCAAACCAGCCGTCCATCGGCTACCGTAAGCTCACACCATCTATCTACAGGAGCGTGGCCTATTCACAGGAGTATAGCAATTAATTACGTAATTAATTGCTATTTTATGTATATTTAGCTACTATCTTGGCATGGCTCGACCAGAAAGTGACCAAACTGGTCATCGCAAACTCAACCTCGTAGGGGCAAAGTCTTTTGCTGTTAGTATTCCTATCGACATTGTCCGCCAACTGCAACTCAAGAAGGGCGACGAGCTCATCGTCCGGCGAGTCGGCCATAGAATCATTATTGAAAAAAAGGACTTGTAATCTATGTGTGGCATTATGGGCTACGTCGGCAACCGCCCGGCTAAAACAATTATTTATAACGGCTTACAGCGACTCGAATACCGCGGCTATGACTCCGCTGGTATTGCGGTGCTTGATGATAATCTCGAGACCATCAAGGCAGTTGGTGACACCGGCCACCTTGATCTCGACACAATCAAAGACAAAGCTCATCTCGGGATCGGCCACACTCGCTGGGCTACCCATGGTAAGCCTTCCGAGAGAAACGCTCACCCACATACATTTGGCGCCGTTACGCTAGCTCACAATGGCATCATCGAAAACTTCGAAGAGCTCAAAACCAAGATTGATGCCTCAGCTCTCAAGAGTCAAACCGATAGCGAAGTGTTGGCTGGGTTGATCGATCATTACTTCCAGGCCTCTGGTAATATGCTTGATGCCACGAAACAGGCTCTGGCCGATGTGAAGGGTACCTTTGGCCTAGTTATCTTATCACCAGAAATTCCTGGTCAAGTTGTCGTCGCCCGGCGTGGTAGTCCAATTGTGGTTGGTGTGGGTGAGGGACAACACTATATCGCCAGTGATTCATCGGCAATTCTCGATCATACCGATAAAGTAATTTACCTCGAAGATGATCAAATTGGTGTGGTACGAGCCGATGCAATTGAGCTCTACGACCTGAAGCTGGCCGCCCAAAATGTGGCCGTCGAAACTCTCGAGGTCGATAGAGAACTCCTGAGTAAAGGAAACTTCAAAAGCTATTTAGAAAAAGAAATTCACGAGCAACCTACCGCTCTGCAGAATGTTATGCGCGGTCGGGTGGGGAGTGATGGCTCGATTGTTCTCGGTGGACCAAATCTCACCCTGAAGGATATGCAGCGCTTGCAGCAGATTTTGATTATCGGCTGCGGCACGGCCTACTATGCCGGCTATTACGCTAAGTATGAGCTGGAGAAGGTCCTTGGTATTCCAGTCAGTGTTGAGCATGCCAGCGAGTTTCGATACCGTTATAGCGCGGTTGACTCTGAGCACACCCTGGCGATCTTTATGAGCCAGTCTGGCGAAACTGCTGACACCCTCGCCTCCTTAAAGGAAGCCAAGCGTCGGGGGATGAAGACGATGGGCATCATTAATACGGTTGGTTCGACCATCGCTCGCGAAGTTACCCATGGCGGTATTTACTTGCATGCTGGTGTGGAGTCTTCGGTAGCCAGCACAAAGGCTTACAGCTCGATGGTTGCGGCTCTCTTGATGCTGGGTGGGTTTATTGCCTACAGGCAGGGCAAGGACTCGGCCGCGACCAGAAAAATTGCCAGTGAATTGTTAGCTTTACCTCGAGAAATCACACTTACACTTGAGCTCATGCCAACGATCGAGAAGCTGGCTCCGAAGCTGGCTCGATATCATGATTGGTTCTTCCTCGGCCGCGGTCACCTCTATCCAGTGGCTCTGGAGGGCGCTCTGAAGTTGACGGAAGTTTCCTACATTCATGCCCAAGCTTTCCCGAGCGGGGAAATGAAACATGGTCCGATCGCTTTGATTGATAATAAGCACCTTTCAGTCTTACTCTTGCCAGAAGACCAACAACTCTACAAGAAAAGCCTCTCGGCATTGGAGGAGATTAAGGCCCGGGAAGGTAAAGTACTAACCATCTCAACTCGACCAAAGGAAGCCTTGAGTGACTTTCATATCGAGCTGGCTCATCTCGGCGAATACACCGATGGGTTGGTTTACAATGTGTGCTTACAGTTACTTACACTGACCATTGCGTCGCGGAAAGGTCACAACATTGATCGACCGAGAAACTTAGCTAAGTCGGTGACGGTGGAGTAAGACGGCTGCTTATTACGTTTGTGAAAAAGTAAATAAAAGAGAGTATTCTTGCGGTTGATTTTCGGAGCTAATAGTGAGGGATAAAAAGACGAAGCCTAAAAGGGAATTATATTACTCATATATCAACTAAGCTTACACCGATCGGAGACTTTTGTTTTTTGGAGCTGGTAACTATACTTAAATCAATGGAACCACCAGCCCCTCAGTCTCAGCCTACTTCCTCTAACGTACCGACTCCTCCGGTTGCAAATACCCCACCAACTGCTGCTTCATCAGCCGCAGGGTTACCCAAGAAATCTTGGCTTAGACGTTATTGGGTGCTGATCTTAGTAATTGCTGCACCTATACTCTACTTAGTGTATCGTCTGGGCATTGGCGTACTATATTCGCCCCAAGCCGCCTACACTCGTAATAAGGATAAGATTGCTACTCAATCAAAAAAAGCTACACAAGACGTATCGAGTAAGCAAGACGAAATTTTCAATCAACTTTCCAGTATCGCGCCTACACTAGAGGCTGATACCCCGCAGCCCAACGGACAACAATTAGTAAGAGACCCAGCCACTGGTAAGATGGTGGTTTCAACGATTATGGACTTACCCAACCAAAAGGAAGCGAAAGGAACCATAACGAGAGTTGATGGACAGGGTGAGAAAAATCTCTGCGCGGCTTTTACAAAAACTGCCGGTAGCAAATTTAATGAGCACACGGTCGGTCAGCAAGCTTATTGTTGGGATGTGATAACTAGAATTTATGTGTGGACTGGTAGTAATGAAAAATTAGACCAAATGCTCAAGATAATGGAGGGTAATCTTAAGCTATCATCAAATAAATATGGAATTGATTTAGCATCAATTAATAGCTTACAAATGACAACATCTACGGATGCCGTGAGTACAGCTTCTAACCATGACTATAACGACAATTACGGTGATTACTATACTTGGGACCAATCCTTTATTTCAACCGACGCTCCGGTAATACAGCCCTCGCCAAATAAAGAAGAGGACAAGCGATACATGCTGCGAGTGGATGTAATAGACAAGTATTATCAGCTCTATGACATTAATTACTAGTAATTAATTACAATAATAGTATGCACAAAAACGCTATCATTGCTCCGTGGGCTTTTTTTATTCCATACTCAGTAGTTCCGCTGGCATTGTTATTTATTGTAGTCAACTACATCGGCGGGTGGCACCTACAAGATGCCTTGCCACAGTCGGCTGAGAGCATCTTTGTCTTAGGAATTATCTTTGAGAATCCACATATCATCGCCAGTAATCTTATGTTGCTTGATAAAGAATACTTACAATTCTATCGTTGGAAACTTTTTGTCAGAGTCTCTCTGGTAATAATCTTCTGTATAATCCTCATTTGGACATTAGGCGCCCGGGCCTTTTACACCTTCTTCTATGCCTGGACAGTTTATCATGTGGCCCGTCAACAAATTGGTATCGGTAAAATGCTCAATCGCGCTCAATCACGATCTTATACAGTGTGGGGTTGGATATTTATTGTGGTTTCATTGGCTATCTCGGTAGGAATTGGTTATTTTAAAGCACAACCAGCCTTTATTTCAACAGCTACAATCAAACATGTTATTATTTTTGGATCAGTTGGATTGGTGATTTCTGGTGTTGCGTTAATGTTGATTCTCAAGTCATCTATTGGAAGGCTTTACTTACTAGCTAATATCGGACTTATTGTTGGTACCACACTTTGTTACCTGCAAGGCATGCCGCTCTTAGCAATTTTATTACCGCGAGCCGTACATGACATCACAGCTTTTATTATCTACACTAACCACGACACGAATCGTAATACACCAGTTCCGAGACACTTCTTATATCGTTCAACCCACGGAGTGCTACCAATCTGGCTTACTTGTATAATTGTGGCAATTTCATGGGCAGCAATGGTGACTTACTCAGGTAAAGCATGGGTGATCTATTTAGTCATTGCTCTGACTCTATTACACTATATCTCCGAAGCTTTTACTTGGAAAACAGGAAGCTTACATCGTCAATATTTGAAAATTGCTCTGTAATAGCTCTTAATATCAGGCTGGACACAGTGTCTTTTGTTATGATAGGCACATGCAGGCCGGCAGGTTGGTGATCATTTAGAAACAAGTTAAAGGAAGCGAGAAAGCGATGAATATATATGATTTGAAGGTTACGGATGTAGGTAGTCGAGATGTCAGCCTTGCTAAGTACAAAGGTAAAGTATTGCTCATCGTAAACACGGCTACCGGGTGTGGCTTTACCCCTCAGTACGAAGGACTCGAAAAGCTATATCAGAAGTATAAAGACCGAGGCTTTGAGATTCTGGACTTTCCTTGTAATCAGTTTGGCAATCAGGCACCAGGTACGAATGAAGAAATTAAGAACTTTTGTGAGCTCAAGTACCATACGACCTTCCAGACTTTTGCGAAGATCGATGTAAATGGTAGGGATGCAGATCCGCTCTTTGTATATTTAAAGAGTCAGACCGGAGGACTACTCGGGAAGGATATTAAATGGAACTTCACGAAATTCCTGGTGAGTCGCGAAGGCAAAGTGCTGGCACGGTTTGCGCCCGCCACTACTCCAGAGAAGCTCGAAAGCAAGCTCGTAAAAGCCCTGTAGTTTTATCTTGCAGAGAGCTACAAGAGTTATTTAACTGGAGATCGTTTGGCGAGTATACCTTGCACAGATGGACTGATCGCTTTGTCGGTGCGATGAATGCAGCCAATCCAGCAGCACGGCCGTCGCTTTCCTTCTTGTAATTCAGTTATGGTTCGTTCGATATGATTCTTACGAGTCGATTCTTGTTTGACGGATATATTCCAGCAAATCCATTCATTGCGAGCCAGTGGAGTAAGGCTCTCCCACTTCGCTCGCGCCGCTGGTGTGGCGAGAAGAGCCGTTTCAAGATCGGCTGGTATCTTATGGACGGTACCACCGGCTAATTGTGCTGTAGTCATGCATTTATTCTACCCTATCGAGCAACTGCACCCAAAAAACCAAGACTTCTTAAGCCTCATTTCAACGTGTGAGATAATGGACCGTAAGTAAGAGGAGATAAGCTCATGGCTCAAAAAATTACGCCTAACTTGTGGTTCGATGGGAAGGCTCAAGAAGCAGTAGATTTCTACCTCTCAGTCTTTCCAGACAGTAAGATAAACGCCACGTCACACTACCCGACTGAAGGCCTAGCTGACTTCCAAAAAGATCTGGCTGGTGATGTCCTGACTATAGATTTTGAGTTAGATGGTCAGCGCTTCACAGCTATTAATGCTGGCCCAGAGTTTACATTTAACGAAGCGGTTTCATTTCTAATCGAGTGTAAGGACCAGGCAGAAATCGACTATTATTGGGAGAAACTTTCGTCAATCCCTGAGGCCGAGCAGTGCGGTTGGTGTAAGGATCGATATGGTCTCAGCTGGCAAGTATGTCCGGCGAATATGGAGGAAATTATGAAGAAGCCTGGTGCATTTGCCAAGCTGATGTCTATGAAGAAACTTATATTGGCCGATTTCTCGTAAGTCATCAAAAGAATTTCTTCTAGCAATATGTAATGACTGACAGGTCGTCTATCGGTATGACGGTTGACGAGTGGGCTGTTCGACAAATGTCAGTGCATAGCCGATCTTACCAGCTCGACCAGCTCGACCGATGCGGTGAACATAGTCGTCGTAGGACTGGGGTAGGGAGTAGTTGATAACATGCGTAATGTCCGATACATCGAGTCCACGAGCAGCTACGTCGGTAGCGACCAGGACATTAATCTCGCTGGCTTTGAACTTATTCAAGACGCGTTGGCGTTGAGATTGTGACTTGCCACCATGAATGGCGTCGGCTGAGAAGCCGCGAGCAGCTAGTTCCTTCGACAGTCGCTCAACGCTGCGCTGAGTATCATCAAAGATAATGGCTTTGACGGTTGCGTCATTTTGCAGGATATCGTGGAGGTGATCGATTTTCTTATCGGTACCAGCGTACTCGACGACATTCTGTTCGATATTCTCGCTTGTGTCTCCAGATTTTACAGAAACAATCTCGGGATCTTTCGAGAGGGTATGGATAATGCCCTTAACTCGCTCATCAAGGGTGGCAGAGAAGTAAAAACTCTGCTCCACCTGATGAATATTTTCAAGAATACTGCGAATGTCGTGAACGAAGCCCATGTCGAGCATGCGATCGACTTCATCCAGTACTACCATGCTGACGCGTGAGAGATTAAGTGAGCGACGCTCGATGTGATCCTTTATACGTCCTGGTGTACCAATAATGAGGCGTGGTCGATTACGTAAGTCACGCAATTGTGGCCCCATAGCGGCTCCACCGATTAGAACGGCACTGCGTATATGACAACCCTTAGACAGGGCCAGACATTGTTGATTAATCTGCTGGGCTAGCTCACGGGTTGGCGCCAGGATAATAACGCTTGCCTGCGGATGCTCGATGAGTTTCTGAAGCATTGGCAGTGCAAAAGCGGCTGTTTTACCGGTACCAGTATTGGCGATACCGACGATATCTCGGCCCGCTAGACCAAGGGGTATCGTTTGGTCTTGGATGGGCGAGGGCGTACGGAAGCCCATAGCTGCAAGATTACGCTGTAAGCGATCATCGAGTGCGAAGTCGGTGAATTGATGGGTAGGGGTAAATACTTCCGCGGTGCGTGGCTTGGCAGCCTGTACGAATTTAGCTGGATCGATGTAAGCTTTTTGCGGTCCCTTACTACGAGCTGGTCGGCCAGTGCCATAGCGAGGTCGTCGACTGGAGTGAGATTGATTACTACGACCGTAGCCGCGTGTTCTGTTTTGAGGCATAAAAAAGAATCCTTCTAGTGATTAGGTTGGTGAATCGACTGTTTTCAATGAATGTCGAGTCACGTCTTCACGAGAAAAGATTCATCAGAAACAAACTAGAAATTATTTTAGCATAATTAGTTTATAAAAGCAACATTTACGTACTGAACCACCCCGCACTTCAGGTCCTCGGTATCTACCTAGCCTACATCCACAAACCGTACTTCAGCGGCTTTGAACGTACCTTCCTTCTGCAGGCCTGGCTCGTCAAATGATTGCCCGTTCCAGAAAAGTAGGCGAACATCATTTTTGAGCGCACCATAGCCGACAATCGGACTACCCTCTAGGAACCAAGCTGGTGAACTATGTCAGATCTTGTTCTAAGCCCGCGGTAGGCTTGAGTAATTTCTTGGGCTAGGAGATCGCAAATCGCCTGACGATCAGGTGCTAGCTTGGCATTGTAGGCTAGGGTGCCTTTGCCCAATACGTCTGGCTGGCCTTTAATTAGTATCGGTGAGTTCGATGATTCGTGGATAGCTGAGCTCTACATTCTGATCGCCTTGATGGATGTCAATCAGGTCATGGTTAAGCTTATCGCTGGCCGGGAATTCGTACGTGACGACATTGCTATTCGCCTTGCGCCAGCGTTGCACAAGGGTGTTGGTAAGTCCATTGTCCACGGTCTTATCATTGCCGTTAGTGATGACAGTGAGAGTTTGTGTTTTGGCTGGTGTGCGGTCAATGATTTGCTCGAGGGCAATCGTCAGACGCAAAGCTTGGCCAATTCCCTTGGTGGCAAAGCGCGGATAGGTGTAGCCGGGGCCAGGTAAGTTGGCCTTGAGCTCATTGTTCCACCAGAAAAAAATATTTGGTATGAAATCGAGCAGACCAGCGACTTGGCGATTCAGCTGCGGACCAAATGGCCAGATGGAATACATGGGATCTATGGCTACAGTATTATGGATGTCGCTACGATTCTGGCCAATCCACGTGACAATCGTGCCGCCCATCGAAAGCCCCAGGAGATCAACCTTTTCACCGAGGCCTTGAGCGATGTCGACAGCTTGATTGGTCTTATTCGCCATGTCTTCAGCCGTGAGATCAGCTAAGGCAGTCGTCATTAGATCTTTGTAGCCATGTTGCGGAATGCGGGTAATTAACACATTGTAGCCACGATCGTAAAACTCCTGGGCGAGCGGTTGGAACTGGCGGGGACAACTGGTATAACCATGAGAGATGACCAGAACCTTCTCTGTCTTGCGACCATGGTCCATGAGCACGGGGTAGCAATCAGGATTGATGGCGGGATTATCGGTGTCGGCTTTAACGTACTGATCTGCAGCTACGCGAGCCTGGGCATAATCAGTGATGGGAGCTGATTTGAGTTGCAAGGCGCGCGTCTTGAGTGGCCACATATCACCCAAAGCCAGTAGGGCGAGAATAGTGATAATGATTGCCAATAGAATCAGGCCACAAACCTTGAGGATTCGCCACCACCAAACCGGATGATGTTTTATTTGGGCCATCAGTATCTTCCTTCAGCTTCTAGTCTACCATTTTGAACTAATGTTATACCCGCCTAGGAAGTCCAACTAGTCGGGATCCAAGCTATCCCCACGAGATCTCTGCGAAAATATAAATGTAATATCCGATGGGTTCGATCCTACATTAAAAACATCGAACGCAGATCGGGACTTTCTTATATAATGAAACTTATGGGTGAGCAAACAACACTATTTCTCGTCCGCCACGGTGAGACTCGACAAAATGCCCGACACATTACGATGGGTCAGCTTGATAGTCCTTTGACGCCAAAAGGTGTTCAGCAGGCCAGAGCTGCAGGGGCTGAACTCCAGAATGTTTCATTTGATACTGTTTATGCTTCGGATCTCGGTCGGTGCGTACGAACAGCCGATATCATAACAGATGGGAGAGAGATGACAGTGCATCGTTTGCGAGCTTTGCGTGAGCGCTTCTTTGGTGAGCTTGAGGGTCGGCCAGAGTCAATTTATCAAGAGCTATATAGTCAAAAAAATGATGCGTATCGCTCTTTAAGTACTGACGAAAAATGGCGCTACAAGGGCGTTCCAGACATGGAAAGTGACGCCGAACTCTTCATCCGTGTGAAGCGTGGGGTCATCAAGATCGCCCGACGACACACTAGTGAAACGACATTGATCGTGATGCACTCTGGGTCAATTCGGATATTATTAGTTGGCCTCGGATTCTTTTCGCTTGAGGAAATGCCCAATGGTGTAATCCAGAATGGCCAGTGTATTGTGCTCGAGTGGGATGGGCGATTTAGATTGAAGACCATGGACTACACTAGGTGTATAGCAGAAAAGACTGAATGAAACACTCGGTAACAAAGATTGACGACGCAATTACTCGGGCTATTCGATCGTGGCCGGCTAGTCTGGAGCCGTTTATGATTGGCGTGAGTTTCTTGGGGCTACCAGCTGTCGTGATCGTAGCGTCACTTGTTTTAGCTGTCATTGCCTATATGCGACTTCGCTGGCGCCTGATGACTGCCTTTTGCTTGGTCGGTGCTGCAATTGGCTTTAATACAATTATCAAAAATTCCTTTGGCCGGGCTCGTCCCAATACCCTCTATGTGGGACAGATGAAACTCAAGAGCTATAGTTTTCCGAGCGGTCATACGCTCGGCGCCACAGTGTTCTATGGCTTGCTGGCTTATATAGCATATAAAACTCTGCCAACACCTTGGAACATGATTGTAGCTGGTGTACTTGTACTTTTAATTATCTTGATTGGCCTGTCGCGGATTTACCTCGGAGCTCACTATCCGACCGATGTGATTGGTGGATGGGCATTGGGCGGGGTGATATTGGTTGTGATGATTGTCGTACTACGTCCCCTGATATAAGATCTGAAACTCAGATCCTAGAGGCTCGGTGACGTCGAATGCCAGCCTTCACCGTATTGAGGCTCGGAGCTGGTTTTCTGAAAACTTCTGGATCAAGCTTCCTGTGATAGGGCAGAATATGGAGACCGACAGCGGCCGCAAAGGTTAGCCAGACTGATGTAAAAACAATATTGCGGTCGTAAGCTTCGGCTAAACGATTCATGACCGCAAAGGCATAGAGGGTGCCAAAGTAGGGTATGAGCGACATCCAAAAGAAAGTCCGTGGCAGGCCAATCAAATCAACCAAGAACATAAAATTGAAGGCTGGTACGAAAGCCTTCCAGCGGGGGACACCAGCTTGGTGAAAAATCCGCGATAGACCAAGGCAGAAGATTAAGAAATAGGCAAATATCACCATAAGGGTGACTAGGCCTATGCTGGCCAAGAAATTAATCATTGATTCGCCCATGTTGGATCTGTATCTGACTTACGCTAGACGATTACGATTAGTCGAACCGGCCTCACGCTCGGCTCGGTCGATCTTGAGCTGGAAATAGTGAATGAGAGCTGAGAAGCCCCAGCCAATCAAGCCGTAAATAATCATGGCGAAAATAGCAGCGATATCGAGATAGCCAGTCTCGCTGATTGCTTTTGTAGGGAAGATACCACGAAACGGGTTAAGGAAGTCGTTTGAGGTTCGATAGATAAACTGTACAAACGGCGTGCTTGGATTGGCGCTCGCAGCTAGTAAGAAGACCCGTAGTCCTAGGGTAATAATGCCAATCATGACCCAGACGTACATTGCATAACTAAGGATTTTACCAATATTTAAATAAGTAGGTACTGGTTGCTTGTCTTTTGATTCTGACATAAGAAGACTCCGTAGTTAACTTAGATTAATCATACGCCGTTTGCCTGAAAAGGTTAAACTTTGTGGGCACCTGCATATACAATGCCAGAGTACCTAAAAGCAATCAGTGCAAAGGCGGTTGCGGGTAGGCCCGGGAGTAGGACGCCAAGGATTGCCAGAGCCGTTGCTGTCACGTCGATACTTGCGTAAGACCAACGCTTCATTAGGAATTAATTAGCGTGGCGTTTACTGCCTGCCTGGCTAGTTTTTTATCAAACGTCCAGAGCGGCTCGGCTTGATTGAGAGCTGCGTAACTACTCAAGCAGCAGTCCTCAAAGGATAATGCAGGGTGGGCTATATAGAGTAATAGGGCATGGTCGCATAAAATGTGATTACAGGAGATTTCTTTGAGCTGAGTCAGGCCCGTTATGGCCTCTTTGACTTGCTGACGTGAGAAATCATAGTGTCTTTCAAGTACGAAGGCGAGTTCGATGATCGCAGTATCGGCTACGTTAAATTGGCCACGGGCTTGAGACACAAGCTTTTTTATAGCTTTGTGTTGCTCTGGTATGTCGTTGAGTAGTAAGCGTAACAGGGTATTTGTATCAAGTGAACCTTGAAATAACACTATCGGCGACTTTCACGGGTATTTTGGTAGTAAGTATCTACATCTACTAAAGGCTTAGTGCGTGGTTTGATGTAACTACTTATCTTTTGACTGAGCTCATCGATGCTCGGTGCTTTCGTAATAACTAATTCACCTTTCGCTTCGTCGAAACGCATATCGAGCACACCACCCTGAGAGCTGATGCCTAGCTTTTGACGGTAGCGAGCCGGAATTGTCGCCTGCCCTTTACGTGTAATAGTAATGGTATTCTTCATATGCATTACTATATCATAAATTCATTACAAAATACAATAAGTAATGAGTTTGTTTGCTACACCCTCACCGTCACGCTCGTTCCATGTCCTTCCTTAGAAGAGATCTTAAGCGTTCCGCCAGCTCGTTCTACGATGAGCCTATCAATATAGAGCGATAGACCAATGCCTTCGTAGTCATAGCTTAAGACATCAGTACCGCGAGTAAATGGTGCAGTCAACACTTTGAGCTTGTCAGCTGCAATGCCTCGACCAGTGTCGGCGATGGTTAGGAGCATGTGGTCGGCCTCACTGGTGAGTTTGAGGCTGATGGTGCCGGGGCTTTTACTGAATTTAACAGCGTTACCAATGAATGAGCTGACGAGTTGTGATAACGCAGTTACATCTAGTGGACCCGATACATTAGGATCGACTTGGGAGGTAAAGGATAGGCCAGCGCCCTTGACGTATTGCTCTATCTCCGGCAGGTTTTGTGTCATCCATGGCGTCATGGCGGTCTGTGTGCCTTCGACTGGCATCGTGCTGATTGTTTCGATACGATCAAGTTTTGCACTGGTCTCTATCATCATTCCGAGACCACCGCTAAAGGCCGGGGCTTTACCGGTCGCGATCAGCTTCTCAGCCGGGGTTTTGAGAGCGGTAATGTGATTCTTGAGTGTATGGGCGGTCTGAGCGATAAAGCGCATGCGGTCTTGATCAAGCTGCCTTTCATACTCGAGGACACTAGCTGCTCTCTGGCTCAATGTCTTGAGCCGCCAGCGGGCCCGGTAGGTGAAGGCGACGAAGAAGGTGGCCGCCACAAACAGGCAGATGATAATACCGGTGGTATAAGGGTTCCAGCCAGCTCGGGCGACTGACAGAACAATGATATTAAAGAGAATCAGCAGAATGGCGGTACTGACGACTGGCACCCAGACGCCAGGCTTACGCCAGAGGTGAGGTACTTCTTGGCTATCGAGAGTCTGCATGGCAGTATGGCTTACTTGATCGACTTGACTGGTTTGCGCGAGGAGGTCGGCGACATCCTCGCGCAAGATACCGAGAGAGGCTGCCAAGGCTTGGGTGGTTGTGTGCATATGTGGGAGTGATTTCTCAGTCAGCTCGATCCCACCTTGCATGGTTTGGATTGGTGTATTGAGATAATGTGAGATGAGATTGAGGAAATCGCTACGCAATTGTTTGGTCAGGCGGAAACGAGCCACCAGTTGCTCAAGTCTGACCTGAGCCTGATGCTCTTGCCAGCTTTGGTAAAGGTAGAACGTGGCTAGAATGATAAGGAGGATAATCAGGCTGCCTTGTGCATACAGAGCGTTCGGGCCAAGTGCTCCAACGACTCCCTTGAGCCGCTCGCCAAAGCCGAACCCAGTATTGATTTTCACTGGCGTCGGACCTGTGCTACTAGCCGTACTACCTCCAGATCCTCGATTAGGAGTGGTCCCACTCACAATTGGGGTCGGTGTGGGGCTAGTAACTGGACTCTCAGCAACTGGCGTCGGTGGAGCTATCGGTGGAGGAGTAACTCGAGGTGACGGTGGACGTGGCGTGAGGGGTACTGGTGTTGGTGGATTGGGAGTTGGAGGGACTGGGGTTGGCGTTGGTGAAATGCTCCCAATGAAATCTGGGTAGGTATTGTAGTTCGTCTTCCAAATGTTACTGAAGTTCCAGCTATTAAGCGGTGGGTTAGTGTGGTTGTTGATGAAGTAATTGGGTTGGGAGCCATCAGCGTTAACTGGCTGACAGCCGCTCGCATCACCAGGCGCATAGCTCCATAAGCAATTAGTTTGACCGCTATGAGATCTGTCATAGTAAGAGTTCTGCACATTGGCTGGATCATAGAGCGCACCAATCAAGCCCTTGGTGTAAGTATCATTAGGACTTCCGTTATAGGTGACAGTGCCAGTCGCAAATGTATTGCTAAGATTTGTGAAGACAGGGTTGCCAGCATCAAAGCCGAGCAGATCACTCCAAAGTCCAATCAGACCACCCGCAAAACCACCCGCAGTAATATTGATAGGATCAGGGGCTGGATAATTATCGGCGTGTACTGTCGCGCTACTGTAGGCATTATATACAGAACCCATAACATTACCGGCAAGACCACCAATTTGGAAAGAAGGCCCATGTGAGAGACCAGTTCCATTAATTCCGATTGAGCCGTGACTATACACGTTTTGGAGAGTGCCATACTGCATACCAACTGCACCGCCGACCCAATTTGAGCTTGGTGCAAGTACACCCGATGGACGATAAGTGATATTTACATCGGCGAATGAATTTTCAATCAAACTAGCGTTCTGTAAGGCGCCATCTGTGAAGGCTAACCAATAACTTCCACCTAGAATACCACCAGTTGCCGATGGTATGTCGGTAGGGTATTGACCGCCGTACTCGTCGATGAGTTCGCCATCAGAGCTGTATTTCTGAAGACGGCTATGGTCGTAGACGCTGGCGTAGAGACTATCGTGTGTATCTATGGCGAGTTGGGTAATGTCTCCGCCCGAGCCAGCTCGAACCCAAGACGTGAGTAGGGTACCAGTGCTATCAAACTTTTGTATGAATGATGTTGAATTATTAGTCGTGCCTGTGACATAAGTATGATTTTCGCTATCAACGGCGATACTTGTGTCTGACGTAGCCCAAGTAGACCATTGCGCGAGCAGAGTGCCAGCGCTATTGAACTTCTCAACCTTTGATTGTTCGGCTGCATAGATAGCGTTACTGTCATCGATAGCTAAGCTGTCAGCTTGGGCGCTGATGGGGAATTGAGATTGGTAGTTACCAGTGCTATCAAACTTCTGAATCCGAGACTGCGAGTTATCTATTTTATCGCTGACGTAGATATTACCACTGCTATCCAAGGCGACACCGGTGGCGGTGGTAAATTGACCACCATCAGTGCCCGATGATCCAAACTGCAGGAGTGGAGTACCATTGTTATCAAACTTCTGAACTCGATAATTGTAAGTGTCTACGATATAAATATCACCATTGCTATCTATAGTCATTTGATTTGGGTTATTGAGTTGCCCTGCTTGATTGCCGGGAGATCCCCATTGTCGAACGAAGGTGCCATTTGCATCTAGTTTTTGGATACGATTATTATCAACAACATATATAAAACCATTCGCATCAACGACGATTCCTTGAGGTCTATCGAAAAGCGTGTCGG
>CAZHSY010000002.1:0-118946 GCA_964535385.1 uncultured Candidatus Saccharibacteria bacterium
CCTAAACTAATGTTGCTTGTCGAGCAGCCTGGCTGGGCAGACAGACTAGCAGCAGCTGGCTCCACCCTAAGCTGACCAGCTTTCGTATCCGTATCACCCCCATCACTGCAGCCACTCGGTGATCCGCCACTATCATTATAGTCAAACTGCTGAGTATTACCGCCATTACGCCACAATGTAGCCGCTCCGCCGGTAGCTGCGATAGAGGTCGTCCAGGCGGGATTGCTCGTCATGTTGCTGATGCGGATTTTTTGTGATGCAGTACCAAGAGTACCGGTGCTCTGATTACAGTCAAATGGATAACCCAGTGTATTCAAACTCAAGCTGGGCGTCGCAATGCTGATGCCGCCAGCATCCACAACGTCATTGCTGAGCACGCCCGTTACCGGTACACGCCAGACCGCATATCGATATGACCCGGCACTCGCGTTCGTCTCGGTCTGAGTTCCCAATGTAAAGCCATTGTTCGTAAAAGACTTAATACGGCCTGCTGCGTTGGTGGTATTAACAAAATATTGAGTTATATCCCCAATCAGCGTTGAAGGTTTCTGCACGCCGGCTACTGCTGTGGTGCGCTTGATCCAGGCTAAGTCCGGCTTTAGGGCTGGGGCAGTAATGGCTTTATTGTCGACTCCATCACCGGTATAGGTACCCACTTGAAAGTTAGTACCAGCCTTGAAGGCAAACCACCGATGGAGCGACCCGGCAGCATTACTGGCCGCGTTCGTGCCAACCTGGAATCCACTACTTGAGAGGCTCTGAATAACATTATTTGATTCGGCAGTCGCATTAAAGAAGCTACTGAGATCTCCTGACATTGAGCTGGTGCGAAACGTCCCAGCTGTCGTACTGTTACGTTTCATCGCAACTAGATCGGGCTGAAACGGCATTGAGGTAATATTCCGATCATCGATACCGTTCCCATAGAATGTTCCAATTGCAAAATCGGCTGCGCCACTATTCTTATCGGCCCGATAGGCATTACCAAAAGCCTGCCACTGATATACGGCGCCAGACGTATTAACGACCGCACTGGTGCCAATATTAAAGCCGTTGCTGTTTAAGGACGTGACGCCACCGCTAAAATCAGCCACCGCATTAGCTAAATAAGCCGTTGTATCCCCCGCCATATCTCGAGTCCGAAATACCGCGAAGCCAGTTGAGTTGTCTTTAATCATAATTAGATCCGGAGCAAATGCCAGACTTGAGAGGGCAAATCCGACTCCAGTGCCAGTATAGGTTCCCTGATCCATCTGAAATGTCCCACTGCCGGTCGGTAAACCGGGCGTGCCGCCGAAGGCAAACCAGTACGTTGTGGCGGCATTTTCATTCACGCCCACGCCACTACCTACTTGAAAGCCATCGCTCAACATGGCTTGAATGTAGTTGGTAGTATCAGCCACCGCATCTCCGATAAAGCTTGACCCATCGCCGAGATGCCGCTCGGACGACAATACAGCCCGACGGTTGTTAGCTGTCGCACTACTGCTATTTTTTACATACACCACGTCTGGCTGAAAACCCAGCCCCGTCACATTACGATTGTCGACACCATTTCCGGTGTAACTGCCCTCTGCCACCATACCGCTGCCGATCTTAAAGGCTAGATAATAGTACACACCAGCTGAAGCATTATTGGTTACCCCTACATCGAAGCTAGTCGACCCAAACGAACGGATATACGTTCCTGTCGTATCGGCGGCCGTACTTGTAAAGAACTCCGTCCGATTGGCTGGCATAGTGTTCGTCCGGAAGGTAGCCGCCACCGCCGTAGACCGCTTCGTGATCACTACGCCAGGCTGGAAGCCGGTACTGATCGTTTTTGTAGCTGCCCCATCACCGGTATACGTACCGACACAGAAGTTACCAGTACTCGTACAGTCCGATCCAGAGAAAGCCGTCCAGGTATAAAGAGTATTGGCGGTATTAACATTAGCCAATGTGCCAAGCGAAAATCCATCACTGTTAAAGGTAATGCTCGAAGCCGTGTTGTCGGCGGTCGCACTCATGAAGGCAGTTGCGTTAGTTGGCATGGCGCTACTCTTGAAGACCGCCACGCCGGCCGCAGTACTAGACTTAATAATCACTACGTTCGGTTGAAATCCAAGACCCGATATCACCTTGCCAGCCACGCCGGACCCCACATAGTAGCCGGTTTGCATATTGTACGTAGCGGCCTTCGAGGGTTTGGGCAATAAAAATAAGCTCACGACACCAACGGCCAGGAGCCCAAGCCCGAATCTTTTAACAACCTTCAATGCAAGCTCTTTATATACCATACCTACGGTATTATACGTTTCATCTTTTAGCTTAACAATTTTTGCCAAGGGTACGGCGCGCCGTACCCAATGCCTACCAACGTAAAAACCTCACAAAAGTGAGGCTTTTACGTTGGTGATCCCACGGAGAGTCGAACTCCGGTTACCAGGATGAGAACCTGGCGTCCTAACCACTAGACGATGGGACCGTCTTGTATGCAGACGATTTTGAACCCACAAACTATAGCATTTTTCTCGCCCCGTTTCTAGATGTAGTCAGCTGCCATTGCAGACCTCCGGCCGGTCAAACCGCAACACATCCAAGGCCAAGCGCAATATTTGCAAGCTGCTAGCCCGCCTCGTATTATTGATACTAGTAATAACGCTAAAGCGCTTGGGTTGAATGTTAGTGAGACGTGGGGGTTGACGGAGAGTAGGCTTTGTTCGTATACTGTTCGCATAGTAATATGTGTGCAGCCTGGCTGAACTATCGCTACTTGAGGGTTCTTTGCATAGCTTTTTGCTAGCAAGTATGAGCGGTTTGACACAGCGGTGTAACGCTATATATAGTGTCTCTAGCGATTGTTAGAACGCTATATATAAACAAACAGATTAAGATTTTGAAGCCCCAGAGGTGGAGTCTCGTACTTAATCAAGCAAGTAATGAGGAGGGTGAATTTTTATGGCAGTTGATCAGATAAAAAAACGCAATGGTAGTGTCGTGCCATTTGATCAGCAACGAATTGCTGACGCGATCTTAAAGGCCAGTCTCTCAGTTGATGGCGAGATTGAGCACGATATTATTCAAGATCTCACGCTAGCTATTAGCGACAATCTCGAAGCTGTGTATGGCGAGGGCACTCCAGAGGTTGAGGCTATTCAAGACCTCATCGAACAAGAGCTGATGCGCTCCGGCTACTTCCAGACAGCTCGTAACTACATCGTTTACCGAGAGGAGCACAAGAAACAGCGTCAAGCTGAGCGACAAGAACAGGCCGAGAAGCTTGTCAGTACTGGCCTGAGTGTCATCCAAAAAGACGGCTCTAAAGAAACTTTCAAGCCAGCTAAGCTACGAAAAACCGTTCAGCGCTTCACTGATGGACTTGGTAACGTCGAAGTCGATCGAATCGCCGAAGCCGTGAAGACTAATCTTTATGATGGTATCTCCGTCGCTGAGCTGTTTGACGCCATTGTCATGGTTGGCCGCAGTTTTATCGAGCGCGACACTGACTACACCAAGTTCACTGCTCGACTCCTTCTCCATAAGATGGCTCAGGATATCACTGAAGAAGGCGATGTTAAAAAAATCCCAACCGCCTACCGCGATACTTTTATTAAGAACCTGAAGCGAGCCGTCAAGGAAGATCGTTTGCAAAAAGCACTGCTCGACTTCGATCTCGAAGACCTTGCCAAATACATGGAACTCGAACGCGACTATCTATTTGACTACATGGGTCTGCAGGTTCTCTACGATCGCTACTTCCTCCGAGCCGCCGGCAGTGATGACATCGTGCTCGAAATGCCACAAGCCTTCTGGATGCGCGTCGCCATGGGTATGGCTCTCAACGAAGGCAAAGACAAAAACGATTGGGCTAAAAAATTCTACGATATCATCTCGAGTCACCGATATGTCCCCTCAACACCAACCCTCTTCCACTCTGGCACCACCTATCCACAGCTATCATCCTGCTACCTCAACACCGTTCAGGATGACCTGCTCGATATCTTTAAGGTCTACTCAGATAATGCCCAGCTCTCCAAGTACTCCGGCGGAATTGGGACTGACTGGACATCAATTCGAGCTACTGGTTCACTAATCAAGACGACCAACGTCAGCTCCCAGGGTGTCATTCCTTTCCTTAAGATCGCCAATGACGTAACGGTAGCTATTAACCGCTCCGGAAAGCGCCGTGGTGCCACCTGTGCTTATCTCGAGACTTGGCACATGGATATCGAAGAGTTCCTCGAGCTCCGTAAAAACACCGGCGACGACCGGCGACGTACCCATGATATGGATACTGCCCACTGGATCCCCGACCTCTTCATGAAGCGTATCCAAGAAGGTGCTATGTGGACCCTCTTCTCACCAGATGAGACTCCTGAGCTGCACGAGACTTATGGCCGTAAATTTGAAGAGCTCTACACTGACTATGAAGCTAAAGCCGACAAAGGCGAGATCGCTAACTTCAAGCGCATCCCGGCCGTCGACCTCTGGCGCAAGATGATCACCATGCTCTTTGAGACTGGTCACCCATGGATCACCTTCAAGGATCCATCGAATGTCCGTTCGCCACAGGACCATGTTGGTGTCATTCATAACTCCAATCTCTGTACTGAGATCACACTCAACAACTCCGATACAGAGACGGCTGTCTGTAACCTTGGCTCCGTCAATATAGCCTTGCATGTCAAAGGTGAAGTTATCGACCATGACAAGATTAAAGAAACCGTCGGTCTCGCTATGCGTATGCTCGATAATGTTGTAGACCTCAACTTCTACCCCACCAAGGAGACAAAAGGCTCTAATATGAAGCACCGGCCAGTCGGGCTGGGCATCATGGGCTTCCAAGATGCACTCTATCAACTAGATATCGACTTCGCGTCAGAAGCAGCTGTTGAGTTCGCCGATGTTTCAATGGAACTCATCTCCTACTACGCCATTCTCGGCTCTTCGGAGCTCGCCCGTGAACGTGGTGCCTACGAGTCATTCAAGGGCAGTAAGTGGGATCGTGGGATATTCCCAGTCGATACCCTGGCCTTACTCGAGGAAGAACGCGGTCAGAAAATCGACGTCAATCGCACCAGCCGACTAAACTGGAAGACCGTCAAGGATCATGTTAAGAAACATGGGATGCGCAACTCCAACACCATGGCGATTGCTCCAACCGCAACCATCTCAAACATCGTCGGTTGCTATCCATGTATCGAGCCGATCTTCAAGAACCTCTACGTCAAGGCCAATATGTCCGGCGATTTCACCGTTATCAACCCATACTTGGTTGAAGACTTAAAAGCACTCGACCTTTGGAATGACGAGATGATCAAAAAACTTAAGTTCTACGATGGTTCTGTCCAGCAGATCTCGGAGATTCCTGTTAACTTGCGTGATAAGTACAAGGAAGTCTTCGAGATATCACCGGAGTGGTTAATCCGCACTACCGCCTACCGTGGTAAGTGGATCGATCAGAGTCAAAGCCTCAATATCTTCATGCGTGGCACCAGTGGCAAGATGCTTAACGACGTCTACACCTACGCCTGGAAGATGGGTCTCAAGACCACCTACTACCTGCGCTCCCTCGCTGCCAGCGCCGTCGAGAAGTCGACCGTCAGTACAGCTGAATTCGGTGACACCCACAAGCGTGGTGCGAGTATCTCAATGACAACTCCCAGCGCAAACCTAGCCCAACAGCTCATCCCCGAAACCACCGCCGTGACGACTGCCGAGTTTTCGGATGTACCACTCGTATCTGCCAGTCAAGAAGCATTAAAGGTTTGCAGTATCCTAGATCCTGACTGCGAAGCCTGTCAATAGGAGGAATCTATGTCAACTACCGCTAAAACCAAGGCCCGACCAGACGTGAACGCTCGCCGTATCATTAACGGCGCTGACGCTGACGTCATCCAGTTACATCCCATGAAGCACACCTTCGCCTGGGAGGCCTACAACGCGGGTAATGCCAACCACTGGCTGCCGACCGAAATCACCATGATGGGCGACATTGAGCAGCTCCGTGCTGGCCGCCTGACCGACGATGAGGTGAAAGCCCTGAAGACCGTACTTGGCTTCTTTACGACCGCTGACTCGATCGCCGCCAATAACGTCGTGCTCGCACTCTACAACCACATCACCAGCCCTGAGTGTCGCATGTATTTGCTGCGCCAAGCCTATGAAGAAGCTATCCACACCCAGGCTTACCAGTACATCGTCGAGAGCCTCGGTCTGGACGGTGGTGAGATCTTCAATATGTACCGCGAGGTTGACGCTATCTACTCCAAGGCCGAGTTCATCCTAGGCTTCAACCAAGGTATCTTTAGCCCTGATTTCAAGACTGGAACACTTGAGAACGACCAGCTCTTCCTAGAAAATCTCTGCGTCTTCTCGCTCATCCTCGAAGGTATCTTCTTCTACAGCTCCTTCGCCGTCATCTTCGGCTTCCAGCGCCAGAACAAAATGATTGGCGCTGCCGAACAGATCCAGTACATTATGCGTGATGAGACGCAACACCTGAACTTTGGTATCAAGATGATTAATACCATCAAGGAAGAGCAACCTGAACTCTGGACTCCAGAATTTCAGCAACGCATCGTTGACCTCGTAAAGAAAGCAGCAGTCCTCGAATACACCTATGCAGCTGAAGTTTTCCCAAAAGGCATCTTTGGTATGAACGCCGATGGCTTCAAACAGTACATCGAGCACATCGCTGATCGCCGCTTGCAGCGAGTTGGCCTGCCAACTCAGTTCAATGTCGATAACCCATTCCCATGGATGAGTGAGGCAATCGATCTGACAAAGGAAAAAAACTTCTTCGAAACCCGTGTCACCGAGTACCAGACCGGCGGTACACTCAACTGGGATTAGAGAACGTAAAACCCACCACATAGAAACCCTTGCCTTGAGGGGTATCTATGTTATCTATGGCCTACATATTGCATGCTACAATAATCCTTAAGCTTCAGTGTACAAAATATGAAAAAACCAACTGGCAAGGACCAAATCAATACCCCACCAGCTTCGAAGGTCGAACCTGCTTCAAATACGCTGCTGGCTCCAGTCCCCAAGCACCGGCCAGAAGTTGATATGGCTGAGTCGCATAGACCACAACCTCTACGCAAATTCTGGAAACGCCATAAAAAAGGCATCATCACTGGAAGCCTTGCTGGCCTTGCCGTACTCACCATTGGCGGCGTCTATCTCGTACGCGCCATGAATAAGCCAGAGCCACTCGCCGTTGTCGCACCCGCCACCTCCTCGCCAACTCCTGAACCAACCCTAACCACCAAGCCAAGTCGCTTAACTGGCGTATTTGTAGATCCCGACAAAGCTGATCTTCCTATCATGGCCAGCATTGTCGAAAACCTCGGTGGTACCGGCGGCGCTCGACCACAATCGGGACTCTCAAGTGCCGGCGTCGTCTACGAAGCCCTAGCTGAGGGTGGCATTACCCGCTACCTAGCCCTCTGGCAATCAGATATTCCAGCCGACATCGGTCCAGTTCGGAGTCTGCGCCCTGTATTCTTCGATACGGCCATGGAATATAGCACACCGGTCGCACATGCCGGTGGTAGCACTGACGCCCTAGATAGTGTTCGAACCGATAAGGCCTTCAAGGATCTCGATCAGTTTTACAACGGCAACTCATTCCGTCGTATTACCAGCCGCTATGCCCCACACAATCTCTATATATATGGTCCCAAGCTAGTCGAGCTCGTAGCTGCTAAGGGCTGGGGTACTACACCCACCTTCACGGCTTGGCCACGGAAGGATGATGCGCCAGCTGCCACGCTAACTGCCACGAAAATTACAGCCAACTTCTCGAGCTCCATGTATACCGCCACCTTCGCGTATGATACAGCCAGTAATAGTTACATTCGCTCTATCGGCGACCAAGTCGACATCGATGCCGGTAATAGCAACCAAGCCGTCAAGCCAAAAGTCGTCATTGCCGTCTACGCACCGACCCAAGCTGGGGTTCAGCCCAATGGCAAGCCCAAGACCGATATCGATATCCTCGGGAGCGGCAAAGGTACGATCTTCCAGGACGGTACCGCTGTCGACGTTACTTGGAATAAAACCAGCTCCACGGCTCGCATGACCTTCAAAGATGCCAGTGGCAATGAGGTTAAACTCAATCGTGGCCAGACCTGGGTCAGCATCCTGCCAACTGACCGACCAGTCACGTACTAATACTTGATTTTTTAGCTTTTTTATGGTAATATATAAAAATCACTAAGACAGTGATCGAGGGCGTGCCCCTCGCCGTTCCTACCAGAAGGAGTGGCTCAATGCCCCTCATCCAGATCACCGCTCAGCCCGACTACTACCCCTCCGACGACCTCTCGGTCGTGAATTCTCCCCATCAGGAGATGGTTGCTGGCTTCGGCAACTCGCTTCCCGCACTGCTCGTGGCCAAGATCGATGACCTCCACATGGACGCCGACACCCCTGAGGCCGGCGTGCAGGTCACCTTCCACAAGTTCCACTCGCGGGACGTCAACGCTCCCGACCTGTGGATCCTCATCGAGTTCAGCGAAGACGGCCTGGACGAAGTCCAGCAGACCGAGGCGACCGCCAAGGTCAAGCAGATGCTGCTCGACTGGTGGGGTGACGACCTTCCCGCCAACTACGCCTGCGACATCCACTGGAGCCCGTCCCACGGCTTCCTCCGGATCGGAGGCATCGTCGCCGACTGGTAACACTGTCCTCACGGGCACCCCGCACATACATTGTGCGGGGTGCCCCTCTAAGGGCTCTTTTTATTTACCTAAAACATTGCAGGCCAGGCCTTGTAAACCAAGGCCTGGCCTGCCTCAAAAACCAGCGCTCTAAACCAAGGCCTGGCCTGCCTCAAAAACCAGCGCTCTAAACCAAGGCCTGGCCTGCCTCAAAAACCAGCGCTCGACCACTCCCACAATGTGCCCGCTTGTCTCTCGGTGATGCCGGTAAGTATTTCTCGTCTTAGGAGCGGAGTAAAACGTATATATAATTACGGTGTCGAGCACCGCAGACGAAAATACTTACCCAGCGCGCTGAGGACAAGTGGCCTTCAGGGCTCGCTGGCTACTTTATCTGAGACAAGGTCTCAGATAAGCCTTGCTGATAGGTCACGACCGCAACCTGCTCTTCTTTTAGAATCTGTAACTGCTTTTCAAGATCCTTGAGCGACGCCGCATATGAGCTGGCAGAACTATTATCCACCTCGTGATAGACCAGAATCAGCCATAGCTTGTGGTCTCGCGCAAAGCGTACAGCCGTCGCAACTTCTTCGGGTTTAGTATCGACTTCAATATTCATAACCTTGAGGTTATAGCGGTCATAGTCGGCGGTATTAAAACCAGTGTCTGTCGTACGCATGCTCTGGTAGCACTGCTTGATCTTGGCGCGAGAAAGATTATTTGTCCGACCATACGGAGCGGCAAAGTTATTAGTCTCGAAACCGTAGTAATCATTCAGTACCGCGTGACTCTCGGCTAGTGTCTTCGTGATAGCCACACTACCAAGTCGCGAAAGATCCTCGTGATGGGCTGTGTGCGAACCAATTTCATGGCCTTTCGCCGAAAATTCTTTTAGCATTTTAGACGTCATGTAGGAATTATCACCAACCACGCCACTAATCACGAACTGGGTCGTCTTGATGTCATACTTATCAAACAGTGGCATGCCGTTCTCGTATATCGAGCGCCAACCGTCATCGAACGTTAAGCTCACCAAGCCACGTTTGAATTGTGGTAAAGGCTGCTTTACGAGCTTATAGTCATCCGTCTGCAAAGTACCGACGCCATCGAGTACGTGAGCCAGCTGAATCTTCTCGGTGAAAGCCGGTACTACGTATGAGCTTCGAAAAGTTTTCCAGGTTCCACCAGTCGATTCCAAGCTACCGAGCGTTACATAATAGTGACTACCATCTTGTTGAGTAATATCAACGATTACATTACTGGCTGCATCACTCTTATAATAGTCTTCAAAGCGAAGGTACTCACCTGGCGCTACAGCAATCGGCTCCGATACCCACTTGGCATCGCCATCATCACGGCTAGTCACGGTAACTTTGAGTGAGCCCTGGTCGGTCCGACCGTCACGATCCACCGTGGTAGCCGCTGCAATACGACCATACTGATTAGATCGCCAGCCCGCTGGCAATCCCTGTGCATCGAGGACAGTAAAGGACGCGTTTGCTAAGAGATTAGTACCCGTCACTGGTACGGCACTAGGATCTCGATATGGTAGTGTCGTCCATAGCGAATCGGTCATTGGGTTGCCATAGGTTAATTGATCATACGAGCCATCCTGTAGCGTACACTCCGCCGAAGCCGTAATCCTGGCCAGTTTCGACTGACTAGAAGTCGTAGCTGCAACCCTGTTGTAACCAGCTTCGAGGAGCGGAAAGATATGGTAACCCAAGAATAGCAAAGCTAGAGCATACATCAGTATGTTTCCCGCTTTGCTTCCGAATTTCTGTATTTTCACTGAACGGCTCCTGGAGTAATCTTATACCGGCGACCACTGGTTGACCAACCAACTTGGTGGGTCCGAAAACGACGCAAGATTACAACTTCAATAAAAGCCTTGAGATACAGGACCATATTGGTAACCCGCAGGAGGTAAAACAATGGGAAGGCCGACATAACATCCGCACGGCGGTGGGCTGCTGCGCCAAAAACCGCTGTCGCGAAGAAGATGGCAAAGTCCACGAGGAACGTGATTGCTAGGGCTGATAGCGCCCCACCACGTAACATCATGAGTGGAAAGAGCACCAAGATATTGATGTAGTAGGCAAACATTTCAAGAATTTGGTAGCTCAAGTAGAGGTCGATTCGCTGAAAACCAAAGCCAATCTTACGATCGATAACTCCCTGCCAAAAGCCACGATACCAACGTGAAACTTGTTTGACATAGTCATTGAAGTCTTTAGGATCTTGAGTGAGAGTCTTGGCGCTCGGAATAAAGACGATCTTACCCAGCTTCTTTCGGTGAATCTGCAGGGTGATGTCGAAATCCTCTGTGAGGTTGCTGGTCTTGAAGTCCAGCTCATGCAATATATCAGCCCGGAAACAGCTGGTTGGGCCAGGGATAACTGGAATTACTCCCAGAACGTGCTGTAACCGGCGGCTAATCTCCTGCCCGAAACTATATTCATACGCCCGGTATTTAGAAATCCAGTTACTCTTCATAGACTTCACATAGCCAGTCGCAGCCACATACTTACTCGGATCGAGATACTTCATAAATTCTTCGAAATAATTATGCTCGAAGAAACAGTCGGCATCGGCGATATGCACCCATTCATAGTGTTTTGCAATCTCGAAATGGTTCACGGCTTGCAGAATTGCACCGGCCTTGCCAGAGCGCTCAACAGTAAGCACGTTACGGTCGAAGATGATTTCACGCGCCAGATTAGCTGTACCATCATCTGAGTTATCGTCAACTACATAAATATCGGCCATTGGCTGACCTGCAGCCAGGGCGGAACGAATCGTGTCCTGGATCACCAAAGCCTCATTGTGGCCTGGTATAATCAGGGCTAGCTTGCGCTTCGACTCAGCTTTTATAGGTTTTGGCATAACATTTGGTGACATAATTTATCAGACTCGTCAATACTTTTTAACGGGATGTATAATACCAAAAATAAGTCATTTTGTCAATAGTAAGCCCTGATTGGTCACAATGCGACTTATTCCTGGTGCACTGACCGGCAAAGTCACTCTCCTATGAAATTTCACCATACTTCATGCACGCCTCGCTTTCATGCAGGGCTAGCGCTTTGGTCGGCATTATCAGGAAGTAACCCGATACTAGGTGAAAGCACGAGAGCACCAGGAAAGATGTCGTCTTGATCCGTCGCCTGACGGACGGAATGATGAAAGCCCCTTATAAAAACCCGGTATAATAAAACTTATGCTTCGGTCAACACAGCGCCGCCACCCTACTGGGTTCACTTTAATTGAATCTCTTATTGGCATGGTCATTATGACCATTCTCCTGGTGGCACTCTTTACGATCATTACGACCAACCTAGCCCATCTCTTCCAAAGTAAGGCCCGTTCTATCGCTCTGCAGGTAGCTCAGGAAAAGCTCGAGAACCTCAAGAATATGCCCTACGACGCCTTGGCCACCAAGGCGGGCACGATCTACCCACCAGGTAATATCGATGATAATGAAACTTTAACCCGCAATAACCTGCGCTTCAAAATCCATACCGATATTCGCTATGTCGACAACCCCTATGACGGACTCTCATCTGGTGGCTCGTCGATCGACCTCTACCCCTACGATTATAAAAAGGCCACCATCCAGATCTATACCGCCAATGGCGCCCAGAAGCTAGCCGAAATCTCGACCGACATTGCCGCCAAGGCCGCCGAAACCACCGGTAATACCGGTGTCCTGATTATTCGCGTTATTAACGCCGCTGGTAATCCTGTTGAGGGGGCGACCGTTCAGGTGATCAATCTCAATCCGAACCCCGATGTCAGTATCCAGACTCAAACTGACGTCCAGGGGCAGGTCATCATTCCTAAGATGCCACCAGATAATAGTAATGGTTACCATGTAGTGATTAGTAAGGGCGGTTACAGTTCTGAGCAGACCTATCCGGCCAGCCAGACTAATCCTAGCCCGACTAACCCTGACTTTGGCCTGATCGCTCAGCAAACCACCATCAAGACCTTCACCATAGATAGCTTGGCGAACCTCAGCCTGACGATCAAGGATCAGAACGGAAACCCAATCACCAATCGCAGCTTAACAGTGCGGGGTACGAAAACCATCTTCTCAACTCCACTCACCTATAAGTATTCGCAGAATATCACCACTGATGGCTCGGGAGTTGCCCAGCTCAATCTCATAGAATGGGACAGCTATGATCTGGCAATCAGTGGCTACACCATCCTCTCCAGCTCCCCTTTGCGGCCAATCGCGGTAGCGCCCAACAGCTTCACCAACGCCACTCTGTACGTGGCGACGAGCCCAACCAGCTACCCAATTATTAGTAGTGTCAGCCCTGATACTACACCGACTGGCAGTACCATCATCGATATCGTCGGCAGCAATCTCCAAGCTGGCTCGAGCTTCTATCTCAAGCAGTCCGGCCAATCGAACCGCATCGCTACCGGCATCACCTACACCACTCCCGGTACTCTGTCCGGTACCATCGACTTAAGTGGCGCCACCGGAAACTGGGATCTAGTCGTCACAACTGGCGGTCGCTCGACGACCCAAGAAAAAGCCGTGGAGATCTCACCATGAAGCGAATCAGGCCACAGCTACGTCGCGGCGTGACGCTTATCGAGCTCTTGATCGTACTGCCCATCATCGTAGTGGCTGGCTTCGTCATTACTCAGATCATGTTCCAATCTTGGCAAGCCTATCAATATAGCCTAGCCCAAGCTCAAGCCAGCGACACCTTCGTACGTACCCTGGATCGCATGAGCCGAGTAATTCGCTCCAGCAGCAAGGTCATCAGCGCCAGCAATAACGACCTTACACTCGAGACCTACTACTCGCCACGCGATGCCAGCCCCGATCGCACTCGCTACTATCTCTCGAGTAGCCAGGTGAAAGCCGATGTCATACCAGCCAGTGGAACAGCGCCAAACTACACCTACCCGGCTGGAAACTCCAAGACCTACAATATATCTCAAGCCCTTAATACGGCCAGCCAGCCAGTCTTCCGCTACTACGACGAGAATGGCACGCTCCTGACCTCACCCTACGACGTAAATGCTATCCGCAAGGTCGAGATCACTCTGACGATTAACCCGCAGCCGAAATTCATGAAAATTAACCAAACCTCATCAACCCAAGTGCAGCTTCGTAATATGAAAACAAATCTATGAAAACCCCTACCAAAAAACACCCTACTGGCATCACCTTCGTGCAGGTCATCATTACCGGCACTGTACTCCTAGCCCTCTGCGTTTCTGTGGCGGCGATTGTCTTCAATACCCTACGATTCGCCACTCGCTCACAGCGTGCCGTCAGTGCTACATATATCGCCGAGGCCGGCATCAATTACTATCTCTGGCATCTCAGCCACAACGTCAATGACTACTGCGACGGCAAGGTTTGCGGCACTCTCGGAGCCGATGGCTACGGACCCTTCACCTATGACTTCAAAACTCCCGATGGCCGCAAGCAAGGCACCTACTCAATCTATGTAAAGCCACCCAGCGGCGCAAGCGCGTCAGTGACTGTAAAATCCGTCGGCAGTGCCATTGGTGCGACTGCTAAACGAACTTTGCAAGCCTCGATCGCCATCCCCTCCTTTGCCCAGTATGCCATCCTGACAAATACCGAGATCTGGATTGGTCCAAACGAAACAGTCGATGGCGCTCTACATAGTAATAGTGGCATTCACTTTGATGGCACCGGCAATGATGTCATCTCTTCAGCTCAATCGACCTACCGGCCAAGCGCACAGTTTGGCGGCAACGGCACCGTTAAGAACGGTGTCTGGGGTAATGGCGGCCCGCAAAGCCTATGGCGCTTCCCAGTAAATTCAGTTGACTTTCAGTCTGTCACGGCTGATTTGCAGAAGCTTAAAACCGACGCCCAGAGTGGTGGCAGATATCTAGCCCCGACCAGTGCTGGTAACCCCAGCTCCAAGCTCGGCTACTACCTAGAGTTGCGCGGTGATGGCGGCATTGATGTCTATAAAGTTACTCGCGAACAATGTACTTCTATCACTCGCACCTTAGTCCAGACCCTGTCACACCCAGCTAACAATATCCTCTATGTCGACGATAATGTCTGGATCCGCAGTAAGCCAAATGAAAAGATGCCAGGGCGCCTAACTATCGCCGCCGCCTACCTGCCAACCAACGCCTCTACATATAAGTCCATCACTATCATGGGCGACATTCTCTACCAATCCAAAGATGGCAGTTCGGCACTAGGACTGATTGCCCAACAAGATATCAAAGTCTCACAGCAGGCGCCAACTAATATTGAAATCGATGCCGCCATGCTAGCACAACAAGGTCACGTCTGGTACAACAAAGACACTTTAGCTGGCACGGACTGTGATCGCAGTGTCAAAAACTCCATCACCGTCTATGGATCAATCGCTACCAATCTCTACTGGACTTGGTCAATCGTTACTGGCAGCGCGCCGAATTACACCACGATTGACGGCTATAAAAGCACGACCAATGGCTACGATAAGAATCTACGCCTTACGCCGCCGCCATCCTTCCCGCTAACTGGATCTTTCTCCATCCTCAATTACCGTGAGATCTTAACGGTTCCATAACGCTAGAATTTAGGAACTAGAATCGACCATAGACAGATCACTAATTCCCAACCTCATAAATACTAGACTCTAACTTCTAGCTGCTAGAGCGGCGACGGCCTTGAGCTGTTCGCCCCTCCAGACTTCCTACTTCCAGGAGGGGAAGAGCTTTTTGCGATAGATAAGGAAGGCTACAAGCGCACTACACAAGGTGAAGTAAATCGGAAAAAGTATGGCTGCACTCCACTCCCAGATTGCAAACACACCAAACAATGAAGCGACTCCTTCGATAGCGAAGAAGAGTGGATCTTCACTTTTTGGCTCATGATAGGTTTTGACGAAAGTCGGAATATAGCCGACAACATCAGCCAGGATACCGAGCGCTATAGTGAGAAGACCATTCTTGGTGACGACATAAGCCACGAGTGCCAAGATCCCGAGACCGAGACAATAAAGATCGAGTTTTGAAGTTCCCCCTATACCATACTTGAGCGACATACCAAGCAAATACGTGGCTCGGGCTAGGAAAATGAGAGCAAAGATCTGACCGGCAACATTATCTGAATGCAAAACCCCAAGGATACCGGCTAAACTAGCAAGCCAAACGATGAGACGGGTGACTCGATGTGGTTTAGCTGATAATCGGAGCATACTTTTAGTGTAGGAAATGGGTGAAATAAGCGAGAGTATGAGTGTACCGATGATCCAAAAGTTCATTTTGCTTTTCATTAAATTACAGTAAGTATAATATTACCGATATATTAGAGGATTACCATAATCCCGACTCGTGAGTATACCTTTACAGCATGTAAACTGAGTTCAGTTTGTGGCAAACCAACAGTAGCTTGCGAGGTTTTAATTTTTACTCTTTAGGCTTGTTTCAATACTTGTTTTGATCGCGTTGAGATAGGTATCGGCATTCTCAGCAGCATAGGTTGTTACATAGACGTAGTAGTAGTCACCGATCTTTACGCCAGCAAACTTATTATTTTTAGCATAATCTTCAATCGTGGTATTGCCATGGTAAATAGAGCCGTTTTTTTGTCGAACTATTTGGCCAAGCTTTTCATGTCTTTCTTGGGTACCGGAAGTCTTAATTTTTCCCTCAGCTTCTAGGGCTGGGCTATTTAGTACTGCAACTGCGGATGCAGCCTGCCCATTCTCGGCTGGAAATTCTTGAAACGAATCAACTTTTAGGTCTGAGACTGTAGACGGAACTTCAAATTGTACACTCATCTGAGTTATCTCTAAGTACTTTTTAGTTGAGTCGGTAGACCCATCATTTGTCGCCTGAGATGTTTCGCTTTGACTTGAGGCGGAACTGTCGCTGTTTGATTTGTTGTTAGCCCAAACCTTCCAGCCAGCAAAGCCCACGACTGCAATTACTATAACCAGAGCGATTAATGCAACATGAGCGATACCTGATAGGTCATTTTTTAGTTTCATACCCCATCCTTGTTCAATTAAGCATAAGTATGACCCAAACTTTCGTAAAAGAAAACCCTAGTTCGTTGGGTTACTGCTGTTGTTTGCTCCGGGCCTATTATAATCTTTGTACTTACCCCTATAGGCCCGCATGGTTAGAATCGGCACGCCGGTCTCCTGATCGCCCAGCACCCTTGTGCGGGAGTCATGAAAAAGAACCAGTTCTATTGGCTCGCCGGCTACATTACCGGACCACACCTCTTCAAGCGAAGTACTATCCGCCTGATTTAGGGGTGGCCTCGGTATATTTTAGTAAGTCCTGAATAAGGCTCTGCGTTTGCGGCGGCACCTCACTCTTAGTAGTACGTGGGTCACCTTGGTCTGCGATAACGGTATGACTCTCACCCTGTTCAAGCAACTCTTGTTGGGTGTCTGGACGTAGATCCAGTTGGAAACTTCTTACGGGCAAGTTAGCATACTTCTTAGCGTCAGCTAAATCACCTGTCGAACTAGCAGTCGGTGAAAGATCTAGAGTCTCTATACCGGCAACCATATTGGGTATATAACTATTATCATGAGCAGCTTTTTGCAGGCCTCTTCAAGTTTAGACCGCTTCTCTTATTCGTTCATATTAAAGTCATTCCAAACGGGATCTTGCGGTTGTGGGTTTGGAGCAGGATCTGACATCTTTGCCTCTTTTTGTTATGAGCTAATTGACATATTCTATGTCAAATCCTTTGAACTTTAAAGGCTAGTGTTTATTGCTATGTCGCAACTATAGTCTTAAAGCGCAAATAAACAACAGACACCTACTCAAGCCCGGTCCGCAAAATCTCATCTTCCTCCGAGTTCTTCATATCTATCCAGACTTTTCCATTCTCACTATCGAGCAATAGCTCTTGCTGGGTAATTAAATAGTCAAAGTCTTCGTATTTATCATAAGTGCGCTTGAACAGTCTATTCTCAGTACTTTGGTTGCCAGCTACAAATAAAACATTCGGATACAGGTATGTGCTCTCGTTAGCGTACTCTTCGTGCTGCCTGATACGTTTTCGTAGTAGCCAGCTTGGGGTGCCTGCCTCAAAGACATCTAGCACATAGTCAGGCTTGTCTGAGCTTCCTTTTCGTTTCAAAAAAAGCTCTGGTAGCGGACTAGGGAAAGACTCTCTATTCAGGGCGTACTTGGGGAAGATATGAAACTTGCTGCCGACTTGCCTCTTGAGAGTTAGGGCAATTCTGAAGATATAGAGGCGGCGATCAACATGTTCCTGTCGCATGGACTTGGGACTAGCAACTAACACTTGGGCTTACTTCTACCTAACTCCCACACTCACTCAACAACTACTCTAAGTAGCTCTATATGTATATATAAAAGAGGAGAGAATATATTGCGAGGTTTAAAAGAGGTAAAAGCGGCCCGAAAGGGATGCTATCGTTAGTGGGGTTATCTATTTGTGTGGAGTGGGTACATTCCCTAACTGAGGTATACTGTTTACTATGGCAAAACAACCGCTCAATGATGACGACAGGCAGAAGTTTTTAGACAATCTGCCAGAAGATAAAGTTAATCCAAATGCCAAGCAGAAGTTTGATAAAGCGATTGCACGCGCCGCACAGCAATCGCGATCAAAGTCGGAAAAACCGGAGCCTGACGATGATTATTGCGATACACAAACTCGTTCAGATACAGCTGAAGATACTTCCGACTCACACAGTGATACGCCCATCCATAGAGCGTTTTAGTTGTGACTAAAAACCTTCAATAGTATTGGTGTGGACAATTCCGCGACCATATTCACCAATGCTGTGGTTGACACTGTCGTGGTAGTAGCCAATGCGGTGCAGGGTTCTATAGACCCTGGCTTTATCGCTATAAACCGTTGTACCTGGAGCAATACTGGCTTGCAAACGAGGTAGCAATACACGCGCACCAGCACTACGGACATGCTCAGCTTTAACTTTGCCACCCCGTTCAACCATACCGAATACCACAGCTTTATCCTGAGTAGTCACGTTTCTGTCACGCTCCCGGCCACCGATATATGTTTCGTCGGTTTCAACGACACCAGACAGTGGACTTCCACTTTCCAGCATGAGAGTACGAACCTGTTTAGCTATCCGCCACGCTGTTTTATAGGTTACGCCAAGATGCCGCTCAACTTCCTTAGCAGATGCACCATTCTTAGCGACTGAAAATAGGAAGATTGCATAGAACCAGTCTTTGAGTGATGTCGAGGACTTATGGAAGATGGTATTAGCCAATGGATGTATCTGGTTACCGCAGTCTTTACACTCGTAGCATTTACGGTTTTTGACGCGGTAGTAGCTTGGGTTAGCCACGCCACATTTGGGACAGGCAGGCATGTGACCGTAGGCAAGCTCAAACATATAGTCTAGACAAGCGGTGTCGTCTGGAAAACGTTCGTTGAATTGCTTGACGGTAAATCTCATACAAACAGTGTATTACATAGGTTACATGTTGTCAAGGGATAATCAGCTCCCGACTACACCAAAACAGATCGCGCTGTCCTGAGTCGTTCGACTGTCTCAGGAATACCAAGCACCGCGATCGTCTCGAATAATCCAGGTGCAGCGGTTCGACCCGTGATCGCCATACGAATGACCGAGAAAAACTCACCGGCCTTGAGCTCTTTCTCGCCAACCGTATCGCGTAAGACTGCCTCAACACCAGACTCATCGGCTGGAGCCTGAGCTAGTGCCTCTAGAGCGATGTCTAGTAGTTGGCTAGTCTTGTCACTCCCCATCTTCTGGCCTAAGAAGTCAGCCGTAGGCCGAGGACTACTAAAGAAAAAGCTAATCGCTTCGGGCAACTCAGCAAAGAACTTAATGCGCTCACGTTCCAGCAGAGCCGCTTGTTTCATGAGCTCGGGTGGCGTGTCATCAGTAATAAGATCAGCCTGTTTAAGAACTTCTTGGGCTCGCGCTAAATACTCATCCTCGGTCAATTGCTCGCGGATCCAGACCCCATTCATCCAATTAAGCCGCTCGAGATCAAACTTAGCAGGACTCTTCTGGACTCGCTCCAGTGAAAACTTTTCAATCAGCTCACTTACAGAAAAAATTTCCTGCTCAGTCCCATCATTCCAACCGAGGAGAGCCAAGAAGTTCAACATCGCTTCAGGCAAGTAACCCTTGTCGCGGTACTGCAAAGCATCGGTGTCGCCATGGCGTTTGGACAGCTTCGCCCCATCTGCCCCGAGAATAACCGGCAGGTGTACCCAGATCGGTCGCGGGAATTCCAATACATCATAGAGCAAAGCGTGTTTAGGGGTTGAGCTAATAAACTCATCTCCGCGCAAGATGTGCGTAATCCCCATCAAGTGGTCATCAATAATATTGGCAAAGTTATAAGTCGGAAAACCATCAGCCTTTAAGATTACGAAGTCTTCGATCGTATTCGGGTCAATCACTGCCTCGGCCTGAGTTTCGCCGCGATTATCCAGCCAAGTAATATGATTGATTCCTAGTCGATGAATACAGGCTTCGATGTCAAGTCGCACTGGGACCTCGGCTGAGGGACTTGCCTCTGGCTCAAGCTTCCGTCGATACACAAAAGCCCTGCCAGAGCTCTGATCAGCCGCGCGCTGTTCGGCGTAGGCCTTCGGTGAAACATAGCTCTTATAAGCCAGTCCCTGTTCAATTAGCCGATCAACGTATGTCTGATAATTTGGCAGTCGCTTCGATTGCACATACGGCCCCACTTCACCAGCCTCCTGCCCTTCCCAGAAACCTTCATCCGGCTTGAGGCCAAACCAGTCAAGAACGGTCACGATCTGCTCAATCCCCTCTTCGACAAATCGTTCGCGATCAGTGTCTTCGAGTCGCAAGATAAACACTCCACCGGTTTGCCGAGCCAACAGCCAGTTAAAGAGAGCCGTGCGGACACCGCCAATATGCAAAAAACCCGTCGGTGACGGGGCGAAGCGAACGCGCACTGGTGACTTAGTCATACAATTAGTATATAGGAATTAGAAGTTAGAAGGTAATACCATAAAATTAGCGTGAAGGAGTTAGGAAATAGGAACTACCATAGACAGGTCTCTAGCTGCTAATTTCTAGATGCTAGCTTCTAGCCTAGCATCGCTTCAGGCTGGATTTCATTCCAGTAGCCATCAGGTTGTTGTCGGAAGAACGTCACTCGTTTGACCGTCTCATATGGATCATAGCTGTGTTCGACCCGCTGAGCAGCTCCTCGATGCACATAGTGTGTCTTGGTGTCGGTCACAGCCGGAGACTCTGAGCGTTCAATCTTGTACTTTTGGTTATCTTTCTCGAAGAAAATTGCTTCAATCTGAGCTTTGAGCTGTGGATGGCCCTCGATAGGCTCCGACTGGCGAATATGGTTGTCGATCGCGTACTTGGTATCAATCAGGTCAACCAACTCCTCCCAGGATCGGTCGCTCATAGACTGGTCGCGATTCGAATTATTTCGTCTTGGCTCAGACCATGCTGACCCTCAAGCTTGTGTATCATGCCATTACTTATCCAGGCCGCTTGATTATCACCATACACATAGATCGTTAAACCCTCAGCTTGCAGTGCCAGATAGTCGGAAGTCTTAGGTAGTACATACTGTTCGAGCAAGGCTTGTGAGTCCCACTGCGTCTGCTGCTCGGTAACATTAAACGACTGACCGCCCTTAGCAACCTTATAGCTAATCGTGCCATCACTGGCACTCACCTGCCGCGACAATGACCAGCCGGTTGGGAGGTAGGCTGGGATCGCCACATTGACGCCAGAGCGCATGCCGGCTAGCTTCAGGGCTAGAGCTGGATAATTAGCTTGCCACAAATAAGCCCCGAGCATAATTGCAGCAATTACTCCTAAAACTAAAGCGACCGGCTTAGCGGGACCGGCAGTAGCAGGCTTGACGAGATTAGCGTCCGTACCAAGTGCAAGTTGCAAAGCAGCCTCACGGCTCATCGTAACGCCAGCAACCGTTGTGTCTGGAGTAGCTGCGGGCGTCGGTGCTGGAGTAGCCTGTGGTGCTGGGTAGGTAATCGGCGCGACGATACCATCTACACTACCATTACCGGTGTTTGGTGATGGATTCGGGGCTGGCGGCTGAGCAGCTACAGCTGGAACTCCTGTTGTCTTAGCAAGTGTTGGTGGAGCGGCTGCGATTGCGGCCGGAGCTGATGGATTCTGAACAGCTGGAGGCGCTGATGGCATGGGTGCGACAACGGGGACCGGAGCAGATGCTGGTAGTGATGGAGCTGAAGTTGGTAATGACCCTAGAGGCTTAACGGCGGACAGTTCCTTAAGCTCAGTATCGGTCAGCACGCTTTCATCTCTACTCTCAAGTGTTGGTATCTCAGAACCAATCTGCTCCTTCATTTCGGTCAGGGGTTGTACTGGGATTGGAGTCGGTGGTATTACCGGTGACACCGATGCTTGAGGGATTGGTGGAGTTGGTGCTACAACCGGTGGAGCTGGGATAGGTGGAACCGCTACCGGAGCCGGAGGTACTACGGGTGGAGCTGGGATTGGACTAGGTGGTGTGACTGGAGCTGGGATTGGACTAGGTGGTGTGGCTGGAGCTGGGATTGGAGCAGCCGGCGCCGGCATGATAGGGGCCTTAACCGGATCAGTAATTTTCTCGGCTAGTGGAGGTGTTGGCGCTGGCGCAATTGGAGCTGGCGTTGGTACTGGAATTGGAACTGGAATTGGAGGAGAAGTTACAACCGGAGCTGGAATAGGTGCAGCGACAGGGGCAACTGGTGCAGGAACTGCCACTACTGTATCTGCAACGGGTTCAGGCTTAAGTACCCCAACCTTGGTCAGATAAGGCTTTTCTTCATTAACGTCAGCCGGCTGCCAAGGTGTCCCACAGTTTGCACAGAACACCTTCCCAGCTATGACGACTCTGTCTTTTTCTTCACAATCAGGACACTGTCGCATTAAAACTCACCGCTTATGTTGTCTTCATTATGTCAGACCTGACCATAAGCGTAAAGTAGAAAAATCAAGTTTTCTTGGGAGTTTTTGCCGCGCGATATACCCGCCACATAAATTTCGGAATCGCCAACTGGCGCTTCAGGCGCCATGGCTGTTGCAGGAGTCGCCATAGCCACTCCAAGCCAACCCGTCGCCAGGCCTGTGGTGCCCGCTTAATTGGCCCGCCCATTTGGTCATAGTCAAAGGTACCGCCCTCACCAATTAAAACTCGAGCCAAATCATGGTCATGCTTGGCAATAAACAGTTCTTGCCTAGGATACCCCATAGCTACGAATAAAATATCAAGGCGCTGAGAGCGTATCTCGCGTACTAACGCTGCCTCATCAATCGGCTCAAAATATCCCGACCAGGCATGCGGTCCACGCAGCCTAGGAAAGCGCTTATGTACAGCCTGTTTGGTCTGCTCAATATCACGAGGTCCGCCAAGTATCCCCACCTTCCAGCCCTGCTTCTCGGCCAATCGCAAGAGTGCTTGGGTCGTATCAACACCGGAACCACGATCTGGAATTACCCGTTTTAGCCACTGTGGTCGCCGTAAGCCAGCTGCTAAGCTCCAGAGCCAGTGTCGCAAGGTTGGCTGCCCATCAGCTAGATAAGATGCTGCCCATTGGACAGCCACCGAGTCAGCCACTACTAAGTCGGCCTCTTGCAGCAGTGCCTGTACAATAGTCGGCTGATCAATAAAAAACTCTACGTAGGGCTTCAGGTACAAGAAACTCCGAGCCCGACGTGGTTGGCTCAAGAAAGTTTGCAAACGCTGCCGAACCTCGGCTTGACGGATAGGGTCAAAATCAATTGATAGGACTTTAACGCGCGGCCGAGATACCCTCATACCTGCTCCGTGTCTGCATGGGGGGTCCGTCGAACCGCCTGCTTCCAACGCCGACGAAAGGCACTACGCGAATAGCGCTTGGCTCGAGTCTGCATTTTAGATTTATCCCAATCCTTGGCCTCAAGTTTCTTTAAGGCCGCGATGACCGCTGCTGGTTCCGAATGGTCGAAAAACACACCGCCGGTACCCGCCGGTACCGTCTCGCTCACTCCCCCGCCAGCCAGTGCCACCACCGGCGTACCCACTGCCAAGGCTTCGACTGGCGCAATGCCGAAGTCTTCGTGGGAACAGAAGATAAAACCCTGAGCGCCTGCCAGCAAACTAAACTTCTCACTCTCCTCAACCCAGCCCCGGAATTCAATCAGAGGATCATCTCCAGCCAGCTGCTCTAACCGCTCGCGATCGGGCCCATCACCAACAATCACCAGGCGCCGTTCGGCCTGTCGGCAAGCTCGGATCGCTAATTCGATATTTTTATATCGTGCCAGAACCGACACCACGATGTAGTATTGAGTCTTCGTTGGTGTCAACGCCGAAGCTGTATCCAGCTCGACCACTGGATAGACGAGCTTCGATTGACGATGATAAAACTTTGCAATCCGAGCCTGAATAGTCTGCGAAATCGCAATAAAATTCCGGCGAGACTGCTGCGACTCATAGTAGTCCCAAAGCCGTAAATGACTCGCCAAAATAGTCACCAAGAAACGCATGATCGGATTATGGGTTCGCCCATCCAGAGCTGCTGGCCAAGCGTCCCAGAGCATACGTGCCGGGCTATAACAGTACACCGTGCAGGTCTGATGCGGACGTAAGGGCACATTCTTAACCCAAGCCGATGATACTGCAATCAGCTCGTCATAACCCTTCGTCGGCAAATGCCGTACCGCTGATTGCACCCACGGCAAGAGCCATTGGGGCCGTTGCCGAAGCGCCTTGGGCAAGCGGTTCAGCCAGCTTGTCCGTACTATTCGGCTCTTCAGACGTCCTTGGTAGCGCTCCTTGTTGTATGTCAGGGTGATTAAATCAGCCTCTGGATAGAGATCAAGAATCTCAAACAGCATGCGCTCACCGCCGCCTTCCTTGTGATAGAGCCAATCGTACAAGATCGCTGTTCGGGCCATAGCCTACGCCTCCTCCGGACGAGCCAGGGCAATGCCAGCTAGCGCAAAATAGGTTAAACCAAGCGTCGAATCAGCAAACGTATGCAAGAAAAGATTAGCCACGAGTAGCCCAGCCAGGCTAGCAAACATCGCCATCGTAAAAATCCCGCTCTTGCGATGAAAATTAATAAACAGTCGCGCGAAGGCAAAGATCAAGAAAGCCAGACCAATCACTCCGAGCTCAAGTGCAATCTGAATAAACCAATTCTCAGTCAGGAGCTGATGTCCATAAAAGCTAGCCGGTCCAGCCGAGCCCAGACCCAGCCCGAGCGGATGCTCTGACACCTTTTCGAGGCCCTGCTCAACAGCCTGAACATGACCAGAATCCCCACCCACCACCTGACCGGTCGCCGACAGCTCACCGCGCAGAAGAAAGCTACGCGCAGCTGTACCAGGATCATAATGCAATACCGTCCGCACACCAAACCAGCCGATGAGTACCGCAGCTGCCAAAGCCCCAACCAACGGCCAGCGCCATTTCTTAGGAATACTTGAGAACAAAGCCGCTACCAAGCCAACCAACAGGGCCAGGATCGCCGAGCGTGAGAAGCTAACTACCACTGCCCCAGCCACGATACAAAAGCCAATCGCTGAGGCTAGTCGTTCGCGGCGATTGTCGAGCTTGACCGCCCGCAAGAACAGCCAAACTGCCGGCAAAATAAGATAGGCTCCGAGCTGATTTGGTCCACCTAAAGTTGCAAAAGCCCGTCCAAAATCAAAGCCGGGATGCACACCCTGATATGGTTGGATTGTGGCCGCCGAGTATCCCAACTGCGACAAGAGTGTGGTTGGGATCGCTAGAAATTGCCACAGCGCCACCACACTGACTAAGAGGGCCGGCAATAACACCAACTTCTCGAGGATTGAATCATCAAACGCCTTGGCCACCTGTTGGACTGTCAAAAATAGCACTAGGGGCAAGAGTGTCGTCTTAATCCCTACCAGCCAAGTAATATCAAAATGCCAGTTAATAATCGAGGCCACCATACCACTAGCAATCGCGCCGAGTATGGCGTAATTCGTCCGATGTTTGAGCCAGCCAAAGTTCTTATCTAAGAGTGCCAGACCAATTCCAGCCGCCGCCAGGATGAGTACAATGGCATCCTTCCAAGCTGCCAAGGCCAGCTCATGACCCGTCACGTGGCTAATAACAATCACCATAAATGCGTGGAACGGCAAAAGAATCAGCAACAGCATAATGCCGTACTGCAAGATATTCGTCAGTAGATCATGCCACTGGTGACGGGCATGAGAAGAAAAGGGAGAAAGACGCCTCATACCGTTAACGGTTACTCATCACACTCCGAATATAGTCGTCCAGATTCTCCAACGCAATGCCTGTGCCTCGGGCCACTGCCAGCATCGGCTCGTCGGCTACATAGGCTGGCACACCAGTAATCTTCGTCATCAGCTTATCAATATTGCGCAGCTGACTAGCGCCGCCAGTCATGACCATGCCACGGTCGATAATATCTGATGACAGTTCTGGTGGAGTCTGCTCGAGTACGTTTTTGACCGCTGCCAGGATACTATCAAGTTCATCCTGAATCGCCTGAGTTACCTCATCGCTGTCCAATTTAATCGTCTTCGGGAGGCCAGCAATCATATCACGACCCCGAATCTGCATAGTTAGTGGCACTTCAAGCGGTAAGGCCGAACCGATTTCTTTCTTGATATCCTCGGCTGTCTGATCACCAATAATCAAGCCATATTTGCGACGAATATAGTCGGCGATGGCCGCGTCGATCTTATTACCACCAATCCGAACTGAATTCTGGGCCACAATCCCACCGAGCGAAAGAATCGCGACCTCGGTCGTGCCGCCACCTATATCAACGATCAAGTTCCCTGCTGGCGCCGCGATTGGGACTCCGGCTCCAATTGCGGCTGCAACTGGCTCACGAATGATATGCGCCTTGCGAGCACCAGCAGCCATAGCCGCATCAATCACCGCCCGTCGTTCGGTCGACGTTACACCAGCCGGCACTGATATCATCAGCTCTGGCCGATTAAAACGGATATTACCCGAGACTTTATCAATATAATGTTTAAGCATGGCTTGAGTGATGCGATAATCCGCGATCACACCGTCTTTCAACGGTCGATTCGCCGTAATAATATCCGGTGTGCGGCCCAGCATCTCTTTAGCTTCGTTACCGATGGCGACGATACGGTTATCATCCACCGAGACCGCCACCACACTTGGCTCATTGGCAACAATGCCCTTCTTCGGTACATAGACCAAAGTATTGGCGGTGCCTAAATCAATCGCGATACGACGTTTTAACATATACCCTCTATTGTACTGCAAGTATCAACAGGAGTCAGTATCGAGACTACGCTCCTCGGTGACATTTTTATTGAACACGCTTAAAAATAAGTCGCATTGAGAAATAAGAAACCCCAGATGTATAATGGATGTCACCAATGCCACTCTCAAAACCAACTCGTAATTTTCTAGCCCTCTTCCTAGGTACCACTACCGTCATCATCGGTACGGTGCTATTACTTGCTATAGCAATGGGCTGGCAGTATGACTTCTCGACCGGCGAATTGCGGGAAACTGGCCTCATACTCATGAATAGTGAACCAAGTGGTGCTACGATCACCATCAATAATGATGAGACACGCAACAGAACCCCCTATCGCTACACCAGTGTAAATCCTGGACGTTATGAGATTAAATATACCCTCGACAAATTTCGACCTTGGATAAAGCAAGTATCAGTTGCTGCCGAACGAGTCAGCTTCGCCGACTACGCCTGGATGATTCCAAGTCAAGTGCCGACTCGTTCACGTTATACTAATATCAGTTTTCAAACTGCTTGGCAGAGTCTCGATCGGCGGCGCTTCGTCTTACGTGAGCAATCAAGCCCAACAGCCGAGCCTCGGCTCTACACCAGCACTGACTTGGCTCGACCGCCTGTTCTGCTCTACACGCCTAGCCTTAATCCCAGCACTCCAGCCAGCACTAATGCTGCGGCCGTCTCGACTATCGACAATCTCACATACAGTGCCGATGGCGACCAGATCCTTTTCTCGCAAACCCGCACCGATGGTAGTGTCGACTGGCTGACAATGCCAGCTGCACCCACCAGCACACCAAAAATTACTAATCTCACAACTACCCATAACATCAAGCCTACCTGGATCAGCTGGAGTCCAAGCGGCAGTAATGAACTTTATTTCACCCAAGATCAAGTCATGCGCCGCATCACCCTCAGTGATCAGTCCATTAGCCCTGAACTCATCAAACAGGTCTGGGCAGCTCAGTGGAGTAACCAGACCCTCTTGACCGTCGAAGGTCAGACTGATCAACGTGAGCTGAAAGCCCGCGTTCGCGATCAGTTGAATAATCCTGAAACCATCTCCAAGATTGCTGCCAGCGCCACATACCAACTCGCCTATTTTAAATTCCTCAGTGAGGACTATATCGCTAGTCTGCCACTCGATACCCAGACCCTTAACATCTCTCGCGGTATCTTCGCCAACAAAGCTCAACGTACTACCAGTGCGGCTGGCTCCCACATTACAAAATTCACCGTCAATCGCAGTGGTCGCTACCTCGTACATAATCAAAATAATCGTTTTGTCTCAATTGATTTCGAGCAAAACCAACGCTACCGCTTCAATACTTCTCTCCAGGGCCTGACTAACTGGGATTGGATCAATGATCAACACCTCGCTGTTGTCACCGGCGATCAATTACGCCTGATTGATTACGATGGTCAGAATAACGAGCTTATCGGCACCCACTTAACAGGAACCGATAGCATTACATTCGGAGATGCGAAGTCCATTCTCGCCTTCCAGCAAGCTGACAAAACCGCCGCTGATACCACCACTCAAAATAGCCTTTGGATGCACTTTTTCCTGAACCCTGATCGTATTATTGAATAAATTACGGCTTTACGCTGTTGTCGCCGTCCGATCCTAAAGTCTTGGGCTCATTAATGTAGAAAGGCTGAAAGTCATGTACAATAGAGGATCTTTTTGCTGAAGCGCAGGAAGTAATCACTGTTTGATAATCTGATAAGAAAGAAAAAAGACAGATTAATAATCTACTTTTTCTGGTGCCAGAGGTGGGACTCGAACCCACACACAGTTGCCCGTACACGATTTTGAGTCGTGCGTGTCTACCAGTTCCACCACTCTGGCGAGTGTGAAGTAAAGTAATCTGTTTTCAGATGTCAAACTGCCGATGTATTATAATACGGACAAGACATTATGCCAACTCATGATCAGGACAAAACTGGCGGTACACTAGAATTCTCCGACCTCGTCGATCCTTCGGATCCACAACGCGGAGTGGCTTCGTCTACGCATAAACTGCCTACTCCTCCAGTCGATACCCACTTCCAGCCGCCAGTGCCGACTGGCGAGATGTCATCTGGCATTACCGAAGCTGTCCACCATACAAGTACTCATAAACCGGAACCCTCAACTCCAGCTGAACCGCCCGTCTTTCGAAACCCCCTAGCCGCCAATCACCAAGCTCACCTGGTAGAGCTTGGTGCTGATGCAGCTCCTGCGCCGAGCCTTAATCTAGCCTGCAACCAAGCTGGCTCAGTCCGCCTCAACCTGTCGCCCCTGTTTGATACCTTTATCAGCCATGGCCTGCGCGATGATCGTGAGACCCAGCCGGCGCTGACACTTTTCGGTAAAATTGCCCTCAAGCTAAAACTCAACCGCATCTTTACCAAAGATGCCTGGCGGTATGTCGGGATTGGCGTACTCAGCTTCGGTATATTCTTACTACTGTTCAACTTCCAGACCCTTGCCACGCAGCTCAATTATGTTTTTAGTCCACCCAAGCCCAGTGCTCCAGTTACAGCTACGCCAGTCCCAGCCACAGTCGCCAAACAAACCGCCAATCAAGCCGAGGCCGCACCCCCGGGGAATGTCGTTATTATTCCGAAGATCAATGTAAATGCACCGATTATCCTCGAGCCTTCGATCCAGGAGCAAGCCATCCAGAAATCACTTCAACATGGAGTTATTCACTACGCCGGCACAGCATTGCCCGGTGAACGCAGCAATATGGCACTCTTCGGCCACTCCTCAAACGACTGGTGGGAACCAGGTGATTATAAATTTGTTTTCGCCCTCCTCGATAAGCTGGTCGTTGGCGACCAGGTGCAAGTCAATTACGAGCAGAAGAAATACGTTTATCAAGTAACTGGTAGTCGGGTCGTCGAGCCAACCGAGATTTCCGTCCTGCAACCCACTTCTGAGCCACAATTAACACTGATTACCTGCACGCCTCCAGGCACGAGTTGGAAACGCCTGGTCGTAACGGCTAAACAAATATCACCCGTACCAGACCAGCCTCTAGAACAGGAACAAGCAGCACAAGCCACCGCCCCTGAAATTGCCCTTCCGGGCAATGCCCCGTCATTATTTGACCAGATTAAAGGCTGGTTTGGACTGGGGCCGAAAGCCACAACGACGCCAGGAGCGAGTCCGGCACCAGGAGATAGTAAGCGCAATTATCTCCCCGACGCCGCTTAGGTACCTCCTTGATCTCCACGCGGCTTACTTTGAGTGCACTGGCCGGCGTTTTTCAGACTTCAAAAATCCTCGTCGTACCTAAATACGCCTGTGGTTTTTGAAGCGATCAACCTTGGCCAGCACTACCCAAAGATAGCCCGGTACTAGGTGGAGGCGCGAGGGCGCTGGATGTAGCGGGTATTGGGAGTCTCACAATGTACTGCAGGCCTGGCCTGACTCGAAAACCAGTGCCCAACCACTCTCACAATGTACCCGGTCATTTTGAGTGAGCTCTAGGTGAGTTTTCTGATAGGAGCGGAAGAAGGCGTATATGATAATACGTCGACTGAGCACCGCTGCAGAAAAGTCGCCTGGAGCCACTCTAAAATGGGCGGCTTTCAGGACTCGCCGACTAGCCCTTAGTTTAGTTAACTAAACTAAGGGCATACTCAGGCCACCACTCGCCAGCGCTCGGCCCGCCATTACAAGCCCCGTCCGATTCGCCCGGGTACTTGACCCACAGCACCGCATCCAGTGCCCCCTGGCCAGTCACAGCCCGAGGCACTTCACCGATCTTGCGGCCGGTCGGATTACACCATTCAAGATTCGGCGCCGGACCAGCACCATTACGGCTGCTATCAACCACTACATGCAGACCACCCGTTAACTGGCTGATTTGCTGACCATACTGACGTGACTCAGTAGTGGTTAAGAAATTCGAAATATTCAAAGCAATACCATGCAGGTGCTCTACCCCAACTTCTTTCAGTCTACTAGCGATCTCGGCCGCAGTGTGCCAGCGAGCGTTACCTGCATCGAGATAGACATAGTGGTTCGGCGAGCTTGTTAGGGTCGTGATCGCAGTACGTAAGATATTTACCCGCTCCGCCTTCTGAGCACCAGATAAACATTCCCAGCCAGCCAAGGCATCTGGCTCGAGCAAGAATACCGCCTTACTCCCCTGTGAAGCATTTTGGATGGCTTGAATCCAGCTTTGATAAGCCGCGGCCGATGATGCGCCGCCAGCTGAGTAGCTACCACAATCACGTACCGGAATGTTATACAGCACAAAAACTGGTAACGCCCCTTGAGCCCGCATATTACTGAGCTCTTGGGTGGTGGCTGCTCCAATATTACTCTGCCAATCACCCAGCCACACCGTGACTGGAGTCTGAGCGATTCTTCGCATGACAGCAGCGTCGGCAGCTCGAGTGCTCGACCACTCCGCTACCGTAACCTGGGCTGGATTATCTGGATCCACAAAAAGCTTAGCACCCACAAATGGATTCGCCCGGGCAACAGCGGCTGGCTGGCTGGCCTGACCATGGACACTAGCAGGGGTCGCTATTTCAGTCGGCGTCAACTGCGGTGCGGGCGTGGGAGTAGTCTGATTTGCCGCCAGGAGCTGTACTGAATTATTCGCGGCCCGCTTGCGAGCCAGCAATTCATGCAAGCCAACCGCCCCATTCATCCCGCCCAGTACATATAGTACCGCCACCAGCCAGACCACAATGAGACTACGCCACGACCGAATATTCATCTTCACCCCCCTTGAAATACTTACGTTTACTCTAGAGTATTCCTATAACCATAGTCAAATTGACCTGTACATAATCCAACTGTGGACGTCATTTATCCCCTGAATTATCATGGACTTTAGCGGCTAACTATAGACAAGATGATATATTTATGTTAATATATCCCGCATGACTAACGATTACTCAACAACCCTGTTCGCAGAGTTTGCATCGGACCTGAAGCCACGTCAGGTAGAGCGCTCTATGAAGGCACTGGATCGCCAGATTCTGCGCCTGTTTGCAGTCGATAATCGTGAGCTTGTCCTGCAATTACTACCCGGCCTCTCATCGCGTCGCTTCGGTAGCCGCTTCGGCGTCCAGCCAAAAGCTCTCCGTGCACCTGAGAGCCTGTCGTGGCAAGCCTTTATTACGACCGTCCAGCGTGAAGCCAAGATCAAAAACTGGCAGGAGACAGAAAATCTCGTCGACGCTTACTTGCGAGCTCACGTTTTTCTAATGACTCCAAAGGCTCGCCTGAGTTTTGCTTCAGTCTGCCCTGACGACGTCATGCGCTCCTACTTGCGAGCCTTGAACTAAGCGCCTACAGTAGGTGCGAATGAATGTCTCACTCGTCTCCCCTCAGCCACCAGATCCGACGCTCGCCTTTGGACTCCTACCTCAGCCTAAGGCCCTCCCGATCGTTCAAGTGGTTGGCGGTAGTCCAGGCGGCTTAGCTAATCTCCACGGACTCTCGTCTTTTCTTGATGCGGGTCGTATCCGATCGCAGCTAATAGTGCCAATTACATCACTGCCGCTCCTCCCAACAGTAGCCCAAGGATTATCTGGCCCCAGCCTTCACCAGGCCACCAGTGACACCGATATCGGTATCGTTGGTCCTGGTCTTAAACTTACCAGTGACACGCAAATTATCCTTGATAAATGGCTCCCTCAAGCTGGCCCGACTATTCTGACAGACGAGGTAGTTGGACTCCTCAAGATCAATTCAAGCCTCTTCGATGAGCGCAATGTACACTGGCTCATAAGCCTACCTGGATTAGTAAAAATGGCCAGCTCAACCAATCGTAAAGCTCGCCTCACACCAGATGGTGGAGTGCATAATGTTGCCCGCATTATGGCTGCACAAGCCATCCGAGCCGACTGGCTGGCTGTCTACAGCCATGACCGCGTGTACATCTGGCTCCCATCAGAAGAAATTCTCTTACACACCCCAATCGCCGCAGGCAATTCTGAGCAAGTGATCCGTAATGGTCTCATAACTCTCACTCTCAGCCTTGTATATCGCCGCCTCAGCGCCCTTAGTCTCGAAACACGGTGGCAAGTGACCCTTTGGACTCTGCAACGCCTACAGGCCTCCTTGACGGCACATCAACAAGTAGCTGCCTTATCAAGCGCACTTGAAGCAGCTGCTCAAGAATAAATACAAAAATAGACTTACAATCAAAAACACCCCAGAAGAGGGGTGTTTTTGATTAGATATTTAGCGTACGCGCTGTTTAACTGCGTAGACGATGCCCCACACGAGCAGAGCAACGGCAACAGCAGTAGCAGCAATCACAACCACGTTGCTGGTAGCACCGGTAACTGGCAAAGTAGCACCAGTAGCGAGACCAACGGTGGTAGGAAGCGTAGCGCCGCCTTTACCGTATTCCATGGATGAAAACTCCATTAAACTTATTTTACTTAATGTCAAGTAAGCATAAGTGCTGTTAATACAACTTAAAACGAGGGAAGAAGAGACTTTTACGTCGCTTCTCACCCTCGTTTCAATGGCATAATAATAGCAAACTTAAGCGTATTTGTCAATAGTTTTCAGAGTACAGTTTTACGGAGTCTTTCTTACGCTAGGTGCAATTCACCAAAGGATAAGCCCGCATAAAATAGAGACTATATGTATACGAAAAGCTCCTCTCTCAGTGCCCAACTACCCCATGTCAGCACCCAGCAATATGAGTGAGTCAGAATTGACTTTCTATGTATGGATCACAAGAAAGCGTATATCTAATTATGGTAATGAGCACAGTGAGAGATAAATAAGTTCACCACCAGTCCCATTGCCCTCGCGTCACCACCTAGTGCCGGGTTACTCTGGGTAGTGCTGGCCAAGGTTGATCGCTTCAAAAACCACAGGCGTATTTAGGTACGACGAGGATTTTTGAAGTCTGAATAACGCCGGCCAGTGCACTCAAAGTAGACCGCGTAGGGACTAGGCACTCTCTTTAGAAAATTTTTGGCGTATCGTCTCGATCTGCTGCTCCGCCTTATCCAACTGGTCCTGCAGATCGGCTGCTAACTTCGTCCCGCGTTCGAAAGCTGTAATTGCTGCCTGCAAATCGATATCATCCGACTCGAGTGCGGCTGTAATCTTATCCAATTCCTGGAGTTTGTCACGAAAAGTCGATGCTGGTTTGGGGTTCTGACCCTGAATCATACTGAGGTTCCTTCTTTGGCTTAACAACTGGCTTTGACGGCACTACAGATGGAGGGGCGCCAACTTCACCCTCAGAGACTGCTCCGAGATTACCTTGGCGCAATTGTAACACGAACTGAGCTCCTGCCGGCAATTGGTTGGCTTGCATTACCACCTCATCGCCAACTCGAGCGATGGCATATCCGCGACCAAGAATTCGCTCTGGATTCGAAGCGTGCAACGTCCGTCCACCTTCAGCAATATGGCGCTGCCAGGACTGCCAACGAGCTTGCCAGGCCTGATCAAAAGCCCGCGCCGCCGTCCGTAAGCGTTCCTGAGCCAAGCGCTCAACCACACCATACACAGCCGTCACTCGACGAATACTCTGTCGGCACGCTTCGGCCAGACGCTGCAGGGCCGATGTCTGACGCTCTACCGCGTGCCCCAGTTGCTGACCGACCGCTACCTGGTCAGGCGTCAGGCGGCGAGCTGCGTCTGTCGGAGTGGCAGCGCGAACATCAGCCACTAGCTCTGCTAGACTCACGTCATCCTCATGGCCGATACCAACGATCGTCGGAATAGCACTGGCGTAGATCGCCCGCACCACTGGCTCGGTATTAAAGACCTGCAAATCCTCAGCACTACCGCCGCCTCGGATAATAATAATCGCCTCGAGTTCCGAATGCTGCTGGTTCAGATACTGGAGCGCCCCAACCACATCACCAACTGCCGGGTCACCCTGAACCTGTACATGAGTATGGATAACCTCCATTAAGGGCCAGCGATCACGGGCGATAGTAATGAAGTCATTGAAAGCTGCAGCTTCGGTCGAAGTAATGAGGCCAATCTTCTCAGGGTAGGTTGGCAGGGCTCGTTTACGCTCCTCAGCAAACAACCCCTCGGCTTCAAACTGAGCTTTCATTTTCTCGAAAGCTTGTTTAACCTCGCCAGCTCCAGCCAGCTCGACCGATTTGACCGTCAATGAGAATTTACCCCACTTCGTCAGATTTGGTACCGCGCTAACCCGCACCAGCATGCCGTCTTCGAGTACTGTATTGAGCTGATACTTGGTCATGAAGCAACTGATTGTTGTATCACTGTCTTTTAAGTCGAAAAAAATCCACTTCCCTTGATTCACCCGAAAACTCGCTACTTCCCCTTCGACCACAACTGCTGGATAAGCGTAAGCCAGAGTTTGGTTCACAAACTCCCGTAACTCCGTTACCGACAATACTTCCGGGGTCACGCCTGCACCTCATCAATAGTTTGTTTCTTGTAAAAGTACAGCCCGACCGGAATAAACAGCCACAGCGCCACAATCCGATACAGTGCTGTGACCGAGAAGGCTAAATTAAACGGCAACCCTAAAGCCACAAAAACCCCCACCATCGTGGCTTCATATACCCCTACTCCGGCCGTAAAAATCGACAAGACTGACAGTAGTAGGGCAAAGATATAAGCCGCCCCAATAATACCTGGGTTCACTAGCTGCCCAAAAGCCAGGAAGACAATACTTATGCTTAATACTTCTGCGAAAACACACAGCAGAGCATCCAGAAAAACCTGCGCTGCTTTACGCGGACGTTTCAAGAAAACTTGGACTAAGTCATTAAACCCATCAACAAACCGCTGAATTTCCTTAGGGCCGATAGCCGGCCGCTTGAGGATCTTCAGAGCCCAATTAATTGGTCGGGTCAGTATATACAGCACCCGATTAAAAATCGTTTGATTGAGAGTAATTGCCGTAATGCCTAAGGCTGCAAATAATAAAAAGCTCATTACAATCAAAGTCACCCGGAAACTCACCTGGGCAATACTATTCGAGAAGAACAAGACAACAAAGCTCAGGAGTAGCATCAAGACTATGCTTAAAAATGTTGCCATATACCAAAAAAACTGAGCTAGATACGATTCCCGAGCTGTAACTGTTTTATCTAGCCTATGCGCGAAATAGGTCGCCCCTGACAGGCCAGCCGACGGCAGGACTGTATTCACGAAGTTCATACTTAGGACACTACCAAACAACTCTCGAAATGGTACCTTGCGTTTAAAAATCTGAAAGAAATGCTCATAGTAACGAGTATTCGACCAATAATACAAATACCGGGCCGGCAAGAGCAACAACAGAACCGCGATATTAACATGTTGCAAGAGCTCGACGAACTGTTCAAATTTACCAGCACTGCGCACTAACAACACACCAACCAAGATCAATGCGATAAAGAAAGCAAATTGTCGAAACTTCATACTTACCAGTCTACCCTCCTTATAAGGACTGTGCTACCTAGAGACTATACGTGTTCGTCTCTCAGAACTCACTCCTGGCGGCCCTCAGAGTAGGTCTGTCTCAACTCTGTAAGTACGACTTCGAATCTAGAGTAAGTATCGAGATATTCGCTACAAATGCTATAATCATGAGCCATGCAACCCCCTTCATCATCTACTTGGTTTGCCGTACTCGGTCGCGAGCAGACGCTAGCCTACGCCGAACTGGCAGCCGTGACTGGCTCAGACACACTCCAGCGCTTCGAGCAAGTTGTTTGCGGTACCGATGCCCAGCCCGATTGGCAACACATTGGTGGCGTTATTCGAAGTGGGCAGGTTTTGGCTACTCACGGAGCTGGGCTTAATGCTGTCATGACCGCCATCCAAGATCGACTCACAGCCGACCAGGCTACAGGCAAAATTAACCTGGGCGTAAGCTTTGTTACTCCAGCCATCAAGCCTCACCAAGTCCAAGGCTTCGGCAAGCAGCTGAAGACCCACCTCAAAGCAGCTGGATTCAACATTCGCGTCGTCCCGGCTCGAGCCGGCACCAGCCTGAATAGTGCTCAAGTGCAATACAATAAGCTCCTCGGTCCACACTATGAATTCTGTCTGTGGCGCGATGAGACTGGTTGGCAACTCGGCCGCACTACCTGGATCCAAGATATTGAGGGCTACACCCAACGCGACCGAGGCCGGCCAGCCCGCGATGCTCGAGTCGGTATGTTGCCACCGAAGCTGGCTCAGATGATGATCAACCTAGCTGCTGTACCCATCAGTACCACCTTGTATGATCCGTTCTGCGGAACTGGCGTACTGCTCCTCGAAGGCCTCGAGCAAGGACTCAAGGTAGCTGGCAGCGATAAGGCAGCTGATATGGTAGCCGCCACGCAAACCAACTTAGCCTGGTGGTATGAGAAGCATGAAACAGCTGTGCCAAGCCCCCTGCCTGTCACTGAGCAGGACGCCCTCAGGCTCCGACTGCCAGATGAATCAGTCATTATTGTAGCTGAAGGCTATCTCGGACGAGTCGATCTCAAACAAACCCAAGCTTCGGCTCAACAGATCGAAGCTGAAGCCAAGCGAATGGATCAATTCTATCGGACTGTGCTGACCCATTGGCGTAACCTATCTCAGATTAACGGCATCATCTTAGCGCTACCATTCTGGAGTTTTCAAGGGCGGCGCTTCAGGTTAGAGCTACTTGACGATCTGGGGTCTTTAGGGTACACTGGTAGCCAGTTTGTCGGTACCAACCGACGCGAGCTCACCTATCATCGACCTGACCAAATCGTTGGGCGTATGATAGTCAAGCTCACACCACACTAGTATTAATTTCTCTATAAGGAAGTCTCTCGTATGTCAAAGACAAAGGCCGGTGGTTCAACTAAGAACGGACGCGATTCAAGCGGTCGTCGTCTTGGTGTAAAGCTTTTCGGTGGCCAAGCCGCCCAGACTGGTGACATTATTCTCCGCCAGCGTGGTGAGCGCTACGTAGCTGGACCTAACACCTTTCTCGGAAATGACTACACCATCCACGCTGCCACTGACGGCGTAGTCAGTTTCCGACAAATTCGTCGTGAACGCTTTACCGGCGCGACTCACCGTAAAACAGTTGTTTCTATCGAAGTCCCCGCAGTCTAGACCCACTCAGCAAATCAAAAAAGCTCCCTATCTCGACGCACAGGGAGTTTTTTGATTGTAACCTCAGACTAAGCAGCTGGCTGGGCTGGTTCAGTCGCCGGAGCGCCCTTATCAGTCATACCGAGGTGCTTTTTCACAATGTGCACGACATCCGCCATAGCCACCTGGCTCTTCACGATGTAATCATCAACGCCGAGAGCTTTGGCTTTCTGAATATCCTTATCACTTGAGAGAGCTGACATCATAATCACCTTGGCATGCTGCGTCTCTGGTGTATTACGTAATATATCGAGTACGTCAAAGCCTGACACGCGCGGCATCATTACATCCAGCAGGATGAGATCCGGCTTGGTTTCAAGCACCTTAGCTAGAGCCTCTTCACCATTCATTGCCCAAGCTGTCTCGAAGCCTTCAGTCTGAAACCGAGCCTGATAGACCTGTGCCAGCTCGTCGTCATCTTCTACCAAGAGAATCTTGGGACTTTTATTCATAACCATATTATTTACTACCCTCTCTTATGTTCTTTCACAACTGAATCTATTGTAACCGAGCGTTCAGATACACGCAAAGTCGAAGCCGCTGACTCGATCAGACCACGGAACAGCGGATGGGGTCGGCCAGGACGTGACAAAAACTCCGGATGATACTGACTGGCAATATAGTACGGATGGTCAGTCAGTTCGACCGTCTCAACTAAGCGCCCCTTGTGCGAGGTGCCAGCAAAAACTAAACCCTTTGCCGCCAGGAGTTCTCGATACTCATTATTCACCTCATAGCGATGGCGATGCCGCTCGACGATCTCAGTACTACCATACAGTCGCGCGGCCAAGGAATCACCGATGAGCTCCGTATCATAGTCACCAAGGCGCATCGTACCGCCCAAGGGCACACCGAGCTGATCGGGCATGATGTGCACCACAGGATGCGGAGCGGATTGATTGAACTCGGTCGAGTGAGCTTGATTCAAATTAGCTACATTGCGCGCGAACTCAATCACCGCTACTTGAAGACCGAGACAGATGCCCAAATATGGCAGGCTATTCTCACGGGCGTATTGGGCAGCCAGGATCTTCCCTTCAACACCACGGGCGCCAAAACCACCTGGTACTAGGATGCCGTCCAAGGCGGCCAGTGGCTTGAGAGATTTTACTAACTGCTCGGCATCGACCCAAGTGATATCAACATCATAGTCGGCCGCCCAGGCAGCTGCACGGAGCGCCTCTACGACCGACTTGTATGTATCTTCATGGTCGAGATACTTAGCCACCACACCGATACTGATAACCGGCTTCTGCGAAATAATCTTCTCATATAGGTTCTGCCAGGCAGATAAATCTGGCGCCTTCTTAGTTAGTCCGAGCCGGCGGCAAATGTAATCACCGATCCCCGACTCCTCTACACGCAGTGGTATCTGATAGACCGTCTTGACGGTCGGCAAGGCTACGATGGCTTCCTTATCAACATCAGTGTAGAGCGAGAGCTTCTCAAATACACTGGCACGGACCTCATGGTCAGTCCGCACACCGAGAATATCAGGTTGGATGCCAGCCTCGCGCAGATCGCGGACTGAGTTCTGGGCTGGCTTGGTTTTGACTTCTTTACTAGCAGCAATATAGGGCAGGAAGACAACATGCACATAGAGCACATTATCAGCCCCCACTCGGCGCTTAAACTGGCGAATCGCCTCAATGACGGCCAGTGATTCATAATCACCAATTGTCCCACCAACCTCGCAAATATGAACATCAAAGTCCTTGCTGGCATCTAAAATGCGGCGCTGATACTCATCGGTGATATGTGGGATCACCTGTACTGTCTTACCAAGATAGACGCCATCACGTTCGTCAGCGAAGACCTTACTATATACCTGGCCACTCATAACTGAGCTGCGTTGAGTCAGCTCTTGATCTAAAAACCGCTCATAATGACCCAGATCCAAATCCGTCTCACCGCCGTCTTTGGTGACAAAGACCTCACCATGCTCAGCTGGGTTCAATGTACCAGCGTCAAAATTAAAATACGGGTCCATCTTCTGAATGTTGACCCGTAGTCCGCGTGCTTTAAGAATTGCGCCGATCGAAGCTGCCGTAATACCCTTACCTGATCCCGAAACCACTCCACCGGTAACAAAAATATATTTAGTTTGTTTTGACACCCTCGCCCTCCTTATTATCTCTCAGTCTAAGCCACTTATGGTACAGTCGGCAAGTATCTACGCGGCTTATTTCTGGTGATGCTGAGTGATATTTATCATCGAGGAACGCAGTAGGGCGTATATGCAAATTACGGTGTCGAGTGCCGGAGAAGAAAATGCCGCTCAGCGCGCTCTAGGGTGGGCGGCCTTAAGAGCGAGCTAGTTCCAAAGCCTTGTTGAGCTGCGGATCTTGATCCGCATTATAATCCTCATTCGTCAGCTTCACTTCCACATCCGGCTTAATACCTTCCTTAGATATGTTGACGCCATTTGGGGTGTACCAGTGAGCGACCGTGATCTTCACCTGACCGCCGCTATCGAGCGGTTTCACTTCTTGGACACTTCCCTTACCGAAGCTCTTCTCGCCAACTAGCGTGGCGCGACCTTGGTCCTTGAGGGCGCCGGCTACAATTTCGGAAGCCGAGGCTGAGCCGCCGTTAATAAGTACAATCAGTTTTACGTTCGTCAGATTACCACCTGGATTAGCTACGAGCTTACGAGATTCAAAGTGGCGAGAGCGCTCTTCGACGACCGTGCCAGAAGCTAAGAATTCTGAGCTAACCGAGACAGCGCTATCAAGATACCCGCCAGGATTGTCGCGTAAGTCCAGGACAACTGACTTCACACCCTTGTTCGCCAGGTCAGTCGCTGCCGTTCGAATAGCTTGATCGGTATCATCACCAAAACGGCGCAACCGGATGTAACCAACATTACCATCCTTAATCTCACTTTTGACGCTCGATACTTGAATGACCTGACGTTGAATCTCAAGTTCAATTGGCTTATCAGTACCACGTATAACAGTAAGTTTTACGCTTGTGCCTTCCTGTCCGCGGATTTTCTTGACGGCTTCGTCGAGCGTTAATTGGCTGCTATCTTGCCCGTCAATCAAAGCGATCACGTCACCCGATCGCAAGCCAGCTTTAGCGGCCGGTGTATCGTCAATCGGCGAGATAACTGTCAGCCGATTATTCTTCAGGCCGACTTCGACACCGATGCCAGAGAGCTTACCCTGCAAATCATCGCTCAAGGCCTGGGCTTCACTCTTATCGAGAAAGACCGTATATGGGTCGCCTAGACTCGCAACCAGCCCTCGAATCTGACCTTCAGACAGCTTTTGCGGATCAACATCGCCATCGAAATTATTCTTAAGTAACTGTTGGACATGGCCTATTTCGGCGGCGTTCACCCCATTTTGTCGTATCCAGCCATAGGTGCGACCAAACCAACCACCAGCCCCACCGATGAGGATACCGATGACCAGGAAAAGGCCCAAGAGGAGATGACTGGACTGCTGCCACTGACGGGCTAACCAGCCTTTGCGGGATTTCTGTTCTTTCATTGCATCTATTGTACCGTGTTCGGACAGCCTCTTGAAGTTCTTTCTAGTCTGACATGCAAAACTGAGAGCTGACTGAGATTAGAAGTTAGTTTGCGCATTGCCGACCAGGCCTTGAAGCCAAGACCTGGCCTGACGGAGAAACCAGCGCCCAACCACCCCATGCTTGCGTCGAGTCATCTTTGGGTGATGCTGGTAAGTACTTATCGTTGAGGAGCACAGACAGGCGTATATAATTACGGTGATTGTGCACCATAAACGAAAATACTTATCCAGCACTCCCAGAGTGGGCCGCCACTAGTGAATGAAAACCAAGGCCGAAGCGGGCCAGATAGACTGTGAGTACCGCCCATCCCAATTAGCATTAAACTCCGACACCACCACCGACTGGCCGTTATTCACCACCCCCTCCACAATCATAACGTGACCATATTCACCAGCTGTATAGACGCCAATAGCACCGACTTCGGGCTTATCATCGACTTGAATAGAGAAAAGTTTAGCCCAGTTTGGCCAATCCTTGGCATTAGCCGGCCCGAGAAATCCCCAAGCTTGGATTGGTTTACCTAGCTGCGCCCGGCGCCAGGCAGCATAGCTCGTACACTGCCGATAATAGAATCCCCAAGGATCGACGCCCATACTTGGAAATGGTTCAGCTGAAGCCCAAGGATATTCCGAGGTTAATGAGTAGTTACGCCCAGCGCTCTGCGCCATAACAGCTGCCGACTGCTGAGCCCGCAAAACCTCCAACTTTTGCTTATCACCACTCACAAGAGCCTGGTAAAGTTGCTCCTCACCGTGGGTTTTATCGAGAATCTCTTGAATATCGGCCTGCTTTTTCGAGATCGACTTAATAGCTAGTTGCTCCTCTTGCTCGCGAATCGCCAACTGATTACCTAAAGTATCAAGTGTCTTCCGTGTCTCGCGAATGGTTTTCAGCGTGCCGTCAATTTTCTGTCGCATGGAGCTGTAATACTCTTGGCGACCAACGAACTCGCTTAAATTCGTGGAGCTAGCCAGCACTTCTAGTATGCTCATATTGCCATTTTTATAGAACGAAGCAATGTTTTGTCCAAGTAAGTTTTCTTGCTCACTCAGCTTTATCTGATTTTCCGACTGCTGCTGCCGTATCCGTTGAAGTCTTAAACGGGTTACATCCAGATTCCCCTGAGTAGCCTTCAAGTCAGCTTGAGCCACTACCATATAATTACTGAGTGTATCGGCCTCAGCTGACTTTTGATTAGCGATTGCCTGATTCTCGGATATCTGCTTGGTCACGGCATCAATGAGGGGCTGAATCTCGTCAGCTCGCGCAGATTTATGATGCCAACTAAAAACCGCCGCTCCGGCACCAGCTAAAAGCAGGAGGAGACTGAAGATAAAAACGTGTCTTTTTGTTTGTCTTTTCATGATTGCCATTCAAGCTGGCGCTATTGATAGAGCATCGGTAGCCGGTCTCGTTCTATTTCACGAAGCGTACACCCTGATAGTTAGTCGGGATACTACGCACCGAATATACGCCTGGGGCACCGTAGTTATACTCACTCACCGTCATCATTCCACCACTAACACTCTCTACGATCGCCACGTGACCATATAGATAACCAGGCCCGTACGGCCAGACCGCAATATCACCATAAGCAGGTGAGCTGCTATTCGCTCGAGAGTACCAACTACCAGCATTTCCCCAATACATCGGCACCGAGCGACCAATTGATGAGCGTTTCCAGGCCGCATAGCTCACACATTCGCGATTGTAATAACCCCAAGGATCAACCAAGCTATCTTGCCCGGCATTACAGAGATAGCCAGGGTAGCCACCGCCACATGGCGCGCCGCCACTGTAGCTGCCGCCGGTTGAACGAGAGCGAGCAATTTCAGCCGCTCGAGCAGCATAGACCGCATTGAGTTGAGTCTGGTTTTGCTTCACAAGTGTCTGGTAAGCGGACTCTTGTCCACGAGTCTGAGTTAACAGCGCCTGTTGCTCACTGCGTTTAGCAGCGATATCAGCGACTTGGGCTTTTTCATCTTCTGCTCGAGTAGCCAGCTGGGCGTTCTTTTCTTCCAGCTGTTGCTTGAGAGTAGTAATTTTGGCAATTGAGTCCTGAATCTTATTCTTAACATCTTCCATGTACTGCTGTTTACCAACGAAATCACTCAGATTCTCGCTCGAAGCCAAGATCTCGATCGGGGTCACGTCTCTATCCTTATACATGGTCTGGATGTTCTGGCGCAGATTGTCGGTTTGCTTATTCAGCTCAGCGGTTTGAGCCACGATCTCAGCCTGGGTCTGACTAATCTCAGCCCGTGTCTTCTCCAGAGCAGCTTGAGCACCATTAATCTCAGCAGTGAGAGCCGCTACTTTATTGGCCAGAGTATCCCCCTCGGCTCGCTTTTGATTAGCGGCCTGCTGGTTAGCTTGGATCTGGCTATTGAGTGCATTAATCTGAGAATTATAATCAGCCGCTAAAGCCACCGGTGCAACACCGAGTAACAGAAGTACCCAGAAAGCTATGAGTGTTTGTTTTAGTCGTAAGGCTATCTTCAAGCCGGATCCCCTCCTTTAGGCGTGAGTCTGTATTTTAACAGTGCTTGGGTCTTAGTATACAACGATATTGCTAGAGCTTCAAATGTCGAGAGATGGCCATAAAGCTCGAGACGATCCCAATAAAAATACCAAGGGTATACATAGCTAGTGTCACTAGGATTAAGCGATCTGAGACGAAGGCTAGAACATCGGCTGCATTGAAGTAGCTGACGAACAACGGTCGAGCAAAATTAATCAGTGGAAAAGCAATCGCGATAGCAATCGTCGCCCCAATAATCCCATACATCGCACCTTCCACCAGGAACGGTCCACGAATAAACCACTTGGTACCACCGACTAGCTTCATAATCTCAATCTCCTCGCGGCGAGTGAAGATCGCCATGCGAATAGTATTGAAGATAATCAATAATGAAATTATCAAGAAGGCCAACGAGATAATCGTACCGACGTTACTGACGGCGCGCGAGATAGATACGATCCGCTCCACAATCTTCTTACGAATATCGCTATCGTCTATGCTCGAAGATGCAATAATCGACGATTGCTTCGAGTCTTTAATCTGTTGATTGAGCCCTTCGAGATTCTCAAGCTCCCTGGTACGAACCTCAACAGAGGCTGGTAAAGGATTGCCAATATCCTTAGCGGTCTTAGCCAGCTTCTCGCCGTCCTTGGAGCTTTTCCGCAGCCGCTCAAGCGCATCGTCTTTTGAGACATACGTGACTCCACGAACATTTTCTAGAGCTATGATGTCCGTTTTAAGCTGATTAATTTGATCAGGCGAGGCATCATCTTTTAAGAAAATTGTCAGATCAATCTTGTCTTTGACGGCCTGCAATTGATTCTGTAGGAAGAGAGCCGAAAATGCGAAGAAAGCCACAATTACCAGCGTAATCACCATGATCGCCGTAGCCGCTATCGACAGCCAAGCGTGCCGGAAGAGATTACGAAAACCAGTCTTAAATACCCTCCAGAACGTAATCATACTGAAAGCACCTCAAATCCCCGGGCATAGCTCAAACTCTCAGCTCGAGGCGAGTTCAAGGCAGCGCCAAGGAACGGAGTAAGACGTACACGGTAGTACGGCGCACGAGTACCGGCGGCGCTAACGCCGAAATCACCCAAGCTTTGTGCTGCCAATGAAGTCCTCACAATATATATCTCCCGATTTTTTCGTCTTTCGCGACGCGTCCTCGCTGCACAGTCACCACTCGCCGCTTCAGGGCATTCACGATCTCTTTATTATGTGTTGTGAGCAAAACCGTCGTCCCAAACTTATTAATCTTCAAAAGAAGCTCAATAATGTCCCAGGAGTTCTTTGGGTCGAGGTTACCAGTTGGCTCATCGGCGATCAGAATCTTTGGATTACGTACCAAAGCCCGCGCAATTGCCACCCGCTGCTTTTCGCCACCGGATATTTCGGAAGGGTAGTTATTAGCCTTCTCGGCCAGACCAACTAGCTGCAAAATTTTCGGTACAGCCCGCTTAATCTCAGCCGTACGTACACCACTGACCTCGAGTGCGAAAGCTACATTCTCGTATACGGTCAGATTGGGCAGCAATTTGAAGTCCTGAAAAACCACTCCGATACGCCGCCGCAGATGCGGGATATTGGCCTTCGTAATGGTGTCATAGTCAATACTACCGACGATAATCTTTCCGCTCGTCGGCACTTCTTCCTTTATGAGTAATCGAATTAACGTAGACTTACCAGCTCCCGATGCCCCAACGATGGTTACAAATTCCTTCGGTTGGACATGTAGACTGACACCCGATAGTGCCACAGTCTTATTGGGATACATGACAGTTACGCGGTCTAGCAGTATCACGTACACCCATTGTAACAAATTCAAGCCGCTCGCGCTTATGAGACTTTTTGATAATGACTACGATTCAGTAGGAAGCTTAAGCACGAGTCGTGTACAATAAAATTCTATGGCTCAACTCGTCGTTACCGGACCCACTCGCTTGCACGGCACCTGGCAGACTGCCGGTAGTAAAAATGGCGTTTTGCCCATGCTGGCAGCTAGCCTGCTCTGTACCGAACCAGTTGAATTTACGAACGTACCCGAGATCAGTGACATCGATGTGATGTGTCAGATCCTTGAGTCACTCGGTGCTCGGATCGAACGCCACGATCACCGCCTGATCATTAATGCTGGACACGTCGCCCCTGCCCACATCCCAGCTGAGCTCACAGCCAAGATGCGCGCCTCCGTCCTGGTACTTGGACCAGCTGTAGCTCGTCTGGGTGAAACCTCTATTGCTGCCCCAGGTGGTGATATTATTGGCGCCCGACCAATTGGCAGCCACCTGACAGCCCTCCAGAAGCTTGGACTTCGGGTCGAGCAAAAGGATGGTATTACGTCGGTCAGCGGCAAGCCGCGCGGATCACGCATTGTACTCGGCGAGCTGACCGTAACCGGCTCTGAAAACGCCATCATGGCTGCCTGTCTAGCCGAAGGTACCACCGAACTCCGCATGGTGGCCGTCGAACCACACGTCGAGGATCTCTGTCACATGCTCGTGCAATTTGGCGCCCAGATCAAAGGCATCGGCACCCACAACCTCACGATTATCGGCCAGCCACGTCTCAAAGGTGGTAGTTGGCGAGTAGCTCCTGATCAGCTCGAAAGCGGCACCATTGCCATTGCGGCGGCGGCCGCGCGTGGCGATGTCCGGATCGATGATTTCTTGATTAACGAGCATGATTCTCTGCTGACTATTTTCAATGAGCTCGGTGTTAATTACGAGATCCTCTCACCGACCGCAATTCATATCCATCCGCCGGCTAGCCCCTATCAAGCTGTCAGTATCCGCACCCAACCCTACCCAAACTTCCCCTCTGACCTCCAAGCACCGCTAGCCGTACTTCTTACTCAAGCCGAGGGCACCTCTGAGATCTTCGAGACTCTCTACGAAGGTCGCCTGCACTATCTCTATGAGCTCCAGCGCATGGGCGCCACCGTCGGCATTCGTGATGCCCACACCGGACTCATTACCGGACCAACCCCACTCTTCGGCACTGATCTGATCAGCTTCGATATCCGAGCTGGAGCGACTATTCTCCTCGCCGGCATGATTGCTGAGGGCAAAACCGTGATTGACCGCATCGAGCATATTGATAGAGGTTACGAGCGCATCGACGAGCGGTTACGAGCACTCGGTGCAAAACTCGAACGAGTTTAAGCCGTGCGATCAGGCCAGGCCTTGGCTCGCCAAGGCCTGGCCTGCAACAACCATCGTGTCATCTTGAACTCGTTTCAGGATGACAGCTCTATTTGCTAAGCTGCTTCGTTAAGTATGCCTCTATAAAAGGCTCTAGATTGCCCCCTAAAGTTCCATCCGTATCGCTGGTTTCATAATCCGTTCGGTGATCCTTCACCTTTTTGTAAGGATGCAGCACATACGAGCGAATCTGCTGACCCCAGTCAGCTGACTGGACTTTGCCACGCAGCTCGGCAATCGAGTCGAGGTGCTGCTCATGTGCCAGATCGGCTAAGCGGCTCGCTAAGATACTCATGGCCTTGGCCTTATTCTTGAGTTGCGAACGTTCATTTTGGATACTCACTACAATGCCAGTTGGGAGGTGCGTGATGCGTACAGCTGAGTCGGTTGTATTCACACTTTGTCCACCATGCCCGCCAGCACGAAACACATCGATGCGCAAATCCTTCTCATCCAGATCAATATCCTCCATGGGGATTTCTGGCACCACATCCACCAGAGCAAAGCTGGTCTGCCTGAGGCTATCACTATTAAAAGGACTAAGCCGAACCAAGCGATGCACCCCCTTCTCACTCTTAAGCTTCCCGAAAGCGAAGTTCCCACGGAGCTCGAGTGTAGCTGACTTAATACCGGCTTCTTCCCCGCGCGAGATGTCGATCAGCTCCGCACTCAAGCCAGCTTTCTCGGCATAGCGCGTATACATAGTCAGAAGCATTTCTGCCCAATCCTGAGCATCTGTTCCGCCCACCCCAGCCGAGATCTGGACAATGGCTGGTGATTTGTCATACTCACCCGAGAGCTTCACGGCAATCAAGGTAGCTTCAGCCCGCGCGGTGAGATCTTTAAGCTTGGCTTCAAACTCCGCTAGCTGATCGTCGTCGGAAAGTTCACCCAACTCAATAAACGTCTTGAGCTCATCTTCGAGCGTATGCCAATTCTCAAGGTAATCCTTGAGCTGAGCGGCTTCCTTGCTAATCTTCTCTGCCGCTGCTGGATCTGACCAGAAATCGGGCTGGACCATCTGTCCCTCAAAATCCTTGAGCCGCGCCAAATCCGCCTCCAACCCAAGTTGGGCCGTAGCTGCTTCTACCCGTTTCAAGAGCGTTTGAGCTTCAGTAATAAGTGGCTTCATAAGTTTTCATTATACCGTACCTCGACAACGTTGCAGGCCAGGCCTTGGCTCACCAAGGCCTGGCCTGACGAGAAAAACAAACCCAGTGCTCGGCTACCCCACCTAGTACCGGGTCTTTTTGAGCGAGGTCCAGGTGGGGTTCTTTGCTAGAAGCGGAGGGAAGCGTATATGTAATACGGTGACTGAGCACCGGGGCAGAAACGCCACCTGGGGCCGCTCAAAATGGGCCGCATCGTGTAACAGAAGAAGTTAAAACTAAAAAAGCCCCTTAAGGGGCTTTTTTAGTTTTAACGATCGTTTTTATTTAACGATGTTTTTGAGGGCGTCTTTCAGACCCTTCCGGCTCTTCCGGTAGAAGTAACCAGCGTAGGTCAGGCCGCCTGTACCCATCAAACCAGCAACACCGGCTTCAACACCAGTCTGGGGTAGTGAAGGGGTTTCAGGAGTAGGGGTCACAGTTGGAGTTGGCTTAACAGGAGTAGTTGGGGTAGGAGTTGGGGTAGTCTTACCAGCTACCGTGACTTTCGTCTGGGCAGTGTTAAAGTACTCACCCATGCCCTGTGGCTTTACGACAGCAACGTTCTTGAAGGTGTAATCACCAGCTGGAAGGTTGTTGTTGATCTTAGCCTGGAACCACACAAAGCCGTTAGAACCAGCAGTGTAGTTACCAACATTAACGCCACCAGTAGTGACATTGTCAGAGTTGATCTTGATACCATTTGGGTTAGCAGCGTTCTTCAACATGGTCGTACCAGGCACATACGTAACATTAGCTGGCATATTGTCAGCGATAATGACGTTGTTCAGCGTGGTATTGCCTTCGTTTTTGAACGAGATCAGGTACTCGAGCGTGTCACCAGCCTTGGCAGTGTTCTGGGTAACCCAGTCCTTCTGGCCAAGTACACGGACTTGCTTTGTGACTGATACAGCTGGAGTCTTTACTCGAGCTAGGACAGTTACGTTAGCCTCGAAGTTGAAGCAAGGCTTTTCGTTACCAAGCACGATACCACCGTTTACAACCTGGTCACTGATCTTATCAGTTACCCAGTTTGGAGCTTCGTTGGTACCAGTGTTGTGACGCCACTGAGCTGAGCCGGGAATGTATTCCAGCTGGCTCTGGTCGAGGGCGAGATTAACGTTTGCAGTGTCGACAACGGTATTGCTGTTGTCAGAGCTGACCGTACCTTTTACAACTTGGGCTTTGCCAGCTGCAGTAGGAAGATCGATTTTTACTTTGAGGTTTTCGGCAACTTTATTAGAGTTGGCTTCTTCTTTGTTGTGGTACCAGATTTGCACCTTGACCACTTCATCAGTTTTAGCACTGACAGACTTCTTGTATGTCGTATCACCGGCAGTTTGGTTAGCAACGGCGGTACGAGCTTCGATCGCAACTTGACCGGCAGCGGCACTTACAGCTGGCATAGCGATAAGGGCAGTAGCAACGGCGAGGTTACGAAGAGTAGTAGCAACTTTCATGCTGTTCTCCTTCTCTAGCTCCAGATGAATCTGAGAGCTGAAATTACTTATGGTTATGTATGATTTCCTACAAACGTCAAGAACTTTTTCCCTGGTGACAGGGCGGAAATAAGCTGTTAAGTAACCACTTCACACCTGGTGTGAATGACTAGAGTATTCTATCAGAATATAGCTATTTTGTCAATATCTATGCTTATGGTTAGTGATAGGCAGGTGAATAAAAGAGAAAACCCCGGAACGCATGGGTATGCGTTCCGGGGGAAAGTACCCGAACACCAGATGGGATCAAGGCGGCGGAGCCACCGTCCCATTGCTGGTCTGGCCAGCGGTGTTGGTGTTGTTGTCGGGGTTTGAGGCCCCGGCAGTTCCACCAGTACTGTTGCCGGACGGACCGGAGGTCTGACCCGAAGGGGTCGTCACTCCAGAACCCGTGCCGGTACCCGGGGTACCGTAGGTAGTCGGACGGTACGGATCAGCGCCCGCCTTGGTGGCGGCCGCATCAGCGTTCTGCTGATCAACCACCTTCTCGGCGTTACCAGGCACATAGCCCGGGGTGGGCGGTTGCGGGTTGGACTGGACGGGGTCCAGTTCCGGACCTGAGTCCGGGCTTCCGCAGTACTCACCGGTCTGGCCAGCACACTTCTTCGGCTTGGCCGGTGGTACCGTGGTCGGCGTCGTACCCGGAGGCACGGTGGGCTTTCCAGGCTTGGCCGGCTGACCGGGAGTGGGCTGACTGGGCTGCTCGGGAGCAGGTGTCGGCGGCTTGCCGATGGGATTGCCACAATGCGACAGAACCACCGGAGTACCATCACCCAGGGTCAGAGCGACTCGCACCTGCGAGCGCCCATCATCGAAGGCTTCACAGTTCCCCTCGCCCGCACCGCGGGTGTTGGAGAAGCCGTTGACCTTGATGATCGGCAGCGCGGGGTCCATGGGGACACCCTTGCTGTCGAGGCCCTTGGCGGCCTGCTCGTCGCTAGCATTGGACACCAGCTTGACGCGCAGATCCTTGCCAGTGCGCTCAGCCGCAAGTGCGGCGTCGGCATCGGCCTTGGTGTGGGCTGTGCGCTGCTCGAAGCACTGCCAGTAGCCGGCGTTGTCGCCGACCTTGGAGTACAACTCCTCCCAGGTTCCAGCGCCGCCCTTGATGACAGGCGGCTCCGGATCATGGGCACCGGTCAAGACGACCGGCGTCTCGGCAGCTGCGTCGACAGGATCGTCGACGAACCGCTGTACGATCGTGGGAACGATCAGCAACAGCGCTGCTGCAACCGCCACCAGCCAGAAGAAATTCTTCTGATTGAACTTGGGCGCGCTCATGGCGGCCTCCTTCTGTGATCACCGCCGTAGGCGGGTGGATGTTCGGGTACGGGTTCTGACGGCGATGTAATCGTCATCAGAATAATACCAGAAGTCAAAGTAGGTGTGATGGGGGCGAAATGCCCCCATCACGGTTGTTCAGTTCGACGCTCGAGCCGCGGCTCCGGCTGACACCGAGGTATCCGCCGGAGCCGGCTGGCCGGGCTGCCAGGGTGACTGGCGGACCGAAACCTGTTCAGCCGTGGGCTGTGCGTCAACGACGGGTGTCGTTTCGACAACTGGCGACGGATCGTCACCAGTCTGTCCACCACGACGAGCCGAAGCTCGAGCGCTGGACACCGCCGTCGAGACGGCCTGCCGGTTGGACAGAACCATGCCAGCCACGAGGCCAACGATGGCCGCAACGATCAAGGTCCAGCACCACTGAATGTTGGTCGCAGTGCCAGGTCGAACGATCTCGATCACCACGTAGGTGACGAGACCAGCCAGCGCGGCCAGTGCCAGGGGTACCCAACTGTGGGCGTCCCGAAGCTCGTTGATCGCCGCCGCCGAAGCGTTGGCGGTGACCTCGACGCCCTCGACTCGATCACCCAGCTGGGTGAACTTGAGGTCGTGATCGTCGAGCCGCTGGCCGTGGGTGGCCACGGTGCTGCGCAGATCGTGCAGCTCGCTGTCGAGCAGGACGATGCCGCGTTGCACTGAGGCGATCTCCCCCCTGAGAGAGTTGATCAAGGCCTCCGGCACGTCGGCGCTGATGCGCTGCTCCAGACGCCGCTTGAGCTCCTCGAGGCTGGCGCGTCGGATATCGCGGTCCCGTTCCAGGGTCGCGATGCGATCCTGGTGGGACTGCAGGATGCCCGTGTGGGCTGTGACCTGACGCGCCAAGCGCGTCGCGGTCGGGTTGGTCATGATCGGTGGTCGGGGCTGCATGGCCCCTCCTCTCTTTGTCTTTTCGTCGAACTGTGGGGTTCGCGTCCGGTTTTGGACGTCTGGCGCATATTACCATAAATCGATGAAAAAATCAAGTACTTACCTAGCACGAGCGCCTTGCAACAGACTACCCGGTAACAGGCCTGATCTGCAGAAGTTGGTCCTTGCATAAAAAAGACCCCCTGTTACCAGGGGGTCAAGAGAAAATCGTCGGTTCAGACGAACTCCTCTTCGAGAACGGACAGGATCTCCTCGATGGAGAGCTCGCCAGCATCGGCCAATTGCTTGGCACGAGCACTGATCCGCTCCGATTCATCAACTTCATCAGTCAACTCATCGTCAAAGTCCTCCACCGGATCTGGTGTCGGATCTGGGATGGCCGCTTCGGACAAAGCCTGACTGCGCTGGTCTTGCTCCACCTTCTTCAGGAGGAACGAGAACTTTGGCCAGCTGAAGCTGGTCAGCGCATCCTCGACGGACTGCTCCGAGCGCAGCAGTTGCACCGATCCGCGGTAGTACCAGGCTAGCTGATTCAGCTCAGGATTCTTCTTGACCTCCACGATGGTGGAGCCAATCAGGTCCTGGTGCCTCCGACCAAGCAAGAGCTGTTCGCTCTCGGTCTCCGACAAACCAAACAACCCATACACCCCGTAACCAACTTCGATCACAGCTTCCAGCAACTGAGTAAAGGCCGCACTACGATTGGAGTCCGTGGTGTCACGGGCCCGACTCAGAGCCTCAGTCAGACTGAGACTCAGTTCGAGCTGACGTGCTTGGATTGCCTGAGACGAGTCCAGTGGGAGTGGTGCGTCGACTTCGGCGACCACATCGTCCTGATCGGTGCTGTCAGCCAGCGAGGAACCTTCCGACGATGACTCGTCATCCGACTCCTCATCGGCTTCCAAAAGCTGAACCTCGTAAGTCACCGGCGGCTCCGAAGAGTCATCGACGGCTCCATCGGTCACGATCTCCCGCATGACCAGACTGACCACCCGTGGGTCAGCCAGAGTTGCCCAAGAGCCACCTTCCGGCAACACCACGCCAAGACGCTCATAGCGCTCAGCGATGGCTATCGAAGCTTGTTCCCAAGCTTCGTCATGTGCGGCCAAGCCAGTCGAGACCAACAGATAAGCCAACGCACCGAAGGTGCGAGCTGGTGGATCAGCCTCCAGCAGATCACTGACGCGTTGGCATAGCTCCTTGCTGGCCACAGCTTCGTCACTGAGCTGCTCAAGTCGAAACTCTGGCGTACCCAGTTCCCGACACAGCTCCCTAACGAAATCCAGAGCATCGTCGCGTAGAACTACACCAGCCTCTGTCAGGTCGTCCATGACGTCCTTGAGTCGCTGAGGCTGCTTCTTGCGAGGTGGATTCTGAGAGGTCACAGGGTCCTCACTTTCTCCGGCGCTGCCGGTGTCGTGGCCAGTGGTGGCCGATGACTGCTTGTACTCCAGACAGTCTAGCGGGATATCTGCCAGACTCCGGATAACTTCATGGTTTTGATGACTCGTACCCATGTCTGCCTTTCTGGGGTAAAGGTGCGTAAAACAAAGCTGACCTTACTATTTTTTACGAGTAAAGTCAAACTAGGTTTGTTCTAAATTGAACTAAAAAATGGCATACTTGCCTACTATTGTGTCGAGGCCATCTGACGAGCCTGGGCCAGCACCGCTTGCTGATCAGCTACGAGCTGGTCGGCAGCTTCGCGAGCAGTGACTTCAACAAGCTGGTCGAAATCCGGCACCAGTTGCCGCAAGCGAGCGTCGACCTGATCGCTTTGATTAGACTCGACCAGCTGATCAATTTCGGCCATAGCGGCTGGACCGACTTGCTGACTGACTTTGGCCATAACCCGGACCATGGTTAGATCAGCTAGCTGTTCGGCTAACTGCTGCTTGTCGGTTTCGCTGGCTGAGGCCATACCAAGTCGAGTAAATATATCTGGTTGTTGTGGGTTCATACGTACTTCCTCCTAGGCTACACTGTTAGGGATATTATAAATTTGCATAATACGATTCATATCTACGCCATTGCGCACTCCATTTGCGATACCGTCCATATTCTCAGCCAACTTATCGTTGCCAATGGTTCGTGCTCCGGCCCCAATAATCGTATTAAGTCTGTGTAATTGGTCCAACGACATGCCCTTTGAAGCAGCATTATAAACTTGATCAAAATGTTCCGAACCGGCTTCTGCGGCAGCCTTAACTGCTGGGCTAGCGGCTGCATGCATGGTCTCCCAATTCTGCACCATATTACCGGGGTTACGGCTAGCCATTCCCGCCCAGCGGTCAAAGTTGGGATCGTATTCGGCAGGTGGAGCCGTTGGTGGTTTCGGATCAACCGGCGGCTTGGGATTGCTGCCCCCACCGCCATGTTCGTGACGCATCCATTGGCCGATCAAAACAGCAGCCGTGCCAGTAGCAGCACCAATCACCTTGGCACGGCGATTTGATTTAGCGTCGCTCGATACCCGCTCTTGCTGATCGCTTAATAAGCTACCAGCTACTTCAGCTGAAGCCCCAGCTTCACCACGCAAGACCGCCATAATACGATCTGGCCCCATCGGGTGGCGACGCATGAAGTTCTCAATATCGGCTTGGTAACGTTCCTGCATTGGGCCTTCGGCCACTTGTCCTTGCAGGATATTAACACCAGCATCTAGGCTCGCCTGGTCAGCACTATCAAGTGTATTGTACATGTTTTCAGTGGCTCGTCGGTCGGCGCGGTCGGCGCGCCAGCCATGCAAGCTATTCGTCACGCCCTCGCCAGCCATGTAGCCACCGACACCTCGCATACCAACTGCCGCCAAGCCTGCCGCTGTGCCTAGTGGCCCGGCCAAAGCGAATCCGGCTACACCTAGACCGATACCAATAGCCGCACGAGTCTTGGGGTACTTACGCCACTTATTCTTAAATTTCTGCGATAGCTTACCTTCTTTCAGCTCACTTTGGGCCTCCTCGATCCGGGTTCGAACAATCGCCAAGTCAATTGTCATAGCATTGGCCACATTAATCCGCATAGCTTCGGTGCTAACTCGAGCTTCTGCCTTACGCTGGTCACACTCGGCCATACCAGCCCGGTGCTCAGCAATATGCCGCTGCAAGCGACGAATTTGAACCTGCTTCACGCCATCGGGCGAGTCACTGGCTTCAACTCGAGCAATCTCCTCTTCGTAACCATCAATCTCTGACTGAAAGCCCGCCTTAGCCTGATCAATCTCAGCTGGCAGCTGATCGAGTTGCGCCAAACGATAAGCCCAAGCACCGAGATACTCATTGTGTAATTGATCGAGCTTGCCCTGTTCTTGAACTAGGGTTTCAGCTCGTTTTTCACGACGCAGGTTCCATAACTTCTCGCGATTCTCTTTGGCTTCAGCTACAGCTCTGATCTGGTCATCCAGACCTTCGCGCATGCCCTCGGCTTCAGATAGTACATCGACTTGACTCGGCACTTTTGGAATCTCACCCAAAATGTGACCAGGTATTTCGACAACTTCCCCGACCGCTTCTGGAGTGATCCCAGGGCCCGGCTCGGTGGGCTCGCCGGCTTCGGGTGGCTCCGGCGAATCTTCTGGCGGTCGGCCTTCCACACCAAAATCATCCAGTGCCCACGGTTCATTACCCATACCACCAGTCCCAACGCGCTCAGCATCGCCTGGTTCAGCCGGCCGAACATTAAGCTGTGACTCAGTGACGCCACCGGTAGCTGATGGCACTTCGGCAGCCGAAGCAGCTGGACGACCGTAAAAGGCCTCGATGTCATTTTCATTCACTATCCGACGCAGATCATCATCTTGATGCACCCGATCAAGAAACTCTGCCGGTTTTACAGGTTCGGGCTTGGCCGGCTCAGAGTCACCTGGTCGATCATAAAAATTGCCAGCTTCGCCGCTACTTAGCATATCTCTAAGCTGATCGCGCGTTGAGCTATCAAGCTTATCCCAAGGATCTTCAGTAGCCTGCGCACCTTCACCTGATTCTCGCATTGATTGATTTCCATTATTATCTTGAGTTATATCATAACTGCTTACGCTTCGGCCTGGCAAGCTCGGGGTTTGCGCCAGACTCCGTCTCAGATCAAGTTGCTTCTGAGTTGGGCCGAGTTCCTCGGGACGGTCGAAGCTCAGAGCCTCAGGGTCTGTCCGTCGCTCTTCCTCCAAACGCCAATCATCCGGATCGAAGTACCGACTCTCGCGCAATCGCTGCATATCCTGACCAGTGTGTTTATGGCTACTAGATTTTGTCGATGTAGCCTGCGCCTCAACCGGCCTCGAGAGTACCTGGCGTCGCCAAAAGTCTTTCGGCACTGGCACTCGGCCAGCTTGAACGAGTGTGGCTAATTCATCCAGCGCCAAGTACATAGCCTGCTCACCTACTTCAGGGTTCTCACGCTGCAATTGCCGACGCGCCTCATCGTAGCCAGTCAGCGCCACCAGTGCTTGCTTGATCTCACCGACTGGCTTCTCCTGCCAACGCCACTGGCCCTTAGGCGTATCCTTATCAATGGCCTGCACATCACCCTGCATGCCCGCCTCGAGCTCAGCCTTTTCAGCCTGTAACCCGGCCAAAAATGCCGGCAGGCCAATCTCTACTCCATCCGTATCGGCCTGTTCGCCATTAGCAATACGCACCTCGACATCGCGGATATCACGCTCTACACGCCTAAGCTGCCGCGCCTGCTGTGACCAGCCAGATATCCCGTCAGACTGCTCGCCATGATAACCAACTTCATGATTCTCTTTCATTCCTCTTATGATAACAGAGTTCACTGGCGACAAAAACCGGCAACTCGTAGGAGGCTCAGTAGGACGCCTAGCGACGCTTCTTTTTCTTCTTCGGCTTTTTCTTAGTTGCCGTACTCGTCCGACGGATCGGGCCGCTACCGACGTGCGCACCCCTCTCGGCCGCTTTCTTGGCTCGCCGCACCTCAGCTTCGACTGTCGGCTTACCAGTCTCATCAGTGCCGATTGCCACAGCTTGCTGAGCCGCCTGCGTGATCTCAGTAGATATTTGTTGAACTGGCTGAGCTTCAAGCTCGACTTTAACCTTAAAGAGCGCATGCGTAATATCCGAATCGATCCGTCGCTCCAGCTCCTTAAACATCTGATAAGCCTCTTGCTTGTACTCTACGAGTGGATCCCGCTGACCATAACCACGTAAGCGAATACCGTCACGCATGTGCTCCATAGCTTCGAGATGCTCCAACCAAGCCGAATCGATGGTCTTGAGCGAAACCAGGCGCTCGATCACCATCACGCCCTCATCGCCAAATTCCATATAACGATTACGATAGACCTCTTCGGTAATATCCATAAACTGCTTAATGATAGGCTCGGGATCAAGAATTTTTTGTTCCTTCTCCCAGTCCTTTGGCAATGGAATGACATCACGGACTCGTTCGGCCAACACGTCGATGTCAAGAATCTGGGTCTGATCATCAATAGCTGATTGCGCCAATACCTGATACTCTTCTTTAAAGAGCGGTATCAGATCATCCTTAATGGAGTCCTTCTTTAGAATCGATCGACGACGACTATAGATAATCTCACGGTGCTGGTTCATGACGTCATCGTAATCCACCAAGTGTTTGCGAATATCGAAGTTATGACCTTCGACCTTCTTCTGAGCCGACTCAAGACTGCGGGAGACCATTTTGTTCTCGATCGGCGTATCCTCGGAGAGCCCAAGAGCCTCCATCATGCCAGCAATCCGTTCCGAGCCAAAGATCCGCATCAGATCATCATCGAGTGAGACATAGAACTGCGAGCTCCCAGGGTCACCCTGACGACCAGCCCGACCGCGCAGCTGGTTATCAATCCGGCGTGATTCATGGCGCTCGGTCCCAATCACGTGCAAGCCACCGAGTTCAGTTACACCTTCACCGAGGATGATATCGGTACCACGACCAGCAATGTTAGTGGCCAGTGTAACGGCCTCAGCTTGACCAGCCCGAGAAATAATCTCAGCTTCAGCCTCATTATTTTTAGCGTTGAGCACCGTGTGTTTAACGCCAGATTGAGACAACAATCGCGACAGGAGCTCATTCTTCTCAATTGAGACCGTTCCGAGGAGAACCGGCTGCCCCTTCTCATGACGCTCCTTCACCTCGGCCACCACGGCCTGATACTTACCCAGCTCCGTCTTATAGATACGATCCGCCAAATCCTCGCGGATCATTGGCTTATTGGTTGGGATTGTCACCACATCCAATTCATAAATCTTGCCAAATTCCTCAGACTCAGTCACAGCTGTACCAGTCATGCCGGCTAGTTTCGCGTAGAGACGAAAGAGATTCTGGAATGAGATCGTAGCTAGTGTCTGACTTTCCTGCTGAATCTGAACCCCTTCCTTGGCCTCGATGGCTTGATGGAGACCTTCTGAATAGCGACGGCCTGGCAAGAGACGGCCGGTGAACTCATCGACGATCACAATCTCGCCATCCTCAGCCACGACGTAATCGCGATCTTTCAGGAAGAGCGCCTGCGCCTTGAGAGCGGCTTCAATGTGATGCACGTCTTCGATCATGCCAGCTTCATAGACATTGTCGACCCCAAGCGCCTTCTCAACCTTCGTAATGCCGGCCTCAGTCATACTGACCGCTTTATCTTTCTCATCAAGCGTGTAGTCATCCCCTGACTTGAGACTGCGAGCGATCTTGGCAAAATCATAGTACCGACCAGTTGGCTTAGAGTGCGGCTGCGAGATAATCAGCGGCGTACGAGCTTCATCGATCAGGATTGAGTCGACTTCATCGATGATGGCGTAGTGAAGTTTGCGTTGTACCATCTGGTCCAGATGCTGCACCATATTATCGCGTAAGTAGTCGAAACCAAATTCATTATTAGTGCCATAGGTAATATCGGCGGCGTAAGCTTCCTTACGACCCACTGGGCGAAGATGCTGCAAGCGCTCGTCGCTATGAGCTTCATCACTATAATCCGGGTCATACAAGAATGACGAGTCGTGCATGATGACCGCCGTTGAGAGACCCAGGAAGTGATAAACCTTACCCATCCAGCCGGCGTGGAGTCGAGCTAAGTAGTCGTTGACGGTTACCAAATGCGCCCCCTCTCCCTCGAGTGCGTTAAGATAGAGTGCCGGAGTAGCCACCAAGGTCTTACCTTCACCAGTTTTCATTTCCGCAATGCTGCCTTGATGCAGGACAACCGCACCAATCAGCTGCACATCAAAGTGGCGCATACCAAGCTGTCGCCGGCTAGCCTCACGCATCACGGCAAAAGCGCGATCTAGCAGATCATTCAGCTTCTTGCCATCGGCCAATTGCTTCTTAAAAGTTGCCGTCTCAGCCTGCAGCTGCTTATCGGTCAATTTTTTAATTTCGGATTCGAGTTTGTTGATAGCCTCAACCCGCGCGCGGGCCTTGCGGACCTCACGCTCATTCGGATCACCCAATAATTTCTTTAAAACATTGACCATCGTATGCATCCCCTCAAAAATAACATCTCAAAAGATTAACCTATCAAGTATATCAGATTAGGAATTAGAGTTTAGAAGTTAGAAGCTAGGAATTAGCGAGCCTAACTCCTAGCTTCTAGTACTTGATCTCTAATCAGTCTCCAGACTGCGCTTGAGTGTAAACCGGCGTGGCTGAGATTTAACTTTATACTCACGGATCTGGTGCTTAAGCTTAGCTTCAACTACGTCAACTGCGCTGTGTGGATTAATCGTCGCTGTCTCAGCCACCATTGTCGCGCCGCGGACTTCTACTTTGGCTAGCACTCGATAACGCTTGGCCGGCTCAGCCGTCTCCTGGCGCTCAACTTCAATCTGCATACTCGTCGGTTGATGCTGGCGAGGAAAATACCTATCGAGCTTGGACAGCTTACGCCCTATGTAGTCCTGCAATTCAGCTTCGACTTCGTACTTCCGGCCAGTAATAGTAGTAGCTATCATAGTGTCTCCCTCCCATAGTAGTGCGCAACGGCTTTCGGTAAACGAATACTGCCATCGGCTTGTTGATGGTTTTCGATAACGGCAATCAATGTCCGGCTACTCGTCACAGCCGTACCATTGAGTGTATGGGCGAACGCCAGACTACCGTCAGCTTGTTTATAACGGATGCTTAACCGTCGCGCCTGGTAATCTGTGCAGTTACTGCAGCTGGTCAGTTCGCGCCAGGTCTCGTCACTGGGACTCCAGTACTCGATATCGTATTTACGGAAGGCTGGCGCTGATAGATCGCCGGCCGCAATCCGAACGACCCGATACGGTATCTCCAGAGCCGCACAGATCTTCTCCTCAACTACCAGAATCTTCTCCAGCAGCGCCGCGCTCTCCTCAGGGGTTGTATAGGCATACATCTCGAGCTTCTCAAACTGATGCACTCGGAAGAGGCCTTTGGCAAACTTACCGTAGGTACCAGCCTCCAGACGATAGCAAGGCGAGACTGCCGCCCAGAGAATTGGTTGGTCGGCTCGTAGAGGTAAGACCGTGTCCATGTAACGGCCAGTCAATGGCAATTCAGCCGTAGCGATCAAGTTCAGATCTTCGTCTTCGACCTTATAAATCTGACGCTCCTCACCACGTGGCAAGAAGCCGGTTCCAGCCGCCACTGCCGAGTTCACCATGTGCGGCACCATGCTCATCTGGAAACCAGCCTCGCGTACAGCTTGCTTGGCCACCTGTTCAATCGCATCCCACAGTGCTGCACCATTATCGTTTAAGTAATAGAAGCGACTTCCGGCGACTTTGGCGCCGTCCTCGAAATTCACAAAGTCTAGCTTCTGGTTCAGCTCCAAGTGATCCTTGACGGCGAAGCCAAAACTTGGCTTCGTGCCACCTTGCTTGATTTCCTGATTGGCTTCCTCGCCACCATCGGGTGTGCCCTCATCAATCATATTGGGCAAATCTTCCCATAGACTGCGCCACTCCTTCTCGATGTAGGTCAGCTCTTCCTCGTGTTGTTTGAGCTTCTCTTTTGTAGCCTGCAGAGCCGTCACTTGCTCCTGGGTTGGCTTGCCGGTTAGCTTCAAGCTCCCCCGCAGCTGCTCGACTACCGGGATCAACTCCGAGCGACGGGTATCGAGTTTTTGCCAGCGATCCAGAGCTACATGCATACCGCGGCGCTTGACCGAAGCCAAGACTTCATCTGGATGTTCACGCAGTATAGTTAGATCAAGCATATGCCCTCTTTCTTAATAGCTTTATTTTACACGAGTTTTATTGATCTCGGCGGAGTCGGGACAGAACAAAATCACGATCGAGTGTCGCCAGGAAGGGCCCGAGCTTTGGTCCGTGATCCTGGCTCAGGAAAAGCTGATAGAGCAACTGAAAGGCATCTTTTGGAGCCATTGACTGCTCTTTAGCAATTGTAAAAATAGCCGACTGGAGCTCTTCGCCAGTCCATTCACCTGCCTCAGCCGTCGTAGCCAATGCTTCCAGATACTGCACCTGAGGTCCAGCTGGTTGAATAGTGACATCAGACAGGCTTTCCTGCACCTTAAAGATCACTGAGGCTGGAGCGTAATTATCAAGCCAGTTTTTGACATAGGCAAGCTCATGCTTGAGAGCCGCCCCTTCATCTGTATTGGCCGGCTGCCAGTTGAGCTTGGCCAGCAATTCAAGCACTCGTTGCCAGTCTCCGCGAGCTGTCTGGTACACCATGACTAAGTGTCCAAATGGCGCAGTCGAGAGACGCGACTCACCGCCAACATCGGCGGCAAATTTATAGGCATCCTGGAATTCATGACTCTCGCCAGCCTGCACGGCTTGCATGGCCGCTTTGTATTCGTTCACGAGATTGTAAAAACCGAGGCCAGAATCGAAGTAAATGGTTTTTTCGGGTCGTGATCGGACAACAAAGTAACGTAAGATCTCTGGCGGCATAATGTCCAGAGCCTGTCGCGGTGTGACGAGATTACCCTTCGATGAGCTCATCTTCTTAGTGTCACCCAACATGTGAATATTGCCATACTCGGCTCCAGGATATGGTGGCTCGTAGTGAAATACCTCGCGTGAGAATTCTTTGCCAGTGTCATAACTACTCCCAGCTGCACCGTGCTCCTGGTGACTAAACGGCTCGACCTGCACCCCGAGCTCTCGCCAGCGAGCTGGCCAGTCTAGACGCCAATTTAACTTAGCCCGGCCATTGAGGTAAGAGAAGCCGTTAATAGTTTGCGCTGCCTTATCCCAGGTCTCGACACGTCCCTGCTCGAAGATATCGTCGTCATTCAAAACCTGTACTGGCGACCAGTCATCTTCTAGCCGTCGATTCGATTTTGCAGCGAAGATGGCCTTAATAGCCTCGACTGCTCCAAGCGAGTCCTCTATCGCCTGTACCATGCGACCGGCTTTATACAGATCTTCGTAACTCTTAATAATTTTCGTCGGCTGCACCCCCATAGCTTGAGCTTGAGTCTTAAATTCATTAAAGAAATGATCAGCGTAAGAAATGTCTTCTGTCTCATCAGGGCTCGGTATGAGGCAGATCGGCATCCCGACATAAGTCTCGAAGCGATCTGGCAAGAAATCATAGCGCTTGCGCAGTGGGTCAAAGTTATCAACCACATGCACATGCTCAGCCTCTCGACCCCGTTGGCGCACAGCCCAAGCTAATGCCTCTGTAGTCAGAATCTCGCGGAAGTGTCCGACATGGTAATTGGCTGATGGCGAAATGCCCGACGAAATCACGATCTTGCCATCAGGAAAGCGCTCTATAATTTCTTCGGCGGCTCGATCGAGCCAATAGTTTGAAGTTGTATCTGTCATAGTATATTCCTATCTTATAGTAACCTTGCCTTCATGAGAAACCAAAAGCCACCTGGGTTTGACTCAGGTGGCTTTGCTTCAAGTCGTCTGCTAGTACTTAGCTAACTCTCTTGATCTTGTAGGTCATTGTACCGACTGGTACTTCGACTTCCACCTCTTCGCCCGGCTTACGGCCGAGCAATGCCTTACCGATCGGACTCTCGTTTGAGATCCGACCTTCTTGTGGATTAGCTTCGGTCGAGCCAACTATCTGGAAAGTCTGTTCGCCAGTCTCAAGCTCAACATGTACGGTCGAACCAACCTGTACACTATCAGCCTGACCTGGCTCAATCGCTACAGCGTTCTTCAAGATATGTTCGATCTCGGCAATTCGACCTTCTATAAAAGCTTGGCGTTCTTTGGCATCATCCCAACTCGCATTTTCTGAGAGATCACCAAACTCCTTAGCTTCCTTGAGGGCCGATGCAATTTTCTTACGCTGAACCTGCACGAGATCATTCAGTTCTTCGCGTAGTTTCTGCAGACCTTCTTCAGTTACGAGAAATTCTTTCTTTGCCATAATTAGTTTCCTCCTTAAAAATCACCTGGCCCATGGAAAAATCAATTCCCCAAGTAAAAAAGGCCCGCGGTGCAAGACCTTAATTTCCATTTTGATCCAGGTTGTAATCCTTTGGCTGGAAGGTATTATGGAGCATCACAATCCCCCGGTCAAGCTATGTACTTTTTGGCTCCCATGCGACTTACTTCCGATGCACTGGGCGGGGCTAGTGCCTTGCCCAGTGCATCGGAAAGTAACCCGGCACTAGATGGAAGCGCGATGGCACTGGAGGTAAGAGACTGCGAAGGTCTTGTGTAGCTTGGCCTCCTTGACAATCCTATTGCAATGCCCAGCCACCCCCACTCGGTACCCGATTGTCTCTCAGTAATACTGGTGAGTATTTCCTCTCAAGGAGCGCGAGGAAACGTATATATAATTACGCTGGTGAGCATTGGAGAGTAAAATGCTCACCAGCGCGCTGAAGACGAACGGCGCTCAGGACTCACCGACGATTCAACTATTTATGCGTGAAATAGTATTTTAGGGTATCTCGAACCACGGGCAACGCATACTCAGCCCCCTCGCCCGAATTCTCCACCAGTGCCACGACTACAATCTCTGGATTATCACTCGGCGCAAAGGCTTCAAACCATGCATGCGGCCTGGTGCGTGGATTCTTACCATCGAAGCCCTCAGAACTTGTCTCAGCCGTACCAGTCTTGCCACTCACCGGCACTGGTACTTCGCGATTAATCGAGCAACACCCAGTACCAGAAGCTACCGTCTCACGCATACCCTGCTTCACGGTGGCCAGCACTTCCGGCTTAATGAAGCCTGAGCGAATAATTTCTGGATCAATTGTCCGAACAACCTTACCATTCTCATCAACTACATTACGGACGAGATGTGGCTTGTAGAGTGTGCCACCATTGGCAATGGAAGCCACCGCGCCGGCCAGCTGCAAAGGACTCACCATGATGTCGCCCTGACCAATTGAGATATTGTAGGTATCACCCAATGTCCAGCTGTCTCCAGTTTGCTGTTTTTTCTTATCTGGACTCGGCATCGAGCCAGCCGACTCGTCACCAATATCGAGTCCCGTCTTAGCGCCAAAGCCAAAGTTCTTGTAGTACTGCAGGAGCTTATCCGCCCCCAAGCCTCGAAAGCCCTGATAGCCACCACCAATGATGTAATAAAAAATGTCACTCGACATGGATATCGCCCGGATCACATTCACCACACCCAAGCCGGTCGTTTCCCAGCCCTTGAAGGTATAAACAATCGACGGATCATAGACATTTGGCACATCGATCTTGCCTTTGTCCTCAATAGTCGTAGAGGGAGTAATCACACCTTCCTGCAAGGCGGCGGCCGAAATAAAGGGTTTAATCGTCGAGCCAATCGGATATCCACCTGAGGTAACTTTATTAAAAAGTGGCCTATTTGCGTCATTCAAGAGCGATTGATAGGTGGTTTGGTCAATACCCTTAGCGAACAAATTATTATCAAAGCTCGGCATATTTACGGCCGCTAAAATCTGTCCATTGCGTGGGTCAAGCGCCACTGCCGCACCACGCTTACTACCAGCTTTTTCAACCTCCCGCTTCAGACTATCAGCCATCACTTGGGTTAATCCAAGATCAACGCTAAGCTCAACTGAATTACCGGCCACTGGATCTTTGCTGGCCAATACTTTAACCGGCTTGCCAGAAGCGTCTACCTCGGTCTGTTCGGCACCATTCTTACCGCGCAAATCATTCTCATAGGCTCGTTCGAGGCCAACCTTGCCAATAAAGTCAGTTGACTGATAGGTTGTCTGGAAGTCCGTACTCTGCTTCATGTCGTCAGCCGAAATACGGCCGGTGTAGCCCAGGAAGTGCGACAGGGAGCCTTGATCTAGATACTCACGCACTGGGTTGGTATCTAGCGAGATGCCGGGCAAATCTTGAGCATGCTCTTCAATCGCCAATGCCTTGTCGCGGCTCACCTGACCCTCAAGCAAAACTGGCTGTGGCGACTGAGAGCCCGCCTTCTCAACCTTCTGGGCTACGTCATCGGCTGAAATGCCCGTCAAATCTTGCAGTCGCTGATACACGCCTGGCCGATCAGTCATTTTCTTAGGAAGCCGTGCCGGAATTACAATCAGATCAAAGTTCGCTACATTGCGCACTAACAGCTGATGATTTCGATCATAGACTGCCCCACGAGGAGCTCGAATAATATTCTGGCGAATTCGATTCCCATCAGCCAGCGCTTGATTACGCGCGCCCTGCACAACCTGCAGCTGAAAAAGCTGAGCCATGAGCAATACTCCCACTAGGGCCACAACACCCAAGAACCAACGCACATACCCATGCGCCATACTATGCTCACTGACAGCCCGCTCACCACTACCAGGTAGAATGGCCTGCGACCAGCTCTCGCTATCACGTGATTGCCGCTCAGTCTTACTCTTTAATGAGCGCGTCTCACGACGATGAAAATCTCCAAAAATAGCCTGACGGATGGCTATCCCTCCTTCACTCCTTAGTACTTATGATCTTATAACTTTGGCAGACGGTAGGTCGATGGTTCGGCCTGACGCCGCTGCGTGAGCGCCAGCCAAACGGCAAATAATAAACTATTATACAATGCCTCAAGACCAATGCGAAGAGCCAGGTGTCCACTGCTGCCGACGATAGTGGCTAATCCCATATTGGCTAGAAGAATAACATTCATGGCTACAGTAGCAACAATCAGGATCGCAAACAAATAACTCAACTGTGGCCCAGCTGATGCGCGCAGCACTAGTTTTGTGGCCAAAACAAACAGCAAAACACTCAAAAGCTGAGTGCCAAATGGGGCTACGCTACCGATCTCCAATACAAGCCCCAAAGGCAATGCCAGGCATAGCAACTCTGCCAGACTAGTGCTAGGGGCAGCCGCCACCAGTACTACCAGGGCGATATTCGGCATCACAGCTTGAATCGAGAGCCCGTGCAGACTGAGCTGTAAACAACCCACTACCAAGCCTAGTAGTACGAAGAGCACTCGCCGCATTACTGCTTCACCACAAAGACAATCTCTAGACGGTCAAAGTCCAGCGGCGAGCGTACCGTCGCGGCCTGGAAGATTTCGTTATCACTCTTGTCGACCGATTCCGTGCGACCGATTAGGATGCCTTTTGGTATACGATCCGAGCCAGCCGTTAATACATTTTCACCTTGATCGATAGTCTCATTCTGAGCGATCTGTTCCAAGCGCAAGCCAGCCCCAATCTCACCAGTCAGAATCCCGCGGGCACGGCCTGACTGGCCGATGGCTTGTACGCGAAACTCCGGATCTGACACCAACCCCACCGTAGCTGTCGCCTGATCAACTCGCTCAATCTTACCGACGAGCACGCCAGAACTGACCACCGCTTGGCCAACCTGCACACCATCACGACTACCACGGTTAATAACAAACGTCCGACGGACATTATCGGGACTATACGACACCACATTGGCGCCAATCAAATCAAGCGGCAGGTCTTTATGGAAGCCCAGCTGCTCGCGCAAAAGGCTATTCTCATGCTCAACCTCGCGGAGGCGAGTAACCTCAGCTTGAGCCGACTGCAAGTCGCGCTCCAACCGTTGATTGTCCTGGCCGAGATGCCCTAGTGAGCCAAAGGTATGAAAGAAACCACCGACCGATCGAGTAGTGTTTGAGAGTACTTGACCGACCGGTTGAGCTAGCCCGTCCAGCACGATAGTCAGCGGTCGCCAGAAACCACCCAGCTGCAAAAGTAAAATCATACTCACCAGAACAACCGCCGCGACTGCCACCCATCGGCCACGTTTCTTACCTCCAGAGCGGGCGTCAATCGCTCGAGCCACTAGTGTGGAGTCTTCTCGTACTGAGTTGTCACCAGCACGTCCTTAAGTTCATCAATATCCTCAAGTACCGCACCCGTACCACGAGCTACTGCTGTTAACGGATCATCGGCAATGACCACGGGCATTTTCGTCTGCTGAGCGAGCAATTGATCTAAGCCTCGCAAGAGTGCGCCACCCCCAGCCAAATAAACTCCTTTATCCATGATATCGGCGATGAGCTCTGGTGGTGTCTCTTCAATAGTGTCTTTGACGGCGTTAACGATCGCCCGAACTGACTTCGACAGAGCTGCCCGGACTTGGTCCGAATTAATAATCACTTCCTTAGGTAGGCCCGTCACAATATCACGACCACGAATCGGTGCCTCCAAGAGATGCTCCAGCTCATGAGCCGAACCAACCGAAATTTTAATTGCCTCAGCCGTCCGCTCGCCGACCTGTAAATTAAATTCTTCTTTAGCATAGGCCATGATGTCTTCGGTCAGCTCATCACCAGCGATACGAATACTGCGACTGGCCACAATCCCACCCAGCGAAATGACAGCCACCTCACTCGTGCCACCGCCGATATCCACCACCATACTACCAGCCGCATCGTGAACCGGCAGATTTGAACCAACGGCCGCAGCCATCGGTTCTTCGATCAAAAAAGCCTGCCGTGCACCGGCGTTGGTTGCGGCGTCTTCCACGGCTCGCTTCTCGACCTCAGTGACACCAGAAGGGATGCCGATCACGACCCGTGGCCGTGGCAGGAGCGCAAAATGCTGCTTTTGGACTTTATCCAAGAAATATTTCAGCATTTGTTCGGTGACTTCGAAGTCTGACACCACCCCATCGACCAGTGGTCGACTAGCGACAATGTTAGCTGGCGTCTTGCCAACCATGCGCTTAGCCTCATCGCCAATCGCCAGAATCTGACGAGTCTTATTGTTGATCGCTACCACACTTGGCTCATCGATAATAATGCCTTTGCCGCGTAAATACACCAAAGTATTAGCCGTCCCCAAGTCGATACCTATATCGTGAGACAGCCGGCCGAAGACATCTGGCAATCGTAGCTGTGAGAATTTCATGTTAACCTCTAGTTTACACGACTTTCGCTCTTCCCTCACCACCTTCAGGCCACATCCGCCTATCTGATGATAGTTTCTCGTTCCCAGCGTAGCCACAGCAACATCTATTCCAGACAAGCTCAATGCCCGCTACATCAAGCTGTAACCTGTTGATGAGATTAACTCAAGTTGCCTAACTATGAAGCAGGATCCAGAACGCGATTAAGTTATTCAAAGTATGTAATAGGATGCCCGGCACAAGACTACGGCTCCGTACGTACAGCCACGTTAATACGAGACCAAAGATAAATGTATAGATCATGGCATTCACCTGACCATGTAGCAGACCGAAGATTGCCGCCGCAATGATCGCCGCCAACACCGTCGGTAGCTTCGTACGTAGGCTCGAGAAGACTAATCCCCGAAACAATGTCTCCTCGACAATCGGCGCAACGAGAACACTGGCTGCGAAACTCGCCCAAACTGCCCAGTGCTGATTTCCAAACGGCGTCACATCCTGAGCCTCTTCAAAGTTAAGCTGCGGCCAAATTGCCTTTATAAAAGCAATCACTACAGCCGCCACTAGGATCTGCAAACAATAGAGCCCGAACACGACGAGCAGCCACCGCCAGCGTGGCCATTGCCAGCCCAGCTGCTTGAGATTGACTTGTCGACGCCAGATGAACCATCCTAGCACCCCAGCCTCTACGGCCAGACCTATCAGGTACTGGATGAGCGCTTCAGCTGGACCATCGCCGACCACAAACGCCCCAAAGGCCTTGGGCAAGATACCGATACGAGCGTAAATATAAACCATCGCACCAAGTACTATCGGCAAGAGCACCACTGCAGCCACTGCCACGAGTCCATCAGTTACTCGCCAGCCCGAACGCTTCGACTGAATCATAGTCGACTGATGAGCTAGCTTATGAGGCTGGCTAGAAGAAGCGCCCGACATCACTGATCGCCACGATTATGCCGAAGGCGATCAGCAACACAAAGCCTACGGTGTGGGCCAAAGTCTCTTGCTTCTCACTAATAGGCAGACCACCCCGACGCAAGAGCAAAACGAACAGACGGCCGCCGTCCAGAGCCGGTATTGGCAGTGCATTCACTACAGCCAGCGACAGCGAGATGGAGGCTATAAGTGCCAGCACATAATCCCAACCGAAGTGCACCACCTGTCCGAAAACTGCCGTTACTCCAACCGGACCAGCCACTGTATCGGCTACTCGGAACTGACTAATGAGTGTCCAGATGGCACCGAAGAAAGCTGCCACCGTAGCCAGCGTGAGTTGCCACATCAGCAGCAGGGCCGCAATCGGTACCTGCCACCAAGGATAGCGCTCTCGTTGTTGAGGCATAGCAACGACACCAAGGAGGCCTCGCTCACCATCACGACTCAGTTTCACAGGTGTAGTCGTGTCCTGGCCTTCACGCCGGTAGGTAAGACTTACTTCTGTATCGGGTCGAGAGCCCGTAATGTCCTTGAGAGCCTGTTCAGTTCTCGGCGATTGGCCGGCGATCGAGATAATTTCGTCGCTGCTTTTTAGGCCTATTTTCTCAGCAGCCGAGCCCTGGCCAATCGAGAAGATTACCAGTCGAGGCTGCTCGGCAGAGACTGGTGCAATCGGTCCGAGCTTCGGCAAATCAAATGGAAAAATATTAGCCATCCCAGTACCACAGAGAATCATAAAAATCACATAGGCGATGGCGAAGTTCATCGCCACACCAGCCATCAGCACCTTAGTCTTCACCCAGAGAGATTTTGAGGCAAAGCTCTTCGGCCCCTTAGTCTCATTATCCTCACCTTCCAGTCGCACGAAGCCACCCAGTGGCAAGAGGTTGATGGTGTATTCGGTCTCACCAACCTTCTTGCCCCACAGCTTAGGTGGGAAGCCAACGCCGAACTCATACACACGGACGCCATTGCGCTTCGCCACGATAAAGTGACCAAACTCATGAGCAATGACGAGTGTTGAGAAAATCAGTAAAACGAAAAGAATAATAAGTATCACGTGTCTACCAGTATACCAAGTTTGTTAGTATCAAGTATGGTCTTGAGGCTTGAAAATAAGCTGAGAGACTAGTGATAGCCCCATAAACAAGTACAGGCCTTGAACAAGGCCTGTACTTGTTTGGTTGCAGGCCAGGCCTTGGCTAACCAAGGCCTGGCCTGATCGCATCCCTATACGGTCAGTAACTCATCTTTTTTGACACTATAAGCCGTCTCAACTTCACCCTGATACTTGCGTATCATCTCATCGAGCTGCTTTTCGGTCTTGAAGAATTGATCTTCAGGAAGTTCGCCAGACTCTTTTTGGTTCTTGGCTGTCTTCAGGCCATCATGGCGAGCGTTACGGAGAGAGACATTGACTTGCTCTTGGAGCTCGGACAGAAGCTTGACGAAGTTCTGGCGGCGTTCTTCGGTCATCAGCGGCATCTGCATACGCACGATCGTGCCGTCAGTAGCCGGTGATAGGCCGAGTGAGGCAGCCTCACGGATTGCCTTCTCGACCGCTGCCACATTGGAAGCGTCCCAGACCTGGACCTGGAGTGTCTTTGGATCAGGCGTCGAGATTGTCCCGACTTGCAGAAGAGTCATATCTTGGCCGTAAACGTTCACCTTAAGCCCATCTATGAGGCTGACTTGTGCCCGCCCAGCTTGGATACCTTTGAGCTCTTCTTCGAAGTAACTCAAGGCTTTTTTCATACTATCTTCGGTGGTTTTAAGAATGTCTTGCATAAGCTAATTATAGCGAATTATTCACCACCAAGTTCGAGGCGGACAAACCGACGGACGATGATATTCTCACCCAGTTTACCAATCACACTCTTCACGAGCTCTTCGATGGTCAGCTTATCGTCCTTGTAGTAGGTTTGTTCGAGTAAGCAGATGCTAGCCAGCCACTTATCCATCTTGCCTTCGACGATCTTCGCAGCGTGCTCAGCTGGCTTGCCGGACTGCTTCACTTCTTCTTCGAAGAGACTGAGCTCCTTGGCCTTCACATCCTCAGGCACTTCATCGCGAGAGACATACTTCGGATTGATAGCCGCGATGTGAAGCGAGAGCTCCTCGACCAAGTCCTTAAAGTCGTCTGTCTTGGTGACGAAGTCAGTTTCACAATTAACTTCGACCAATACACCAATCTTATTTCCATGCACGTACGAGCCAATCATGCCTTCGGAAGCAGCCCGGTCGGACTTCTTCTCCGCACTAGCGATACCTTTTACTCGGAGGATCTCCTGGGCCTTTTCCATATCACCATTGGCTTCTTCGAGGGCTTCCTTGGCCTTCATCATACCGGCGCCAGTTACATCACGCAGTTTTTTGACATCAGCAGCAGTTACTGGCATTATTTCGCCTCCTCTTCAGAAGTATTAGTCTTGGCTTCGTAGGTGGCACGTCCCTTTGCTGCGGCCTCAGCGATAGCATTAGTGATCAGCTTGATTGATGAAACAGCGTCATCATTTGCAGGAATCGGGTACATAACAGGGTCTGGGTCGGCATTTGTGTCTGTCATAGCCACAACGGGGATCTTGAGTGTGCCGGCTTCCTGAAGGGCAATCTGCTCACGTGGTACATCAACTACAAAGAGAGCAGCTGGTGCGCCCTCGAGATCACGCACTCCATCGAATACTTTGGAGAGACTGATGATTTCATTATCCAGGTCAAGTCGTTCTTTTTTGGTGAGGCGATCCCAGCTACCGTCAGCCTTACCAGTCTCTAGCTGCTTGAGGTGCTTAAGACGCTTTGAGATAGTCTCCCAATTGGTCATCATGCCACCAAGCCACCGATAGGTAACGTACGGCATCTGAGCATTGCGGGCTGCTTCTTCGACGATCGCCTTAGCCTGGCGCTTAGTTGCCACGAAGAGCACCTTGCCACCTTTAGCAGTCGTCTGTTCGACAAACTTCTCAGCTTCAGTCAGACGTGTAGCCGTCTGGGTGAGATCAATAATATGCACACCACCTCGCTCCCCGAAGATAAACGATGCCATCTTAGGGTGCCAACGGGCTGTCTTATGACCAAAGTGTACGCCAGCTTGCAGAAGCTCTGTGAGCAGCTTCATATCTGGAGCGGCAGCCTTCTTTGGCGTTTTTTTAGTTGTTGCTTTCGTTGTAACAGCTTTCGTAGCCATACTTCCTTGTCTCCTTGGCAGTCTCTTTCCCAGCGGGAGGAAGTTTATATAACGTGAGACTGCTGTGTGATTAGCCCTGATATATATCAGAGACTTTAATATTACGTCCGCCAATCATACGATATCTAGAGCTCTCGGTCAAGGATCAGCACTTGATTTTATAGAGATACTTGTTATGCTTACGGTATGAAAAATAAACAAAAATCTCAGAAAAAAGCTCTACTTATTCTCAGTGGCCTCGCAGTTTTAATTATCTTCGGTCTTGCGATCTACTACGCGACACGACCAACCTTTAATGATCGGGATGCCAGTAAAAATGCCACCGACATCGTTGACTACGCCTACACCCAACTCAACAAGATTATTACTCAAGAAAATCTTCAGGACACCCTAGTCGTCAGGCAAGAGAGCGGTATCGTCAGCGATCGTAGCACGGGTCAGTATGGATACATTATGAATATTACTAGTGACTATGGCCTCACAGTACAGGCAGCCCCGCAGCCTCAGCCCATGAACGGTGCCGCTGTAAGCAGCCCCGAGACTCAAGTGTCTGTAGATAGCAGCCTCTCAACAGTAGCCGATCAGCTCAAAGAAGCGCTCGGAACAACCTGGCTGCAAACAAAAACTTCCTTGCCATCAGAGGGCGAGGCTCTGACTGGCACCAACTACATATACACCAACCTAAATAACAACACCCTGTGCTCACTCATTGACGGAGATGGCGTCCTCTTTTTTAGCTGTATCGAACGATCCAAGGTAACCGACACCCAAGCAAAGCTCGAAGAATTGGCGCCTCAGATTAATCCACGACCAGACCAGGCCCTCTGGTTGATAAATTATGATGAACCCGGCGGCAATGGTTATCAACTTGCCAATGTCAGTATTGATGCAACTTCCAATCTATTTTATAAAGCGTCCGGAACGAACGTCTGGGTACTGAGTCCTGTCCAATTCAATACACAACGGCCGCTCCTGTGCTCAGATGTGGAAAAAGACCCTCAGACAGTAGCAGCCCTACAGGGTACCAATAGAGGCTGTTATACCGGCAATGGCATCGAAGCCACAACAAAGCTCATTGGTTCATAACGTTTATTGTAACTTCTGTAGGTCTTCGGGAGTCATTGATTGCTGTGGCTGTAAGGTAGCTGCACTATTGTCTTGAGCATTGTTTGTAGATTGGTTCTGGAGCGGAAGACTACCTGACTGTAGCTGATTAGGATCAGCTTGGCCCTCGAGTGGGATGGCTGGTTGACTACTGGTTGATTCGGTCACATCCAAATCTCGGACTGATTCAACTGAGCGCCAAACGATCCAACCAGCGAAGAGCAGTATAAGCGCTGCCACTACCAAGAGCAGGATATTTACCCGATCTACTCCCTGCGACACCCCATTAGCCTCCGGGGAAGCAGGCAGTTCCGGGGCAGCCTCAGACACTACTTCAGGAGTAGGGCGTTTCTTAGCAGCAGGTTTTTTACGGTGTTTTGACTTAGTTTTCTTGGCCATATACTCCTAGTATACCGGCTTTCTACAGGTTGAGAAGCACTTTTAGGGCATAATAAGCCTTGACATACACGATTATGGCATGTAGAATACCCTCTCGATCTCAAAAATTACGACCGCTTACTGGTTCTCCAGCTAAACGGTCGTTTTGTTTGAGAGGGACACCTATAAACCTTCTGCGAGGTAACTCTGCAGGAGAAACGGTGGATCGGAGGGTGGAGAGGAGCAAAAGACCAGCGGGTTTCCCGCTAGCCCATGCGTATTTTCCACACTGCTGTCGTGATTACGATCATTGCAGCCATTCAGGTAACTAACTTGGTGCAACCTGTTACCGCCCAGCTCAAGCCCCAACGGGCCGAAGCTGCGGGCACTGAAAACCATACCCTTAACATAAACTTCGCAGATGCTAAACCAGTAGCTGTAATCAGCAAGCAAGTCTCATTCGACCAAGCTGTCGGTGCTCCCTTGCGTGCTGCCCAAGCTGCCAAGGCTCAGGCTGAAGCCGAAGCTAAGAAAAAAGCCGTAGTTAAGACTGTCGTACAGAAGGTCACTCCTGTCCGCGTCGCCACTGGTGACGTCTGGGAACAACTCCGTCTCTGTGAAGCCGGCGGTGACTACGCCAAAAACACTGGTAACGGCTACTTCGGTGCCTACCAGTACAACCTGTCAACCTGGGGTAACTTCGGCGGCTATGCCCGTCCAGACCTAGCCCCTCCAGCCGTACAGGATGCCAAGGCTCAGGCCACCCAAGCCGCTCGCGGCTGGGCTCCATGGCCTAGCTGTGCTCGTAAGCTCGGGCTTTTATAAGATTTGCGCTAACGATGCAACAAAACCCCCGTTCATTCGAGCGGGGGTTTTGTTGTAAAACCTTTAGGTTTTCATTGTTCGTCCTATTTTCGTATGATAGACTAGATATATAAGTAATTCGATTACCAAATCTGACCTCCTCGGGCTTGAGATGCGGCTCGAGAAACGCTTTGATGAGCGATTTTCGAAGATTGATGAGCGCTTCGAAAAAGTTGACGCTCGCTTTGACGAGATGATGAAAATTATCACTACCTTCGCCGAGGACGTATACCGTCGGTTTGATAACCATGATGCCCAACTCCGTGAGTTACGTGAGACTCAGCTCGAAATCCACGACACGATCGACGACTTTGCTGGTCGGAAGAGCATCTTCGAATCTGAACTCACTGCCCAGCGCAGTAAACTAAACCGCATCGCACCAACCAGCTAACATTTTTTAATAAAGAAAACGACCCCAGGCATACACCTGAGCCGGAGAGCTCACCTCTCGTGCCGGTACTCCATTCTATTCCTCCGGTTCGGCAAGCTGAATCTCCTTCTCCTGCAAGAGCGCCGGCAAAAGCTCGATAGCCTGCTGGTAGGTAAGCTTATGACCCTTGAGAGCCTCAATGCCCGCCACCAGGCCAAACTTCGTCCCTGTCAGCTCCAGCTTCTTGGTACCGATCCTACAGTCCGCAAACACTACTTCCTGCCAATCACAACTAAGAAACTGCCCAGAAAAGAACTCCGAGCCACCAAAATCTACCTTATCGAAGATACAGTTCCTAAAAATAACTTTCTTAAATGTACTAGCTCGCCAATTGACGCTTGCAAACTTACAATCCGTGAACTCCACATCCTCCAGATAGGCCTCGTACCACTTAATAGCCGCAAAACGACAATCCGAGATCCGCTCACGAATTCGCCCATCTTTAGAGAAATCTTCATCGACGAATTGTTGATTTGAAATCTTCGTGTATTCCATAGCTTGATCATACCACTCTGACCCCAGTCCATTGACCTGGGTCTACAAACCTGGTATCATACCCAAGTTATGAAAGCTAATATCCACCCAGAATGGGTCGAAACCAAGGTTCACTGCCTGGGTTGCGACACAACCTTCACCAGTCACTCGACTGTGCCTGAAATCACTGTCGAAATCTGTTCGAATTGCCATCCGTTTTACACCGGTAAGCAAAAACTGGTCGACACCGCTGGTCGCGTGGATCGCTTCGAGGCTCTCCGTAAGAAGAGTGGCGCCATCCAGAAGACTGCCAAGCCAAAGTCAAAGAAGACCGACAAGGCTCCAGTTGAAGCCAAAGACACCAAGGCTGCTCTCAAAGAGATCAAAAAAGAACTGTCTGACAAGACCGTTGACCAAGCGGCTCCAACCGAACAGTAACTATCTGCAGCCCCAGGAAACGACGCCTCATATCAAGGCGTCGTTTCAATTACGTGTAGAATGAGAATAATCCCATGATTGATCAAGCTATTATCGACAAGATTCAGGAACGCCTGGCCGAGCTCACCGCGGAGCTGAGCCAGCCTGAAGTATACGCCAGCTCCAAGGCTGCAAGCCTAGTGCACGAACAGCGTGAGTTGACCGACAAGCTAGCCCTATTCGAGGCCGTGGTCAAGACTGAGCGTGAGCTCGAAGGGGCCCGTGAGCTAGCCCATGACGCCGAAATGGGTGAACTAGCTCGCCTGGAAATCCCTGAGCTCGAGACCAAGCTCACGGAGTTGCAGGGCAAAGTTCGCAGCGCTCTGGTTCCAACTGATCCGAATGACAATAAAACTGCCATCATCGAAATTCGCGGCGGAGCAGGGGGCGACGAAAGCTCACTGTTTGCCGGAGAATTACTCCGTATGTACACACGCTTCGCTGAAATGCATAGCCTCAAGATCACCCTGCTCTCTGAGAGCCCCAATGAAGTTGGTGGCTACAAGGAGGCCATTCTCGAGGCCAGCGGCCCACAGGCCTACCGAGCTTTTAAGTACGAGTCTGGAGTCCATCGCGTACAGCGCATCCCAGCTACCGAGAGCCAGGGCCGTATTCACACCTCAACGGTCACTGTCGCAGTACTTCCGGAAGCTGAGGAGACCGACCTAGAAATCGCTGACAACGAGATCCGGGTAGATGTCTATCGCAGCTCAGGTAATGGTGGTCAAAGTGTTAATACCACCGACTCAGCTGTGCGTATCACTCACTTGCCAAGCGGCATTGTCGTAACCTGCCAGGACGAGAAGAGCCAGATTAAGAACCGGGCCAAGGCCATGCAAGTCTTACGCTCCCGCCTCCTTGCCCTCGAGGAGGAAAAGCGCCGCCAAGAACTCGGCGATCAGCGCCTCAGTCAGATCGGCACCGGAGACCGCTCTGAGAAAATCCGAACCTACAACTTCCCTCAGGACCGCATCACCGACCACCGGATTGGCTTCACTACTCACAACCTAGCTCGGTTTATGGATGGCGAACTCGATGAGCACCACGCTGCCCTCCTTGAGGCTGATATCGAACGAGCACTTAAGCAAATAGAACAGGAATGAGCACCCGACCCTCTCTTGGCGATATCCTCCAGCAGGGGACTGAGCAGCTAACGGCGGCTGGTATTCGAGGTGCCCGTAGCGAAGTAGAACTCATCGCTGCCTTCGTCCTAAATGAAGACAAAAGTTATGTCATTGCACACAATGAATATTGCCCTACTTTGCCTCAGACTGAGCGAATACAAAAGTTATACAAGACACGAGCAAATCGTGTACCCATGAGTTACGTGCTGGGCCAGCGCGAGTTCTATGGCCGAATCTTCAAGGTTGATGAGCGAGCCCTTACGCCACGAATTGAAACCGAGATTATCGTGCATGAGGTGAGTAGGCAGCTCCAGGGAGGCCAGCGCCTTCTCGATATCGGCACTGGCTGTGGAGCCATCGGTCTAAGCTTAGCGCTGGAAGTCCCAGGCCTCGATCTCACCTTGACCGATGTCAGCCCTGAAGCCCTCGAGCTGGCTCGCGAGAATGCCCGGAGTCTTCAACCTCAGACACAAACTATCAACTTTATAGAGTCAGACCTCTTTACCAAGCTACCCGGCCAATATGACGCCATCGTAGCTAATCTTCCATATGTCTCCCGCGACGCCGACCTCCTGCCAGAAGTGACCGCCGAGCCGCATGTCGCGCTATTCGGAGGGAGTGGTGATGGGCTTGATCTATATCAACGCTTCTTCGAGGAGGTGAGTGAGCATGTATCAACAAAAGGTCTGGTCTATCTGGAGTCAGATCCTTGGCAGCAGCCCGCCCTTGAAAAACTGGCTCATAGCGTTGGGTTACGCAAAATCTTCAACGATTACTTCATACTTGGCTTCGAGAAAACTACATAATTATTGTTGACTTTTGTAAGTTTTTATGCTAATATAGCTTTCATGATCTTTTACAGATCAGGCACCTTATAAACCATCTTTTCCTTCCTCCTACAAGAAATCGGGCTCGAGACCTTAGTAAGTACCCCGTTCACATAACTTGCTGTTTGGATCCCGATTTCACAAAAAGAAAGATCGAGGAAGGGAAATGTGACACCCTTGGCACAATGCCGAAGTCACAGGAGACATTTTGCAATGAGCACCCACCACCCCCAGTCAGAGCGCATTGCCGAGTGTATTCTCCTCGGTATCTGCGTCGGGATCTACATGTCCGGCGCACTCATCACCGAGGTTGGCAATGGCCTCGTCGATGTCATCGGCTGCATCATCGCAGCCTTTGGTGTCATTTCCATCTTCGCAACTCTCAAGGTTGCTTCAGAAGGAGATGCCCGCCGCAACCATGAACGGCGCAGTCAACGGCGCTAACACCAACCCCGAGCACCCGCTCGAGCCCTATCGTTCCCGGATCTCACAATCCGATGTCGATAGAGAGCTCGCGGGTGCTTCTTCTTTTTATTACCTGAATCTCAAAACTCCTCTCAATCCGAAATTTCAGCCTCCTGATTCAGAGTGAGTCTGTTCTCCTGACGAACCATAGCTAAAGCTATGGAGAGGAAGGAAACAGATCTCAGACTGACAGGAGATGGAATTGCAGGAGAGAGGGGTTTTGAGATTCAGGTTTTATTGATTTGAGGTAGTTGGAGCTGCTTCAAGCGTAACTTGAACCGACTGTGTCTTACCATCACGGTAGAATTCGACCGTAACTGTATCGCCAACTTTTTGTGAAGCCAGCACGGACTGTAGTGTATTCTGCGTATTGATATCTTTGCCACCAAGCTTAGTGATGATATCGCCCTCACGCAGGCCGGCTTTAGCTGCCGGACTATTAGGAACAACCGCTAGTGTCTCTGTGTCACCACGCAGCAGCGCACCTTCACTCATTGGTAGATTATTGCGCTTAGCAAAAGCCTCAGTAATCATCACGTAGCGAACACCAAGGTATGGTCGCACAATCGTACCTTTGTCCTTCACAGATGCGATATCATTCTTGACTTCATTTATTGGGATCGCAAAGCCAATGTTCTGAGCTCCCGAACCAGCCATGGCCGTGTTGACGCCAATCACCTGGCCTTCAATATTCACCAGCGGGCCGCCAGAATTACCTGGGTTAATTGCCGCATCGGTCTGGAAAAGGTTGTTCAGCTGTTCGCTTCCACCCTGGCCATTAGAGGCCTCGATTGGCCGACTCTTGCCTGAGATTACGCCAGTTGTGACAGTATTAGCAAACTCGCCCAATGCATTACCAATCGCTACGACTTTCTGGCCCACCTGAACTTGATCGGAGTCGCCAATCTCAGCTGCCGTCAATCCGCTAGCCTGGATACGCAAGAAGGCAATGTCATTCGACGGATCGGTCGTGACTAGAGTGCCGTCATACTGCTTACCATCCGTTGTAGTAACCGTGAACTTATTTGCCCCCTCAACGACATGCTTATTAGTGAGGATCAAGCCGTCTGTAGTCACGACAATCCCTGTCCCCGCCCCTTGCTGCTGCTGCTGTAAGCCAAAGATACTCTGGGCTGTACCGGTTGTAGTAATGCTCACGACCGCTGGACCGACCTTCTTGACGAGATCAATTGTAGCTGACTCTTCTTGAAGAATGACTTGCTTATTCTCAGTACTGTTATTGGTCAGTCGAGCCGGTGCAAAGCGTATGTATAGTGCCGCACCAATCAGGCCAGCCACGAATGCTAAGACAATACTCAAAAGCAATGTCTTATCAGTCCCCTTCATTGGACTGGCCTTACGCGGACTCGGATTTGGGATCGGGCGCAGGCTCCGTGTCGAAGTAGTTAAGGGCTTAGGACTTGGGGTGGCAGATTTTTCATTAACCGACTTCACACTATCAGGCATGCTTCTCTCCTTATAAAACATTAAATTATACTTAGTATAGTACCGATTTCTGAGAAAAACTTGAGATGCTAAAAAGCAAGTTCAGCCTCTAAACTGCCGGCATAAAATACAGCAATCCAAAGCTCAAGACACAGACAAAGCCATACTCCAGAACTAGTTCCTTTGTCAGCCGTCGCTGACTATGAAGCTTGAGCAAGCTCCCCCATGAATAGGCCAGCCCAGCAGTTACTAAACTTGTACGACTAATGAATAGTGGCGTCAGAGGAATCTTGTAGATAATAATCGTAAAGCTCGAAAGCAATACTAGCTCACTAGCCACAAGTGCCCAAGCCGCCGCTACGAAGGAGTTATGAAAGCCTATTCGCTCCAGCCAAAAGTGGGCGGTGCAATACTGAGCCAGCCACGTCAGTACTAAAATCCACGGTAAACTACTGGGCGAGGTAATGAGCCAGAGTGACGTTAGTGACTGCATCAAAACCACCAGGAGCAAGCTGTGTCCACTTTGTTGCGGGGTATAGTCTGGATCGAATTGCAATAGCAGGAAGCGAGCCTGCCAGAATAAGGCGCCGATCAAAATCAATGAACGAGCCATAGGGCTTACATCAACCGTGAGCTGGATAAAGCTCAACCAACCAGCCGTCACGACCACAATCAAAAGTGGTTCAATAGAACGCGTCAAGACAACACCAAACGTTCTATGTTTTACTAACCGAGCTACGGTTGTCAGGGTAATCACCACACTTAGGGCTAGGCTCCAGAGTTCGAGGCCAAACACTAAACTGAGAGCCAAACACAATGCCTGGCCAACCACGTGCTGGATCAGTACCCACTGGGTAGGTGTCAGGTGATGGCGAGACCGCTTCACTGTAGCCACTCACTTTCGAAGTCGCTTCCAAGCGTTAACTCCAAATCAGTTGGTGGCGTATTGCTTTCGATCCGTTGAGTCTGCACATGAAAACGCTTCTCAAGATAGGTTCGAGTAAACGGTTTCGCGTCCTCCGTGTAATCATTCAGACCTGTGTGTGCAGTGCTGGCGACTTCGTCAATCATCGTTATCTGGTACCCATAAGCAGCTAAGCGTTGTCTAATCAGCGTGGAGTTAGCCAGCCTACCAGTCGCATTATGCACTACGATGCGAGCGGACTCGCGCGTAATGTAACGATCGGTCAGCAGACTATGCGTAAAGTCCTGCAGGGCAGTAAAGTCGCCCTCCCCTAGCTTCGGTACTACCACACTCGCACCACCAATAGAGGTGCTATGAACCAGGCCTGTCGCCTCGTCATCTATGACTTTTGTCACTACCTTGTTGGCTGAGGCGTCTTTTAATATGCCAGCTAGATTCTGCATTTCTTCCAGCGAGAGATCTGTCTTGGCATGATTGCCAATCGTATCAAGTAGGTCGGAAACCTTAGCGGGATTGGCTAGTGTGTCGAGTGACAAAGCCTTGGTTCGCATGGCCACCAAGACTTGTTGCTGACGTGCCGCCCGGCCAAAATCATTGCCACAATTGCCCTTGCGACAGCGAACATACTTGAGAGCCATATCACCTCGCACCACCTGTACGCCAGCCTTCATTGAGAAACCACACGCTCGGCGTTCATCATAATCACATGGATACTCCGAGTCTTGTAGAGGAGTTGTAACATCGAGCGATACACCACCCAACGTATCAACAGCCTTCTTAAAGCCCGAAAAATCCGCTCGCGCATAGTACTGAATCGGAATGCCGAGCACATTGCTAACGACTTGGCGCGCCAGCTCCGGACCCTGTCCAGTTTTTCGCTGCTCTCCGAATGAGTGAGCCGCATTAAGCTTGTCCGATCCATGGCCGGAGATTGGCACATAAAGATCACGCGGCAGACTGATCATGGTTACAGTCTTCTCTTGTGGCTCAACACTGGCTACTAGCACAGTGTCACTGAGTAGTGAACCGGCATGGGTGCTGTCCCCGACCCCTAGCAACAAGATATTCACCCTCTGACCACCTTCTCGTTGTAGTTTCGACAACGCAGGGTCAATTGGTGCTTGGTTTTGTAGAGCCTCAGCTCGAGCTCCAGTGTGCTCAGCTAGAACATGGCGCATAGCCCACCAAGACTTGAAGGCCATTATCCCAACAATACTAATAATTAGAGCAATGCTACCAAGCGCCACCCCCACAAGAACTCGTTTTTTACGATCACGGCGATGATAATCATCTGGTGTAATTCCAGCCGCGATAGGTGATGATGACGGCGGCACCACTGGGTTTGGCCGTTTCTTAAGCATAAGGATAGTATACCCTACCTGTTGAATAAAAAAATAGATCGCACCCAACTCCCAAACCCGCTATAATAGCCTTTGATTATGCCTCCAACGCAACCACCAACACCTCAGCCAGCACCAGCCGATCAGCCAGTGTCGCAACTGTCCACACCGACACCACTGACAAGCCCGACAGTACCACCCCCCACCCCTACTGTGGGAGTCGTGCCACCGGAGCCGCCAGCAGATACAACAAGCGACGAACCAACTGACCCACCACTCTGGCGACGACTGCTTGGCTTTACTATATCTTGGATTCTTATCCCGGGACTGTTAGTCTTTATCATCCACAACTTTGTCTTCCAAGCCTGGTATGTAGATGGCGAGTCAATGGAACCAACCTTGCAAAATGGTGATTACCTGATTGTATCGAAGTTCGATGTCACCTGGCACAAGGTTACCAACTCAGCAGATAAGCTTGATCTGTCCCGTGGCGATATCGTTATCTTCCAGCCCCCCACCACCTCTTCTGACGTTCATTATATCAAGCGCGTTATCGGCCTACCTGGGGAGACCGTACAGGTTAAGGATGGCAAGATTACGATCTTCAATACCGAGCATCCAGATGGTTTTATTCTCGACGAACCCTACGTCGGTGGGATCGCCCTGGAGGGCGATGTTAAAACGACCGTTCAGCCCGGCGAGATTTTTGCTGTTGGCGACAATCGTAATCGTAACGCCAGTCTAGATTCTCGCATCATTGGCCCGATCCCTATCAATCACATCATTGGCACAGCCAGCTTACGGCTCCTGCCGACCAGTCAATTCGGCAGCCTTACTCACCCTTATTACAGTACCAGCACCGCACCTAGCAAGAGCTAGTGAGCCTCACATTAATAACCATCTCTAAATTATTTAGAGCAAATCTTCGCCGGTTATCTGTTCGACAAGACGGCCTAGTTCTTCCTCGGAGAAAAAGCGAATATGCAGCTTTCCGCCCTGAGCATTCTGTGTGATCGAGACCTTCGTGCCAAGATACTTCGTCAAGCCATCACTCACCCCACGAAAAGCCGAGACTCGCTTCTCTGACCGATCCGTATTGAGCTCCTTGTCTTGCTTGTAGTTCCGAGCCAACTCTTCGGCCTGACGGACTGTTAGTTCTTTGTTAATAATCAGATCTAGAAGCTTCTTCTGTTGTTTTGGATCATCAATCCCAAGCAATGTTCGAGCGTGACCTTCAGTAATCGAGCCGTCCTGCAGGGCCTTCTTCACGTCATAAGGCAGCTTAAGCAGGCGTAACAGATTACTGACCGCACTGGCCGATTTACCAACCCGAGCGCTAATCTGTTCAGGGGTAAGATTAAATTGATCACCCAGTTTCTGGTAAGCCACTGCGAGCTCCAGGACAGTCAGGTCAGCCCGCTGAATATTCTCTACTACTGCTACCTCGAGCTGGTGCTGATGATCAACACTACGCAATATTGCTGGCACTTTTTTCAAGCCAATCAATTGAGCCGAACGCAGACGACGCTCTCCAGCTATAAGCTGATAACCACCCTTCGTCTTGGTTACCACCAGTGGCTGAACAATTCCATGCTCCTTAATAGAGGCCGCTAAATCAGCTAGGTCATCCTGAACAAACTCTTTACGCGGTTGGAACGGATTTGGTTCAATTTGATCAATCGGTATCTGCACCACTGCATCATCGTGCAACTCAAGTGTCTCTGATACCTCTTGTGCAGCTACCTCATCTATTTTGGTTGGAATGAGGGCATCCAAGCCCTTTCCTAACCGTGAACTAGGCTTTGACACGTTCTAATATCTCCTTTGCTAATGCCTTATACGCACGTGCGCCCTTACTGAAGCGATCATAGTCAATAATGGCCTTGCCATGACTTGGTGCCTCAGCTAAGCGAATATTACGCGGGATCACTGTCGAGCATACCATATTCGGAAAGTGCCGCTCGACTTCCTGGGCCACCGCGGCTGAGAGCGAAGTCCGCGCCGCAAACATCGTTAGCACTACACCTAGGAGGCTTAGGTCGGGATTAAGAGCTTGCTTAACCAGCTGCATGGTATTGAGGAGCTGCCCGAGGCCTTCTAAGGCATAATATTCGGCCTGCACAGGGATCAACAGGCGATCAGCCGCTGTTAAGCCATTCAGCGTTAAAAGGCCAAGCGATGGCGGACTATCAATCAAGGCCAGATCATAATCCAGGCTAGCTAGAGCTAATTTGAGCTGCGATTCACGCTGAGGCATGGCAGCCAACTCAACCTCGGCGGCAGCCAGTTCAGAAGCAGCTGGTAAAATATCAAGGTTTTTGTACTGCGTCTTACGGATGGCATCCGCAACTGGCTGCTGACGTATCAGCACATCGTAGAGACTAGCCGACAGCTGGGTTTTATCAACCCCCACTCCGGACGTTGCATTAGCCTGTGGGTCGAGATCGACTAATAAAACTCGCTGCCCCGCCTTAGCTAGGTAGGCTGCGAGATTGATAGTTGTGGTGGTTTTACCTACTCCACCCTTTTGATTGGCAACTGCTATAACTCGCACTGGCGAGTACCCTCCTTTATCCTCAAACTAGTAACTCCCTACATTATACAGGCCTATCTGTTAGGACTCCACTATGAAACTTTTATTAAACCAGCGCTTCTCCCTTTACTTGCAGACTATTTTTTGATACTCTTATATATTGTTTCTTCACTTTTAGACCAAGTGAAGCAATCCATATCTAAAGTAAATCTAAGTGAAGTAGAAAGAAGTATATGCTCGCAGTTATCGAAACCGGATCAAAACAGTTCCTCGTAGAGCCTGGCCAAACTATTCGCACTGAAATTCTCGGCCGTGAACAGGATAAGGCCAAGACTACTTTTGAGCCCCTCTTGATTATCGATGGGGACAATGTTCACATTGGCACCCCTACTGTCAGTGGCGCCAAGGTCGTTGCAGAAATTAAAGAAGCTGACGTCAAGGCTGACAAAGTAGCCGTGCTCAAATATAAGCCAAAGAAGCGTGAAAAGACCCTGCGCGGACACCGCCAGCGCTATAGCCTGCTAACCATCCAGACCATCACTGCTCCGTAATTTCTCTGAGAAGACAGATAAACCCGTTTGCTTTTCCGCCAGTCTATTAAGGTGGCAAGGCAAGCGGGTTTATCTATTTCTATAAAAACGTAGGCTATGGACAATTTTGTGGCACAGCATCACCACTATCAACCGCTTTCATCCAGTTGAGCGTATCTTGAAAGCTTTTCGCCATCGTGTTGTAGTGAGTTGCATCCCCATACTCTCGGAAAGTCACACTATTCCCTAACTGACATAGTCGCTTACGAGCCGTCTCTGATTGACTTGGAAAGATTACATTATCAAGCTTACCCTGGTTAATAAGTTTACGACTCGAAGTCTTAACGTCAGCTGCAAGATTTTGTACTAATCGATCATTGAAGGTCGGTACAAACTGAGCCAGCGTACCGTCACGCATAGCTTGAATAAATGCCGGAGTGTAGACCTTATTGATATCTTTGTTACCCCAATACTGGATGTTCGTATCGATACAGTTCTTAGCAATATCAGTTTTAAGATCCTGACTATACGGGGGCTGCAAAATCTTATCAAGTGGGTAGACCTCATTATACCAATCAGCATAGCTATAGAGTGCATACGGGCCAAACCACAAGATATTGGCGCCACGCGTCACGTCTGTCAGCGTCGTCTTGACATCCGTCACTGGACCAAAACCAACAACTCCCTTAATCGTTAGCTCGGGAGCATACTGGGCAGCCTGGCGATCAGCCCAGAAAGCTGCATGACCACCCTGTGAATACCCCGCCACGAAAATCTTGTCTAGAGCTGCTGATTGGCCTGTAAGGTCTAGATTATGTACGGCTCGTACAGAATCTAGAACGGCTCGGCCTTCGAGAGCTCCAACCATATAATGATGCATCCGTGCCGGATCACGCATACCTTCATAGTCAGTGACTACGGCTACATAGCCCTGAGCTGCGTAAGCTGCCATATGCGAGGCATAATTAGCCCAGTTTCGCTTAACCGGATTCTCTACCGAAGCCGCACACTGATCATCAATACCAGTCGTACCAGGGGCAAACGCAAAGACCGGCAGCTCTGATCCTTTCGTAACCACTGGTACATAGACTCGCCCGTAGACGTTCACGATCGTACCGTTCGTATCTTCCATGGTATAGCGAAAGAGCTGAGACTTCAGCGCAGGTGGTGTGCCCTGGTAGTTCGGGTTAGCCTGACGAATTAGCTCTCGAGCCTGCTCTGGTGTGTAGTCTTGTATCGTGCCTTGATCAACAATTTTACCTGTCGTGGCAGCAGGCTCATTACGCTTGTGTGTAACCTGCGAATCAACCGCAGTCCGAGAAATGACGTGCGGGCGAGCCTGCCACAGCCACCAACCGAGCCCAAGCGCCACAACCACTACCAACCACAGCACCAAGCTCTTCCAGCCGAAAAGATTACGCGTCGAACGGCCTGGCTCACCACGCCGACCAAACGACATCGAATCGTACTGACGTTGCTTCACAAGCCGCTTGACACGCTTCTGGCGGACTGCCTTCACGATACCTCTCCCATTAATATAAGTGCATCATCGAGCTGATAATGCATGACCGTCATTGGTACACCGCCTGATTGCAGGTTGGTTGGGATGACAGCAAACCCCAGCTGTTGATAAAAATCCATTTTATTATGCGTCACCAAGCGTAAATCCTTAATCCCCCGACGACTCAAATGCCCCAAGGCAGCCTTTACGATTGCACCGCCGTGACCTTTACCGCGCCAACCCGGTTCGATATACATCCAGTGCAAGAAGGCAGCCTCTCGGCCCTGTCGACGGATAAGATTATAGCCAACTACACGACCATTTTCGTCCTTTACAATAAAAAACATACTGTCCAGGGAGACGAGCGCCCGCACAAAACAAACTCTGGAATGTTGCTCCAAGAGTTGTGTGCGGTACTCAGGTGTAAAATACTGAAAATCTTCAGCCACGCTCTGAGTAAACAGGCCTGTTAGACGTGAGGCGTGCCAGGGCCGAGCCCGACGGATGTGCAAATGGGACGAAGTAGTTGACATGAATTACGGACGCCGCAAGATGACTCGGTTGCGACCGCCCTCCTTGGCTTCATAGAGTGCCGTATCAGCCCGCTTCAACACTACTTCGAGAGTCTCGGTTGTAAGCTCAGCCACACCAATACTCACCGTCACCTGTAAGGTTTTTTGCTTGGCTAACTCAAACTTATGCTCAGCAATTCGCTGTCGTAACTTCTCAGCCACCCGCATAGCGTCATCGGCATCTGCCCCGGCTAAACCGACCACAATCTCTTCGCCGCCATAGCGACCGACCACATCGAGATTGCGCACTTCTACGCGAATCAAATCGCCAAGCTGAGCTAAAACCAGATCTCCAGCCGCATGACCGTAGGTGTCATTGACAAGCTTAAAGTGGTCAACGTCAACGAACAAGACTGAGAGGTGCTTGATAACTACTTTCTTACGCTTATCTTGATGCTCATGATAGAAACGAACCTCCTGGGCCAGAATCTCAAGGCGCTCCATTAGGCCCTGACGGTTTAAGATATTCATAAACTCGTCGGTCACTAAGCGCTCTTCAAGTGTATCGATCTCAGCTTGCAGTTGAGCTATACGGCGTTTATACCAAGTAACACTACGTTCCGGCTCGGTCACGCGGCCGGCTCCGCCACAAGTTGATCTTGAAGATAGTGCTCAGCCGCTAAAGCTGCTCGACAGCCGTCGCCAGCTGCCGTGATTGCTTGACGGTACTTCGGATCGGCTACATCACCAGCTGCAAAAATACCCGGCTGGCTGGTGTAAATCACATCACGAGTTTTAACATAGCCTTTCTGATCGAGCTCAACGACGTCTTTTACGAAAGCTGTAGCTGGCGTGTGGCCAATGGCGACAAACAGCCCCTGGCAATCCAACTTCGACTTCTTATCCGTCTTGAGATTTGTGAGCTCAAGTGCGTCGACGAAGCTCTCGCCAAATACGTCGGTTACGGCCGTATCCCAGATAAACTCAATCTTAGAATGCTGCCTCGCTCGGTCCTGCATAATCTGGCTGGCTCGCAAGTTATCGCGCCGATGTACGATGTAGACTTTGCTAGCAAAATTCGTCAGTGTTAGCGCCTCTTCCATCGCGCTATCGCCACCACCCACGACCACGACTGCCTTATCCTGGAAGAAATAACCATCACAGGTTGCACAAGCCGAGATCCCTCGCCCCATCAGGCGTTGTTCGTTAGGAAGATTCAGCCACTGAGCCTGCGCACCCGTGGCAATAATGACACTACGAGCCTGAATGGTTTGCTCCTTTAGCTTCAGGATATGTGGCTCGCCTGGAGTGATCGCTTCGACGAAGTCTTGTACCAGCTCAGTACCAAAGCGAGTGGCCTGCTCCTGCATCTGCTCCATGAGCTCTGGCCCTAATATACCCTTCGGGAAGCCTGGGAAATTCTCCACCTCAGATGTTAATAATAGCTGTCCACCTGGAACATCGCCAGTCAGAAGCACTGTCTTCAGTGATGCGCGTGAAGCATACAAGGAAGCTGTATATGCTGCTGGACCGCCGCCTATTACCGCCACATCAAAGACCATTTCAGTTGTCGTACTCATACCACCTCTTTTCTACAATCAAATATCAAAATGACACCAATCACTAGCAAATAACATGTACCTTAGCTTCTATTATACCTACTTTACAATGGCTTGTGTGGTATCACCATTACAAGTATCGGCGCCCCATAGGCCACGCCCCTGTTCACGAGCAGCTTGCTCGGCAGCCCGAAAGTCAGACTGATATTTGTATGGATTTGATTGATAGGTGTACTCATGGCCATAGCCCTCAGTGATCAGGGTATGATTGATGAATAAATTATCACTCGCACGAAAAACATAGGCCAGCAGTCGGTTGTAGCGGTCTCGATCACCCTGCGTGACATCTACCTCTAGTCGTACGCGTTGCCCCTCCAACTGACTCTTGGTCCAGTTTGAGGCTTCCTTGCCAAAACACTGTACCGGCTTGCGCGGATCCTTCGTCTCCGGCGTATCAACACCGATTAAGCGAACCGTCTCCTCTTGACCATTTTGATTCACGACAATTGTATCGCCATCATTGATGCGCACTACCGCCAAGCCATCGGTTGGAGCTGTGCTCGTGCTAGCTGGAGTAGTCGGGTTAGCCGGTAGAGCTCGAGCCGCCACCACCGCAGTAGCCAGGCTCATGAATGCAATAACAAGCCGTTGAGTTTGACGCTTGGTTAAAATTCGATGGCTCATGCACCCGATCCAGATTGATGTTTGACGTGCTGCTGACCCTCTCGTTGTCTGGCTACACTGAGAATCAATCCAACTGCCACCATCGACATAATCATGCTCGTACCACCAGCTGACACGAATGGCAAAGGGATACCCGTAACCGGCATAATTCCCATGTTCATCCCGACATTGATCAAAACGTGAAAGAGCAACATACTCCCTACACCAATACACAGGAAGGCGCCAAATCGATCGACTGCCTGAGTACTTAAGACAAAAATTCGGCCGATCAGGATTGCAAATAATATAATCAACAAGCAACCACCCACAAAGCCAAGCTTCTCAGCCAAAACCGCAAAAATAAAATCCGTATGCTGTGATGGCAAGAAGTTCAGCTGACTCTGGCTGCCAGCCGAGAGACCACGACCAAACCAACCACCACTACCAACGGCAATAATAGATTGGGTGACGTTATAGCCAATCCCCAATTTGTCGGCCTGAGGGTTAAGCAGAACCTGCAAACGATTGCGTTGATAGGGAGCTAAGAGTCCATAAATAATTGGCAAACTAACCGCCCCCAAGACAACTCCACCGACTAAATAACGTCGCTTAACCCTCGAGGCCAGTGTCATGGCTAGCCAGATTGCCAAGAAAACCAGTCCAGTCCCTAAGTCTGGCTGTGTGATTACGAGAAAAAGCGGCGGCAAGAGCAGAGCTAGCGAGCCGCCAAGGTATCGAAGTCTATGAGAATCGCTGTAAACCCGAGCATAGTAAGCGGCAAGCACCAAGATCAATAGAAGCTTCGAGAATTCCGAAGGCTGAAATTGAAAGAAGCCTATATTAATCCAGCGCTGAGCCCCCAAGGCCGACGTACCCATCACCTCCACCGCCGCTAAACTCCCGAGCATTAGGATGTAGAAAACAGGCGCATAACTCTTCCAGAGGCGATAATCCAAGCGCGCCATAACCAATAGTACTGCCCCACCAGCCACGGCATAGATGAACTGACGAGTCGAGTCGATCTGACTCGTCACCTCACCAGCTTTAATGCCTGATGAATATAAAACCAAGAGCCCCAAAGCCACAATCAGCATGGTTGGAACAAGTATTAACCAGTCAACTCGCCAGCTAGCCCTCCGCGCCATCCGCTACTACTTTCCGGCTTTTTTTAGACGTAAGCTCAACGTTTCTCCAGCTAGTTGGATATCTGTCGTAAAGGTCGGATCACTCACACCGCCAAGCTGAGTGGCTAGTGTTTCCTGCTTGATTAGATCCCCGAAGGCCTGTATGGCCATCTCAAGCATCTCTCCACCAGATAGCTCTAGAGTAATTCGATCGTCCACCATTAAGCCAGCTGCCTTACGAGCCGACTGGACGTGACGGATAATATCCCGCACCAGTCCTTCTTGACGGAGTTCTGCGCTGAGCGTTGTATTCAACTCACACAGTGCCTTATCTGGGGCTGGTTTTGTGAGCTTTACATGCTTTACATTCACCTCTTCCATAATTATGTCCGTAAACGGCTTCATGCCATCGCCAGCAAAGACCTCTAGAGTTTCGAGTGGCTGACGCACCTTCACACCAGCTTGAGCTCGCTGAGCTAGGGCTTCGGTAATAATCGTTCGAGCGGTGGCCATAGTCTCAAGCAAAGTCAGAGCTGATTCATCGAGAGTTTCAGCGGTTGGCCAGTCAGATAAGTGCACAGAGACGGGTAATTGCGCCTTATCAATCACAGCCTGCCAGATCTCTTCGCTCACAAGTGGCGCCCAGGGAGCCATGAGCTGACTAGTGCGGGCTAAGACGTACTGCAATGTCGCATAGGCCTGAACTTTATCACTGTCATCCTCCGTCTTCCAGAAACGACGGCGGCTACGGCGGACATACCAATTCGAAAGATCATCGAGGAACTCTGTAATCGCCCGACAAGCACGCGGCGTATCGTAAGCTTCAGCTCCCTCTGTAACCTGTTGTATAGTCTGATTAAGCCGAGCTACGATCCAACGGTCCAAGATCTGAGTACTTTTTAGTTCTTCCAAAGTTGCCAATGGCTTCACACTATCTAGCTCAGCATAGGTTGCATAAAAACTGTGTACGTTCTTGAATCTTGCGATCACATTGCGCTGTGCTTCCAAGAGTGAGCGCTGATCATATGAAGCAGTTTCGCCACTCACAAGCGGGGTCGAAAGCAAATAAAATCGAATTGCATCAGCACCAAATTGATTAAATGTTTCCGTATTTTCCGGATAGTTGCCGAGCCGCTTTGAGAGTTTACGACCATCACTACCCAGCAGGATGCCATGGGCTACAGCGTTTTTAAAGGCTGGTCGATCAAACAATGCCACGCTCATGATATGAAGGGTGTAAAACCAGCCGCGCGTCTGGCCAACATACTCGGTAATAAAATCGGCCGGATGAGTAGCCTCAAATAATTCTTTGTTCTCAAAAGGATAATGTAATTGTGCAAACGGCATACTCCCAGACTCAAACCAACAATCAAAGACAGCGTCAATCCGACGAGCAATTTTACCATCAGCTGTCTTTAGCTCAACAGCGTCAATATGTGGCCGATGCAAATCTGTTACTAGATCCGGATTAACAGCTTGCTCTCGAATCTCTTGCAAAGACCCGCAGACAATCAGTTCGCCATCGTCCGTTTTCCAGACAGGAAGGGGGGCGCCCCAAAAACGATTGCGACTAATATTCCATTCTCGAGCGTTCTCCAGCCATTTCCCGAAAGCTCCATCTTTCACATGAGCTGGATACCAATTAATCTCCTGGTTCTTTTCTAAAAGACGCTGCTTAATTTTTGGCACATCAACAAACCAAGCACTCATGGCGCGATAGATAATTGGTACATCCGTGCGCCAACAATGCGGGTACTTATGGGTCACCAGAGCCTTTGCAAACAACACCTGTCGTTTTTCTAAGTCAGCTACGATTTCATTATTGGCGTCAAAAACTAATCGGCCAACATAGTCCTTTACTTCAGCAGTATAGCGACCTTCGTCATCTACTGGGCTCACAATCGGTACACCCTCTTGCTTACCAAGCCAATAGTCATCTTCACCATGGCCAGGCGCAATGTGCACAACGCCCGTACCCTCCCCTGCTTGTACGAAATCAGCCGAAACGACCCGGAAGGCATTCTCAGAGCCTACATAGTATGGGAAGAGTGGTTCATACGTCAGACCAACCAATTCCGCGCCAGCAAAGCGACGCTGCTCAGTTACTCCACGCAACTCACTGGCATAGCGCTCGAGCGCTTCGGCTGCCAAAATCAAAATCGCCTCACCTTGCTTCACCTCAACGTACTCCAAATCACTGCTCACAGCTAGTAATAAATTGGCTGGCAGTGTCCAAGGTGTTGTTGTCCAGCCAAGCAAGGAACGGCCATCAGCTAATGGAAACTTCAATGTAGCCGTAAGATCTTCTCGATCACGCATACTATCATCCAGACGAGTTTCGGAGTTACTCAGAGATGTCTGCGCACCATAACTATAGGGCACGACCCGCTCACCCTCGTAAATCAAATCCTTCTTATAGAGCTCTGCAAAGGCCCATATGACTGACTCCATATAATCAGGATCCATCGTCCGATAATCATCGGCAAAATCCACCCAACGACCGATCCGCGTCACATAATCATGCCACTCATTCGTAAAACGCAAGACCGAGTCACGACAGTATCCAACAAACTTCTCTATGCCGTATTCTTGGATAGCCTTCTTGCCAGATATGCCAAGTTCTTTCTCGGCCAAGAGTTCAGGAGGCAAGCCGTGACAATCCCAACCAAAACGACGCGGTACATAATACCCGCGCATTGTTTGATACCGCGTTACCGCGTCTTTTAGCGTTGAGGTAAGCATATGCCCGAGATGCGGCAAGCCATTCGCAAACGGTGGTCCATCATAAAACACAAATCGATCCGCCCCAGCACGATGCTGGAGAGAGTCTTCAAAGGTCTTATGTTTCGCCCATGACTGTAGAGTCGCCTCTTCGGCCTGAGCAAGCGCGGATTTTTGCTGTTCTGACATAGCTGCTATTGTACCGCGCAACAGGTTACACGGCAAGGTAAGACTAGATAAATAGACCAGCTACTTCGTCATAGCTTGGTAGACTAAACTGCCAGAGCTTGAGCGCCCGACCATCATCATCGATCAGCACAAAGGCTGGAGTTTGCACAATGTCATAGACCTCCATTGCACCAATATCATCTCGAGTGGTCGTACCGCGTTGTTCGACCGTCCAACCATTAATCCGACAGCGCTCCAAGAGGTGCCGAAAAGACCGCTGCTGACCATAGGCTGACGGCTGACCAAAAACTAACAACTTCATAAGAACTAGCCTACTCTTTTTCAAGTAAACTGGCTATGCTTAGAATTCAAACCTCAAATAACGAAACTCATTTTCAGGATCATGTTTGCGACTCTTGCTGTGCCTCACGTAGATCAGTAACGGCTTTTTGGAAGCTCTCGAGTGAGCCGAAGCTCTGATAGACACTAGCAAACCGCACGTAGGCTACTTCATCCAGCTGTGCTAAGCTCTCAATCACGAGCTGACCAATCACCTGGCTCGGTATCTCGTCCTCATTCCGAGCGTAGACTTGGCGCTCTATCTGACTAATCGACTCTTCGAGCCTAATAGCCGGTATTGGTCGCTTCTCGCAGGCCTTATAGATACCGTGAGCAACCTTGTCACGATCAAACAGCTCTCGTTCACCGGACTTCTTCACCACCAAAAGACGCGGTCGCTCGATCCGCTCATAGGTCGTAAATCGATGTCCACAGTGCGTACACTCTCGGCGTCGGCGAATAGCCGAATCGTCTTGAGCCTCGCGCGACTCGATCACGCGGCTCTCAGCCCGCCCACACTGCGAACATTTCATACCTGAAGCCTCCTTACGGCCTATTCGGCTTTATTAGTAATTGAGGCCCCGTCGTCTATCTGGGAGCGCTTAACGGATTGACCGCGCCGCAAGAATGCTGGCTCTTCATAATCATCGTCAGTTTCTTCATACGGCGTCGATAGGGTTTGGACAATCGGCTTCTCTTGTACGCGTACAGCCTGCTTCTCTTCCTCATGCGGAAGATCGTCCTCAAAGGGCAGCTCATTCATGGTGTTAACTGGGAGCTCCTCAATGCTTCGACGTTCAATAGTGGTCTCGGTAATAGTTTCATCAACGATCTCTATCGGACGAGTCTTAGTTTCGGGTTCGGCCTTCACCATCGGCTCAACGTGCGATAATACATCCTCACGCACTCGAGGGCCCGAAGCTACGAAGGGGTCATGTGCGGGTTGTTCCTCAATCACATTGGAGATGTCCGGTTCTCGACGAATCTCGCGGGGGTCTGCAGCTATCTGTTCTTCATGCATTACTGACTGGCGTACTGATTCAGTCCGAGTATAGACCTGTGATTGCGGTCGCAGTTGGGACTGCGATTGTGGTTGCGGTTGTGTTTGTTGTTGGGCTGCACGATCGGACTCCTCCTCGAGCTCGCCGACTGAGCGCTGAAAAAGCTGGCTTGTCCCCGAAAAATGCATATTCGAGCGATTGCCGGTATCGGCATCAAAGCCAGTCGCCACCAGGGTAACTTTGATTTCATTATTACTGTTCTCGTCCATAACCATTCCCCAAATGATATTGGCTTCAGGGTCAACCGAGTCGTGAACCAACTTAGCAGCCTCTTCAATCTCGTGCATACCCATATCCCGACCACCAGTAAAATTAATCAACACGCCTTTGGCGCCCTGAATTGAGACCTCTAGGAGTGGGCTATCGATGGCTTGTTTGACAGCTTCAACGGCGCGATTATCACCACTACCCAAACCGATCCCCATCAGAGCGGAGCCAGCTTCGCGCATAATGGACTCAACATCGGCAAAATCTAGGTTCACCAGACCATTTACAGTGATGAGGTCAGAGATACCCTGCACGCCCTGACGCAAAATGTCGTCTACTGTAGCGAAGGCATCTAGGAGTGATGTCTTGCGATCAATGATCTGCAGAATACGATCATTGGGAATAACGATCAAGGTATCAACTTTTTCTTTGAGAGCAGCAATACCTTCATCGGCTAACTTGCGGCGGCGTTCGCCTTCAAACTTAAAGGGTCGAGTCACAATGCCGACCGTCAAAGCGCCAATATCGCGGGCGATTTGCGCCACTACTGGGGCAGCCCCCGTACCAGTGCCTCCACCTTCACCAGTAGTAATAAAAACCATTTCCGAGTTTTTCAAGGCGGCATAAATGTCAGCCTCATTCTCTTCAGCCGCCTGGCGCCCAATATCAGGATCTGCACCGGCTCCGAGGCCACGAGTCGTTTCTTTCCCGATATGAATCTTCTTGCTAGCCTGGCTGTAATGTAGCGCCTGCGCATCAGTATTAATTGCGATAAATTCAATACCGCGGATCTTGGACTGAATCATGCGGTTGAGCGAGTTACCGCCACCGCCTCCCATACCGACTACCTTGATACGGGCAAAGGCTTCAATTTCTGGACTAATCTCGGCCATGTCTCACCCTCTCCCCTCCAGAGCTTATCGCTCGTTTTAGATTACAGAGGACTCTCGTCCTATTAGTGACTGGCTCCCACGATCCAGTCCTTGCAACACACATATATTAACCAAAAACATTTGTACCCTGAGTATAAAGAATGTATACACCCAAAGTCAAATTTAGTGTTCGTTTATTTTTGAAGAAAATTTTGAGTCTTTTTACTACTCAAATGACTGAACTATTTTATAGCTCAAGAACGCTTAGCGACGATTAAACAGACCACGCGTGAAGGCTTGGACTCGGGTAAAAGCCTCGCCAATCCGATCGTTAATGCGCCCCCCATGATGTGGTCGTTCCATGTCTTCGAAGAGAAGGCCAATTGCCGTACTGTAAGCTGGGTCTTTGACCCGATCAACAATACCGGTAAAGCCCTTGGGCACCCCCATCTCGACAGGGATATTCAGACGCTCTTCAAGAAAGTCAGCCAAGCCATCAAGCTTAGCACCACCACCAGTGAGAACCATACCATTAGCGAGCATCTTATCCTTGCCGGCACGCTCTAGCTCGGTTTGGATTAACGCGCAAAGCTCTTCTAGGCGTGATGAAACAATTACATCGAGCTCATGACGGAAGAGAGTACCACGGGCACCAATCTTCTCGAGATCGAGTTTGGTCGCATCCTTAGCCTGCGGTTCGCGAGCACCAGCAAATTCAAGTTTAATCTTCTCAGCCACATCAATGGTCGTCCGTAAGCCATAAACAATATCCTTAGTGATGTGATTCGAGCCAACTGGAATAATTCCACTAAAGCTCACCTTGCCCTCTTCGTATACAGCAATTCCAGTAGTCTCAGCACCAATGTCGAGCAGAGCTACGCCAAGTTCCTTCTGGCGCTTGGTTAGTACTGAACGAGCGGCTGCCAATGGAGCGACAACATAGTTATTAGCGCTAATACCAGCTCGATGGATGGCATCCCCCAGATTCTTCATGGCTGGTACTGAAGCCGTAATAATATGAGTATCAATCTCAAGACGCACACCATTCATACCGTAAGGGTCGGCAATGTTACCCTGGCCATCTACCGTATAGCTGCGTGGGATAACTCGCAAAATCTCACGATTACTTTCCAGCGATAAGGCGGCAGCAGCCTCTTCGGCTCGTACCATATCTTCTCGGCTAATTTGTTTATCAGCTCGACTAACCGCAATCACCCCTCGAGAGTTTAAGCTCTGAATCTGACTCCCATCAACCGATACAGTGGCCTGTTCGATAACCGTACCACTCATGCGCTCGGCCTCTTCAAGCGCGGCCGTTAGGGCGCTGACCGTTTCCTCGATGTCGATTACAACGCCGCGGCGCAAGCCACTAGTTAGTGCTACCCCGAAGCCAATAATGGATACATCAGGGTTATCTGGTTGAGCAACGCCGACTACACAGACTACCTTACTGGTAGCGATGTCTAGTCCGACATATGTAGCTTCGTGTTTTGCAGCCATACCCCTCCATATATTACGTGTTCACAAAAATTGTATATCAGTATGTTCAAAGAGTGCAAATATTTTGTACGTTTAAATATCGAACTACTTATGTATACTATACCTTCGTAATAATCTCAGCTCCATCTTGTGTTACCAGGACAGTATGTTCAAATTGAGCCGCTAAAGAACCATCTTTTGTAATCCAAGTCCAGCCGTTATCAGCTAGATACATCTCATGAGAACCCAGGCTCACATTAGGCTCCAGGGCCACTGTCATTCCTGCCTGCAAGCGTTCGCCGGTTCCTGGCGTTCCAAAATTTGCGATTGTTGGATCCTCGTGAACCTGGTGACCAACACCGTGGCCACATAACTCATACACTACTGCCAGCTGGTAGCGGTCTAGTGTCGTCTCGACGGCGGCACCGATATCGCCCAGTCGCGCCCCATCACGTACGGTGGCGATAGCTGCATCGAGAGCCTTCTTCGTGCCAGTCAGGAGCCGCTTCTGATCGGCAGTCTCTGGGCCCAAAATAAAACTCACACCGGCATCAGTGATCATGCCGTTATACCGTACTCCAAAATCGAGATGTACGAGATCACCCTCCTCAAGTACACGCTCATTCGGAATACCGTGGGCGATCTCTTCATTAATAGAAATGCAGATTGTAGCTGGAAAGCCCTGGTAATCCAAGAAGGCAGCTTGAGCTTGATGCTTATCAAGTAAAGTCCGTGCCTGCTGGTCGATAGCCTGTGTCGAAATACCGATCTTGGTTGATGCCTTCAGCTCAGCCAAGATCGTAGCTAGGATCTTGCCTGACTGGCGCATGTCAATGAGTTCCTGATGGGTTTTAATCTGTGTCCGCACTGGTTTCAATTACTCCACTAGTTATTATTCGTTGATAAACGGTTTCTACACTACCAGCCCCATCGACTTGATAAAACGGGATGTGCCGAGCAAGCTGAGCGACAACTGGTTCGGTGTGCTGATGGTAGATCTCCAGTCGGTGCGCTAAGCTCTGAGGTTTATCGTCAGGTCGACCGCGAGCCTGCAGACGTTGACTGACTGCTGACTCATCGAGTTTAAGCTGCAAGAGCACTACTCGAGTTGTAGGGTGACCCTGACACCACTCGATAAACCAGTCAACCTGAGCTTCCTCTCGTGGTGCTCCATCAAGAATACCGCGCCCAGCCTGATGTGTCTCCAAGAATTCAAAGATCATTTCTTTCACCAGGCTACTGGGAGCCAGCTCACCACTCCCAAGAAGTTGAGCCAGCTCTATGTCATTCTGGGCTCGGGCTCGTAGCTTGGCGCCGAGGCTAAAGATCTCAAAATCTTCTCGCTCGGCCAAGAGCTGTGACTGTGTGCCCTTACCACTCCCTGGTGGCCCAGTAAAAAGTATAATCATTTAACTCGTCACTATTATGTGCCAGAATGAGGGGCCAAAGATACAAGCAGCTACCAGCACCGCGGTCGAGGCTGTCACCAACACACCACCAGCTGCCATGTTCTTAACCAGTTTCACAACCTGATTATTTTCGGTGGCTATAAGATCAAGCGTCCGCTCCAGAGCCGTATTGACAACTTCGGCGAAGAAAACCAAGCCTATTGTGGTAATCACGAGCGCCGCTTGCGACCAAGGAATGTGCAAGACAATACTCAAGATCACGGCAGCTATACCAAAAACCATATGAATTCGAGCGTTACGCTCACGACTAACCACGGCTTGTAGGCCTTTGGTGGCATTTCGAAAACTTGCTAGACTAACCATAAATTCACCGGTGTTAATTGCTCGGTCTCCATGATAGCACGGGTATCCCGCTCAAAGGCAGCCTTTTCGGACTCGGTGCCGTGATCGCGGTCAAGAAGATGAATCAGACCATGCACAAAGAGCGTCGCCAGCTCGAGAGCCACAGTTGTCTGCAAGACGCGAGCTTGACTGTGGGCCACTGGCACACAGATTACAATTTCTCCGGCTGGCATCGGCAAACTCGATGATACGGCATGATACGGAATTGACAGCACATCAGTAGCCTTGGTCTCACCTAAGTGGCGCTGATGTAAATCAGTCATAGTGGCCGTATCAACAAAACTCACCACTACATCACCATCCGACACTTTGAGTTCTTGTTGCCAGGCTGTAAATAAACGGTGCCACTGGATTTGAGTTACCTCTCGCGGCACTGGATCAGTCAATATAAGTTCAGCGCGATGGAGCGTCGCACCTACCTTGGTCAATTCAGCTCCTCACGAGCAATCTGAGCCAACAAAGCACCATCGAGCGCACCTTCGAAATGCTCACGAACAGTACTAATCACTTGACCCATAGCTGCCTGACCGCTCAAACCACGCTCACTGATAACAGACTGAACCTGCTGGCGAATAGCCATCTCATCTGGTAGGCTCGGTAAATACTCCTCGAGAATTGCCTGCTCAGCTTTTTCCTTATCAGCGAGCTCAGGTCGACCAGCCTCTGTGTAAAGTGTAGCTGCTTCGTGACGCTTTTTAACTTCTTTTTGCAGAATTTGCAACATCTGCTGTGGCGACACATCACCCTTAACTTCAATAGAGTAATTCTTCAGCGCGCTCTTCAGTAAACGTAATGACTGTAGACGCACCTCGTCCCGAGCCTTGGCAGCCTGCACAAGGTCAGCTTCGATGCGGTCAGCCAGTTCGAGACTCACGCCTAAGACCTAGCCCCTAATCTGGAAGAGCTCGCGCTGCTTCTGATCTTTACGGGCCTGTTTGCGTATCGCAATAGAGCGCTGTTCACGCTTGTTGAGTGGCTTTTCAAAAAATTTCTTGCGACGAGCAACACTTAAAACGCCTGATTGCGACACTTTTTTATTAAAGCGGCGCAGCAAGCTCTCAAATGACTCATCTTCTTTGCGTTCAACTTGTAACATAAGACCTGAAAATTCTAGCATATACCTGATAAGTATTCAAGCCTAGCCCGAAGTTAGTAGTGAGGAATTAAGCATTTGGTAATCCGCCATAGGCGAAACGAGTTTCCAGTCTCTAGCTCCCAACTCCTGATCAACGCAGGCTATGGTCGACCTTCGTGACCCCAGGCACACGAGCTAGAGCTCGCAAAAGACTCTGAAGCCGATCCATACGCACGAGACTCAGCAGGATATCAAACTGCACTGTAGTCTCATCTGGGTTCGACTCAAGAATTTGCTGTGCCCGAGCATCAAAGCCGTGAAGATGATGTGAGACCCCCTTTAGAATCGTAGCCGTTTGAGCTGTCGAGCCCAGTAAGCGTATCCGATCACTCGAGTCAAAATACCAATACGCAGGGACTCGTCGCTCAGGCTGAGTCTCGATCTGGTGACACTCTTCGCGGTGGATTCGGCAACCACCCTGCCGCGGAATATAGCCAACGACCTTTTCTGGGTATACCGGACTACAACAACCAGCCCGCGAAACATGCTCACGATCAATTCCCGGGATAAGAGCTACTGGTCGAGCCTGAGAGCGTTGTCTCAATAAATTGCCCAATATAGAGCCTCGCCTACTTGCCGAGCGACCATAAAGCAACTCTCGCATCACATCCTTGGGCTGCAAGCGACCATGGCTCAGAGCTATAAATAATTCGGTTTCGTCAGCCACAGCAAGCTTCTTTATCACTGCCTGGCGACCCTGGCTTGAGAGTTGATGCCAGGGTCGCCGCTGCGCCTGACGTAAGGCTTCCTCAAGTATTACCCGCCCCTCTTGTTCTTCGCTGCTCTGATTTTGAGCCTTGAACCAGACACGCAGCCTTGAACGTGCCTTAGCTGTCACCACGAAGCTCAACCAATCACGACTTGGTCGTGGCGTGTCGCGGAAGGCAAATACTTCGACAACATCTCGATTAGATAGTCGGTAATCGAGTGGCACCATACGCCCATTCACCTTTGCGCCTCGGCACGTCAGGCCTAACTGAGTATGGACTTGGAAGGCGAAGTCAATTGGAGTTGAGCCCTCCGGCAAATCGAACAAATCTCCCTCCGGAGAGAACACAAAAATACGCTGGCTGAACACATCTAATTTCAGCGCCTGACGCGTATCATATTCCGATGTCATATCATCTTGCCAATCGAGTAAATTTTGTACCCATTGTAGTTTTTTTGGTAACAGATTTTTGCTACCTTCTCGATAAGAATCATCAGTTTTGCGCTCATTATAGTAGAAGTGAGCGGCTAGGCCATGTTCGGCAAAATCGTGCATTGCTTGACTACGAATTTGCACTTCGAAGATATGCCGATCGCCCAGAACCGTGGTATGCAATGACTGATAGCCATTAGGCTTCGGCACGGCAATATAATCCTTAATGTACTGCGGTAATGGTTTGTAGCGCTGATGAATAAGACCAAGCACCTGATAGCACTGCGCCGTATCGGCTACAATCACACGAACTGCTACCAGGTCACGTACCTTAGAAAAGTCTTGCTCATACTTACTGAGTTTCTTATGTAAGCTGTAGAGATGTTTAATACGATACTCAATCTCCGGTTCTAAATTGGCCACCTGACAGTCATCGGCAATATCACGAGCCACGCCATCCAGAAAACGCTTACCCGACCGAATCTTTGGGGCAGTCAGCCGTTTCAACTCAACGTACTGCTCAGGCTCGAGAACCGCAAAGGCCAGATCCTCTAACTCAGCTTTAACGTCCCCCATCCCGAGGCGGTCAGCCAATGGAGCGAATATATCCAGTGTTTCCTGGGCCTTCTGGCGTTGCTTGGCAGCTGGCAAGTACTCAATCGTGCGCATATTATGAAGTCTATCGGCTAGCTTCACTAGTACTACTCGAATGTCACGACTCATAGCCAAGAGAAGTTTGCGAACATTCTCTGTGGAGGCGTCGCGTCGAGCGCTCGCAGTCATCTTAATAGTACCGATCTTCGTAACGCCCTCCACGAGCTGGGTACATGTCGGACCAAACTCAGCCGTCAGCTCTGCTTGACTAGTTTGAGTGTCCTCCAAGGTATCATGCAGCATCCCAGCCAGCAGCGTCTCCGTATCCACGTGCCAGGATGCCAGTAAGGTCACAACTGCAATCGGATGAATAATATAGGCTTCGCCGCTCCGACGCTTTTGGCCGCGATGTTTATCTCTCGCAAAAGCGTAGGCATGGGCAATTCGTCGCTTATCAGCCAATGAATAGCTGGCTAGGTTACGGATAAAGCTTGGCAGTGCTGTCGACTTGGTTGTTGTCACGGACTATGGCTCCCGAATGTCAGCTACGATAGCTTCGACCCGTGTTACCCCTTGCCAAACGGATGAATTAAGACGCACTAAGGCCTGCAAACTACTCCCCACTTCCAGCCACGGCCAACGCTCAGCTGCCCCGAAGGCAATCGTGCGAAAATGGCCGGCCGAACCCTCTACCGTCAGCTGATAATGTTGACCCTCAGCACCAACTCGCCGGAGGCCAGCCACCTTACCTTCAAAAGAGAACACCGGAGCCGGGTTGTCATTTCCGCAGGGCTCCAGGAGGTGTATCTGGTCAAGAATCTCACGCTCCAAGAACTCCGGCTGCAGCCACATATCCACCTTGAGCGTGGTATTAAACTGGGTCTGCAGCCTTTTTCCCACAACATAGTCATGCAGAGCCTGCCGAAAGTCAGCTATATCCTGAGTCGCCAGCGTCACTCCCGCCGCTGCTGCGTGGCCACCGAATTTTTTCAAATATTGCTGGGTGGCTTGCAAGGCATCGATCAAGCGAAAATCTCCGACCGAACGACCCGACCCCTTGCTCGTCTCACCCTCGATCTGCAAAACAAAAGTTGGCTTATGAAACTCTTCGGCCAGGCGAGCCGCCACGAGACCAGCTACGCCATGTGACCAATCCGGGTCTGCCACTACCAAACAAGCCTCCTCTGACTGATCGGTGGCCTGCATCCGCGCAGCAGCTAAGACTGTAGCTGTTTGTTCCTGACGCCGTACATTGAGCGCCTGTAAATTATTTGCCAACTCTTGCACCTCCTGACTCCGTTCAGTCGCCAAGATAAGCTGCAAGGCAGCTTGAGCATGTTCCAGACGTCCAGCGGCATTCAAACGTGGTCCAAATCGAAAGCCTACGTCATCACCCTTGAGCTCACTTAGCTCAACGCCAGCCACTTCTGCCAGCGCCTGTAATCCAGGACGCCGGGTCTTACGCAAGACTTCCAGGCCAAACCGGGCTAGGGTGCGGTTCTCACCGGTCAGCGGCACTACATCGCAAATCGTACCCAGAGCCACCAGATCAAGTAGCCACTTCTCCTGTCCAGCCGGCAAGAAATCTGGCAGCACCTGCTGGAGCCCTCTGGCCAAGCCAAAAGCCACCCCAACACCTGCTAAGCGTGGCTCAGGATAGGTATTCGTCTCCCGCAGAGGATTAATATGTGCCACTGCCCCGGTTAGCGGTTCAGTACCCAGGGTATGATGGTCGGTCACAATGATCTGCAAGCCTTGCTCAACCGCAAAAGCCACTTCAGTAGCGGCCGTGCTGCCACAATCTACCGTAATCACTGTATGAATCTGACGCTTAGCCAACTTCTCTAAAGCCTGCTTATTCAGGCCATAGCCTTCCTCGAATCGATCCGGAATGTACACCTCTACCTGGTACCCGGCTCGCTGCAAGACATCGTAGAGTAGAGCCGAGGCAGTCATACCATCAATGTCATAATCTCCATAGATAGCCAGACGTACATCTTGATCATGAAGACCTACGATATGATCAACTGCCGCCTGCATATCCGGCAGCCCGAAAGGATCGCCAAGGCTCTGGTACCGAGGATGGAGAAATGTATCAAGAACTTGCTCGGCAAAACCACGCTGCCGAAGCAACGTTACAGCTAGCTCCTGTGGCGCAATTGTCTGCGCCACAGGAAGTGACCACTGAACCGTACCACCAATATTCTTTGCCATGCTGCTGACTATTATACCGACTTCACCTATTAAGGTGTTAGCTTGCACTAACGTGTAAAGTAAGAGCCCTGGCCCCGACTCGTCCAACCCAATGGTGGTTGGTCATGATGGCCAAGTGTCGGACGCGAGGCGACCCTTTCACGATCCCGGTGAGCTACAGCAGAGCGCTGCCAATGCAGAACATCAAGACTAACTTGCCTCCAGAAGCGTCGCCAGATCATGATGGGTCCCTCTTGGTCTGTCGGCTCGTCTTGAGAACCATGCTCTGCAGTTCTTTATAGAGCGGAAAGGTCTGATTAACCCAGTAGAGCTTAGTATTTCCTTCCTTCGTCGAAAATACATATTTAATGCGCGCTAAGCGGTCGAGCTCGCGCGCAACATTACCCGGATCCTCGCGTACCAACTTAGCAAGCCCACGAACATGGACGCGATAATCCGGGTATTTAGAAAAGACCGTTATAATTTTTCGACGGGTTTTTGATGTTATGAAATATTGCAGCATGTTTCGTTTTGGACTGTAATTTTTAAAGTTTGTGTGGGATTTCTTATAGCGTATATGACAACGGTTTTTTTTACAATAGTTTTAGCATAAGAACTTATAGTAAGATAAAGGGGCAAAGAAAGTATCTACGCGTAACTCCAATAGAAAATCAACTTTATTTTATGCCAGACCCTTATCTATCTAAAACTTGCCCCCAATGTGGGCAGCCACATCTAGCTAGCTCTGAGCTTGGTAAGATGTGTTTGGATTGCGGCTACCTCTTACCAGCCAGTCCTCTCGAAGAAATACCAGTCACAACCGAAACCCTTTCTCCACAAGAAGACAGTAATCACACCGCTGATGTCTCAGTTATTGAATCAGCCCCGGAACTCGCACCCTCTGCCCGACCAGCTATCATTAATCACCGAGCCTCATCACACTATCGTCAGCGTTTAGCCCAGCGCCAACAACAGCTCGATCAGCCAGAGCTACCAGCCGCACCAGATGAGCCCCTCTTAGAGACCGCACCTGAGCCAGCACCGACACTCATAGCACCACCTCCGCCTGCTCGTATCGAGCCTGAATCGGCCACCAATGAGACACCAGCGAACCTACCAACACATCAATCGGATCCGCCACTAGTGCTGCCACCTCTCTCGTCCGATGATGCTCAACTCTTAGCCGATAGTCAGGCTGAAGTCGCTGAGAAGCCAACAGCCCACCAAGCGGCCATCGCTAAAGCCGACCAGCTCTTAGCTGCAGCTGATAATTCCCCCAAGAAAACTACCAAGCATGCTCCGCTCCGCAACTGGCTCATGCTGAGCGCAACCGTTATCCTCCTCGTCGTCAGTGCCAGCGTCTTTGCAAATGCTCTACACAAGACTACTACCACACCAACGCCAACGATCACAGCCAGTTCAACCCCCACGGCTCAAGCTAGTAGCGATGCCATCAAACACGACTCTAAACGCAAAGCTGATCTCAACAGTATTGCCATCGGCCTCGAAGCCTATAAGAAAAATACAGGAGCCTACCCAGTCGGGAGTGACATCTCCGTGCTCTACCCGCTTCAGAAGACAGCTCCGCCATATATCACCGATATACCAAATGATCCCCTCACGAGCAAGGATGAACAAGCAGCTGCTCTCCGATATGGCTACAGCTCAGACGGCGTCACCTTCACTCTGACAGCCGTACTTGAGAATAAACAAGATTCTGATGGCAAGGACGGTCTCTACACCGTCAAAAATACACCCTAGGCCTTAGTTTTTGCAGTTGTCTCAGCCTTGGCTTTTGTCGATGCCTTAACTGACTGAATCTTCGCAGCTGCCTTCTGAGTCTTGCGTTCACGCCGTCGCAATTGCCAACGGTGCCAAACTACCAGTGATGGAGCTGCATTAAAGACTGACGAGAAGGTTCCGGCAATAACACCAACCAAGAGTGCCAGAATAAATGTACGGATAGTCTCGCCACCGAAGACAAGTAACGCGATGAGAGTCAGCATGACTGTCAAGCTGGTCGAGAGAGACCGCCCGACTGTCTCAACAATACTGTCATTTACAATTACGCTGAATTCGCCCTTCTTACGACGCAGGTTCTCACGAATCCGGTCATAAACGACGATCGTGTCGTGGATTGAGAAACCAATCGTGGTGAGGGCAGCCGTTACAAATAATGAGTCAACTTCAACACCATAGAAATGCCCAAGTAAAGAAAATACTCCAAGCAGCACTAAGGTGTCATGTAAGAGAGCGATCACAGCCGTGACTCCGAAGCTGATCGGACTGACAGGTGGTGGCGTATTACGGAAGGCTACAGCAATGAAGGCCACAATCGCCAGCGAGGCCAAGCCAACGGCCAAGATGGCATTACGAGTAATGTCTCGACTAACTGCCGGACCAATTGATTCGAAGCTGGTCTGCTGCAAGCCAACAGCTGCCAGCTCTGTCTTCAGGGTATTGGCCGTCTCGGTTGGGTTCTGACCATTCGGCTCACGGTAGCGCACCATCAACGTATTTCCGCCCGATGAGGTAATTACGAGATCTTCGGCGTGCTTGGCCTTAAATAATGGCTCGACTTTAGTAGTCTCGTTGGTGCCTGATATCTCCATCACTTGCCCACCCACAAAGTCGATACCCGGCTTGAGACCCCAGAAGACAAGTGACAACGTACCAGGAATGATCAATACCAAAGAGATGGTAAACCAAAGCTTCGACCGACCGATAATATTCATACTTGGCGCTCCTTAGTCTTTGGCTTTACCTGGGCATCTGTATTGGCACTTGGCACTAGACCAAGCGTTACGGCCGTATAGCGCTTCGGTTGGCTACCAAGCTTAGTACTGGCGAATAAGCGCAAGAACGTCCGAGAAACAGTCACAGACGTAAAGACTGAGATGGCCACACCAAGAGCCAGAGTGACGGCAAAGCCTTTGATGATTGGTGCCCCGAAGTTGTACAGAATAAAGCAAGTAATCAAGGTTGAGATACTTGAATCGCGCACCGAGTTCCAGGCTCGCTTGAAGCCGGCCTCAAGGGCTGCCGGCACCGTCTTGCCTTGGCGCATTTCTTCTTTCGTACGCTCGAAGATCAAGATATTACCATCAACCGCCATACCAACCGACAGCACAAAGCCAGCGATACCAGCCAGGGTTAGTACGATTGGCCAAGGCGAAATGCTCGACAGCTTCATAATCGCTAAGGTAAAAGCAATGTAGAGCATGAGAGCCCCGCTAGCGATAAGGCCGGCCCAGCGGTAGCTCAGGGTCATAAAGATCACCACCGCGATGATACCGATAATGCCGGCTACGAGAGACTTCGAGATAGATTCCGAGCCGAGTGTCGCACCAATCGTGCGTTGGCTGGAGAGATTGACAGGTACGGGTAGGGCGCCAGCGTTCAGGAGTACAGCCACACTCTTAGCCGACTTAACGTCCTGGAAACCCGTCATTCGCCCTTGGCCGGTCAGAATCGGCTCGGAAACAGTGCCGTTGAAAAGAATTTCGTTATCAAGCACGATGACAAGCCGGCCGCCCGATTTGCTTATTTCGGTGGTCAGCTCTCCAAATTTCTTGGTGGCCTCACCTTCTTTCATAGTAAAAGTAATGATTGGTTGAGCAGTCTGCGGATCAATGTCGGCTGTAGCTTCCTTGAGATCTTTACCGGTCAAGCCTGACTCTTTCGGCATAGCTTGCTCGGCATCAGAGGAGAGGCTGTAGAAGGTCAGCTGGGCGGTCCGACCAATCTGCTCAGAAGCCGTAGCCGCGTCACTCACACCGGGCAGTTGTACGACCACTCGACTATCACCTGACTGCTGTACGATTGCTTCCGAGGTACCTGTTGGGTTAACACGCTGGGTGATGACATTAATAACGCCGTCCATAGCCTTCTGTTTATCAGCCGAGGCGGTCTGACTCAAATCAGCCTCATACGTCAAGCTGGTGCCGCCCTGTAGATCTAAGCCCAACTTAAGCTTAGGGTTCGTGTTCTTAATGCCTAAGGCGTGTAAAATACGATCCTCGCGTGGAAAAAGAAAGAGACCAGCCAAGAGGGCCAGTACAATGATGACATACAAGCGGCGACGGTTTTTTTTAGGACTCATGTTCAATCTGAAATCATACGGCAATCTGGTACAAAACGCAAGGAGTAATTCAGATGGTTGTAGTACCTGCTACACTTAAGGGTACACGAATATGAAACGAACGCAGTATGTCGAAGTCGAGGTGTGTCAGCATGCCGGTCTAGATGACCGGCAGTTTACCTATCGCTGGGAGCTCGAGACGAACCCCCAGATCGGTGAATTAATTGAAGTGTCCTTTGGTAGACGCCAAAGTGTAGCCGTCATTCGCAAGCTCTCTACGAGCACAAATGTGCCGGCCAAGTCCCTCAAATCTGTGGCTCGTCGCTTGCCCTATAAACCGCTTCCGGCCACCAGCCTGCAATTAGCCGACTGGCTCCGCCAGTATTACGCCGCGCCGACAAAAGCAGTTTGGAGTAGTTTTATTCCTAGCCTGCTGCCGCGTAAGCAAGCTCCAAAACGGCCTGATACTAAGAATAAAAAAGTTATTCAAAAATCAGATATATCACTCAGTAAAAAGCAATTAAAATCACTTGATACTATCTGTAATGCTGATGTTTCTACATCGTTATTATTCGGCATTACGGGCTCTGGAAAAACAAAGATTTATGAGGCCTTAATCGCCCAAACGCTGGCTGAAGGTCGGTCCGTAATTGTCCTAGCACCAGAAATCATCTTGGCCACGCATTTAGGCCAGCGGCTGGGGCAACGCTTTGGCTCGCAGCTCCACACCACCCATTCTGGCCTGAGCGGTAGTGCTCGACGCAATGTTTGGCTACACGCTTTAGAAGCCTCGTCTCCAGCAGTTTACCTCGGCCCACGTAGCGCGCTCTTCCTGCCCATTCAAAACCTTGGCTTGATAATCATCGATGAAGAGCATGATGGTAGTTACAAACAGACCCAAGCTCCTCGCTACCAAGCCAATTTTGTTGCGGCTGAGCTGGCTCGCCTGACCCAGGCTCGACTCCTACTTGGTTCAGCCACGCCTTCAATGCAAACGTTAGCCCTGAGCGCAAAAGGCTTCATTCAGCGGGTTGATCTGACGGAACGCTTCGGCGGTGTAGCTCTGCCTCATATAGAGGTTGTCCAGCAACCACGCGAAGCTGGTGTATTCATAGCGCCAAGTCTCCTAAGCAGGCTTAAGGCCAACCTAGAAACCAGCCACCAAAGCCTTATCTTGCACAACCAACGCGGATCGGCTCGACGGCTCATGTGTAATGCCTGCGCTAGTACAGTCCGCTGCTCCTATTGCGACACACCACTCGTGCTGCATGCCGATCTAGGGAGACTCGTCTGTCACCTCTGCAGCCGACATCAGGCACCGCCAGCGCTCTGCCCCAGCTGCCACCAGCCAGACTTGGGTTTTGCCGGCTTTGGCACCAAGGCTCTCGTCGAGTATCTAACCAAGCAACTCCCTACAGCTCGAATTGCCCGCCTAGATCGAGATAGCCACGATCGTGACTCCCAAGCCCTCGAACACACTCTGCTAGCCATGCAAAGGGGCTCAATTGATATCCTCGTTGGCACTCAAATGATTGCAAAAGGCCTGGACTTCCCCAACCTCAAACTCGTCGGTATCGTAGCTGCCGACGAACTCCTCGCTGGAGCCGACTACACCGCAACCGAGCGTGGTGTTAGCCTGATGATGCAGGCGGCCGGACGATCCGGTCGCCAAGATGAAGTCGGTCAGGTCATTATTCAGAGCCGCAAACCAGAACGTGCCATCTTTAACTACATCAAGCACCATGATTGGATAGGCTTCTCCAAAGCTGAACTCCCCTTACGTCAACGTTTCCACTACCCACCCTACCGTTGGCTGGTCAAGCTGAGTTTGGGCCGTATGAATTTATCCCGCCTCGAACAAGATATCGAGACTTTCGCGAACGAGCTGCGCCAAAATCACCAGTTGCAGGTCCTTGGACCAGCTATACCGGTCGTTGGACGACAAGGTAAGCGCTACTGGCGACAGCTGATCGTCACCTCAACTAAGCGTAGTGATCTCACCAAAATCGTCCAAGCCCTGCCGGCTGGCTGGATTGCCGACCTTGACCCCTTTCAAGTCCTCTGATCTAATGGTAAGGATATGATCCGTAAAATTGTTACCATCCCCAAGGCTGCTCTCCGCCTCAAATCAAAGCGCGTTGGCTTCGTTGATGATCAGATTCGTCAGCTCGCTGAGGATATGATTGCTACCACCCTCGACTGGGATCACGACAGCGAGCTGGGCGCCGCACTAGCTGCCATTCAGGTTGGCGAGCCACTCAAGCTGACCGTCGTTCGTAATAACTTCGATGACGCCAACGATACTACTTTTCTCACCTTCGTAAACCCAGAAATAATCCAACAAAGCCGCGATCGAGTAGTTGATGTTGAGGGTTGTCTGTCGGTCCCAGGCTATTATGCTCGGATTGCCCGCCCAACCCGCATTAAGGTGAAGGCCGAAACGCTCGAGGGTGAAATTGTACGCATCAATCTCGAAGGCTTTCCGGCCCGAGTCTTTCTGCATGAAATTGACCACATGCATGGCAAGCTGTTCATTGACTATATTAAGAGCGTCGACGACGTACTAGTGATTGATAAGGCTGGCAAACTCCAGCCTGTTACTGAAATGCCAGCTCAGATTCTCAAATTTCAGGAAAAGCATAGGTGAAGCTTGTTTTCTTTGGAAGTGGGCCACTCAGTGCCACTATTTTAGAATATGTCGCCAGTCACCTACCGACCATTCAGATAGTAGCCATCGTCACCAAGCCGGAACCAGCTCGCCGTCATCGCTCACAGGCAAATCCTGTCATAACAGTGGCCCAGGCTCGCCAAATTCCAGTCTTACAGCCGACCGACCTGCGCGCCGCCGCGCCAGAACTCCGCAAACTCGATGCTACCGCTGGCCTCCTCTTCGCCTATGGTAAGATTCTGCCGCCCGGACTGCTAGCCATCTTCCCAACTGGAATCCTAAACATTCACCCATCACTCTTACCAAAACATCGCGGCCCATCCCCCATTGAGGCTACCATTCTAGCTGGCGATGCCGAGGCCGGGGTCAGCCTAATGATTATTGCCGAGGAAATGGATGCTGGACCAATTATCGCCCAAGAATCTTTTCCGATTAATTACGATATATCTAAGTCCGAACTAACTAAAAAGCTGCTTGAAACAGCTCAGCAACTCCTCGATGACCACCTAATACGCTACATTCAGACTCAGCAGCCAGCGCCACGTAATCAAGATAGCACGCAAGCTAGTTATTGTTCGCTCATAAAAAAAACCGATGGTAATCTTACACCAAGTCAAGAATCAGCCGCGAGTTTCACCCGTAAAGTCCGAGCCTACAGTAGCTGGCCAGGCGTTCGAGTAGCCGCAATGTACAATGACAGGCCAGTTGAGCTCTCAGTCCGAACAGCTCATATCGACTCAGAGACTTCAGGCAATTCTCCACTCAGCAACGCTAGCAGAACTGAACTCCGTATCCAGACAAAAGTTGGCTCCGTTTTGCTCGATGAGGTGCAGCTGCCCGGTAAAACCCCCATTTCTGGTCGTGACCTCATAAATGGCGGCGCATTTAGTCTAGCTGCTTGGCCGACTGAAAGTAATTCTCTACCCGTACCAGCACCTCATTCGGTGTCAGATCGCTCTTAATGATGTAATCGACGACGCCAAAGCGCTGGGCGATTTCACGCGTCTCAGTACTCATCATATTCGAGAGGATCATGACTGGAGTATGAATTGAACGTTTCTTGAGCTCCTCAAGGACTTCGATACCACCGACCGCTGGCATCATAATATCAAGTAGCATCAGATCAAATTTTCCTTTCGACAGAAGCTCGAGAGCCACCTTGCCATCAGTTGCCTCGACAAGCTTAAAAGCCTCCGCCTTACTCAGCTTCAAGGCATACATCTTACGAATAAAATCATTGTCCTCTACCAAGAGGATGCGCTTCTTCATAGTCTTATGATAGCTCTCTCTAGGAAGAAGGGTCAATCTTCAACCTGATTTAGGTTGAAAGAAATTTCATAATTCAGATTCAGTCTCGTGTAAAAGTCGCTGGATGTTCTGCGCATAATCAGCGCTAGTATCAGTTTCAAGCGTGAGTCGTGGCGTAACCTTCGAGGTCGAACGCTGGTTACAATAGCGCTGCAAGAGCCTCACTAGTCGCTCTTGGTTGGCTAACGTAATATTATCCCAGCCAGCTACCCAGACAGTGGCCTGACGTAAATCTGGACTAACACTCACGCGCGTCACCGTTAAGAGCACAGCCGTACCGGAGACCTCAGCCTGTAAGGCATCAGCAACCTGTCGTTGTAGTTGGGCGCTAACCCGCTGGACTCGCAATGACATAAAACCTAGCCTTCTAGACGTCGCTCTTGAGTACTACGACGGATACAGCGTAGTTCATCCCCAGCTACCGGTACCACTTCATGACGAGTTAGTGAAACCCCACACTCTTCATCTTCCTGGGCGCCCTGCAAGAGATCAGCTCCACGACGCAGCTCCAATAGCGCAACTTCGTCGACAAGCTCGCCCTCGTGAAGGATCTGAATCAATGTATCTGGCTCGAAACGACCGCTGGTAACGCGACCTCCGCAAATCACCTTATCGCGAGTAGTTTTAAAGACCGCCAACACCTCGAGCTTACCGAGTTCCTGTTCAATTGTTTCCGGCTCGAGCATGCTAGACAGCCATTCACGAACGTCGTCGAGCAAGTCATATATTACCTTATAAGTCTTAAAGGTTACGTTATTACGCTTGGCGAGCTGGTTAACAGCCGAGCTCAATGTAGTGTGAAAGCCAAGTACGAGCGCACCACTAGCCGTAGCCGTATTGATGTCATTTTCAGTAATATCACCAACCCCAGCTTGCACAATCCGCACCCGAACTTCATTATTACCAACTAACTGGAGCGCCTGAGTCAGTGACTCGAGCGAACCTTGGGCATCAGCTTTAACCAGTACAGCCAACTCATTTACCTGGCCCTCGGTTACAGCCTTTTCAATATCACGAGCCGAGACTGACTTCGGCTTAGTCAGACTCTTGATGCTAGCTTCGCGATTGCGCTGGCCAAGCCAGTCGCGAGCTTCCTTCTCCGAGCTAACTACCTCGAACCAATCGCCAAAATCCGCCACTGCCTTGAAGCCCAAGGCTACAGCCGGTGTACCTGGAGTGGCTTCCTTTAGCTGCTCACCGCGGTAGTCCTCCAGGGCTCGGATCTTACCATAGGTCGAGCCAGCCACCACATAATCACCAACTCGAAGACGACCGCCTTCGACCAATAGACTTATGACCGGGCCACGACCAGATTCAATATGACTCTCAATAATCACACCATTAGCTGGGCCAGCATATACTGCCATTGGCTTAGTAATATCACTCACCAAGATAATCATATCGAGCAGTTGCTCGAGGCCCTGGCGTGACTTGGCTGAGACTTCAACGCACGGCACATCACCACCCCAATCATCTGGCTGCACACCGGCTTCGACTAACTCTTGCTTAACGCGGTTGATATCGGCCTCCGGCTTGTCAGTCTTATTAATTGCCACCACTAATCCAGCACCTACCTCACGCACCAAGCGTATGGCTTCCTTGGTTTGTTGCTTCACCCCATCATCAGCCGCCACAACAACCACGGCTACGTCAGTAATACGCACTCCATGGGCTCGGATCGCATGAAAGGCCTCATGGCCAGGAGTATCAAGAAAAGTAATTTTCCGCTTCCCGCGCTCTGCCTGATAAGCTCCGATGTGCTGAGTGATGCCGCCAGCTTCCTTGGCCACTACATTTGATTCACGGATCGCATCCAAGAGCGACGTTTTACCGTGATCGACATGCCCCATAATGGCCACTACCGGCGGGCGCTCTTGTTCCTTGCCCTGTACTTCCCGCTGAGCACTTGGCCGAGCTTCTTCGACTGGCGCTTCTTCCTCAAGGACATAGCCCAGATCAGTAGCGATAATTGAGGCTGTCTCAAAATCAATCGTCTCATTGATCGTTGCCATCACACCATTCTTCATAAGCTCGGCTACTAGCTTGGCTGGACTTTCGCTCAAACGAGTAGCCAAATCAGCCACGGTGACGGTGGCCGGGACGGCGATGGGGGCTGATTCTGTTGGCTGTGGTGATGACATATTCTTGATGGATCCCTCAATTTGGTTGGCGTTAATTTCGTTTGCGAGCTTGGCCCTGAATAGCCTGGGTGCCATACTGCTGGCACTGTGGCTGGTTACACAGATACCAGCCACGCCCCGGCATTATCTGTTCATTATCTCGCACTGGGCCTTCTAAGGAAACTACCCAGCGCTCCAGCGAGCTCTTAGGCGCGCGTTGACGACAGACGCGGCACTGACGGGTGGGCACGTGGCTCGCGGATTGACGCCCCATCAATGAGTTACTCCTTGGTCTTGACAGTCTTAGTCGGCTTGCTCGAAGCGGCCTTCAGTGAGAGGGATAACTTGTGCTGAGCTGGATCAATAGCAATAATTCTGAAGTTCTTCTTCTCGCCAACCTTAACCAGTTCATTTGGATCGGTCACGTGCTCTTCAGACAGTTCTGAAATGTGTACCAAGGCCTCAATTACAGGTGTTACCTGGACGAAGGCTCCAAATGGTGTAATGCGATTGACGGTACCCTCGACACTATCACCAACACTGAATTGTTCACTTTCTTTTATCCACGGATCAGCACTGAGTTGCTTAATAGACAAGGAAAGTTTGTCCTGATCGATAGCAATAACCTTAGCCTGAATCGCATCGCCTACCTTGACGTAACTAGATGGCGAATCGACCCGATCCCAAGCGATCTCAGAGATGTGCACCATCCCCTCGACGCCATCCACGTTCACGAAGATACCGTAGTCAACAATGCCAGTTGCAATGCCGTTAATAGTATCGCCAACTGCAATCGTAGAAATCTTGTCTTCGGTCAGCTCACGACGGGCTGCCTTCTCGGAAACGATCAGTTTGTTTTGCTTACGATCGATATCGAGTACTCGCACCATCAAAGTCTGACCAACCAGTTGGTTGAGACGGTGCAGTATTTCATCCTTATCAGCTCCGGAGACACGCGGATAGTTCTCGGCCGAAAGCTGACTGACTGGCAAAAAGCCACGAATGCCTTCAACTTCCACCAGAAGTCCGCCACGGTTAGCATCAAAAGGCACGATACCAAAAACTTCACCAGCTTCATAATGAGCCTCGAGAGCCTCCCAGCCCTTTTCCTTAGCAACCTTGCGTAAGCTTAAGACCACATACCCCTCGGGGGTCTCTGGGTCAAGCACACTAGCAGAGATCGTCTCGTCAGGCTGTAAGCTCTGAGCGGCTTGTTCGATCTCGCGACCGAGCACCACACCAGTGCCGTGAACACCCAAGTCGAGCCAGACTTCATGCTTATCGACACTCAGAATTGTGCCGTCAATGATATCGCCAGCTGCCAACACTTTTGTGTCGGCCTGAGCCAGCAATTCTTCCATTGTGATTGTTTGTACCATACTGTAATTACTTCCTTTGCTATAGAGATTTGAACAAATATGTAGGCATGTTCGTGGACGACATAGGCGCTCTACCACAAACATGCTTTTTGATCAGATTGATTATACCGACATTCAGATGAAAAGTCAAAGCTGCCTACAGATGAAAACAGCCCGTGAATGGGCTGTTTTCATGACTACTTCGGTGCCGTCTCAATCTATACGCGACGTTGAGCGCGCTTGAGCGCAGCTTTGGCACGCTGGCGAGTGTACGTCAATACACCTATACCGGTCATTGGGATAGCAAAGGCCAGTTCTCCACCTGTAGCTGGAGTCTTACCACTTGGTGGAGTAATAGTACTTGACTCAGGTGTCGGAGTGGCTTGAGCAACCGCCGAAGAGGTTGGCGTAGGCGTAGCACTTGGAGTAGGGCTCGGAGTAGATGTGGCGCTCGGAGCCGGCGTAGCGGCAGGTGTACTAGTGGCACTCGGAGTAGCCGTACTGCTTGGTGAAGCTTCGGTACTGGCAGTCACAGTTGTAGTGGCCTGAGCTTGCTCATTCTTCTTCTGTTCCTGTGCCTGACGCTGACTATTGCCATAGGCAAAGGTCGCAGCCACGATGAGAACTACTACTGCCACTGCCAGGATGATTTTTACTGTTGAATTCTTGAGTAACATGGGGGTTTCCTTACTTGTTCCTTTATCACTACTTGGTGGAACCAGCCACAAACTACTGGCTCTTATAAAAACTTATCTATCACACAGATTTTACCAGCTCCTTACCAGGTTGCAAGCATGAGAAGTTTTGAAGATCAACTGGTATGGCTATATCATAGCTATATGACAACTGCGCCACTCATCGGCATCGACATCGGAGGGACAAAAATTCGCCTAGCCCGAGCCCAGACCCCACAACACCTGGGCGCTACCATCGACATTCCTACGCCTCGAGAATTTGCCGTCGCCCAAGACTTAATACTCGAACAAATCTTTAAACTGGCTGGCAAGCAAGGTGTCCGCGCGGTCGGGATCGCTAGTCCCGGGCCAGTCGATACACATACCGGCGTAATTGGACGGGCCCATAACCTACACTGGCAGCGAGCACCGATCCGGCAATGGCTAGAGCATTACCTAGCCGGGCCAATCATCCTAGCTCATGACGCCCAGGCTGGTGGAGTTTGTGAGGCTCGCTACGGAGCTGGCCAGAAACACCGCTACGTCCTCTACGTATCAGTGTCAACTGGAGTCGGATCGGCCCTAATCCTCGATGGTATGCCCCTTCCAACCGCTCACAATCCTGAAGGTGGTCGTATGATTATTCCCAGCCCCCATCACCCGACGATACATTATGAGGATCGCGCCAGCGGTCGAGCTATCGTCGCCCGCTATGGCAAGCGAGCGGCTGAGATCAAGAACCGCCACGATTGGAATATGATGGCTTATGAGATTGCTCTAGGCCTCTACAACCTCATCGTCGCCTGCGACCCCGAAGTCGTCGTGCTTGGCGGTGGTGTGGCCGTACACTTTAAAAAATTCATTAAGCCTCTGAAGGCTCACTTAGCGAGCTTTCAGCCACTCTACCCTCTCCCACCCATTCGACAAGCCCGATACACCGAGCACGCCCCGCTGATTGGGGCTCTTGCTCTAGCTGAAGCCGAGTTGTCTGACCAAAAAGCCTAGCCAGGCTCTCACTCAAGCGCGTATGATAAAAGGCAATGAGGGTGAAACAAGCAACGCACGAACTGCTGGCGGCTTTTCCTGAGCAGACGTTTGCAGCCGGGAGCGATTTCGTCTATGACTCGGCCGATGACATCGTCTACTACGACACCGATGGTCTTGACTCCGACACTGGTCGACTATCACTCCTTCATGAGGTTGCCCACGCTCGCTTAGCCCACTTCCACTACACCAGCGATTTCGAACTTTTTGTCATGGAGACCAAGGCCTGGTCACTAACTCGTCAGTTGGCTAATCAATATGAAGTCACCATCGACGACGGGTATATCGAGGATTGTTTGCAGAGCTACGCCGACTGGCTTGAGCAACGAGCCACCTGTCCATTATGCGAGAACTTTTCTCTCCAGCAAGGTCATTCCACCTACCGTTGCTTCCGTTGTGGCACCCGCTGGCGGGTTTACACTGACGCCCTGGAACGCATCCGCCGCGAGCGTATCAATAACGAAAAAGCCCCCGAGTGAAGAGGGGCTTTTCGTAACACCTACTTGTATAGGCTTTGTCTTAGGCAGCTTGGTCAGCTTTGCGCTTGCGGCTTTTCAAGCCACCCTTGCGACCTGCTTCACGAGCCAATTCTGGGTTGGCAGCAAAACCACCACCAGTGCTACGTTTGCCACCAATGGCACCAATACGGACATAAAAGTCTTTTCCGTAGCGCTGTTTGTTAGTTTTTGCGGCTAGAGCACCACCTTTTGGTGTACCTGGCATAGGACCGTCTCCTGATTAATACATATAATCGAAGCGCTCCAGCCTGCCGACCCTCCACGGTCAGCTAGGGCAAACTCCTAACCGTTCAAATAGGCCCTAAAGCTCATCCAAACAGGTTATGTCTCATTATTTTACTTATGCTAGTGTGATTTGTCAATAGCTTATGCTTAATGTTTTTAACTATCTCCACAGAAAGCAAAAACCACCCGCTTAAAAACGAGTGGTTTTTCATAAAAAGCCGGCACTGTGCTACTTTCCCGGGGTTACCAGTATCATCGCCGCTGGAGAGCTTAACTACGGTGTTCGGTATGGGAACCGGTGTGACCTCTCCGCCATAAGCACCGACAGCGATTCATAATGATTATAAACCAGTGTCGGCACTTATATAGTGCCATATGTAAGGATAATATGTGAGACCGAATTCACGCGCCTTAAGCGTGTCAATCATCCCATGCTCTGACTACCGTGCAAGCACTGCAGTCAGAGCAGAAAGAAAAGTCAATCGACTATTAGTACACCTCGGCTAAACACATTACTGTGCGTACACC
>CAZHSY010000003.1:0-94384 GCA_964535385.1 uncultured Candidatus Saccharibacteria bacterium
TATCGGTGCTGGACATTGAGATTACATGTTCAATCCCCATGGCCTCCAGCGGTGCTTGATGAAAATTCCCACCAGTCAGACAAACGTAGTCCAGCAAGATGCTGTTAAATTGCCCAGCCTTATCTGGTGTGAGGTCGGCGAGTTTATCAGCTTGGCGTTCGATGCGGAGTTGCGCGCCAGCGAAGTGTCGACAAATCGCTGATTTGAGTACCTCAATCACCACCTCATTGTCTTCTAGGATCAAAATCCGCAGCGGTCGATCGATCATTTTGGTGGTGCCAGAGTCTTAATAGTCTTGGTTAAGGCTGTCACCGATGCCGCATTCATTTCATGGCTTGCCAATACTCGTTTAATGGTCGTATTTGGACGCTGTTTGAAGGCCTGACGAAGGTTGCTAGCAATGACGAGATTGTCCATGGTGCCATAGATAATCCGAATAGGTATTTTAGTTGAAATGCATTTCAGATCACTGGCTACAGTTTGCTTTTCAACTGTCTCTGCTAGTGAACTAACAATCGGATACCAAGTATCGGTCGTCACCGCAAATTGTCCAATTAACTGGGGTGCGGTTCGCATGATAGCCTGAACTGCTCGCGATGCCTGATCAGGCGTTAGTCGGCGCAAGGTTCTATAAAATGCCAGGTAGCTTGAATCGATTAGGCCTTCCATGAGTCGAGGCTTCTCTAGCATATTGCGCTGCAAGTAAATTGGCATTGATACCAGAACCAGACCGATTATAAATCGCGGATAACGAGTCGCATAGCGCAGAGCGACCAGGGCACCCATGGAGTGTCCGGCGAAAACGGCCCTTCCCAGTAAACCATGCCAAAAAAGTGTCCAATGCAAGCTCCGCATCTGGATATCGGTATCGTAGCGAATATTCTCTGGTTTTGGGCTCTCGCCATGGCCAAGTAAATCAATAGTGATACAGCGATATTGTTTTGAGAGTTGCTTGATAGTTGGATTCCAAATCGACCCCTGGGCCGCAATACCATGCAAGAAAATAATGCGCGGACCACGCGTGCCATACTGACGGACTTTTAGTAGATATGGCACATGTAACCTCCGGTGTAACCAGTCAAGCAATTTCATATCTACATTATATATAGAAGTTAGGAGTTAGGAATAAGTACTTAGGACTCCCCTAGCTCCTTAGCTTATAGTGCGTACACGTTGCTTGACTGCAATAATCAGTATACTGAGCAAAAGGCTCAAGCTGACACCAATGATAAAAAACCAAGTCAGACCTGGTAGAAATTCAAAGTGAGCCACAAAACCACCATCAATCGGCAGCTTACTCAAGCGGATCATTTCAATTGGTCCAAAACTTACGAACTTGATAGCTGGTGGAGCGAGCTGACTGATTGCGAAGGCTTGCCAGATTAGGCCACCAAAAGCAATTAAACACAGTCCGAAGAAAGTGTTTCCTAGTACGAGGCCGACCAGACGTTGATTATTTGAAGTATGCATACAGTTTCTCCTTGTGTAATATGTGCCAGAAATATCGGTTGCGATAACACTCTAGGACGAGGCCCAGTGAGAGCGCCGCCCCACCTAGTAGAATGTAGACAGCTACCATCTGGCTCGAGTTCCAGTGCATGCGGTCGAGTCCTGACCCAGCTGCGAGAAAACCCCCAATAACAAGAGCCGTAGCCATGAATTGACTGGCCACGTCACCTGATTCGAGACTGACTGCGTTGCTGACCAGGACGCTTAGGCTAATCGCGAAAATTATTCCGGCTATCAGCTGCAAACAAACTACAAGTGATGTGACGGTGAGCGCAATAACGACCAGAAGTAAGGGGCTTAACACGACCGCCACCGCCACAAAGGTAGTTGAGATGTAGCGTAGCCAGAACCAAACACTACCCCGCAAGTTAATTATTTCAACTGGCGTAATTGGCTTGACGCTGGTACGAAAATCAATCGCCATAACCCCAGCGCTCAGTCCTAAGATAGACACCCATGGCCCAACTCCGGCGGCAATTACAGCTTGAGGATTGGCGAACATCCAAGCCAGTAGCCCGAGCCCAACACAACTCGTCAGGAGAATGGCTTTGCGTGGGCCGGGGTGACGGAGTAGCTTCAGGCCAAACCAGTAGCGAGCCGCGACACTGGTGGGAAGTTGAATACGTATAATCGGGCTACTTAGTGGTCGAGTCTGTGCCGTAGTTGGCCGTAGCCACAGGCAAGGAGCTAGCAGTAGAAAAATAATGGCCGCACTATAGACTTCGGGATTAGTCTGCAGAGAAGTTACATCAGTCATCTGGGCTAATAAGTTTGCACTCATGCCAATAATTATTAATCCAGTCAAAAACAGCCCAACTAGATTGGCCTGGCGTCGAGCTACCAGTCCTAATCCACTGATGCAGCCTATGCTGGCAGCAATCAAAACCAAGCTTGTCGGTAAGCCACTCTGTACAGCTATTTGCCAGATAGGTGGTAGCAGTATTATTGTGAGCAAGATCATAATAATCACAAGCGGGGTAAGTCGGATGATTTCGCGCTTCTGCCGTGTTAATGGTAAAACACCGATGAGGCGCGTGAATGTACCATCATCAAAGCCAGCTGTGCGGGCTAAGAATAGGCCGATAAAACTTATTCCCTGGAACAGAACTCCGCAAACCGACCATTGCCAGAGGAGCGGAATGTTTGGCGGTAAACGAAAAGGCTTCACAGTGCCGTTTAATATCACAGCGATAGCCAGCGCAAAACCACTTCCGAGGCTAAGCTTAATAAGTGTGGTTCGCTTTGGCCACCGGCCATTACCCCCAAGTACATGAATTATATGTGCTCGCATCCAACGCCATGGCATGATTAAGCTTGCTCCTGAAGGGTAGTTAGAAACAGACTCTCGAGGGTTTGGTGTTGGCGCAAGAGTTGTTTGGTTTTGGCTTGAATCTGAATTCTGCCATCAAGTAGTAAGATCGTTTCGTCAGCCATGCGTTCCGTCCACCAGAGATCATGTGTGGCAGCGATGATCACAGCACCACGCTTAGCCCGTTGCTGAATGATTTGTTCGGCCCGAATGACCGCCAGCGGATCGAGGCCATTGCGCAATTCATCGACAACTATAACCACTGGTTGATGCATGAGGCCGGTTATGAGTTGAACTTTGCGCTTATTGCCGTGGCTTAAGTGCTTGAGTAGTCGATCAAACTGAACGAACTGTAGCTCACGTGCTAAGTCCTTAACTTCAGCGTGCATGTCTACGCCGACACCGGCCGCAGTATAGACTTCAATCATCAGCTCAAAGTACTCAGCTGCCGTTAGCTCAGGCACGAACCATTGTTCATCATCTGGAATGAAGCCCAGTCGACTACGGACGGAAAAGAGCTCATGGTCAACCCGAATGCCATCCAAGAGGACCACTCCCCTATCGACTGCATTCAGGCCAACAAGAGCTTCGAGTAACGTTGTTTTGCCACTCCCATTCGGCCCCGTCACGCCAACAATCATTCCGGGGTTAATTGTCAGCTTCGGAATAGTGAGCCGAAAATCTTGTGAGCGAACCACCTGCAAGTCCCTGACTTCTAACACCGCTTTACTCATATTGCTTCCTTCTGTTTAAATTTGAGTCTAGCGAGACTCCAGCCGTCACTAAAGCTTGGTAGCCAACTCAGAGCGTGAAGCCCGACCACTGTCCAGGTAACCGGCCAAATTGATAGGGCTAGCCCGTAACTGAGAATGTAACCACCAAGTAGGGCTGCCACCATACCGGCGGCTGGCCCCGCTAGACTCGAGGCCAAGATTCGTCTTGGCGATACTGACTGATGCATAATGCCGAGCTGATAGCCACGCCACTGCACGAAGCACACCGATACACTACGTAAGCACAACCAGTGTGCTAATTCGTGTGTAAAAGTTGACGTCATAATCAAGCCATACATCAGGAGTGAATACTCCCAAAACTGACTACCAGTGGCTAAATTTGCACCGTAACACAGAATCAGAACAAACAGCCAAGGTAGTATGAGCCAACTACTACTGCGCACCACACCGATCGCTATAGTACGAAACAAGGCTACCTGCCGATGGGACCGAAAGCTTGGACGCGAGCCCAGAAATGCATACTGAAGCCAACTCAGACTTCGCCGTAGCCACTGCTGTCCATGGATCGTCAGTGCTGAAAGACCATGCAGTTGCTCGAGGTATTGTCGGTAAATCTCTAAAGGTATCCCCATAATCTCAACTGCGGACTGTAGATCTTTTGCACTGCGTGGTGTAAGCAAGTACTGCGTTAGACGCCGTCCGGTCGGACTAAGCGTGTGCTGTTGCTCACTTAGCTCGTCGGCTAAGCTGCCAGCTTGCAGTCTAAAACCAACGGAGAGTGACAAATAGTCACCCTCCATAATGATCGGCAGCTTGCTTAGCGGCATACAAAGGTGGCCTTACCGCGCAGGAAGTCCATGACCACCTGCTTAGCTCCCCTCCAGCCGCAGATAACCACGGCGGCGATGGCTACACTGCCTACAGCCAACACAAAGGCGGCGGCAACTACTAAAACGGCAGCTTGCTTTGACTGTGGTACAGCCAACGGATTAATGGTAATAAGTTGCTCTGGCATAACTTCCCCTTCTGTGAATTAATGATGTCTTAGGTTAGATAATTCAAAAAGCTTACGTCAATTATTTAATATTTAGGTAATAATTCAAGGTATAATTCCTGACCACCCACACTTCAGCCCTCACCCCAAAGCACCAGGCCGTTGGCCTGGTGTAATTACTCCTAAGCTTGTCTTACCCAGGAGGTACGTTTCTTGAAGTTAGCGTGGGCTGCTTGTGTTTGGTTGGCTTAGTGACTCCGTAAGCAGTGCAATACCCAGTGAGCCACAAGAGAACCTTCAAGCTGTTTGGCTTGTTGTGCCTGACGTGGCGGAATTCAAAGACAGGCTTGAGATCCTTAACACTTTCTTCAATCTCAAAACGGTGGTAGTAAATCTTCACAATCTTAGTACGGGGCTACTAATGTCATTGGTCAAGATATACCACGTCTCAGGAGATCGGCGACTCTTGGGACTACAGAGACCCGGAGTGTCAATCCGTGCGTCTAATCTTTGAGAGTGTTTTCTCTATGTATGTACTTGTAGACCGTCTAGTGTCCGACGTTCGGAGCTTTATCGGTATCTTCCATCATTGAGCCGATATTTGGAATGCCGAAGCCAACGATAATGCTGAGTACTGCGAAGACGAATGAGATGCGTAGGCTCTCCTTTACGGCGTCGGTGATGCCGGCGTGAACATCAGCCTCGACGGCGCCCTTAAGCTTCTCTTGCTGTTGTTTGTATTTTTCTATAGCCGTTGCGCGAGCTTGGGGTGGAAGGAGCGAGAGCTGCTTGGCAACATCTGCCGGCATCTCATTACTTTGGCCGCCACTATCGAAGCCACCTGTCTTAGAGGCCTGCTCTGCCTGCTCGGTGATCTTGCTACGAGCTGCTTCCGGTATGGCGCTATCATTTTTAATGTGGGTACTGATTTGTGAAGCGATACTGGCGAACAGTGCTGCTCCAATGATAGCTGCACCAAAGCTAGCACCAACTTGGCGTAAGGTGTTATTCAAGCCACTGGCTTCACCAGCTTGGTATGGTTCAACAGCTGAAAGAGTTAAGTTATTGATCTGACTAAACACCAGCCCCATACCGGTTCCATACAAGATAAAACCAGGGACAAGCACTTTCGTACCGGCATCCGGTGTCAACATCCAGATCATGACAAGATTAGCTAGGGCGGTTAGCCCAAGGCCAATCATAATCATCAGCTTCGGCCGAACTTTCTTGGCAATAATGAGCGCTAATGGCGAGACGATAAATACTGTCAGAGACAGTGGAAAGAGTGCCAGTCCGGTATGGAAGGCATCGAGTCCATGCACGGCCTGAAAGTAGATTGGGAAGATAAAAATCAAGCCAGTCAACGACAGAGATAGGGCGGCGGTGACGGCGGCACCACTAATAAATTGCCGGTTCTTAAACAGACCCATCGATACGAGAGGGGTATGCTTGTGGTCTTCGCGATATTTTTGCCACCAAGCAAATGCGGCTAGAAAAGCTATACCTAAACCTACGGCATACGGTGTGACTGATACGCCAAACCAGCTTAAGTGCACGCCGCCTAGAGTGAAGACTTGCTTGGCAGCCCACCAGCCATAGTCAGAGCTCTGAATGATACCAAAGACCAAGAGGAACAAACCAACCGAGCTCAAGAAAACTCCCAGCCAATCAAGCTCAGCTTTTTCTTTGGTATCACGACTGTCTTTTAAGAGGACGCTACCCAAAATGAGTAGCACTACTACAAAGATATTGATGCGGAAGCCCCAGCGCCAAGAGTATGCAGTTGTGAGCCACCCACCCAGAATAGGTCCAATGGCACTGGACGCACCCGCAACAGCACCGAAGACAGCGAAACCAATGGCTCGATCCTTACCTTCGAAGTTTGTCAGAAGTAGCGAGGCTGCAGCTGGCATCATGAGAGCCGCGCCAACTCCCTCGATGACCGATTCGCCAATTAGCAGCATGCCAACCGAGTGTGAGATTGAGGCTACAAAACTTCCGGCGGCAAACAGAATAGCGCCCAATATAAACATCTTCTTGCGACCATAGAGGTCGCCCAGACGACCACCTGTGATAGTGAAGGCCGACAGCGTTAAGGTATAGATAGTGATTACCCACTGGATGTCAGTGAAGTTTGAGTTAAGGTCCGCGATGATATTACGGAGGCTCACATTTAGTAAGGTAGTGTCAATTAATATAATGGCCAGTGATAGAGTAATGACCGCAAGCTTACCCCATTTATGCCAAGCTGATTCAGGTTTTGATTGTATTTTCTTCGTCATAGTTAACATGTTAAAGAATTTGTGAGGAGCTGTCAAAGCATGATAGTATGAGTCGGTTTAGAGGATAAAAAACAAGATATGGCAGACCAACCTACTACAGAAAATGCAACACCACAGAGCGAGACTAATAATACCATTGAGTCAATTCACCGCCTAATGCAAGAAGCTGGTGAGACCCGTGAAAAGGTCGGGGCACTCAAGGATCAGCTCAAGGATGTCATGGAAAACAATGACGAGTACCGGGCGATTTTGGAAGAAATGAAGGATCTTACTAAGAAGCGAGCTGAAGCTAAGAAGGCCTTGGCCGATGATAAGGATTATCAGTCCATCTCAGCCGATCTCGATGACTACCGCCTGAAGATGAAGGATATCAATGAGATCCTCAGCCAGCACCTCGTGCTCTACTACAATCAAACTCAACAAACCAAGATTGTAGATCCTGGTGGCGAGACTCGCAGTCTCGTGCTGTCAGCTAAGCTTGGCAAGACCGAAGCTTAAGTCAAGCCTGCATTACAAAAAACCCTCTACATTTCTAGAGGGTCTTTTTGTAAAACTATTTCTTCTTAAGCTTAACCATGTTCGGCTGCTTCAGCAGCATCTGCCTCGGCCTTGGTTTTGTGAACTGTTCCAGCTGGATGCTCGGCTGGACTATACAGAGAGTATAGCTTGAGATCAGCATCACCTTCGTTTACAAAATTGTGCCACGTACCAGCTGGTACGAGTATCGCCATATCGGCATGTACTTCGCCGGTCTCAGCTACTTCGTCTTTGCTTGGGCCAGTGTAGACCTTAGCGGTTCCGGTTTCGACGCGTAGGAACTGGTCGACGTCGGCGTGTACTTCCAGGCCAATCTCCTCGCCAGGAGCGATTGACATAACTGTTAGTTGCGTGTGGTTACCAGTCCAGAGTGTTGTTCGAAAATTTTCGTTTTGCTTGGTTTGCTCTTCGATATCAAGAATATAAACCTTCTTGTCATTATCAGTCATAGTAATGTCTCCCGCTTACGAATCTATTATACACCTGATAGGGTCGCCCTAAGCCGGTATTTTTTGGTATAATTCCACCTGTTCGTTCAAAGGGGTGTAGCTCAGCTGGCTAGAGCGTCGGTCTCCAAAACCGAAGGCCGCGGGTTCGAGTCCTGCCACCCCTGCCAATATTACTTACGCAGTTCCCTCCCTGGAATTATTTTTATTTACCGTTCGCTTGAGTGCTACAATCAATAGCATGCGAAAAATTACAAAAGCCATCATCCCCGCGGCTGGTCTGGGTACGCGTTTTCTTCCTCAGACGAAGGCTATGCCTAAGGAAATGCTCCCGATCATTGATAAGCCGCTAATTCAGCTCGCCGTCGAGGAGCTGGTTGGTGTGGGGGTGACAGATATCATTATCGTCACCGGAGCCCAGAAGCGCGCCATTGAAGATCACTTTGATCGCTCGCTCGAGCTCGAACATGCTTTGCGGCAAAAGGGCAAGGACGATGCTGCTAAACAACTTCAAGACATTGCCGAGATGGCAAATTTCATCTATGTCCGTCAAAAAGGCATACCAAATGGTAATGCGCGACCTATCCTCAACGCTGCCCATTTACTTAGCGGTGAGCCATTTTACATGATCTTTCCCGATGATTTCTTTGTTTGTCAGGGTGCAAGTAGTGCACAGCAACTCCTCGAGGCATATCAAGAACATAATTCCCCTGTACTCTCCCTGATTGAGGTTGCTCCAGAAGACACCTCAAAATTTGGTATCGTCGAGGTCGAGGGTCAAGGTTCGACTGTACGAGTAAAATCAATCATTGAAAAGCCGATGCCTGGTAAAGCTCCGTCAAATGTAGCTTCTGTCGGCGGCTATATTTTGACAAATGGAATTATGCCCTACATAGAAGCACTTCGACCCCAAGCAAATGGTGAAATTGTTCTTGCCGATGCACTGCAGGCCTACGCTCAAGATCACTATGTGTCAGGACGCATTATTGACGGTCAATACTATGATGGGGGCGATAAGCTGAGTTACTTAAAGGCAGTCGTCGATGCTGCGACGACGCATGCCGAATATGGATCCGATATTACTAGCTACTTGCGTGACAAACTTAAGAATTCTTAAAGAAACAGGCAATAAGCTTGGGTAAGTTGCGGATAAGTATTTATAAAACGGCTCATGTCTCATTCCGTACTCAGCTTGCGACCAAAATATCTATTCTACCCATACCTAATTGTCCCCTTCCTTTGGCTTTACGTTTTAGTCGGACACTGGTTTGGCCACAATCCATTAAATTTCTGTTAATTGATTCTACCAAAACAGCAATCTGCTGCTAATTGACCATGGATACTGCCAAACGTACATCCCGCGCATTATCGTCGGCGCCATAGTAATTGCTGTAACGCGCTTTCGCTACTTCACATCAGCTTTCATCTCGAAACGCGATAGTCCATTCCGAAAAGCTTAGCTTTTAAATTCAGCTAGTAGCGATAAGCAATCCGAAGCACAAGCAGTTTTCAACAATACAGGGTATAATAATGCTTATGCAAGCTCAGGAATCAACCTCAGCGTCCAGTAACGAAGTTATTCATCTCAAAGACAACGTACTACTCGGCTTTGCAATTGGCATAGCTATATTTGCCGATTACCAATCTGGTCACACGGTCATGCGTAGCCCAGTCGGAATTGGGCTCTTGGTTGGTCTTGGTGTATTAGTGGCAGCTATTCATGGTTTAGTTCATAAACAAACCAAGCTTATCAATACCATCTACTTGATTTTTTACCATCTGATGTTTGGACTGATGCTAGTATTCGTCGTACCCATCACCTCTCCTTTTATCTTGCTCTGGGTACTGGTGGCCTACCTGGCTGAGTACTACTATCTACTACCGGGACTAATATCGAGCCTGAGTTTGCTTTTCTTAACGGTAGTTGGAGCAACTTGGTATCAGCAAGGCTCGAGCGCCTTACTGCAGCCATTAAGTATTTTGGCACCCTTCCTATTAGCGTCCACCTTAACAATCTTGTTATTACGGATAATATTCGGTGCCCGAGCTGAACGTCTAACTATGGCTCAAAAAATTGTTCATGCCGAGTACGAGCATGAGCGTTTAATTAGCTTAATTAACAGCATGACTGAAGCAGTCCTTGCCGTGAGCGACGATGGCACTATCGCTGTCTATAACGCGGCTGCTCTTGATTTACTAGATACAAACACAGAATTAGCCGGCCAGAAGATTCAAGATGTCCTTAAGCTTGAAGATGACCAGAAGGCATCTATCAATGCCCTTGAAGTTGCCCGACAAACTACCTACCTCTTAAAGCGGACTGATTTATTTCTTAGTTTCGGTAAGAATGATCGCATAGCTCTAGAGCTGAATATCAGCCGGACATCACTGGTCTCACCTCTTGTAAAGCGTCAAGGATACACTTTTCTCTTACGCGATATTACCCAGCAAAAGAGCTTGGATGAAGAGCGAGATGAATTTATATCAGTCGTCAGTCACGAATTACGAACCCCAATAACAATTGCCGAAGCCAACATCTCCATGGCGCAGATTATAGCAGAGCAACCACAGCCTAAGCCTGGCGCGCTCCCTCAAGCGCTTGATAAAGCCCATAAACAAGTTCTATTTTTATCAGACATGGTTAATGATCTATCTACTCTCTCTAGGGCTGAACGCGAAGATAAGGATATGCAAGTCGAAACCTTTGCGATTGCCGACATCATGAAAGAGCTAGAATCTACATATAAACCACAAGCAGAGAAAAAATCACTCTACCTCAAGCTTGAAACCACTCCGAACCTGCCGCGAGTCACGACATCCCACCTATACCTCAAGGAAGTCCTACAGAACTTCGTGACCAATGCCATTAAGTACACGCAAGAGGGCGGGATCACTATTCGTGCTACTATGCCAGATAGTAAATCTGTCAAAATATCTGTCACCGATACCGGAATAGGTATCTCAAAGAGTGAGCAAGACCGAGTCTACGATAAATTTTGGCGATCCGAAGACCCTTTAACCCGCCAAAATAATGGGACTGGCCTGGGATTGTATATTACGGCCAAGTTAGCTCGACGTATCAACGCTCGTGTCGATCTCCAGAGTGAACCTAAGGTAGGCACTACCTTCTCACTGACTATTGCCACTGTAGCTGTCAAAGAGATTGACCAAGCTAACGTCGTCAAGAATGAGGTTGCGAACCTACTTAACTAAGTTTAGCCAATAGCTACTTATGCTTGAGAACGAAAGCGGCCAATATAGAAGGTAGCTGCGGCAAACCCAGCAAAGACCACAATGCCGGTGAGAAGAAGGATATTTTGCGTAAATATACCCTGAGAATTAGTCAGGCTTAAAAATGGTCTTGATACATAAAACCCACCAACACAAAGGAAGGCTAGAGAAAACGATCTAAGGCGTAATACCTGTACCCTGTCAGTTAAGTCACGAGCTTGCACCCAAAGCTTAGCGGCCAATAAGAGCAGGCTAGCGTACTGGATCGCGGTTACCACCTGATAGCCAACCGGAAAAGCAAAGCTTAGCTGCCAGGCTCCACCGACAAACACCATCGTGACTGGTGATGTAAGGTTTTCTGTGATTGAAATAGCCGCCCCTATAAGGCTTATAGCAATTGTCAGGCAACCAATGATGCGCGAAGCTAAGCGATTGCCCGGGAAGTAGATACGAGCCACTGCTATCCACATAAAAGCTAAAGAAATAAATTGAATAATATCAGCAATAATTGTGGTTAGTGTTAATATCTGGCTATTGAGTGTTAGTAGCGGTGGCAACGCGTAGAAGGCCAAGCAAGTTAAAAAGCCCCAAGATGCTAGACCAAATAATGTGTTGATGGTGTTCGGTGCTGACCGGCGCAGTCGAGAGCTATGTACAGCAATAACCAAGATGATTGGCCAACCAATATACCAATGAATAGTGTTAAGTGGGATATGCATCTGATCCTAAGTATAGCAAACTACTACTGGTTATCGCGCCAGATCAGGCTTAAGATCAACCCGCCACCTATAAAGCCAACACCCATTAATATATACAAACCACTATTATTCGCAAAAATTTCTGCTCCGAAGAAAGGCTGCGCAAAGAAAAATAGACTAATAAGCGTAAGGCCCAATGAAAATCCTACTAAGAGAATCTTTTGGGGAGCCTTATTTATCTGTCGCGACTGCATATAGAAGTTTCCGGCAATTAGAAGTAAACCAGAATATAGAAATGCAGATAACAACCGCTGGCTAAATGGATATGGAATATTGATATTCCATATGCCACCCACTTGCTGTAGCGTAGTTGGCTGAATGAAGGCAGCCTGAATGCCTACATAGGCGACGGCGGTTGCCGCTATGCCTATTAAGACACTAGCGGCTCGTCGCATTGAAACGCTATTTGATAAATAAATCCTAAAAACAATCTGCCAGACGAAAAACAAAGCGAGGCTCTCAAAAAATACAGCTACAATAGTCCCTAGACTTAGAACGGTAGAATTTTCGGTAAAAAAGATAGGGATTATTTGAGAAGCATATGACACTGCATATAAGCCAGTAGTAACCCCGACCAGCAACGTGGTTGTATTCGGCGAACGGCGGTTTGACAAGAACGAACGCACCGAAAGAAACACAAGAAGAGGGAGCCCAATATAGAATTGGATAAGATTAAGCGGAATACGCATCTAGTTTAAGTATAGCAAGTGCGATACAGGCTGCAAATAGCAGAGACGGCACGGCAGTCGGTACAGCCGACACAGGTCGCAGGCGCGTAAACAACTCATGACTTTTACAGCATCTGTGTTGTGCCGTAACTCCGATATTTTTCTGCTTCTGGAGCCCGCGAAGGGACTTGAACCCATAACCTACGGTTTACAAAACCGTTGCTCTGCCAATTGAGCTACGCGGGCAAATTTTCAAACCAGATTATACCAGTTTACCAGAAGTACTAACAGATTGAAAAATATCCGCTAAAATGGTATTCTTTCTTGGTATATTTTAAGCACTTATGATATTAACAGGCCCAAATAGCTCAGTGGTAGAGCGCTTCCATGGTAAGGAAGAGGTCCCGAGTTCAATCCTCGGTTTGGGCTCCATGCAGGGGTAGCGAAGTGGTCAAACGCAACAGACTGTAAATCTGTCGGCCTTGTGCCTTCGGGGGTTCGACTCCCTCCCCCTGCACCATTAAATACACCTCAAGCTAAGGCTTGAGGTGTATTTAATATGTACGAAAGAAGTCGAAATCTGGCGCAATACTACCGGATAATACCGAGTGCTGTCCCGAGATCGAGTGTTGATTACTAGGATTGGCTTGAGTGAGCCGCTTCAGATCCCTGAGCCCAGGCCTGCGCTTGACCGTCCCGTCCGTGACTCCGGTACCAATGAGTAATCAGTCTTGTGGCAGTCGCGTCCCCACGGGCTACCTCATGGGCAGCTAGTAAGGCCTGGAGTTGCTTATCATCCTCCCCTTCCGCCTCGTAGAGTCGAGCCAAGCCGATATAGCGACTTAACGATGGCTCGAGCTCTAATGCTCGTTGCATCATGGTGATGGCTGGCTCGATCTGCTTCTGGTGATACAGTACGGTGGCAAAGTTCTGTAAATCTACGGCGGTCGGCTGTCGCTTAATAACATACTCACAGCATTCAGCTGCATCTTCATACTCATGGAGATATGAATAGACTAAGCCAAGGCGACGGAAGGCTGTCATATTCTTGTGGTCGTGCTTGAGTACTTTGACGTAAGCTTTCTCAGCCGCTTTCCATTTCCGCTCCATAAAGTAACGATTGGCAGTTTCTAGTAAACGCCCAAGCTCACTTTCTTGGGTAACTTCGGCATTATTAGCACCACTATTGAGCCAATGTGCAAGAGGATTGTAGCTGGTTCGTGTGAGTCGCCATGTGAAAAAAGCTAGAATGAGGAATAAAACAATCGTCAAAATCATGTCATCCACTCCCGAAGGCTAAAAGCTTCAAGTAGTAGTCGGGTATTCTGGCCTGTGCTGTTAGTATAATAGTCTTCAAACCAGGCCAAGCTCGACATGTCTTGAGTCGCATATACGTGTGCCGCTAGGGCATCGACTAAGCCCGCTAACCGTTTGGACTTATGTGCTTGGCCTATTATAGACAGCCGTTCTCCGATTGTAGTCTGCATAAAGCGTTCGGCCTCAGGGTCCGCTTTACTCGCCATGAAAGATCCGGACAACACGCGCAGGCCAGTTCGTGACCGCAGTGTGGGCAGAACACTAGCTGCTGAAGGGCTTAGTAATATAAGCCGTGTGTGTGCTGGTGGCTCCTCCAGAACTTTCAAAAGAGCGTTACCAGCTTCGGGGGTAAGCAAATGAGCGTCGTGCAAAATAATCCAACGCTCCTGACCGGCATCAAAGGCAGACAAGGTCAACTCTTGCAAAACCTGCATAACGTCACTGCGCTTGATTGGCTGACCTTCAGTATCGAGCCAGACAACGTTGGGGTTTTGAACGACTTGCTCAGGCCGGACACCCAAGGAAGTGGCCAGCTCGGATTGCATGAGCTCTCGACGAGTACTGCCAAGCGGGTGGATGTAAAGCCAGGCGTGCATAGTGTTTATAGCTGGGGCAGCGGGCATGCTAAATCTTTCATAACACTAGTGTAACCCTCGGGCAGTGGACACTCAAAGGTTTTACGCTGCCCATTTGGCAATGGCACAATAACCTTCCAGGAGTGGAGCATAAGCCGATAACGTTGATCAAAGGCCGGCGTTCGACTATAGATCTTATCACCAACGATGGAGTGGCCGATGATAGCCATATGCAGGCGTATCTGATGAGTTCGGCCAGTTGTCGGACGAGCTTCCACCAGGCAAGTCGATGGCCCCTCAGATAATTGTTGCACGAAGGTCTCAGCCGTCTTGCCGCGCGGATCAACTCGTCTGGTATTCGGCTTCTCGCCACTGCCAATCGCAAAACCTAGCCGCTGTGTACCTGGGCCGAGCTTGCCCCAGGCAAGCGCTAGATAATATTTTTTAACAGCTCGAGCTTTAAAAGCTGCTTGCAATTGTTTTTTGGCTGCTACGGTCTTCCCAACCAATAAAATTCCTGAGGTGTCTTTGTCGAGGCGATGAATGATGCCCGGCCGCACTGGGTCATCATCCTGCACTTGGTCTTTAATACTCCCAGCCACACTTGCTTCAAGCCCCCCGGGCCTAGGGTGCACAATCAAGCCAGCCGGCTTGTTAACCACGATTACATCGTCATCTTCATAGATGTAGGGTGGTAACTTGGTTGGTATAAGCTGTATCTGATCACGCGGCACCTCAGGAAGATGCATGACTTGTATATAGTCAAACGGCATTAGCTTGTAGCTAGCCTTGACCGGTTCACCGTTCACATGTACGCGTTTTTCGACAATCGCCTTCTGCCATTGAACGCGACTAAACTCATTCCGTTGTGTTACCAGAAAAGAATCCAACCGCTTACCCATTTGTAAGTCAGAAATAATCCACTCAATTACCCCCTGATCGAGTGCCACTAGACCAAGCTACTCATTTGTTCAACCTGCTCTGCTGTACCCATCACAATGAGCTTATCTCCCGAGTAAAGTGTCTCGTTCCCTGATGGATTAACCTTACTCATGCCATCATGCGTATTTACAGCCAGGACTGTCGCTCCGACCTTGTGATTATACAGCCAGTTAAGACGTTTTCCAGCCGCGGCACTATGGCTTGGGATAGTTACTTCTTCAACCCGCAACTGACTATTGTTGTTAGCCGAGAGGATCTCTAGGAAGTCCACCGCGCTCGGTCGGGTCAACATAGTTGCCATATGGTAACCACCGATTTGATACGGCATGGTTGTCCGGTCAGCTCCAGCTCGTATCATTCGCTGTCGGTTTTCTTCTCGATTCACACGAGCCACGATAAATATATGCGGGTTCAGCTGGCGACTAGCTAACGTCACGAACAGATTTGCGCTGTCGTCTCCGAGCGACGCTACCAGACCTTGCGCTCTTTCAATTGCCAACGCCTGAAGTGTTTCTTCCTTGGTTGAATCACCAAGAATGGCGATGTAGCCTTTGGCAATAGCTGCTTTAACTCGTTCTTCGCTACGGTCAACGGCTACAAATGGTACGCCCTCATCAAAGAGTTCATCGGCCACTTGTGAGCCAACCCGGCCAAGACCGCAAATAATATAATGATTTTTTAGTCGTGAAATTTTCGATTTCATATGATGTCGCTTGAGTCCATCTCCTAACCCTACTATATAGTCTGCCAGCACCTTGAGTAAATATGCCACAACCACGATAGAGCTGATTACTAGGATAACAACAATATATCGACTGCCAGGTTCTTTGAAGCCGTAGTGATCGACGTGCGTCAAAAGCAACGTAATTGTTTCGTAAAATGACTCACCATAACTTAAATGCGCCGTCATCGACAAACCAAGGGTGCCAAAAAAAATCAGCCCCACCGTCAGTATCACAATATTGCGAATAAGCCTGCGATCAACCATAAGTGCTCATGGTCTATTATATCCTATTTCAAGGAGCCTATAATACCAAAAGGACCCTTACTAGGGTCCTTTTAAAAAGTTTAACGCTTAGAGAATTGTGGAGCTTTACGGGCTTTTTTCAAGCCATACTTTTTACGCTCCTTCTCACGAGGATCACGAGTTAGAAGACCAGCCTTCTTCAAAGTAAGGTGGTAGTCTTCGTTTAAGAGAACCAACGAACGAGCCAGCCCGAGACGGATGGCGTCGACCTGACCACGGCGGCCACCGCCAGATACGCGAATGATAGCGTCAATTTGAGCAGCCTTGCTAACTACTTCAAGCGGCTCCTGAACAAGCTTGAGGAGTGAGGCGTTGTTAACATATTCACCAACTGGCATTTCGTTAACAGTTAGACTCCCCTTGCCCTCCATAAGGCGCACGGTAGCTACGGCAGATTTGCGACGACCAACGGCATAATAATACTTTTTGCCTTTTACTTCAGATTTCTTTACTTCAGCCATGTTACTTTGCCTTCAATTCTTTTGGTTGCTGAGCGCTGTGTGGATGTTCGCTGCCAGCGTAGACATGCAGACGGGCCATCAACTTAGGAGCCAGCTTATTTTTTGGAAGCATGCCTTTGACAGCGTGTTCGATTACAAAGCTAGGATTCTTTTCAAGCTGTTCTTCGAGACGAGCCTCCTTAATACCACCTGGGTAACCCGAGTGACGATAGTACTTCTTCTGCTCAAGCTTCTTGCCGGTTACGGCAACCTTCTCAGCATTAATAACGATAATCGTATCACCAGTAATAGCGTGTGGACTAAATTGAGCTTTGTTCTTACCCATTAGATGAGTAGCAATGAGCGTCGACAGTCGACCAAGAACAACGTCCTGAGCATCCACGATATACCACTGGCTGGCAATTTCTTGCGGCTTTGCTTGATATGAGTTAGTGCTTAACTTCATGCCTTTACCTCAGTCTTCTTAGCTTCAGGCTTCTTTGCTGCTACCTTCTTGTCTTTGGTAGACTTATCGGTCTCGGCTTGGAGTTTTTTAAGCTTGTCTTCGAAATCAGTGTCCAAGACCAACTCTACCAGCACCATTGGTGCAGCGTCGCCACGACGATAGCCGGTTGGTGTCAGTCGAGTGTAGCCCGAGTTGCGACTCTCAAAGCCGTGGATTAATTCTTGCGTCAACTTGTTGGCGGCTACAGTAGAGTCAATCTGAGCATGGATGGCGCGGATATTATGTAAACCACCTTTTTTAGCCTTAGTGACAAGCTTATCGAACACCGGCTTGATTAGTTTAGCCTTGGCTTCGGTAGTTTCTATCTTTTCGTAGAGCACGAGTGATTCTAGGAGTCCCTTAACCACAGCCTTACGTGGGCCGTTCTTACGGGAAAGTTTGGATGCGGTGTGATAGTGAGCGTGCATAGTAGTTATCCTTGGTAGGAGTAGTCTCAGCGATTACTCGCCGAGCTTAATCCCCATTTCTTCAACTTTCTCGATAACTTCTTCAAAGGCTTTCTGACCAAAGCCCTTGAGTGACTTGAGGTCAGCCTTTGTGAGCTGTGTCAGATCACCAATTGTCAGAATGTCGTTATTGATAAGTGCATTAGTGGTTCGCTGGGATAGTGACAGTTCTTCGATGGCAACTTGACCGTGTTCAGCTTCAGCCTTAGCTTCAGCAGTCATAATGCCTTCTGTTCCAACCGATACAACATCCATACCAGCTAATACTTGGAAGTGACCAACCAGAATCTCAGCGGCCTGGCTCATAGCTTCAGCCGGAGTGATGCTGCCATCGGTTTCAACTTCGATGGCTAGGCTGTCCAAGTTTGTCATCTGACCAACACGAGTATTGTCGATATTGAAACGCACCCGCTTGATTGGAGTATAGATAGCGTCAACCGCGATATAGCCAATTGGTAGCTTCTCGGTACCACGGCTTTCTACCGGACTATAGCCACGCCCCTGCTCAACCTTCAGTTCGATTTCAAGTTTAGTCTTTGCATCGTCGATATAGCAAAGCTCGAGGTCCTTACTGACAATCTCAACGCCATCGACTACCTTGATGTCGCCAGCAGTTACAGAACCCTTACCAGACTTAGATAGAGTGACGGTAACTGGCTCAGTACCTTCGTAGCGAAGTTTGAGCTGCTTAATGTTTAAAATCAAAGTAATAACGTCTTCACGAATACCCTTGAGGGTAGCAAATTCATGATCAGTTCCTTCGATTTTTACGGCCGTAACAGCCGCTCCAGCCAAGCTTGAGAGCAAGACTCGTCGCATAGAGTTTCCGATGGTCATACCGTAGCCAGGGTGAAGTGGTTCTGCCACGAACCGGCTGGTATAATCGGCAACCTTTTCCTCTTTCATTTCCGGAAGGTTAATATCGTATAACGCCATGATGACTCCTTTTTTACTTATCCGCTTCGACTAGCGCGAGTAATATTCAATGATTAATTGTTCTTCAATATGCTGATCACTATCAGCCCGCAACGGTAACCCAGTGACGGTCCCGATCAACTTCTTATGATCGGCCTTGAGCCAGCTCGGCTGTTCAACCGGAGTGTCTTTAAGGCTTTCGGTTAGACTGGTGAAATAAACGTTCTTCTGACTACCGGTCTTCACAGTAATAACATCGCCAGGCCTAACTTGATAAGAAGGCACATCAACCTTCTTGTCATTTACTCGCAAGTGGGCATGGCTTACAATCTGGCGGGCCGCCTGTCGCGAAGGTGCAAACCCAAGTCGATAGGCAACGTTGTCGAGGCGACGCTCGAGAATTCCGAGCAGATTCTCACCGGCTACCCCATCACGGCGAATAGCTTCGTTAACATAGCGACGAAACTGCTTTTCCATAACACCATACAAACGCTTAACTTTCTGTTTCTCGCGCAATTGTACAGCGTAGTCAGATGGTTTTGGACGTCGCGCCTGGCCGTGCTGACCCGGGGCATAGGCTCGTCGAGTCAAGGCTTTTGCAGCCTTTGGGTGGAGCTGTACGCCTTCGCGACGAGATAATTTTGCAATGGGGGTAAGATTTCGTGCCATGATTTAGTTCCGTTTTGCCTTTCGTGGTCGACAGCCGTTATGCGGTACGCCGGTAATGTCGCGAATACTTGATACGGCTACACCAGTTGATTGTAAAGCTCGGACAGCACTCTCGCGCCCAGAGCCGATACCCTGAACGACTACTTCAACCTTCTTTAAGCCAAAATCCTTGGCCTTCTCTAGGGCTTTCTCGGTAGCAATCTGGGCAGCGTATGGGGTACTCTTGCGTGATCCCTTAAAACCAGCCGAACCAGCCGAAGCCCAAGCCACAACGTTACCGGCTTCGTCGGTCACACTAATGATGGTGTTATTAAAGGTAGCCTGAACGTGCACCACTCCCTTAGGGAGGTTACGTTTGACCTTGCGGCGTCGAGTTTTAGTAGCTTGTGCCATATTCCGTTTCCTTACTTGCTTTCTTAAACAGCCTTACGTCTTCGACGCAGCCTTTTTACGGCCAGAGCCCATGGTCATCTTACGGCCACGCTTGGTGCGAGCATTCGTCTTGGTGCGCTGCCCACGTGATGGCAGGCCAGCACTGTGACGCAAACCACGATAAGCCTTGATTTCTTTCAGGCGCTTGATATTCAGACTTACCTTACGCATCAAGTCAGCTTCAACTTCATAGTTTTGATCAATCTCAACACGTAGATCAGACAGGTCTTTTTCGCTTAGATCCTTCACGCGAATATCTGGGTTAATCTTAAGTTTAGCCAAGATATTATGCGAAGAAGTTAGACCAATACCGTGCACATAGGTAAGTGCGATTTCGATCCGCTTATCATTGGGGATATTTGTACCAGCAATACGAGCCATACTAACCTTGTCTCTGCTTATGTTTAGGGTTTTCACAAATGACGCGTACGACGCCGCGGCGACGGACGACCTTACACTTATCACAGATGGGTTTTACACCGGCACGAACTTTCACTTGTAATTCCTTGATTGATTAATACGAACTATTGCCTAGCGATGACGATAGGTAATGCGGCCCTTTTCAAGATCATAGGGGGTCATCTCAAGAGTGACTTTATCCCCTGGTAGGATCTTGATGTAGTGCATACGCATCTTGCCCGAAACATGGGCCAAAACAACATGACCGTTTTCGAGCTCTACTTTAAACTTAACGTTTGGCAGGGCTTCGATCACAGTGCCTTCTACTTCGATTACTTCCTTTGTATTGGCCATAAGATTCGTTACAGTTTTCCAGTTTACCCTATTCCAACAGATATGTAAAGGGTTCTACAGGTGGAATATGCATTAATAGCGTTCATAGGTTGCCATGAGGACCTTTGATTCCATCTCGCGCTTGGTTTCAATCGCAACTGAGACCAAGATAAAGACAGCTGTGCCACCAAGAGCTACGGCTTGGTTGCTATTGAGGGCACGATCTATAAGGAGCGGCGAAATTGCCACTACGCCTAGGGCCAGGGCGCCAAAAAGATTTAAGCGACGAATCACTGAGCCGAGATACTTGGAGGTTTCTTTCCCGGGACGTATACCTGGTATAAATCCACCTTGCTTTTGAAGATTCTCAGCAATTTCATTTGGCTTAAAGACAATTGAAGTATAGAAGAACGTAAAAGCAAAGATTAATACAAAGTAGGTCACAATATACACCATGTTGGTAGACGTAAACCAAACCGTGAGGTTTTGGGCCAGCTTCGCCACCCAGGCGGTCTGAGCACCCTTTAAGAGGTTGCCAATCGCCGTAGGGACCGACAGTAGAGTCAGAGCGAAGATTACCGGAATAACTCCTGCCGAGATCAGGCGCAAAGGCAGGTGCGTATCGACGCTCTTGTATCGATCAAGAGCGGCTCGCCGACGGGCGTAGGATATGGGAATGTTACGTTGGGCCTCGTTAACGACCACTACGAAATAAATAGTAGCAAGCGTTACAAAGAGTACCAGCCCAACCTTCAATATCTGACTACTGTCTCCCTGTAAGAGTGTCGTTTGTTGAGCTAAGGTACCTGGCAAGCTAGCGCAAATACCGGCTGCAATAAGGATCGAAATACCATTCCCAAAACCTCGCTCGGTAATAAGTTCCCCAAGCCACATCAAGAACATACTACCAGCCGTCAGAGATAATATTAAGAATGCATACTGCGCAATTGACGGGTTACCAACCAAGTCACTGCCAGCCGTTTGCCGGGAGATCTGACGGATCAAAGCAATTACTGCAAAAGACTGAACGAAAGCCATCGGTACCGCTAGAATACGCATGTACTGGTTGAGCTTGTTCCGACCACGCTCACCTTCTTTCGAGAGGGCCTCCCAACTTGGTATCACCTGCTGCAAGAGCTGTACGATAATCGAGGCGGTAATATATGGCCCAATTCCAAGTGAAATAATTGAGAAGTTTGCCAGGGCTCCACCAGTAAAAAGATTAGCTAGCCCTAGGAGTGGCGTACGGCTAAAAAAAGATACTAGATAAGTTTGCAACTCCTTGGTATTGGCAATCGGTGCCGGGACATGAGTCAACAGACTGTAGGTAGCAAGAATAATCAAGATGACAAACAAGCGCTTGCGCAGATCGCGATTCTTCCAGACCAACGGTAATGTCTTGAGATTCATGTCCCTCCTTACTTTGAGGCGTTTTGCGCCAACTACTTATCGGATTTTTTGGTGTCAGCAGTAGCTTTGGTGGTTTTTGGCAATGCAGCAATTGTAACACTGCCGCCAACTTTCTCCACCGCATTAATAGCCTGCGTCGTAGCTGCTTGTACAGTTAGCTTGAAGGCCGTGCTGACTTCACCATCACCAAGTAGTTTAACTGGTCGATCAGCATACTTGGCAATGCCGGCTTGAGCCAAGCTCTGAGCTGTCACAGTTGTAGCCTTATGGCGAGCTAGATCTTGGAGGTTAATCGTCTGGTAGCTAACGTTTGGAGCGTGCTTGAAACCACGGGCCTTCGGCAGACGCATAGCCAATTTTGTCTGACCACCCTCAAAGCCAGGTTTAAGTTTCTTGCCGGTACGAGCTTTTTGACCTTTGGTACCACGACCAGCTGTTTTGCCACCGCCGGCAGAGATGCCACGACCAACTCGTTTACGGGCAGTCTTGGTAGCAATGTCTAGTTCATGAATTCTCATACTGTTACTTCCTCGGTCTTTTGATTCTTATCAGCAGATACTGGACTAATTTCGTCAGTTTTGAGGCTTTTGAGTGCTTCAATGGTGGCTGAAGCATTATTGATCTTATTCGTACTACCAAGAGATTTGGTAAACACATCGCGTACTCCGGCTATTTCAAGTACAGATCGGACTGCGCCGCCAGCAATCACGCCAGTACCAGCTGGAGCTGGTTTCATAAAGACTTTGGCGCCACCAAACTTGACGGTGATTTCGTGGTTGATAGTAGTCCCGTTGAGCTGCACATGGATCATCTGTTTGCGTGCAATGGCAGTTGCCTTCTGGATAGCACTAGCTACATCCCGACCTTTACCGACACCAAAACCTACGCTACCCTTACCATCGCCTACTACAACTGTTGCACGGAAGCGAAAACGACGCCCACCTTTAACTACTCGAGCTACACGATCGAGAGCAATCATGCGCTCAGTAAGATCTGACTCGCGATTCTCAGGGAAATTTGTACGAGGGGCCATATTAGAACTCCAATCCTTTTTGGCGGGCCGCATCAGCCAAGGCGGCGACCCGACCATGGTATTGCTTTGCGCCGCGATCAAACACAACCTGCGTAACTTCGGCTTGAGCGGCGACTTCAGCGATTTTTTCACCAACAAACGTTGCCTTCTCGGTCAAGCTAGTTTTAGCTAAGCTCTTCTCGCCTAAGCTAGAAGCAGCAGCCAATGTGCGGCCAGTTGTATCGTCGATAATCTGAGCAGAAACTTGCTGCAGGGAGACTTGCACACTCAAACGTGGACGCTGGCTCGTGCCACGAACCTGTGAACGTGTGCGTAAAGCTCGACGAGTAGTGTGCTGTAGTTTATTGCGTAATTCTTTGGTTTGCATAATCTTAGATCCTCTAAGCGCCCTTCACCGCGGTCTTACCGGCCTTACGGCGGATGCGCTCATCGACATATTTAATACCCTTACCTTTATATGGCTCTGGCTTACGCAGCGCACGGATCTGCGCCGCAACCTGGCCAACTTGCTGTTTATCAATGCCCTTAACAGTAATAATATTACCTTCAATGACCAGCTCGATACCCTCGGGGGCAGCAAAATCAATCTTGTGTGAGTAACCGAGTGAAAAGCTTAAGTCTGAACCTTTCTTCTCAACTCGAAAACCAACACCATTCATCTCGAGCTTCTTTTCAAAGCCCTGCGTAACACCTTGAACGGCGTTATTGATCAATGTGCGCAAGAGGCCAAAAAGAGCAGCTGTCTCGCGATTCTCGAGTTGCTTCTGAACAGTCAACGTTCCCTCAGATTGCTCAATAGCAAAGCCTTCTGGCAAGGCTACGGTCAGCTCGCCCTTTGGGCCTTTTACTAACACTTCACTGTCGGCTGCAGTTACTTCAGTACCGGTTGGAATTGTAATGGGGTTACGACCAATTCGACTCATCTCACCATACCTTGCAAATTAATTCACCACCCAGACCACGGGCGCGGGCTTCGTAGCCAGTCATAACGCCGGCTGAAGTAGAGACGATCATAATACCACGCCCACCGAGCACGCGTGGAATATCATCGCGCTTAGCGTACATTCGACGGCCTGGCTTGGAAACGCGCTCCAAGGTAGTAATCGACTTAGTTGTTTGAGTTGGGTCGATATTCAAAACCAAGCTTGAGAAGACGCCCGCTTCGGTTTTCTTTACACCAGCTACGTAGCCATTCTTCTTGAGAATATCGGCTAGAGTGTGCTTGAGCTTTGAATAAGGGATCACCACCTCCGACTTGCCAACCTGGGCGGCATTCCGGATGCGAGTCAACATATCTGCAATGGGATCTGTAGTTATCATAATGTATTCCTTACCAACTAGCCTTTCTCACGCCTGGGATCTGGCCTTTGGAGGCGTTCTCCCGGAATGTAATCCGACTTAAACCGTAGCGGCGAATATAGCCTCGACTTCGACCAGTGATAGCGCACCGATTACGTTGTCGAATTGGATTCGAGTTGCGCGGTAAACTGGCTAGGCCTTCATAGTCACCGGCAGCCTTCATCTCGGCTCGCTTGGCAGCATACTTATCAGCCAGCTCAGCTCGTTTTTTTTCACGTTCGAATAATGCTTTGCGAGCCATTACTTTTTCTCCTTTCTTTCCAATGGAACACCAAGCGCTCGTAAGAGAGCCTCGCCCTGTTTGGGGTTTTGAGCGGTAGTTACCAGGGTAATTTGCACGCCGTGGGTCAAACTAGCATCTTCGTAATTGATCTCTGGAAAAACAGTCTGTTCTGCTAAACCAATACTATAGTTACCCTGCGGGTCAAAAGCCTTAACTGACAAGCCGTGGAAGTCACGCAAGCGTGGCAAGACAATTGCGTCAAGGCGATCTAAGAAGTCATACATGTGCACCCCCCGCAAGGTAACTTTAGCGCCGATCGACTGACCTTCGCGCAGCTTAAAACCAGCAATACTGTTCTTGGCTTTGGTAATAATTGGCGCCTGACCAGTGATCTTACGCAGAGTAGCAACAGCGTTATCAAGATATTTTTGATCTTGCACGGCTCGTCCGACACCAACTGATACGACAATTTTCGTCAGTTTTGGTGTTTGGTGGACGTTTGCTAACTTAAGATCAGTCTTGAGCTGGGCGGCCGACTTAGTTCGATATTGTTCGAGTACGCGATTCATGAGGCAGCCTCCGCCTTCTTAGGAGCTTTAGATTTTGCAGGAGTCTTCTTGGTAGCTTTTTTATTACTAAAAGCCGACACTTTGAAAACGCGTTCCTTCACACCCGAGGCATTTAGCTTGTAGCTGACACGAGCTGGTTTATTGGTCTTAGGATCTAAAACCTGGACCTTCGATACATCAAGTGGTCGTGATACTTCGACAATGCCACCACGAGGATTGCTCTGAGTTGGCTTCATGTGGCGCTTGGCAATATTAATATTATCGACCACGATCTTATTGGCCTTAGGAAGAATAGCGATAATCTCACCAGTCTTGCCTTTGTCGCGACCAGCCGTCACCATAACTTTATCTTTAAGTTTAAGCTTCATTAGAGAACCTCCGGCGCGAGTGAAACAATTTTCATATAGCCACGGTCACGCAGTTCGCGTGCGACTGGCCCAAAGATACGGGTGCCTCGTGGCTGACCCTGCTTATCAATGATGACAGCCGCATTCTCATCGAATCGAATTGAACTACCGTCAGCTCGCTGGGTTGGCTTAACGCTACGCACCACGACTGCCTGAACGACTTCTTTTTTCTTGACAGTTCCGTTTGGAGTAGCCTGCTTAACTGAAGCGGTAATAATATCACCGACTGCAGCATAGCGACGTTTACTGCCGCCAAGCACCTTGATGCACATGATTTTCTTAGCACCAGTGTTGTCGGCCAAACGCAAAACTGTCTGTGGCTGAATCATTTGGCGCCTCCAGCAGCTTTTAATATCTGACTGACCGTAAAGCGCTTGTGAGCACTCATCGGCCGAGTCTCTGTGACTTCGACAACATCACCTAGCTGGCAGGTGTTGTCAGCATCGTGAGCCTTAAACCGAGTTGTCACCTTGTACTGCTTCTTGTATACCGGATGATTCTTAATGCGCTCAACACTAATCACGACGGTTTTATCCATCTTGTTTGAAACAACAGTACCAGTCATTTTTCTACTCATGGGCGGCCTCCAGGGCGGCTAGTTCGCGTTCGGACTGAACAGTGAGGGCTCGAGCGATAGAACGCTTGAGTTCGCGAATCTGCTTTACTTGTTTAACTTCTTTCGTCTTCATATCAATTACCGTCTGCGCCAGAATTTGACGTTGCTCAGTAATAAAAGCGGTCAATTCCTGGTCATTCTTGGTAGTTAAATCTTTCATAATCTTGTGACTCATGAGGCTTCTCCTACTGTTTCACGAATAACGAAGCGAGTCTTCATGGGTAGCTTACGGCCAGCTAAGCGCATAGCTTCCTTGGCAACTTCTTCGGTCACCCCATCAAGCTCAAATACGATCTTGCCGGCTTGAATCTTGGCCACGTAGTGATCGACAGCACCCTTACCAGAACCCATCCGCACTTCGTTTGGCTTCTGAGTAACAGGCGTATGCGGGAAAACACGGATCCAAACCTTACCACCGCGCTTGATGTAACGAGTCATAGCTCGACGAGCAGCTTCGATCTGACGTGAAGTCAGGCGCTCGTTCTCGAGAGCTTTCAAGCCATACTTACCGAAGCTAATCTCGGTACCGCGAGTAGCAACACCGCGATTCTTGCCCTTAAAGGCTTTGCGAAATTTAGTTTTACGTGGAAGCAACATGACTACTCACCTTCTCCTGTGTAAACCCAAGCCTTTACGCCGATGATGCCATAGGTGGTATTGGCTTCGGCGGTAGCGTAGCTAATCTTGGCCCGAATGGTATGCAGCGGAATGCTACCGAGAGCGACTTGTTCACGACGAGCCATATCAGCTCCGTTCAGGCGTCCAGAAACAGCTACTTTCACGCCCAGGGCGCCAGCTTTCATGCTGTTTTCGGCGGTGTTTTTCAGAACTCGACGAAACGGCATACGACGCTCAAGCTGGCTCGCGATATTATTAGCAACTAGTTGAGCCTCCAGGTCCGGCTGGCGAATTTCTTCAATATTAACACGCATCTTGCCGCTAACGATTTTTGACAATGACTTCTTGAGAGCTTCAGCGCCAGAGCCACCTCGACCAATCACCACACCTGGTTTGGCAGTAAAGATAGAGATGATGGTTTCACCAGTATTGCGCTCAATCTCTACCTGGGCCACGCTAGCCCGAAAACCAAGCTGCTCGCCAATAGTCTTTCTGATCAGAAGGTCTTCTTTAAGAAGATCTTTAAAGCCACGCTTGGCGAACCAGCGACTCCGCCACTGACGATCAGCCTGCAAACGCATTGAGATTGGATTGATTTTTTGTCCCATTACTTGGTTTCCTTCTTTTCAACCGGCTTCTTGTCGGTAGCTTTAGCAGCCTTAGTGGCTGGCTTAACTGGCTCTACTACTTCATCGGTGACCACCAGGGTCAGGTGGGCCATAGGGTGCAAAATCGGGGCGGCCATACCACGTGACCGAGGTCGCCAACGCTTCAGTTTTGGCCCTTGATCGACTTTAATCTCGGCAATACTGAGGGTGCTCTTGCGGGCATTATGATTATTCTCGGCGTTAGCAACTGCACTCTTGAGGGCTTCAGCAACTAACTCTGCACCTTTCTGAGGCATGGCGGCCAAGCGCCGCTCGGCTTCACCCACGCGGGCACCGCGAACAGCATCTGCACTAAGACGCAGCTTGCGTGGAGAGATCTTCAGATATTTAGCTTTTGCGTGAGTTTTCATGAGTATTATCCTTGAGACTTCGCTAACTTACCACCGTGGCCCTTAAACTTACGAGTTGGTGCAAATTCACCAAGCTTGTGTCCGACCATATTTTCAGTAATGAAAACTGGCAAATGAGTTTTGCCGTTATGTACAGCAATTGTCCGGCCAACCATTTCTGGCGTAATAGAACTAGCTCGCGCCCAAGTTTTAATGATGGTCTTATCGTTAGGACCTAAAGCGCTAACTTTCTTCATAAGCTTAAAGTCTACGTAAGGACCTTTTTTCAGTGAACGACTCATAGCCTACTTCCCTTTCCTTCGGCGAATAATATAGCGATCAGTGGCCTTATTCCGGCGCGTCTTCGCACCCAGAGCTGGCTTACCCCATGGAGTTACTGGTCGTTTCAGACCAATCGGGCTGCCACCCTCACCACCACCGTGGCGGTGATCATTCGGGTTCATGGCCTTACCACGAACAGTTGGACGAAAGCCAAGTCGACGTTTGCGGCCAGCTGAGCCAATGCGCACAAGACTATGACTAACGTTACCGACTACACCAATCGTAGCGGCGCACTCGAGACGGACCTGACGCATTTCGCCAGATGGCAGCTTAATAGTCGCAAAGTCACCTTCCTTAGCGGCCAGCTGCGCCTTCATGCCAGCGCTACGGACCAATTGGCCACCCCTACCAGCCGAGAGTTCAATGTTATAGATCGTACTACCTACTGGAATACCACTCAGCGGCATGCGGTTATGGTCTCGGATTTCTACATCATCCTTACCGGCTTGAACGGTGTCACCTGGCTTAAGACCGCTACCAGCCAAGATATAGGCACGCTTACCATTGACGTCGCGTATAAGAGCAATATTAGCTGAGCGACCTGGGTCATATTCGATACCAACTACTTCAGCTTGAGTCATGCCAGTCTGCTTAAAGTCGACAATACGCAGAGCACGTTTAGCTCCGCCACCGCGATGACGAACAGTGATCTTACCTTGGTTGTTGCGGCCAGCATTCTGCTTGCGCTTCAGGATTAGTGACTTCTCTGGCTTAGCCTTGGTGATTTCAGCAAAATCGCTGACACTCATTGCGCGGCGAGCAGCGGTATTGGCTTTGTAAACTCGAACGGCCATGGTTATTTCGCCCCAACTTTCTTAGTCTTTTTCTTGGCTTTCTTAGCAGCAGCGTCTTCCTGAGCTTGAGCTTCGGTGTCTTCTTGACCAAGATCAAAGGCCTCAATCTTCTGGCCTTTTACGAGCTGCACGTAGGCTTTTTTGCGATTAGATCGACGACCTTTAATCTGACGATAGGTCTTAACTTTGCCCTTCATAATAGCCATGCGCACATCGGTGGTCTCTACCTTGAAGAGATCCTCAACGGCTTGAGCCACGGTCAGCTTATTGGCTTCCATTGGGACGATGAATGTATACACACCGTGAGCTGCTTGGTGCAGGCTTTTTTCAGTAATAACCGGCTTGATGACGAGACTCATTTGGCAGTTCCTTTGATGGTGGGTGCTAACCAGGTGCTCAGTGTTTCAAGAGAATCCTTACTGAGCAACACAACATCAGCATTCATGATGGCATAGACGGTTAGACTCTGAGTAGGGATTACAGCTACGGTTTGTATATTACTCACAGCCTGTCGGGTCTTCATAGAAACGGTATTACCCACTACCAAGACTTTGCCAGTCAATTTTAGCTTATCGATAAAAGCTACAGCGTCCTTGGTCTTGCCAGAAGTAATTTCAAAATCTTCAATCACCTGAATACCACTGTGCTCGACCTTAAGCGACAGAGCCTGAGCAATACTGGTACGAATCGCTTTCTTCGGCAATGTAATAGAGTAGTTTTCTTCGCCAGTTGGACCAAAGATCGTACCGCCACCGCGCCAGAGTGGGTTACGAGTACTGCCACTACGAGCTCGGCCGGTGCCTTTTTGGCGAAATGGCTTCTTGCCACCACCACTAATGAGGCCACGAGTTTTGGTCTGGGCATTAGATTGGCGCTGGTTAGCCAAAGTACGGTTGTAAGCAGTCTTGATGAGTTCTGGCGTTACTTCACGACCGAATACAGCCTTATCAAGCGTAGCTTCAGTGGTGGCCTTGGTGCCACTTTTAGTAAAAGTTGGAACCTTCATCGGGTACTTCCTTGAATAAGAATTAAGCCTTTACGAGGACCAGGTACGGCACCCTTAATCGCAATGAGGTTTTTGGCTGGATCAATCTGTATAACACGAAGGTTCTGAACGGTAACATTGTCATGACCCATACGACCGGCCATTTTCATACCCTTCATGACGTGCTGTGGATAACCAGCACCGATCGAGCCAGGCGCTCGGTAATTGTGAGAGCCATGAGTCTTCGGGCCACGATGGAAATTATGACGCTTAATCGTACCAGCAAAGCCTTTACCTTTACTGATACCGCTAACGACTACCTTATCGCCAATTTCAAAATTCTCAACCGTGATGGTGTCGCCGACCTTAAGGGCTCCGTCTGGCTCAACTTCAGTGGTTCTAACTTCTCGAATAGTCTTGGAGTGAGCACCACTGGTTTTGAGGTGACCAGCCTTGGACTTGCCAATCTTCTTATCTTCACCATAGCCAATTTGAGTCGCGCTGTAGCCATCGGTCTCGATAGTTTTAATCTGCGTAACCACACATGGACCAGCCTGCAACACAGTAACTGGCTGCAAGCGACCTTGGTCGTTATAGAGTTGGGTCATGCCCACTTTTTTAGCAAGAATAGCTTTCATAGAGTTTTTGATTATGCGCTTCTCAAAAGAAACGCTGGCAAGCGCGGGACCGGTTTCCCACCTTCTGGAGGGACCTGGGCGCTTCCCAGAACTTTCATAAAGTCAACTTAAATAGTCTACAGGTTATTACCAGGAGTGTCAACCCAGAATATAAACTTCTGATCCATCTATTACTAATTATTGACTCGTACTAAAATTAATGTTTGAATAGTATGGTTATACGTCATTGCTCAATCATAAAGGAGCCCCCTTGAGCACCCAGACAGAGCACCTCGCCATCGATTTCGCTCATCCCCTCATCGTGCGTTGCGAAAACGGCGTGCCGGTACACATCGTCATGACCGTTTGCGATGGAACTGACTCGCGCATCAAGTACCCAGTCTACCTGAAGGACGAACATCCGGCCATCGAAAGCATCGTCAACAAACTGACGCTCGATCGCCTCGGCCGCAATATCCATCTCATGGGCCCGATCACGGTCAATGCCGACAACCCCCAGGATCTCCTTCGGCGACTGCGCAACCAGGTGCAGGACAACTTCAAGACCGTCAACCAACTCCCTCAGACCGATGCTCGCATCAACCGCATCATCGACTATGTCAGGTTGGCCCTGGAGCGCTTCTTCCCCGAGGCTTGAGCAAGCCTCATTCCCTGCCACCTCCACCCCGTGTGAAGGTGGCGCATTTTTTTTACTAAAAAACTCTCGCTCGCGTACATTCTGGTACGGTGTCGATCCTACCTGGCGGTAAAGGGTTCTTCTGAGTGATGCTAGGTAATAAACCTCCTAAACTGGAAAAGGCCTGTTTAGGAGAATGCTGCAATAGACAAACAGAAAAGCAGATCGTAAGGCGTACATGGTGGTACGGTGTCGATCTGCTTTTCTAGTTTAACGACTTACAGCGCCTGATATAACAGGCCGAAAGTTACATTTTGATTTCAATATCCACGCCGGCTGGCAGCGACAAATTCATAAGGTTATCAATGGTCTTCGGAGTCGGTTCGGTGATATCAATCAACCGCTTGTGGGTTCGCATCTCAAAGGTCTCTTGGCTGTCTTTGAAAATGTGCGGGCTACGCACCACGGTAGTGGTGTTGCGATCAGTTGGTAGCGGTACGGGGCCAGCGACTTGAGCGCCGGTCCGTACGGCTGTATCAATGATCTGCTTAGCTGACTGATCAATGACCTTGTTGTCATAGGCCTTGAGTCGGATGCGAATGCGTTGAGCGGTTTTTTCGTTCGGCATAGTGTTTACTTGGTGATCTTGGTCACGACACCAGCACCAACGGTGCGGCCGCCTTCACGAATCGCGAAGTTCAGACCATCATCCATGGCGATTGGAGCCAAGAGCTTGATTGAAGCGTTAATGTTATCACCTGGCATAACCATCTTAGTACCTTCTGGAAGCTTAACTTCACCAGTTACATCGGTGGTACGGAAGTAGAACTGTGGCTTGTAACCGTCTACGAAAGGAGTGTGGCGTCCGCCTTCTTCCTTAGTCAAGACGTAGATTTCAGCCTCAAACTCGGTGTGAGGAGTAATCGAGCCTGGCTTAACGATAACCTGACCACGCTCAATCTGTGAACGCTCAATACCACGGAGGAGGAGACCAACGTTATCACCGGCTTGACCCTCGTCAAGCAACTTACGGAACATCTCAACACCAGTTACGGTAGTCTTCTGTGTGTCCTTGATGCCGACAATTTCTACTTCTTCGTTGACCTTCACGATACCAGTCTCGATCTTACCGGTCGCAACAGTACCACGGCCTTTGATCGAGAAGACGTCTTCGATTGGCATCAAGAATGGCTTATCGAGATCACGCTTTGGCTCTTCGAAGAAGTCATCCATAGCCTTCACGAGTTCCATAATTGAGTCCTCAGCAGCTTCATCGCCTTCGAGAGCCTTCAAGGCAGAACCCTTAACGATAGGGGCATTCTCGTCGAAGCCGTTCTTCTCGAGCAATTCACGAATTTCCATCTCTACGAGTTCAGCCAATTCTGGATCAGCCATGTCCATCTTGTTCATGTAGACCATGATGGCTGGTACGCCAACTTGGCGAGCCAAGAGAACGTGCTCACGAGTCTGAGGCATAGGGCCATCAGCAGCTGATACCACGAGGATAGCACCATCAACCTGAGCTGCACCGGTGATCATGTTCTTCACATAGTCGGCGTGACCTGGCATATCAACGTGAGCGTAGTGACGCTTGTCTGATTCGTATTCCTGGTGAGAAGTAGCGATGGTAATACCGCGCTCGCGCTCTTCTGGAGCCTTGTCGATCTCGTCGTAATTAATTGGTTTGTTTACGTCTGATGGCAACCGCTTAGCCAAAACGTGGGTAATGGCAGCAGTTAAGGTAGTCTTACCATGGTCAACATGCCCCATAGTACCGACGTTTACGTGTGGTTTGCTGCGATCAAAATTTGCCACGAATGTTTCTCCTTAACTCTCAATATATTTTCTTATGATTTGCTTAAAGCCTGGTGGTCACCGAAAAATGACCTGCAAGGCAAGCAGGACTGGTCTAGTATATCGAGAAAACTATGACTTGTAAAGGGCAAAATGTCGCCGGATTTAACTCGGGCGACATTTTTCAGCACGACAGACACGCTACGGTGCATCTCGTCTATTCAGAGACGGCTGACTTACCACTCTTGCCGATGAGTTCTTCGGCAATATTACGTGGAACTTCTGCGTAGTGATCAAATTCCATCGAGTAGTTGGCTCGCCCCTGAGTCATCGAACGCAAGGTCGTCGCATAGCCAAACATCTGCGAAAGTGGCACGAAGGCATCGATAATCTTAGCGCCCTGGCGATCAGACATCTGCTCGATACGGCCACGCTTGGAGTTAACATCACCAACCACGTCACCCATGAATTCTTCTGGGGTTGTTACCTCAACCTTCATAACTGGCTCGAGAATGACTGGGTCAGCCTTACGTACACCAGCTTGAAGTGCTAATGAACCAGCAATCTTAAAGGCCATTTCTGATGAGTCAACTTCGTGATACGAACCGTCATAAAGCTTGGCCTTGACGTCAACGACTGGGTATCCAGCCAAGACACCATTACCCATGGCTTCCTTAATGCCCTCATCGACTGGCTTAATGTATTCACGCGGCACAGCTCCACCAACGATAGCGTTTTCAAATTCATAGGTTGGCTTATCACCTTCAACGTCATCAGCATGTACGAGTGGGCAAATTTCGAGCCAGACATGACCATACTGACCACGGCCACCAGACTGACGAACAAATTTACCTTCGGCTTCAACGGTCTTACGGATGGTTTCGCGATAAGCCACTTGCGGAGTACCGATATTAGCTTCAACCTTGAACTCACGCTTCATCCGGTCAACCAGTACGTCGAGGTGCAGCTCGCCCATACCGGCGATCAAGGTTTGGCCGGCTTCGTTATCAGAGCTAACTCGGAAGGTTGGGTCTTCTTCAGCCAAACGAGATAGAGCCAGCGACATTTTCTCTTGGTCAGCCTTGGTCTTTGGCTCAACAGCAATCTGAATAACTGGCTCTGGGAAGGTAATTTGCTCGAGAATAACTGGGTGGCCCTCAGCACTTAAGGTGTGTCCAGTCATGGTGTTTTTGAGACCAACAGCGGCAGCAATTTCACCGGCGTAGACTTCTTGGACTTCTTCGCGATTATTGGCGTGCATACGCAAGATACGGCCAATTCGCTCCTTCTGCCCGGTAGAGCTATTGAGTACATATGAGCCGGACTTTAACGTCCCAGCGTATACCCGGAAGAAACAGAGCTTACCAACAAATGGGTCGGTAGCAATCTTGAAGGCCAGACCAGCAAATGGAGCATCATCGGCTACTTTAAGTACTTCTTGTTCGCCGGTCTTCTCGTTCTCAGCCAAGGGCGGCGTGATATCCAGCGGGTTTGGCAGATAGTCAACCACGATGTCGAGTAACTTCTCAACGATCACGCCACGTCCATCACCACCAGAAACGATGAAAAATTCACCAGTCAAAACGCTCTTGCGAATGACTGATTTGATTTCTTCTAAGGTTAATTCACCACCTTCAAGGTATTTTTCGAGGAGGCTGTCATCGATCTCAACAGCAGCTTCAATCAAATGATTACGGTAGCGCTCGACCTTTTCTTTCATGTCTTCAGGGATGTCGATCTCAACCAGTTCTTTATCGGTGTAGTCTTTATAGCTATAGGCTTTTTGCTCAATGACATCGATGATGCCGTTGATTTCTTGCTCAAAACCGATTGGCAAGTGGATTGGGTAAGCCCGCTTGGTCAAACGTGCATGAATCGAGTCCAGACTCTTGTAGAAGTCGCCACCGGTCTGGTTAATCTTATTGATGAAGCAGATACGTGGCACGCCATACTTATCAGCCTGACGCCAAACGGTCTCGGATTGTGGCTCAACACCCATCTTGCCGTCGAAGACGGTCACTGCACCGTCCAGGACACGCAGGGAACGCTCGACTTCAACAGTAAAGTCGATGTGGCCAGGAGTATCAATGATATTGATGCGCTTGCCGTTCCAGAAACAAGTCGTGGCTGCAGAAGTGATCGTAATACCCCGTTCTTGTTCTTGTTCCATCCAGTCCATAGTTGCCTCACCCTGGTGCACTTCGCCAATCTTGTGGGTTTTTCCAGTGCGATACAAGACGCCTTCCGTAACGGTAGTTTTACCGGCATCAATGTGAGCAATAATTCCAATATTTCGGGTATCTTCGAGAGAATATTCGCGGGCCATAGTGTTCCTACTTATGCTTTAAAAATGATAGTCAAATTGACGAAAAAATAAGCGCGAACAAGCGCTTGTTACGTGTATTTTACCAGGTTGACCACTTCCACGCAATGCTACTCATGAAAAGGCTATTGACAGATATACGCTAGGAAAGTATGATCTGGTTCCCAGAAGACAACAGGGTTAACTGGTGTGCTCCGTACATCGGAATATTGAACGAGGAGTAACCTCATGCGTACCAAGACAAGTAAGCAATTTCGACTCCTCGCCGTCGCCATCATGGCGACGCTCGGCGGACTGACCTTCGGGGTCAGCAACGCTGGTGCGGCGAGCAGCTTCCTCAGGAATGACAAGTGGCTGGCGGTCTACTCGCCTGCCTGTGGTGCCATCGGCTGCCCCTATGGTCCGGGCTATATGGTCAAGGACAATACGGGATTCACGATGGTGTGCTGGGCAGATGGCCCCTGGGTGAACGGCAACTACAACACCAACCGCTGGTTCCGTGGCCGTGTCAACGGCATCAGTGGTCAGGTCTGGGTCCCGGCATCCTACGTCTTCAATCAGACGCGAGTCGGCCACTGCTGATCAACACGAGGCTTCTTGTGTGTTCTTTCTCGGACACACAAGAAGCCTTTTCTAATCTACGAGGCATCGACTTGCACGAGATCTTCTTTCGAAATTGTAATTAGTTGTCCTGACTTGATCTGACCGGCCAGCATCCGCTGCGCAATTACATCTTCCACAAACCGCTGAAGAGCTCGTCGCATCGGTCGAGCACCCATACGTGGATCATTTCCCTTTTCGACCATGAAAGCTAGCGCCTCAGGAGTCATGGCGACTGTGATGTGTCGACTAGCAAGTTGTTTATTAAGGTTCTGCAGCTGAATACCAACTACCTGCTGAAGTTCCTCCGGTTTAAGTGGGCGGAACATCGTAATGTCATCAAAACGGTTTAAGAGTTCTGGGCGGAACAGCTTCTGGGATATAACCAAGTCGATCAAAGCATCATGTTTGGTCTCGAGCTCAACCCCATCGCTCACCCACTGCCGGATCTGCTCTGCACCGGCATTGGAGGTGGCAATAATGATAGCTTCTTTAAAGCTAACAACCTTGCCAGCAGTGTCAGTTAAGCGACCTTCATCGAGCATTTGAAGTAAGAGATTAAGGAAGTCAGGATGGGCCTTCTCAATCTCATCCAGCAGCACGACGCTGGCGGGTTTCATTCGAACCTGTTCGAGGAAGGCTGACCCAGCTGAGGTCTCGGCGGCGGCATTCAGTAAGCGATTGATATCACTCGGGTTCTGATACTCTGACATATCTAGGCGGATCATGTTTTGCTCATCACTAAAGTACACAGCCGCCAGTGATCGAGCCAACTCGGTCTTACCAACACCAGTCGGGCCAAGAAAAAGAAAACTACCAACCGGTCGCTTGGGGTCGCGCACTCCAGTCCGAGCTCGCCGCAAGGAAGACGCCACAGCTTTGACAGCCGTATTTTGGTTGATCATACGCTCATGAATTAAATCCTCGAGCTTAAGTAGGGTCTGAGCCTCATTACTGCCCTGCTCAACAACTCCAGTCTTAACACCCGTACGGCTCTCGACGGCCTGATTGACTGATTGTTCAGTAACTCTGCCTTCGACAGCATAATTTAAACTACTCATGAGCAAGTCAATCGCTCGACCCGGTTGAGCTTTTTCACCCAAGAAGCGATTCGACAGCTCAATAGCTTGCTTGAGCGCCCGATAGGTGATGACTAGGCGGTGTTGGTTCTCAAAATCAAAGGCCACGTCCTGAAGGATCTGAAAACAAAGCTCGTCGGTCACTTCTGGCAACTGCAATTTATTAAGCATTCCGACCAGCTGGCCGTTGATCTGGGCGAATCGAGTCCATTCTTCATCGGTAAAACCAAAGATCATTGGCAAGTGCGTTTTTTCTACGATTGGCTGCAAAATCCGAGTTGCATCAATGGCTCCAGGTTTATTTTCGAAGAACAAACTGGCATCTTCAAAGTACAGGATGACATTCTTAGCTCGCACAGCGTCATTCATCATTTTTGTGAAGATCGCTTCGACAGATTCATTCTTACCAGCACTGGTAATGGCCGTGGCTGAAACCGACATCATCTTGCGATAGGTCAACTTACCCGCCGGCATACCGGTGAGGATCTTCTCGGCAAACCGATACACCAACGTCGTCTTACCGCTGCCAGTGGCGCCGATCAGAGCCACATTGGTGCGGGCTGGCTGATTGAGTAATTGCACAAACTGATCAAGCATCTCCTCGCGACCATAAGCCGAGAAGCTCCGATGGCCAGCTTCAATCTCGTCGGATAGATTTGCTGCGAACTGGTCAAGATAATTAGTATAGCCAGCTGCGAAGTCGCGACCAATTCCACCAAAGCTCTCTCGAGCCCGACGCTCTAAGCGATCGCGCTCGATATGCTCAAGCCAGTTCAAACCAAATACCAGATCTTGTTCGGAGATCTCAAAAGTCCCCAGCCAACCGGGCTGTTCACGCTCTACTTCTAAGAGGCCGGCTACAAGAATCGTGCCACCATTAATGAACTGACTACCCACCCGCTGCATCAGCGAGCCACTCAAGCTGTAGAGCTGATCAGGGGTAAGCTTAGTAATGACAGCCGCGGCCGCTTGTAACGTCTGATCTGTTAGCTCCAAGTGCGATATAACATAGTGCGCCTGCCATGTGCCTTGAGCAGCCTGCCAGATGGCATTTACATCACTGTGTCGTGACAGGCGCACGGTGAGCTCAGGTGATAATACATCGGGAATATTGGTCATATTGCGCCGCGCTAGCCAGTCTGGCCCGAACTGATCGAGGCCCCAGCTGGAATAAAGTCCCAACATCGCGATCGGAGCACCAGGTACAAGCAATAAGATCGCGATCTTCTGGCCAAGTAGATACCCCATGACAGCCGTCAGCCATAGTAGTCCACCAATCACCAGTAGAGCCGTATGTAAAACCGGCGACATGAGTGAATGCATAGCCTTTAGCCGCCGGCGTCTAGCCGAGCTCTGCCAGCTGAGCTGCGGGGTGGCTTGATTCGGGGTCGCATTGACTGTTTGATCCATTACAAACCTGCAATCCCTAGTGCAATGGCAATAAAAGGTATAATTGGAAAGACTAGCCAAAGCACAAACAGCACACTAGCCGCCAGAAACAGTAGCGCTGTGCCCATAAGCCAAGCGACAATAAAGATCATTCGGATAATAAATCCGATCAAGCGGGCTACTAGATTCATAACCATGGCTTGCATCATCTGATCTATGCCCTGACCGCCTTCGACCCGGTCTTCTTTCCATGGCGCGAAGAGTGTACGTAGCATCTGCTTCACACTTAAGCTGTAGTACAGTTTTCGGGTACTATCTTTGGCAGACTGCAAGACATGCAGCCAGCCCGGTCCGTACCACCAGGTAAGCATATCCGTTATCAGCATGATTCTATTTTACACGAGCTCGAGTTTTAGTACAGATAGCACTACAAAAAGAAAACCCCCTATTGCTAGGGGGTGATAGATCGAGCTAGTTCGGTCGCAACAATACGACGAGGCAGCTTGTTGCCACGTGGCAGTCGCCACGGCTGAGTGCTGAGGTAATCACCGTGAGGCTTTCCCAGTGCTTCGTAGCACTCCTCGTGATAGTGTTCAACTCGGTCCCAACGTGGTTGGTCGTTTGAGTCACGAACGTAGATGTTGCAAATGGCTTGGCGCCGTTTGACCTTGGCCCTGAATTTCACACGCTCACCACAGTGAGCACAGTTGACAGTGCTGCCAGCTTCGATCATGCGTAGGACGGCTCGCGTCCTGGGCTGTGTTGCCGTCATGGACGTGAGTTCCTTTCGCTTATTCCTGATGTTCAGGTTTTGCTATATTACAACTTTTATTAAATTAATGCAATAGATGAACGCTGAGCAGAGACTTTCTAGATCATAAAAGGCCCGTTTAGCAGGATGTTGTAGTAGGCAAAACAAAAACCGGATCTAAGACATGCTCTAAACAAATAAGTCTGATTATCCTCGCGGCCAAGACCAGTTTAGCGAAATGCTCCGCTAGGCTTAACCAAAAACTCCTCGTAAGGCGTACTTTAACGTACGGTGTCGAGGAGTTTTTGGTGTAAACGACGCTGAGCGTTCGATATAACTGGTCGCTGTCTAGTAACGGGCGAAGTGGGCGAAGGCGCGATTAGCCTCAGCCATCTGGTGCGTATCTTGTTTCTTCTTAATAGCATCGCCCTGATTGTTGTAAGCATCGAGAAGCTCATTAGCTAGCAAGATATCAAAGCTCTTGCCTTCCTTACGACGAGCCGAGTCGAGCATCCAGATCATAGCGTAGTGAATCTTGCGATCTGGTTTCACTTCCATTGGAACTTGGTAATTTGCACCACCAACACGGCGAGAACGAACTTGTACATTTGGGCTAGCATTCTTAACTGCACCTTCAAAGACTTCCATAGGATCCTTCTTAGCCTTCGTGGCGGCCTGATCGAGAGCTGCATATACCAAGCGCTCAGCCGTACGCTTCTTGCCTTCTTTCATAACTTTATTAATCATACGAGTAACCAGTACTGAGTTGTACTGCAAGTCTGGCTTGAGTTGACGCTTGAGAGAAGCGGTTTTCTTACGTGGCATAGTTTAGTCCTTCTTGCCCTTTTCGAGCTTAGCGCCGTACTTACTGCGACCCTGTTTACGCTGAGCTACACCAGCAGTGTCAAGGCTACCACGTACTACGTGATAACGAACACCAGGAAGGTCCTTAACACGACCACCACGCACCAAGACCACACTGTGCTCCTGGAGGTTGTGACCGATACCGCCGATATAGGCAGTAACTTCCATACCATTTACCAAACGGACACGAGCAACTTTACGAAGCGCTGAGTTAGGCTTCTTTGGGGTCTGGGTGAAAACCTTCGTACACACACCGCGCTTAAATGGGTTAGCAGTTGTCGTAGCCTTACCTTTCAGGGCGTTGGTGGTCCGCATCAAAGCTGGGGCCTTACTCTTAGAAGTGGCCTGCTTACGGGGTTTGCGAATGAGTTGATTGATTGTTGGCATAAAATTTAGGATTTAGTTTTTTAGAAACTAGGAATTAGCTCTAAAAAAGCAACTAGGTTAGTTTAACAGGTTCAGACGTGTTGGTCAACAGACGCGACAGACATGTACCGGGTCTTTTTGAGTGATGCTGGGTGCCGGCGTAGTTCTGAATGATTCTGAGGCGTACATGATAGTACGGTGAGGGATCATTCAGAACGCACAACGGTGCCCAGCGCGCTCAAAATGGGCCGCTTACTTATCCTCCTCGGACCTAAAGCCGGTTCCGACTGGAATAAGACGTCCAATAATGACGTTCTCCTTCAGACCACGAAGGTGGTCAGTCCGGCCACGTAATCCAGCGCCGATCAAGACTTTCATAGTTTCCTGGAAGGATGCGGCTGAGAGCCAACTGTCAGAGCTGATGGAAATCTTAGAAATCGGCATCAGGAGCTGCTCATAGGTAGCTGGCTTTTTCTTAGCCTCAAGCGCATCGGCGTTAGCTTCGCTCAATGACGTCTTCGAGATAATATCGCCAGCGATAAACTCGGTGTCATTTGGCTCTTCGATGCGCACGCGGCTAAACATCTGGCGAATAATCACCTCGATGTGCTTAGATGCAATCGTCTGGCCCTGACTCGAGTAGATAGCTTGCACTTCGTCAACGATATAACGCTGTACAGCTTCCTCGCCAAGCAAACGGTGCATGTCCTGCAAGTTGACAGAACCCTGGGTAAGTCGTTGACCGACGGTCACTAGGTCACCATTCTTGATGTGTAATGTAACGTAATCCGGAATAGTGTACTCCTTGACGTTACCACCTTCATGACTGAGCTCTATAACGGTCTTTCCAACGCTAATGCGACCGTCGGCACCAGCTTTAATAGTCCGCTTACCGGTCTCGCTTACAGCCAGGACATCACCCTTCTTGACTATGGCGCCGGTCTTGACGCTTATCTTCATGCCGGCCTTGATGTCGTACTTGGTAATCTTCAGATCAGCTGGAGCGATGCGCAGAACTTGCTTGCCATCAATGGTCTTCAGGGTAGCTATGCCATCGACTTCAGCCAACAAAGCCTCACCACGAGGGTTACGAACTTCGAAGATTTCTTCAACACGAGGCAAACCTTGGGTGATATCAGCAGCCGAAGCAACACCACCGGCGTGGAACGTACGCATCGTCAGTTGAGTGCCTGGTTCACCAATTGACTGAGCAGCCATAATACCAACTGCTTCGCCCATCTCAACTTCAGCCCCATGGGCCAGATCAACACCGTAACAGTGCTTACAAATACCCCAGCTCAGGGTGCATTTCATGATGCTCCGGATAACCACTTCGTCGATACCGGCATCGACGATTGCCTGAGCAATTTCATCGGTGATTGGCGCATTGGCTTTTACGAGTGTCCTGTCGTCGTCTTTAACAGCCTTTGCGCTATATCGACCGACAATCCACGGGATGAACGAGTCGAGTCCAGCAGCCCGGGCTTCGGAGCCAGTTACTTTATAACCAGTCTTGTCACCACAGTCATCGGCTGAAATCAGAACATCCTGAGCGACATCAACCAAACGACGAGTCAGGTAACCTGATTCAGCAGTCTTGAGAGCTGTATCGGTAAGACCCTTACGAGCACCGTGTGAGGAGATGAAGTATTCGAGAATATTCAAACCTTCTTTATAGTTGCTCTTCACCGGCAGCTCAATAGTGCCTCCAGTTGAGTTGAGCACCAAGCCCTTCATACCGGCCATCTGGTTAGCCTGGCCAACCGTTGCACGAGCACCAGACTCGATGTCCATAGCTAGGGTTGAGCTGTTTGGATCGAGCTCCTCGGCCAGCTCAGCTTCGATCTTTTCACCGACTTCTTTCCATATTTCGATAGTGCGCTCTTTGCGCTCATCGTTGGTGATCAAGCCTTGCTGATACTGAGTTGTGACGGCCTGGGCCTTAGTCTCGCCTTCTTCGAGAATCTTGACCTTGCCGGCTGGTGCATGGAGGTCGTCCATACCCAGTGAGAAACCAGACTCAGTGGCGTACTGATAGCCAATCTCCTTGATGGCATCGGCAGTTAGAGCGGTCTGCTCGCCGCCAAATAGTACGAAGATTTCGGCTAAAACAGCCTTGAGGCGAGATTTGGTCATCGCATCATTTTGGAAGGTTAGACCTTCTGGAAGATGTTCGTTGAAGATCAAGCGACCAACTGAGGTCTCAATGACTTCGCCATCCAAACGAACCTTAACACCGGCCCGCAAGTGAACAATATCCTGCTGATAGGCCATCATTGCCTCATCGCGGGAACTGAAGCTCTTGCCTTCACCCTGTGCGCCGTCTTGAATGTTGGTCATGTAGAAACAACCGAGTACAATCTCGTGACTTGGGTTAATGATTGGCTCACCGCTAGCTGGCTTGAGCAAGTTGTTCGAGGCCAGCATAATCTCGCGAGCTTCTTTCTGAGCTGCGTCTGACAGCGGCACATGGACAGCCATCTGATCACCATCGAAGTCAGCGTTGAAGGCTGCACAGACCAATGGATGAAGCTGAATTGCCTTACCTTCGATGAGAACCGGGCGAAAAGCCTGAATCGACAGACGGTGCAAGGTAGGAGCACGGTTGAGAAGTACGTACTTATCGGTAATGACTTCTTCGAGAGTATCCCAAACTTCAGTCCGAGCTCGTTCGATCATTCGAGCCGCACTCTTGACGTTGTGAGCGTATTCTCTCTCGATAAGCTTTGAGATAACAAACGGCTTGAAGAGTTCTAGGGCCATCATCTTCGGAATACCACACTCGTCGAGCTTGAGGTGAGGACCAACTACGATCACCGAACGACCTGAGTAGTCGACGCGCTTACCAAGCAAGTTCTGACGGAAGCGGCCCTGCTTACCCTTAAGAAGGTCGGTCAAGCTCTTGAGCTTCTTACGTGAACCACCAACCGCGGTGACAGCCCGCTCACGGCGTGAGTTGTTGTCCATCAAAGCATCGACAGCTTCCTGAAGCATGCGCTTTTCATTGCGGCAAATGACTTCTGGAGCTTCGAGTGAGTAGAGCTTCTTCAAGCGATTGTTACGGTTAATAACCCGACGATAGAGGTCATTCAAGTCTGAAGCGGCAAAGCGACCACCATCGAGCTGAACCATTGGACGCAAATCTGGCGGAATGACTGGTAGTTCCTGCATGACCATTGAGTCTGGCTTAATCTTGGCTTGCTGCATGCCTTCAACGATCTTGAGACGCTTGAGAGCTTTGCGCATACGCTGGCCACTGGTTGAAGTTGATTCCTCGCGCAGCTCTTCGGCCAACCTATCGAGATCGATTTCGACGAGAAGATCACGAATAGCCTCGGCACCGATACCAGCCTTGAAAACATTACCGTATTTAATATTAAGATCACGATAAGCACCTTCGGGCAACAATTGATATTTAGCTAGGCCTTCGAGCTCATTTTTAGCACCCAAGTAGTTAACCTCTAGGTCGGCTAGTTCCTTCTGGCCAACTTCATCAAGTCCTGATTCATCCTTGGCTTCATACTTGGTCAGGATTTCTTTGCGACGGCTCTGATAATCTTGGGATAGCTCTTCGAGAGAATTGGTACGGGCATCCTCATCGACATCTTTGACGACGAAGTTAGCGAAATAGGTGACTCGTTCGAGATCGCGCACGCTCATATTCAGAAGTGTACCAATTGAACTTGGCGTCCCACGAAGGAACCAAATGTGCGTTACAGGAACTGCCAAATGAATGTGCCCCATACGCTCACGGCGAACGATAGCCCGCGTGACGAGCACACCGCACTTATCACAAGTAATACCCTTGTAGCGGATCCCCTTGTACTTACCGCAATAACATTGCCAGTCTTTGGTTGGACCAAAAATCTTTTCGCAGAAGAGGCCGTCTTTTTCTGGCTTCTGAGTCCGGTAGTTAATTGTCTCAGGCTTAGTGATTTCACCATGGCTCCAATCAAGAATTTGTTCGGAACTAGCGACCGTTAAACGGATGGCCGAAAAATCAATTGACGGGAGTGCCTGCGCATCGTGCTGTATATCTGATCGGGTTTCTGTTTGAGTTCCAGCTTCCATCTTAGACCTCCTCTCCTTCTACTTTAGCTTCTTCTACAGCGATAGTCTCAAAATCATCGGCCATGACACCAGCGTCGGATAGATCCACAACGGCGACATCAGGAGCGGTACCTTCCAAAAGTTCATCATCAGCCAACTCAATGGCTTCCTCTTGTGTCACCTTATCGAGCAAGGTATCGGCGTCGATTTCGGCGTTCGCACTATCAAGTTCGACGGCAAACCCGAGTGACTGCAGCTCTTTCACGAGCACGTTGAAGCTCTCAGGTACACGCGGCCCTTTGATCTGCTCGTTCTTAATGATGGCCTCATAGGCCTTGGAGCGACCAATGACGTCGTCGGACTTGATGGTGAGGATTTCTTGCAAACTATGAGCAGCGCCATAGGCCTCGAGCGCCCAAACTTCCATCTCTCCGAATCGCTGACCACCCATCATAGCCTTACCACCAAGCGGCTGCTGCGTAACCATGGCGTATGGTCCGGTTGAACGAGCGTGAATCTTGTCATCAACCATGTGATGAAGCTTCAGCATGTACTTGTAGCCAATGGTTGTCTTCTGGTCGAATGGCTCACCGGTGTAGCCGTGATAGAGCTGTGCCTTACCATCTTCTGGCAATCCAGCTTTCTTGAGCTCTCCTTTGATCTGATCGATTGTCACGCCATCGAGAACTGGGCTGGCGACTTTGTAGCCAAGTGCCTGAGCCGCCCAACCAAGGTGGGTTTCGAGGATCTGACCGATATTCATACGAGCACCAATACCGAGTGGGTTTAAGACGATATCGACTGGTGTGCCGTCTTCGAGATACGGCATATCTTCGATTGGCATAACCTTTGAAATCACACCCTTATTACCGTGTCGACCAGCCATCTTGTCGCCAACCTGGATCTTGCGCAGTTGGGCAACAGCAATGTAGATCTGCTGTAAGACACCACTTGGAAGATCGTCGCCGTTCTCGCCAGAGAGAATCTTAATGCCAACAATCTTACCCTGCGAGCCGTTTGGCATGCGCAAGCTAGAGTCCTTAACCTCGCGAGCTTTCTCACCGAAGATCGCTCGGAGCAAGCGCTCTTCAGAGCTGAGTTCGGTCTCACCCTTGGGGCTAATCTTACCGATAAGAATGTCGCCAGCAGTAACTTCAGCACCGACGCGGATGATGCCGCTCTCGTCGAGATCTTTGAGCGCTTCGTCACCGACATTTGGAATGTCGCGGGTGACTACTTCTGGACCAAGCTTGGTATCACGAACGTCGATTTGGTGAGTCTCGATATGAACCGAGCTATAACGATCATCCTGAACAATGCGCTCTGAAATGATGATGGCGTCTTCGAAGTTGTATCCGTCGAAGGCCATGAAAGCGACCAGGACGTTCTGACCGAGAGCCAGTTCACCGTCGACCGTCGACATACCATCAGCCAGCACGTCACCTTTCTTGATCTTTTCGCCACCAGTCACAACACAACGCTGGGTCATACCGGCTCCTTGGTTGGAGCGAATGAAATTAAGCAGCTCATAGCTACGCTCTCCAAGCTTCTTGTACTTGACGACAATCTCCTGAGCGCTGGCGCGAATCACTTCGCCCTCATCCTCGGCCAAGATAATTTGACCCGAGTCAGCTGCGACTTTGTGCTCGATACCAGTACCAACGATTGGAGCCTGTGGCTTCACGAGAGCAACAGCTTGCTTCTGCATGTTCGCACCCATCAAAGCCCGTCGAGCGTCGTCGTGTTCCATAAATGGAATCAATGCGGCTGAGATACCAACCGTCTGAATTGAGGAAATATCCATGTATTGGACGTCATCGGCTGAGAGTTCAGCAGCTTCACCACCAACCCCACGAGCTGAGACGACGGGATTTACAAATGAGCCATCTTCGTTAATTTTAATATTAGCTGGAGCAATTACGGCATTTTCTTCGTCAAAAGCATCGAGGTAGACGACCTCCTTAGTTACATGTGCTTTCACTTGGACCTTGTCGAAACCAGCCTTCTCGATAGCCTTAGCAGTCACAGCAGTGATCTTCTCACCAGCTTTAACGATTACCTTGCCAGACTTGTCTTTAACCTGAAAACGAGCTGTCTCACCGGTTGCCTTAGCTGTCTCAACCTGGCTAACTACCCGCAGGTAAGGCGTTTCGATAAAGCCATACTCATTGACCCGAGCGTAACTGGCCATAGTCGAAACCAAACCGATGTTCGGTCCTTCTGGAGTCTCGATCGGACAAATACGACCATAGTGGGTGCGGTGGACGTCACGGACTTCAAAGCCGGCACGTTCGCGGTTCAAACCACCTGGTCCAAGCGCATTCAAACGACGCTTGTGGACGATTTCATCAAGTGGGTTAGTCTGCTGGAGGAACTGTGAGAGTTGGTGGGAAGCGTAGAATTCCTTCACGCTAGCAACAATCGGCCGAACATTAACCAAGAGAGCTGGAGTAACGGCATCTGGATCAGCTACAGACATACGATCCTTGACGATACGCTCCATACGAGCAATGCCGACCCGGAAGCGTTGCTGGATTAATTCACCGACCATCTTCAGACGACGATTACCGAGGTGATCAATGTCTTCACTGGCGTGATTTTCGTTGGTCATGCGGATGACTTCTTTGATAATACCTACAAAGTCCTCAACCCGAAGAATACGATTCTCGCGAGTGTTCTTGATATCAAAACCAAGTCGCTTATTGAGCTTGTAGCGACCAACCTTCGAGAGATCATAGCGCTTGAAATCAAAGAACATAGAGTCGATGAGAGTTTTAGAGTTTTCAACGGTAGCTAGATCACCAGGGCGAATGCGTTTGTAGACTTCCATGAGAGCTTCGGCAGTTGAGCTTGAGGCATCCTTAGCGATAGTTTCTGCAATAAATCGAGTCTCACCAGTATCAACGTCGCTGAAAAGCTCGAGCAGTTCATTATCAGTACCAAAACCAAAAGCCCGCATAAGGGTTGTAACAGGAAGCTTGCGCTTGCGGTCGATCTTAACACTCATCACACCATTAGCACTGGTCTCGATCTCGAGCCAAGCACCGCGTGAAGGAATAATTTTAGCGCCGAAATTGCCACCTGGGCTATCATTTGTAAAGAAAACACCAGCACTACGGACGAGCTGCGAAACTACCACGCGCTCAACACCATTGATGATGAAAGTTCCACGCTTGGTCATAACCGGGTAGTCGCCGAGGAAGATTTCCTGAGTGCGTACTTCACCAGTTTCCTTAATAAGGAGCTCCATATTGGCTCGCAAGCTAGCCTCGTAGGTTGCATTCTTTTCCTTAGCTACCATCTCGCTGAGCTTTGGCTCTTCGTAGTAGTAGTCTTTAAACGACAAGGCATACAACTTGCCAGTAAAGTCCTCTATTGGGCTAATTTCTTCAAAAAGTTCGGTCAAACCTTCTCGAACAAACCAGTTGTAACTGGCTTGCTGGATTTCTACTAGGTTTGGCAGCGGCAAAATATCACTGTGTGGCTTTAAGTGCTTACGGTCGGCTGTTTTAGGCATACGCTTAACTTACTCTCCTTCGAATCAAGTGACACTCCTTCGCCTATCCGTGAACCCTCAGTGTGATGCAAGGAAGGTACTCGGAGATAATCTACCGAGTACGTCCCCTGCCACTTTCGTCAAACAGCTAGGTGAAACAATGGATCTAATTAATGTAGTGAATAAAAACGTTTGTTTTGTAAAAACGAACTAATGGATGAGATGGCGACTCTCTGAAACTATCGAGGCAGGGTATCTAGACTTACGCGACAAACATTTTGCTCTAGGACGCAAAAAAACTCGCTCACAAAAAAGCGGTCTTGTATGGCGTTTTACGTAAGTCTAAGCATCCTCTTGTACCCTATTGTGATGGTTTGTGCGGCTCCTGTCAACAGTATTTGTGTAGTAAATAGGAACTAGGAATTCACTTCTATCGATTGGCTACAGTTCCTGGCTCCTAACTTACGCGTAAGCGTGTGATATACGCTTAAAGCTCAGGAGAAATACTACACCAATCCCAGCTAGAGCCGCCCCCATACCAGCCAGAACTGTGAGTGGTGAAAAGACGTCCGCCAGCAAACCAGCAATGAAGACTGGTGCGAGGGCCGCAATATTAATCATCATATTAAGTGTGCCGAAAATCTGACCACGCAGTCGGTCGGTCGAAGCCAGCTGAAGTAATGTCTGCGCCGCCACCAGCATCAAGGCGTTAAGAAACCCGAGCGCAAAAGTGGAAGCCGCCACCCAAGGCTGAACATTCGTCAGATGGCTGATCGTAGGTAAAACGGCCAACCAAACCAGCATGGCGCTAGCACTGAAAAGAGCTATATAAACTAAGCGTACTTTACTCATGTGCTGCAAGAGCCGCCCCGCTACTACTGATCCGGCTACTAACCCGATACCGGCCGGCACCACCAACCAGTGTCCGGTGTGAGCTAGATCGGTTCCAAAAAGTTTCTGTGACAAAGCTGGAGCTAGCGCAGCCACGATACCAACCATGGTCTGAGCAATGGAGATTAGCAGAATTGGGAAAAGTAACGTACGAGTGCCAATAATATGACTAAAGTGCTCCTTAAGGTCGGTACGAATCGCTCGCACTGTACTGCGCACATCAAACTTCTCTTTGACCGGAGGCCGCATACTCGGTAAGGCTATTGATAATAAGAAAGCGATTATAAAGGCTATCATTACCACCGCATAAACCGTGTGTATCCCCGATTGGCCAATTATTGGAGCTGCTAGTGAGTAGCCAATGATAAAGCTGGCATTGAGTGTAAAAATAAATAGTGAGTTAGCGACTGAAAGATTACGTTTATGCACGAGCTTGGGCAGGGCGGCACCTTCGGCTGGCACAAAGAACTGTGTAAAGATTGAGATCAAGAAAGCCACCACATAGACCGCCAAGACTTGGCTATCGAATACAATAAATAGCGGTATAAGCAGGGCTCGGATCAGGTTCGTCCAGGCTAGGACGCGCTTGCGATCTCGCTGGTCCACATAAGCTCCGGCCGGTACCGCCACCAAAATTGCGGGTAAACCAATCGCCACGATCAGCAAAGATACTGAGCTGTTGGCAAAACGTGTGCCTTGCGCAATGTCGTATATGCGAATAAGAAGCGCGTAGTTTAAGAGCTGTGCGGCGACTTGACTGGCGATTTGAGCGCCCCAAAGCTTGAGGAACTGACGGTTTCTCAGAACCTCAGCGTACATGTGAAGACATCTCCATTACCTTTATTGTACAGGGTTTTGAATCCCCAAGCACGAGATGTTATATCCATATATTGTCAGCACCGACCAAAGCATAGGGTATAGGCCTCAGTTGAGTGGTGCCGCTTATTTACGAGAGATCACCTTGTCGACAATACCATACTCAGCCGCTTCCTTAGCACTCATCCAGAAATCACGATCTGAATCAGTGGCTACGCGCTCTATTGTCTGGCCAGTTCGCTCAGCGATTATTTGATTAATCTCCTCGCGAGTCTTGATGATTTCCTTAGCGGTGATTTCAATATCAGCGGCCGTTCCTTCAAAGCCGCCAGATGGCTGGTGCACCATGATTCGACTATGTGGCAAGGCAAATCGCTTACCTTTTTGCCCCATTGTAAGCAGGAAGGCGCCCATCGAAGCTGCCATACCGACCACAATCGTTGAGACATCCGGCTTAATGTGCTCCATAGTATCGAAGATGCCCATACCAGCAGTCACACTACCGCCTGGTGAATTAATATAGAGCGTAATATCGGCATTCTTGTCCTCGCTCTCGAGGAAGAGCAGCTGGGCAATTATGAGGTTAGCCACCGTGTCATCAACCGCCGTTCCAAGGAAAATAATCCGCTCCTTTAACAGCCGCGAGTAAATGTCATAGGCCCGCTCCCCCATGCTGGTCTTCTCGATTACAGTTGGGACGAGAATTGAATTGTATTGTGTCTTGTCCATGCCCACTCCTCCTTCTTGCTACTTGCTTCGATCCTTACTTGGCCTGTTCACAGAGCCAGTCAACCGCCCGCTGGGTGATCATGCGGTTAGCCACATCCTGCTTAAAGTGATCATGATCAAGATGCTCTAAGACTTCTGGGTCAGAATAGGTCGTACGCATATTCTCGATCTGAGCATCGACTTCTTCTGGCTTAGCAACAATCTTCTGCTTATCGATAACATCACGGATGATAAGGCCAATCTGAATGCGCTTCTGGGCCTCAGCTTTGAGCTCAGCTTCAAAGTCCTTTTCAGTTTTCTTCTGAATCTTCAACCAGTCTTTGAGCTCAATACCCTGTGAACGTACCTGTTTGTCAACTTCAGCCTGGAGTTCCTCAAGCTGTTCAGCCTCGAGAATCGGGCTAACTTCGAGCTTGGCATGCTTGACGGCTTCAGCCAGTACTTGACTCTCGTATTCTCGCTTTAGCTCCGTCTCTTTACCTTCAAGAAGATGCTTACGAATATCATCCTTTAGATCGTCAAGGGTTGGGAAATTGGCAATTTCTTTGGCTAGTTTGTCATCGAGGTCAGGAAGCTTAATCTCGCGGACTTCATGGATCTGAACGCTGAACTCCACGTCTTGACCGGCTAGCTCGGTAGCGTGGTAGTCCTTGGGAAAAGTAATCGTAAAAGTTTTCTTATCAGCCTTCTTCAGGCCAACCAATTCATCCTCGAAACCAGGGATGAATTGGTTGCTACCGACCACAATCATGGTGTTCATACCCTTCGCCCCGTCAACAGGCTTACCATCCATCACGCCGTCAAAGTCCATACGAACCTCGTCGCCTTCTTGAACAGCTCGTTCAACTGTATTACGTTCGGCAGCCTGGCTGCGGACATTTTCAAGAGCTATCTCAATCTCAGCTTTCTCAACCTTAGGCTCGGCGTACTTGACCTTGAGCTTAGTGTAGTCGTAATCGATCTCTGGAAGGACGGCGACCGTAGCATCGTATTCAAGCTCATCAAATGGCACAAACTTCTTAACGTCAACCTTAGGATGGGCCAAGGTCCGCAAATCATGACCATTCACAGCTTCAGTAAAAGTAGCAGCCAGAACCTTCTCGACTACGCCTACTTGTAACTTAGCCGGATCAAGTGATCGCTCTACCATCGCGTCAGGAGCCTGGCCGGGTCGAAAGCCTGAGACCTTAACATCTTTGCGGGCCGCATCGAGCACAGCTGCTTTGGCGCTCTGTAGTTCATCTTTTGTGACGATAATATGCAGACTCACCTCTGCTGGGGTTTGCTTGGTAATAGTAGCTTTTGTCATAAAGCCATGATACTACACGACTGAGAAGAAAACTAGCACTCAGCATGACCGAGTGCTAGTTTGCGCACCTTAAGAAGGTTTCTTAGGCAGCTCTTCGACTGATGTCGTGAGCCAGTTGGTCCAGAAAAGCCGCATGCAAGCCGGCCTGAGTTGTGTAATCCCCCTCTGGACAACGATCGAGGAAGTGCTGACGCATCAGGCGAATAGCTTCGCCTACATGCCAATTATCTTGTGCAATACAGAGCACATTCAGAATCCTCAAGAAATGATCCTTACCTCCATGCTGACAAATCTCTTCGATGCGAGCTACATCGCCGTCAGAACTCACCAGCCGACGAACTTCATAGCGTTGGAATACCCCCAAGCAATGGCGCTTCATATCCAAACCCCCGTATGGACAATTCTGAATAGGTACGAGAATACTTGATCGACATTATATTCTTTCTGTTTCAATTATTAAATAGTTCTTAAATTTCACCTGGTTTGCAAGGCCAGGCCTTGCAAAAGTATTTGTAAATAAAAAAGGGTCCGGAATTAACGTATCCGGCCTTTGAAGCAAGTGCTTCACGTCCTCGTGGGAGAGTAACTCAGAGGGAGGTACTACGAGGGTCGTCGCTCATGTCCTCATCCCAAACTTCGTCGTTGAGGGAATGGCGCCAGAACCCGCCGCTGAAGTCTCCAATAAGTACTTCCACCAAGTCATCCAACCTGGAATTATGTTCATTATTATAACATAATTGTAGGCTTTTTGTCAATATCAATATCTGGTGCGGATGAAAGGACTTGAACCTTCACGCCTTGCGGCACCAGCTCCTAAGGCTGGCGTGTCTACCAATTCCACCACATCCGCTTACGAAACTTTCTTATAATACCCTATTCTGGTGTCACCATACACCTTTTGCTTCACAAGCAGTATCTGATGAACTGTTTCAGGCAACTCCGAGGCCTTTCCGCAAGAAACGACCGTTGTCCCTCGGGAATCGAGATGTAATGTACTCCTCCCGAGTATATCTGGACTAAAATCCGCATACGGTGGGTCAAGAAAGATAATATCAAATAAGTCTTCAGTGTCACCCAGGTACTTATCGACATCACTCTGTAAAATCTGAGCCCTCGCTTTAACTCCAAGTTCTCGAGCATTCTCCTGAATAACTCTGCAAACGCCAGCTGATTTCTCAACAAACATCACCCTACTCGCCCCGCGACTCAGTGCTTCAAGCCCAAGTGCGCCCGACCCGGCGAATAGATCAAGCGCCGATAGTCCGGCCAGATCATCACCGAGTACATTGAAAATTGCTTCACGCGTCCGCTGCGATACTGGTCGTGTCCCCTCGCCTGGCTGCTTAATTACCCGATAGCGCAAGGACCCGGCAGTCACCCGGGTGGTGTGTTGTTTTCCGGCCATGAGACTATGAGTGAACCGGCGCCAGTTTCTTAACTGGCTCTTCACTCCAGGCTTCACGATAAGCTGACAGCCAAGCGGCGGCGATCAGCTGCGGAATTCGTGGCACGACGGTAGCCTTAACGGCCTTAGCCAGCTTAGCTGTCCAACCGTGCTTCAAAAACTCTTCATACAAACCAAGCTTGGCGATCTTGAGCGACTCATCCTTAATCACCTGCTTAATACCATCCCGCTCGATGGCCTGAGCCAGCGTCATGTCAAATTTCACACGCAGTGGCGAGAAAAGTGTGGCCGTCGAGATACCAGATTCGAAAGCGATATGAGCGCTCTTCCAACCCTTCGTACCCCAGGTCTTCCAGCGCCGCATCATCTTAGAAGCTTCGGCGTACTCCTCGGCAATTAGTTTATAGCTCAAATGATGAGCTGGAGTCAGCGAATCAGTAACGTAGTGCGCCATATAACCAGCGTGAAAGGCGGCTTCAACATAATCTTGCTTCTTCAAGGCGGCTACAAGATTCTCGTGATGAATAGCAATCCAATCTGGCAGATGGCCAATTTCATTCACCGGATCCCATAAGTGATCAGTCGAGTACTTACCAGCACCCTTTACCTTCATGCCGTCAGGTCCACCGTAACCTTCGAAATTCAGAATGTCCTTGCGTCGGGGGAAGTGGCCGGTGTTAATCATCGGGCTAAGCATACGAAAAGCCTCCCGATCAAGTTTTTGATGGGTTCCTGCGATGGTGATCTTGCCACGAGTGGCGAATGATGCAATACCTGAATTCATAGTTTGATGTTAATCGAGTGAGGTGACGGCTTTTAATCGGTTGATTCGCTCGATCGTATGTGGGTATTTTACAATATTATCGCTGGCAAGGAAAGCCAGAGCGGCTTCGCTAGCCTCAGTAATCAGTCGACTATCGCTCAGGCTTGCAAATCGCAAGTCTAACTTGCCCGCTTGGCGCTCTCCATAAATCTGACCGGGACCACGGTTCTCCAGATCAACTTGAGCCAAGCGAAAGCCGTCGTGAGTCCTCTCCAGAGCCCTCACACGAGCCACACTAGCCCCGTCAGCAGTGTTGAGGAAAAGATAACAATATGACGGGGCCGAGCCTCGACCGACCCGACCACGCAATTGATGCAAGGTGGCCAGACCAAACCGTTCAGCTCCCTCTACTACCATTACCGAAGCATTTGCCACGTGTACGCCGACCTCAATAACCGTCGTAGCCACCAAGATATCAATCAGGCCGGCTGCAAATCGCTCCATCACTCGGACCTTGTCCTCAGGCTTGAGTTTGCCATGCAAGAGGCCAACCCGACGATGTGCAAAGACTGTCCGCTGCAAGCGCCGGAACTCGGTCGTGACCGCCTTCATACCACCAGTGTCAGTCTCATCGATAGCTGGACAGACAATGTATATTTGCTGGCCCTGCTCGATCAAAGCATCAATATCATGCTCAATGCGGGCTCGATCACGCTCAAAAACCACCTGAGTCCGCACCGGTTTACGGCCAGGTGGGAGCTGTTTGATCGTCGAGATACTCAAATCTCCGTACATCACCAGCGCGAGTGTCCGAGGAATTGGTGTGGCGGTCATCGTCAGAACATGTGGCAAACGGCCAGCCTTGTCCTTCAGCGTCAGTCGCTGCTTGACCCCAAAACGGTGCTGCTCGTCGATAATCACTAGCCCAAGACGATCAAAAGCAGCCTGCTTGGTGATGAGGGCTTGCGTGCCCACCACTAACTCAACACTGCCATCGGCTAGGCCATCACGAACCGCCCGACGCTCAGCGGCTGGTAATTTACTGGTCAAGAGAGCTGGCTGTAACTCCCAAGGAGCGAGCAGTTCCGTTAATGTGGCCTGGTGTTGGCGAGCTAGTATATCAGTTGGCACCATGATGGCTACCTGGTGGCCAGCCCGTATTGCCATGAGGGCCACGAATGCAGCCACAACAGTCTTACCTGAACCAACGTCACCCTCAAGCAAACGATTCATGGGCTGCGTTTGGGCTAGATCATCAAAAATCCGCATAGCCACCCGGCGCTGATCATCAGTTAACTTATATGGCAGCTGCTCCGTAAACTGCTTGGCCAAAACAGTGTCTAGTGGAATCGAAATACCAGCTTCAGTTAAGAGCTCCTCTTTAATACTCAAACCAGCCGCCAGGTGCAGAAAGAGCTCAGTAAAAGCCATCCGTGCCCGAGCCGCCTCCAGCTGCTCTGTCGAATTGGGCTTGTGCAATTGTTGATACGCCTCGGCTCGAGTCATAAGCCTCTGCTTGTCTCGAATATCCTCTGGCAATTCGTCGAGTAATTGATCGGCCACCGGCAAAACTTGATCGATGAGTTTACGTAGCAATGTCGAAGTTACTTTAGCGGACTCACTATAAATAGGCACAATCGAACCAGCTTTCTTACCCTGACTATTGGCCTCCGGGGCTGGTTCAAAGCTAGCCTGAGTGATGCCATATTGATTACTAGCAAACTTCAAATCCCCTAAAAAGAAATACCACTCGTCTTTCTTAAGCTGCTGCACAATCCAGGGCGACTGAAACCACGTCAGCTTGAGCGAGCCAGTCGCATCACTGACAACTGCTTCGGTGATCGTCATACCCTTGCGCTTGTAGCTCGAACGCACACCGAGATGCTCAACCTTAGCTCTGACCGTTACCAGGCCGGGTCGCAGCTGAGCAATCGTCTGAACCTTCGAAAAATCATCATAACGGCGAGGAAAATAATCTAAGAGATCAGCCACTGTCTCCAGGCCCAGAGCAGCTAATTGTGTATCAACGACTTCGCCGACACCCTTTAAGCGTGATAGCGGCGTGGTAAGAGACAAATACGTCATACAACGATGCGTTTGTAGCGACGCTTGCCGAGCTGCGCTACGACACCAGGCTTCACCCGCACGCCATCGAGCGACTCAACGACTTCGCTATCAAACTTCACACCCCCCTGCCCAACCAAGCGGCGAATCTCCGACTTAGTAACTGTAAATGCATTGGCGAGCAGACCAACTGGGTCAGCCAACTCCTTATCATCAGCCATATACTCTTCGATCTCATCAGGATCCTCACCACTTCGAAACTGTTTCTCCCAAGCGATCTCAGCTTCGATTGCCTTATTCGCGCCATGATAGCGAGCCACAATCTCCCGAGCCAATGAGGCCTTGGCATCACGTGGATTGTCGCCAGCCGCAGCATCTTGCTCCATCTGTTTTATCTGATTCATCGGCACATCGGTAGCTAATCGGAAATAGTGGAATATCACATCATCACTAATGGTCATCACCTTGCCATACATCTCGAGTGGAGCGTCGGTAATAAAAATACAATTAGGGGCCGTCTTGCTCATTTTCTTTCCATCCGCACCAACCAAAAGCTCTGTCACTAGAATGGATTGAGGTATCTGATCGAGTCGCTTCTGCAAGGTCCGGCCGGCCATGAGATTAAAGAGCTGATCATTCCCGCCCAACTCAACGTCAGCGTGCAAGGCGACAGAGTCATATCCCTGCATTACGGGGTACAGAAACTCTTGCAAGCCAATTGGCTTATTATTGTCATAGCGTTGCCTAAAATTATCTCGCTCCAGCATCTGTGCGACTTTAAACTCACTTGCCAAGTCAAGAACCTCTCGAAACTCCAGCTTCTTCAGCCACTCGGAGTTATGTCGAATCTCAGCCCGTTCTAGGTCGACAATTTTACCAATCTGCTTCAAGTAACTCTTCATATTGGCTCGGACTTCATCGGAAGTCAGTGGTTGGCGCTCGGCCTCCTTATCGGACGTATCGCCTATTTGGGCTGTATAGTCGCCTATCAGGATAATCACCTGGTGACCAAGTTCCTGGAAGGCACGTAACTTCCAATACACAACGGCGTGACCGATATGAATCTTGTCTCCGGTTGGATCGATACCGAATTTGATACGCAAAGGCTTACGACCACGCAATTTCGTCTCGAGATCAGTCCGCACAATTACGTCCTCAACACCACGAGTCAGGAGCTCTTGAATATCTGGTTTACGATTTGTCATAGCAATATAATACCAGATCAGGGTTCAGTAATTGGAATCGCAGGAAACTCGAGATTAAAACTTGGCTTTGGCCGCACATTACAATCATTGCCCGACTACCCCACCCAGTACCGGGCTACTTTCTGACAATACTAACCATGGCGCTAGCCCCGCATGAAATTGAGGCGGACATGAAGTACGGTGAAATTTCATAGGAGCGTGACTTTGTCGGACAGTGCATCGAAAATAAGTCGCATTGTGATCAGTAAAATCTCAGCTACTTTAGTGGTATAATGTAGGCACTTAATCATGGCTCGACGAACTCGTCATTCTAAACCACGCCAGGTCACGCATAGCGCACCAAATGTGCATCCTGAGGCAGCTAAGCTCAACCGATCCCGGAAGAAAGTTCAGGGCTGGGCGCGCTTCTCCCCGAAGAACATTTGGGCCTGGATGATCTCGCAAAAGGGCCGCCGTATTATTGGAATTGCGGCAGCTTCTTTTCTCTTACTGATTGTCGGCCTCTTCCTGTGGATCGCTAAGGATCTGCCAAGTCCAAATAAAATCAACTCTAAAATCTCAGCTCAAACCACCAAACTGTATGACCGGACCGGCCAGACGGTACTCATCGAGATCTATGGCGATAAAAACCGATCAGTCGTCCAGCTGGATCAGGTTCCAAAAGAATGCCGAGAAGCTACCATTGCTTTGGAGGATAAAAACTTCTACACCCAAGGTGCTTTCTCGGTAACCGGTATTGGTCGCGCGCTGACTGGTATCGTCTTTCGTGATCCTAGTAAGGGCGGTGGTTCAACAATTACTCAACAGTATGTCAAAAATGCTTTTCTTACCGGTGAGCGCACCCCGACCCGTAAACTTAAGGAGCTTATCCTGGCTATGCAGATTGAGCTTCTGTATAAGAAGGATGACATCATGCAACTGTACCTGAATGAAATCCCATATGGTGGTACTGCCTATGGTATCCAAGCTGCTGCCAAGACCTACTTTGGTAAGAACGTTCAAGAGCTAAACCTGGCCGAGTGCTCAACGCTGGCTGCTCTCCCGCAGAGCCCGAGCTACTATAACACTCACCGAGAAGCCCTAGCTGGCCGACAAGAGATAGCCCTTCACAACATGGTGGAGCAGGGCTACATCAATCAGGGCCAAGCTGACGCTGCGCTCAAAGAAAACGTTGTCGCTACAATGAAGGTAAAGAACTATGGCGCCAATGTCATCGCACCACACTTCGTACAGTACGTCCGCGAACAACTCGAAGAAAAATATGGTGAGAAAACAGTCGATGAAGGTGGTCTCAAGGTCATTACGACCCTTGACCTAAATAAGCAGAAAATCGCTGAAGACTCAGTCAAAAACAATATCGCCAGCGTTCGTAAGTTTGGTGGTAGTAATGCCGCCCTGGTGTCAGAGGATGTTGATACTGGTGAAATGTTGGCTATGGTGGGCAGCTACGACTATGGCGATGAAAAGGTTGGTAACTTCAACGTAGCCGCCGCCGAACGCCAACCAGGCTCGAGCTTTAAGCCAATCGTATATGCCACGCTCTTCAAGGGCAATTGGGGGCCTGGCTCGACCATGTATGACGTCACGACCGACTTCGGCGGTGGCTACAAGCCGAAGAACTACACAGGCCGCACTTATGGCGTGCAGTCGGTTCGAACGGCTCTGGCTAGCTCACTCAACATTCCTGCCGTCAAAGCCCTCTATATTGCCGGCATTCCAAACGTAATCCAAACCGCCAACGACCTCGGAATCACCACCCTCAAGAAAGAAGATGCCTCACGCATGGGTCTGTCTATGGCGCTGGGTGCGGGTGAAGTCAAGCTCACTGAGATGGTTAACGCCTTCACGGCCTTCCCGAACGGTGGCGAGATACGTAACCAAGTTACCGTATTATCTGTTACTGACCCCAGTGGTAAGACGCTTGAGAAGAACACTGACTCTGATAATCGCCCCAAGCAAGTACTTGATCCGCAGGTAGCTTACGAGATTAATTCAGTCCTGTCTGATAACCAGGCACGCTGTTCACTCGGAGTATTCACCTGTAACAATCCACTCGTACTCAAGGGCAAAACCGCTGCTGCTAAAACTGGTACGACTGAGGACTATAAAGACGCCTGGACGATGGGTTATACCCGCCGAACCATGACCGGTGTCTGGGCTGGCAATAACGACAACACCCCCATGACTCAGTCGGCCTCAATCGTGTCGGCCCCAATCTGGCAGAGCTACATGTCTCAGGTGACTGCCGATGAAGAGAATGAAGCCTTCACACGACCATCGGGCCTCAAGAATGTTACGCTTGACGCCGACACCGGTAAGCTCCCGAACGACGGAACAAAGCACCAACGCACTGACTTTTTCGCAGCTTGGTACAAGCCTGTGACAGCACCAACAAGCTCAAGTGGCAAAGTTAATAAACTCGACGGCAAGCTAGCAACCGAATGTACGCCCGAGGACGCCATCCAGAGCGTGACAGCTAACAGCCTGACAGCAGAGATCCCTTCGACGGATATCTCCTACCCACGTTGGCAAGCACCGATTAACGTCTTGGCGGCCAGCCTGGGTTTTACCGGCGGTGCGAGCATTCCGACCGAGAAGTCGACGATGCACAATTGCAGCGACGTAAAACCAACCGTTTCGATTTTAGTAACCCCTTCGAGCGGGAATAGCTTCATCGTCGGCGCTGCCGTCATTAGCGGTACCAACCCGGCTAATAAGTTGACGTACTATGTAAATGATCAGGAGCTTACATCTCAACAGATAAACGGGAGTGGCGCCTACCCACTCACGATTACTCCAGGCATTGAGGGTCCGATTAAGATTCAGGTCAAGGTAACTGACGCGGCACTCTACACCGGCACTTCTAATACTATTAATGTCACGGGTACTCCATAAAGTAGTCGGCGAGTCATGTACCCCACCCGTCTTAGAGCGCGCTGGCCGACATTTCCTCCGCGGTAATCATTCACCGTAATTTATATATACGGCTGACTACGTTCCTAGATGATAAATACCAGCCAGCGCCACTCAAGACAACCGGGTGCTGAGCAAGGAGTACGAGGGTAATGAGAGAAAGTATTTAATCATTTTTATAGTATTCATGAGCAAGCAAAAACTCTCGAGGAGCTCATGGCGGGCTGGGAACCTTTTGAGCAGCCCAAGGCCGGACGAGTGTTTAAGCACTACAAAAGTGATCTCTACGATATTCTTGAGACTGGCTTCATAGAAGCCACTGAAGAACCCTGCATCACATATCGATCACAAAATAAGGGCTTTGTGGGGGTTCGAACAGCTAGAGATTTCTTTGCTACAATCAAACACGACAGCAAGACACTTCCCCGTTTCCGCCCGATAGATTAACTACTTAGTTTTTGACTTAGCCTTATTGCCGTTAGTGCGTGGGGTAGCAAAAATCATCTTACCAGCCACAGTTTGAAAGATGCGCGTTACTTCGGTGGAGACTTCTTGATTAATAAGCTTATCACCACCCTCAATCACAATCATGGTGCCATCATCTAGGTAGCCGACTCCCTGATTCTTTTCTTTACCAGCCTGCACAACTTTCACCACCATCTCTTCACCTGGCAGAACAACGGCCCGTATAGCTTGGGACAGTTCATTAATATTAAGCACTCGCACTGTTTCAATTGTTGCAACCCGATTAAGGTTATAGTCAGTAGTCAAGATATCAGTCTTATATTTCTTTGCAAGATATACGAGCTTAGCATCGACTTCCTTGACCTTCTCCGGATCATCTTCGATGATATCGATCTCGACTTCTTTATTCTTACGCAAGCTATTCAACATCTCCAGACCACGCCGTCCTCGGCTACGACGCAGTGGGTCCTCGCTATCGGCAATATTCTGCAGCTCAGCTAAGACAAAGCGTGGTACGAGTAGCTTGCCCGGCACAAAGCCTGTCTTAGCAATATCGGCGATTCGACCATCGATAATAGCTGAAGTATCAACCAGAATTTGATTCTTATGAGCAGCTGGAGTAATGACTTTGCCGTCTTTTTTGACAGTAACAAGCTTAGGGAACAGACGATTAATAAATGGATACTGCTGATAAAAGACTTCGGCCAATGCTAAAGCACTCATAAATGTCACGGTAATTGGCAGAATAATACTATAAGGACTTGGCAGGCCACGAAGTGGAATCGACACCAGAAGCCCAGCTCCAGCACCAGCGATAAAACCAACTGTGATTAATATCAGCCGCTGGAAGTCCAGGCGACGCAAACGAATGCCAATGTAGGCAACAATCAGAGCCGCCATAGCAATGACCGGAATTACTAATAAAAAATTCAAATCTACCCTTTCCGTCCTGAAGCCGTTTTCAAACGAGTTAACGCATCCTTAATATCAGTTAAGCCCACCACACCAGTTGCCTTAAGAGCCGAAGGAGCGAGGATATGCTTAAACCCAAGCTTACGAGCCTCTCGGGCTCGGGCTTCCATTAAACTTACTGACCGAATCTCTCCGGCCAGTCCCACCTCTCCGAAACTCACCAACGAGCTGGGAATGGTTGTGCCGTAGTAGGCGCTGGCGATTGCCAAAATAAGTGCCAGATCAAGGGCTGGCTCTGTCAGCCTGAGACCTCCTACGATGCTAACATAGATGTCCTGGTCGGACAACGGAAGACCAGCCCGTTTGGTGAGGACTGCTGCCAGGACATTAAGGCGGTTTTGGTCAATCCCCACCGCCGCCCGCTTGGGATAACTTAAGACCGATGGCGACACCAGTGCCTGCACCTCGACCATCAGTGGCCGGGTACCTTCCAGGGCTACGAAAACCGCACTGCCGGGCAAATCACGGCGTTCTTTAAGGAGGATCTCGGAAGGATTCTCAACTTCTGCAAAACCCTGCTCGCCCATTTCGAGTAAGGCGACATCGCTGGTGGCGCCAAACCGATTTTTGCTCGCCTTTAGGACTCGCAGAGCCCCATATTGATCACCCTCCATAGACAGCACCACATCAACGAGATGCTCGAGTAGTCTCGGACCAGCCAGATTACCCTCCTTCGTCACGTGACCAATGATAATCACCGCTGTGTGCGAAACCTTCGCCGCCTGCATGAGTTGATTGGCAATAGTGGTGATCTGACTCGGACTACCGGGAGCCGCCGGCAAGCTACTGCTGGCCAGTGTCTGGATTGAATCAACAATCACCAACTGGTAGGTACCAGCCGCAATATAGCTGACGGCATCATCGGCCACAGTCGTAGCTAAGAGCTCCAAATTATCCGGCTGACTCCCGAGTCGATCAGCCCGCATCTTAATCTGTCGAGCGCTCTCCTCGCCCGATACATAGAGGACCTTGCTACCTGCCGCCACACTGCTGGCGGTTTGCAAAACAAGCGTCGACTTCCCTACACCCGGATCACCCGAAAGCAAGGCTAATGACCCCGGTACGATGCCGCCGCCAAAAACCAAATCAACTTCACGTAAGCCAGTTGAGAAACGTTCGATCTGTTGCTGTTCGACCGAGCTTAAGGCTACTGGCCGGCTGCCACTAGTCTTACCACCAGACATACTGCTGGCATTAGACTCTATCAGGCTATCCCAGCTACCACACTGCAAGCAGCGACCAGCCCACTTACTGTGGGTTACCCCGCAGACTTGGCAGACAAACTGTGTTCGCGAGCTCATACCCCTCTATTGTACCCCGTCAATCTGTGATCGACCTTAAACGACGCCCGAAAGTTGATTGGTTATATCAAGCTCAACCACACCGCGAGACGCCTTAACGGTGACGGTATCACCTTCGGTGATAGTGCCGTCAAGTAAAGCCTCAGCTAGTCGGTCCTCAACTAGGTTCTGAATCGCCCGCCGCATCGGCCGGGCGCCATTATTGACGTCGTAACCCTTATCCACCAGTAGCTGCTTCAAGCCTGGAGTAAATTTGAGCGCTACATCCTTCGCAAACAGCCGCATAGCTAGGTCTTTAAGCTGGAGGTCAACAATCTTACGAACATCAAGCTTGGACAAGGCCTTGAAGATAATCGTGTGATCGACACGGTTTAAGAACTCTGGTCGAAACGTCCGACGTAGCTCCTGCTCAATAGTACCCTTCATGGTCTCATGCAGGCGATCAAGCTCGCGCTGATCATCTGGCGAGTCAGTTGTAAATCCAATCTTCGCTTCTTGATAGAGAGACTTGGCACCAACATTGCTGGTCATAATGATAATAGTATTGCGGAAATCCACCGCCCGACCCTTGGCATCAGACAATTGACCATCTTCGAGGATTTGCAAAAGCATATTGAAGATATCCGGATGAGCCTTCTCGATCTCGTCAAATAGAATAATGCTGTATGGCTTACGTCGAACCTGTTCAGTTAGCTGACCAGCATCCTCATACCCGACATAGCCAGCTGGAGCGCCGACGAGCCGTGAGACATTGTGTCGCTCCATAAATTCAGACATATCAACTTTGATTAGAGCATCTTTATCATGGAAGATCTCGCTAGCCAAGACTCGTGCCAGCTCTGTCTTCCCGACTCCAGTGGGCCCGAGGAAGATAAAGCTCCCAATTGGCCGATCAGCATGAGCAATACCGGTTCGACTGCGTCTGATCGACTGCGCCACGGCTTCGACAGCTTCACCCTGCCCAATAATATGCTTCTTCATGGTGTCAGCTAATTTGCGCAGCTGCTCAGTCTCAACCTTGACTAAACGAGTTACCGGAATGCCAGTCGCCAAGCTGATAACTGCTGCGATGTCTTCCTCGCCAATCGTTAGATTCTGCTTAGTAGCGTCTTTCTTCTCTTGAGTTTCAATCTTGGCTTCGAGGACACTAGCCTCAGCCTTAAGACGAGCCGCAAATTCAAAGTCCTGGTTATAAACAGCTTCTTCAATCTGCTCATTGATCTCGCTTAGACGCTGCTGCAGCTTCTTGAGCGGCTTTGAACTTCCACCTCGCTCAATCCGCGCCAGACTGGCGGCTTCGTCAATTAAATCAATGGCCTTGTCAGGCAAGAAACGATCAGCGATGTAGCGCTTCGATAACTTTGCAGCGGCTTCGACGGCTTCGTCGGTTATGCGAACGCCATGGTGCTCTTCATACTTCGAACGCAAGCCTTGCAAGACTTCGATCGTCTCGTCGACCGTCGCCTCGGGCACAATCACCGGCTGGAACCGGCGTTCTAAAGCCGCATCCTTCTCGATATGCTTACGGTATTCATCAAGTGTGGTTGCTCCAATCACCTGCACCATGCCACGACTCAGAGCCGGCTTCAATATATTGGCGGCATCAATCGCACCCTCAGCCGAACCAGCACCAACCACGGTATGAATCTCATCAATGAAGAGAATGATATCTTTATTTTCGGTCACCTCTTCAATCAGCTTCTTGAGGCGCTCTTCGAATTCTCCACGGTATTTCGTACCAGCAATCACTGTCGCCATATCCAGCATGACAATGCGCTTGCCGAGCAATACATCTGGTACATTCTCCTGCACAATCCGACTGGCTAGGCCCTCGACAATAGCTGTCTTACCTACTCCTGGCTCACCGATCAGGACAGGATTATTCTTCTGGCGACGGTTGAGAATAGCAACCATCCGGTCAACTTGTGGCTTACGCCCAACCATCGGATCAAGCTCATCCTTAGTAGCCTTTTCAGTAAGATCAATGCCAAAATGATCGAGAGCCGGTGTGTCACTATCACCTCCGCGCTGTCGACGAGCCGCCTTAGCTCCATCGCTGTAGGACGGCGTCTGAGCCTGTAAATACTGTTCGAGCTCGGTGCGGATATCATTTGGATTAATCGAAATTTCTTTCAGCAATACATTAGCTCGGGCGTTGCGTTGCGACAGGATAGCGTACAGCAAATGTTCAGTCCCGGCATAGGGCTGCCCGAACTCTTGAGCTACCCTGAGAGCCAACGCGATGGTTTTCTTGGCTGTCTCTGATAGTGCCTGCAGCGTATGGGTAGATACCTGGGCATTTGAAACCAGTGTCAGCTCTAATTTATCTAACGTCACACCCGACTGGGTAAGGATCTTCGCTCCGATTGAGCTCTGCGTTTTCATCACGCCTAAGAGAAGATGCTCCGTACCGATATAGGCTGAGCCGAGCGAGGCAGCAATCATGCCAGCATGCTCGAGGCTATGCTTGGCATTTTCGGTAAAACGGTCAAACTGTGGTGGTAAGTTAGGATACATAGAACCTCCTTTATAAACAATTACAAAAGGGAGGGCAACAGGCGCTAGTCAGTTTCAGTCGGAGCTGGTTCACCCTCAGCCGCATCGTCAGGAACAGGATTTTCGTCAGCAGTCTCAACAACTTCTGACTCTGGAGTATCATCGCCAGCGGCGGCGATAAGTTCGTCTTCTAGATTTACTTTCTTCTTCGTCGCTGTGTCTTTTTCGACGACTGCAGCAGTCTCTTCAACACCAGCTTCATCAGCTCCATCAATATCGATGTTCCAGTCAGTTAGCTTGGCGGCCAAGCGAACATTCTGACCACTACGGCCAATTGCCAGCGAGAGCTGGTCTTCGGGTACCTTCACCGAAGCCCGTCGTTCATCCTTATTAGCATTGACGCTGATAATATTTTTGGCTGGACTCAAGGCATTGGCGATGTATTTGGCAATGTCATCGTCATATGGAATGATATCGATCTTCTCCTCACCAATATTGGCCATCACAGCCTGGACACGAGTACCGCGGCCACCCACGAAGGTACCAACTGGATCAACGCCATCGACGTTTGACTTTACTGCCAGCTTGGTACGGCCACCGGCCTCACGAGCGATATTAACGATCTCCACAGTATTATTAGCGATCTCCGGGACTTCCATTTCAAAAAGTTTTGTAATCAGATGAGGATGCGAACGCGATACCACAATCTGTGGGCCACGTAGGGTGTTCTCAACCCGAACTACGTAGACGCGCAAACGCTGTCCAGGATAGTAACGCTCCCCATGGATCTGCTCAGAAGCAAACATAATACCAGTGGTGCGACCGAGATCAACATAGACATTGCCATGTTCGACTCGCTGTACAGAACCATTCATAATGGTATCTTCTTTGTCTTGGTACTCGTTATAGATCACTTCACGTTCAGCTTCACGGATGCGCTGGATGATGACCTGCTTAGCGGTCTGAGCAGCTACGCGGCCAAAGTCCTTATTGTGGTCTTCGATCTCGACTTGCCCGCCGATAGCTACCTCAGCGTTAATTTTCTGAGCATCCTCAAGGGTGATCTCGAGAAAGTCATTCTCCGGCTGCTCGACGACTTCCTTAGTAATAAAAATCCGTGGCTCGCCATTATCTGGGTTTACTTCAATCCGGACTTCTTGGTCTTTGTCGCCAAAGTCTTTCTTGTAAGCCGCAATCATGGCCATCTCGATGGTCTCCATAACGGTGTCCTTCGAGATACCTTTCTCTTCGCAAATCTGTTCTATGGCTGATAAAAATTGGTTATTCATAGTAGTTTCCTTGATCTCTTCAATTGTACTGGATTTAGGCCGTCATAATCATGAATTCTTGACAAAACTCATGGTTTTTTAGTCAAAAAATGCCGCTCGCTGCTATTCTTGGTGGTTCCAAGAAGCGACCGACTCTGACAACAGCCTTTTTATGTATGATTACCAGTATATGGGTTGATATTGGCACTGTCAAGCCGTGAGTGCTAGAAGCGGCTACCGACCCCTGAATGCGGCTCCTCTCCAGCACACTGGTCGTCGTCATAAGCTCCTATAGCATTTCACCGTATTCATATACGGCGCAGTGTTAAGCTGGGCTATTCCTTGACCAGCATCACTGGGAAGAACCGGGTACTAGGCGTGAGTGGCTGGGCATTGGATGTAACTAATTCTCGTATATCCTGGACGACAGAAAGCAAAAAAGATGTGCTTGATACAATTCAGTAACTTGCGCGCCTTTTATGGCCGCATAGTATCACTGGCATTAGAGGATCTCAATATCCTTTAATAACTATCAACGGCAAAACAATCTTCGTGATGAATAATCTTCATCTCTGGTCCTGTACCAATCACCTCAATGACATCAAAGCGCACCGGACGCTCCCACAGCCCTTGCTCTGTCAGCCAACATAAGGCCCCGACACTTAAGCGACGCCGTTTATCAGCCGTAATCGCTCCGATACCGCCGCCGTAAAATGAATTTAGTCGATATTTTACTTCAACGAAGACCAGTACCTCACCGTCTTCCATCACTAGGTCCAATTCAAAGAATCTTGTCCGCACATTGCGCTCTCTCGGAGCTAGCCCCTTACTGACAAGCCAGGCCTCCGCCAAACGTTCAGCTCGTTGGCCGACTCGCGTCGTATTCTTTACCTGCTTCATTGGCTGCCCCCTCTCGCTAACCTTATATAATCTTTGTAATGAACGTCCGTCGATGTATGACACTTGGGCCATGACGTTTGAGCGCCATACGGTGTCTCTCTGTACCATAGCCAACGTGCATACCAAAACCATATTCGGGATACATATCGTCCATCTCGCGCATTAGTGTGTCCCGAGCATGCTTGGCCACGATTGAAGCCGCCGCAATAGAAGCACTCACCTGATCGCCACGAACGATCATCTCGACCGGTACGTCGCACTTAAGATAGTTATGTCGACCGTCAAGCAGGATTATTTCTGGCAATGGATCCAGACTCTCTAGCAACAAGCGCCCAGCTTCAGCTTGGGCCGCCGTGATGCCATGCCCATCAATATAATCAGGTTCAACGTGCATAACCTTGCAGATCAGTGCGTACTCTTGGATGATAGCCGCCTTATCGGCCCGTTGTTGACTCGAGAGTAATTTTGAGTCCACAACTGGTTCAGTAAAATCCGGTGGCAAAACTACCAGTCCAACAGTGACCGGGCCGGCTAGAGCGCCACGACCGACTTCATCAATGCCAGCAATCCGTTCAAGCCCACGTGATCGCGCTCGCCCTTCAATCTCAAATGTTGCCCATGATTTCATTACCAATATGATACTACGAACAAAATACGAATAGCAAGTTAGTTAGAGTAAAATAAACGCCACCCCAGGAAAATACCCGAGGCGGCGGCGAATCTCGCTAGACAAGCTTGGCGAGAATTCGCTCAATGATCTTGGGACCACTCAGACGATAGGCACTCCCAACCTGGACAAAACTGGCGCCATACTGCTGGTAGTCTCTCACGTCATTACCAGTAGTGATACCGCCGACGCCGATTACCGGAATATCGGTACCATGGAGGCACTCAGCCCACTGCGCCACCTGCCCCAATGCGATTGGTTTGAAGGCCGGCCCAGACAAGCCGATGTAGCGGAGTCTATAGTATGCTTCGTGAGGCCTTTCGTGAGCAGAAAAGGCGTCACGATTCACAATCAGCGCATTCGGAAAGGTATTGGCAGTAACAACACTCAAGCGCTGATTGTGCCGTCGAGCTTCAATTACCACGCCAGCCACCTCGCCCAAGAGTGTCGGGTCGGAATAGGGACTGAACTTGACATCAAGCGGACCCTGCCAGACTTCTGATACCATAGCGATCTGCTCGTCGACATTGACCGGATCAAAACAGGCGATCTGCTTCTGCAAGCCATACGTCCAGATGTTCGGGCAACCGAGATTGAGCTCCAGGCGATCTACTTGCCACTCACTGGCGAGCTGCAACAGGGCCTCCAGGCTCTCACGATAGTCTCCCATCGGAGCAATGGAGAGCGTAATCACCTTGCCGGAAATACGGGCTTCGTCAAGCAAACTCTGCCACTCTTCAATAATCCCTGGCCGCCAATAGTACTGAAGCGGCGGCTCAGGGAGACCCTTGGAATTGGCGTAGAGGTGAATCGAAGACAGGACGGTCTCATTGGGTTCGGGGTTGCCCGTCCGCCCCTCGATTGACCCCGTCAATGTGCCGATTATGACATTTGCCGAGGGTGAGCGCACCATCACACGCAGTTCATCAAGTGTCTTGGCAAAACCGGCGGCAATGCCAACCGGGTGTTCGAAGGTCGTATCGTACAGCTGAACTGCCATGGTCACTTCTTTCTTGGTAGAAGGTACGAACTGTCTGATTATTCCATCACCACAGTAGCTCGACAAGCATAAAAAGAAAAACCGGCACCACATGAAAGTGGTGCCGGTGGGAGGACAAAATCCTTAGCCTACACGGCTGGGCAAGCCCCAGAAGTTCAGAGCCGTACCGATCGAGGGCTCTCGCAGTTGAGTCAAGAGTTCATCTCGATCTTTCCAAGTCACCACGTAGTCAGCTCGAACGCCAAGCTCGCCGTCGCTGTAACAGCCTGAGCGATGCAATACCACCACTGGCTTACCAAGTGCTTGGAACTGACGAGCCAGCAAGCCAATGTAGTCTGGTGCTAGACCAGCATTGAGCAGGCACACCAACACCGTGCAATCTTTGGGGTCGATCTTCGACCAATCGATGACTTGCTCAGACGTGATGCCGCCAGTTGAGAGCGTCTCCTGATCATGCATCCTAGAAAATACCTGCCATCCCTGGCGACGCAATTCTTGCAGTACCAAGCTGGCACTGTGTTCGGCGTCAATTGGCGAAGTCGCCACGACGTAAGCGGTCATTGCTCCTTGGGTCATTGCTTCTCCTGTAGGTGCGGGAAGCATAATTATATAATATTACTACAAATAAGTCAAAAGCCCCTTTGGGGCTTTTAATGATTTAACCAATTATTAAGACTATTTTTTGTCTTGATTGCTATCGTCTTGCTTGTCGGCTTTATCAAGGCCTTCTTTGATTTCTTCTTCCGGGAGCAAGGCTTCGTCATCACCATCAGCTGGATCATTTTCTACACCAGCTGGCTCAGCATCTGACTTTGGATCATCGCTAGTAGCTGCCTTGTCTTCTTCCTTAGCAAGCTCTTCGGTAGATTCTACGACTGCGTCTTCGGTGTCTGCAATAATTTCTTCATTAGCCTCTACCTCAGCCTCAAGCTCTTTGATTTCATCGACCGTACGATTATCAGCTTCATTGGCAGCCGTCTTATCAAAATCAAGCTCGGCCAAGCGAGCTGACTTCCCTTGACGCTCACGCATGTAGCTCAAGAAAGCTCGGCGGACCTTGCTGCGACGCACAACTTCAACCTTCTCAACGTTTGGGGAGTGCAAGAACCAACTCTTCTCAACCCCGATGCCCGAAGCGATCTTGCGCGCTGTCAGATGGGCGTTGCCATCATTTGGCTTACGTAAACGAATAACTAGACCTTCGAACACCTGTGTGCGGGTCTTACTACCCTCACGAATAACCTGATGGACACGTACGGTGTCCCCAGGTTGAATCTGAGGTAGCTTGGTCTTCAACTGTGGTTTTTGCAATATATTTGCAAGTCCGAGTGCTGGCATAACTAGACTATGCTAACAGATTCATCAGGAGGAATCAAGACCCGAGACTTAGTAATGTCTAATCACCCATAAGTCTTGACCTATAAATGATTTCGCTATATAGTAGCTTGTTCGATACATTTTTGTGTTCGACGCAAGACCAAAAACGCACCTTTTATACGGAAAAGAGTTGATATGCCCTCAGACATCATGGCGCTCGCAATTGCCAAGTTCGAATACAGGCAAACCGGCTTCAAGGTCAATCAAGAAAATGCCGTCATCACTGGCGTACTGAACAGCGACAGAAGAATCCAGATACTTAAGGCCTGGCCGGTGAATGGCCAAGTCGATCTCAACCGCACTATCGGGCATTTGCTTGAGGATATGAAAGCCATGAGCAGCGACTACACCCTGTGCGCAACTGGCGCCCGAGGATATCGCTTCCAAGGCGAAACCATCGAAGGCGTTGCCATCATCGCTTGTCTCGAGGGCGGCGATTGGCATGAGCTTGATGATGAAATAATTCGCCAGGCTGGCCTACTACTAGTCTGACAGCAACCCAAAAAAATACACCCGCTACCTTACGGTGGCGGGTGTTTGCTTGAGAATGTGATAAGACTTGGACTTTACTCAGCTGAATAGGCCTGGAAGCGACTTTCGGGCTGATACTCGGCGTATTCATCGAAGGTCTGATCAACAATAACTGATAGATCACTCACGGCTTGATTCAGGTCATCGTTCAAGATACAGGTCGGCCAGACCTGCAGGATCTCGGGGATCTCCCAAGTGGCACGAGCCAGCTTTTGGGCGATAACAGCTGGATCGTCCCCGCGGCCGAGCAAACGTTCCTCCAGTGAAGTCAGCATGAGACCATTAGCCAAGGTCAGATCATCAAGCGATGGTAGTTGAGTATCTACCCGACGACCATACGTACGTACACGCCTGAGCGCTCGGCCGATCGGTGCCTTGCCACTCGATGGCAGAATACCCACCAAAATCACCCTGGGGAAACCCTGCACGAGTTCTGACTTGGCGTAGAGCTGTTGAGCTCCGTTTACATCAAGATCTCGAATCTCAACGCCCGGCTGGCCTCTATCGACATATGAGCCATACAGGGCACCAGTGGCATTGGGTGAATGCTCGACGATCAGACCAGCCGCTCGCTGCTCCATGAACTCTGCAGTTTCCAAGTAAATGTACTTGGGTTCACCGGTTGGCGTGTTGCAGTCATCGGGTCGCGGCGAACGCGTGGTAGCCTTACGACCAAGCTGTAGTTTTGGGTATTCTTCCAAAATCCGGTTGATCAACGTGTCCTTCCCCACGCCCTCCGGTCCGGAAATAGCGATAATATGTGAAGGCATGAGCCCTCCCTCTCGAGTTCGTAGGTGCGTTGGAGAGAATTATATAAACAAAATCATTTTCAAATCAAATTTCACTCAACTAATTACCCAGCCATTCTCACTTAGTAGCTGGTTAGGTTTCTCGTGAGTCATAGTTGATATTTCTGGTAGGAACGCGAGTAGGCCGGCCATATAGTTACGGTGTCTGATTACCGCTAGTCGCCAAGGTCAGCTGTGACCACTCTAAAATGAGCAACCATCACGTAAGCTCACTCTACTAAAACAGCATCTTCGTTCACAACAACTGCTAACTGCTTAGTCAATTTCTGAGACACCGCCACCCTGAACGGCAAGCGAATTTTCTGACCAGTGCTCGAGAGTTGCAGGATAGTCTCAGTGTCGCCAGGAGCGGCTTGCAAGATGCCCTTGAGACGAATTAAGGATACCTGATCCTTCAGGTCTACCAGCGTCACGATCAAACGGTCAGCTGCCTGTACAGCGTCGGGTGCAATCTCAACTGTCTGACCTTCACCAGTCGCAATGTAGTGCTTGAGGACGTTCGGATCAAGCGGCTTAGCCTTATCAACCGCAATCTTCACTTCTTCGACCAGATTATTGTCGCGATCCCGGGCATTCACCTTGCCATGTACGGCCACCAACCTATCCTCTACCCACAGATCTGGCGTAGCCTCATAGGCCTTCGGGAAGACAAGTAACTCGATATCCCCTCGGACTGTCTCCAGCCCAACAAAAGCCATGGAGTCGCCTTTTTTTGTCAGGATTTTGCGCACTGTCGTAATCACACCGCCCACAGTCACCTTCTGACCATCCATACCAGACTTAATATCATCAGCTGGCATAGTTTTTTCACTCAACCAGGCCTGGATATCACGTAAAGGATGGCTGGTGAGATACATGCCAAGCAGCTCCTTCTCCCATAATGCGAGCTCTTTGTCCTCTAATGGTGTAGTCGGTGGTTCGAGTGGTAAGGGTGGCATCTCCTCGGCGATCCCCATACTACCGAAGATATCAATCTGACCAGACAGGGCGTTCTTCTGAGCCTTCGACATATAGGCCACAATGCGCTCTAGATTATTAAGTAGCGTGCCGCGATCGCCAACTGCATCGAAAGCTCCGACCTTGGTCAAAGCTTCGAGCGTCTTGCGGTTGAGCTCGCGGGCATCAACTCGCAAGACGAAGTCCTCGATTGTCTTAAACGGCCCGTCTTCTCGAGCGCTCAAGATGGCGTTAATTGGACCAAGCCCAACATTCTTCACTGCCGCCAGACCAAAGCGAATCTGATCCTTGCCGGCTTCATCTTTGACAACAGCAAATTCCGAGTACGACTCGTTAATATCAGGTGGGAGGATGGCGATATCCATCTTGCGACACTCCGCAATCTCAATCGCCACCCGATCAAGGTTGCCATGATCACTGGTGAGGAGCGCGGCCATGAAGGCGGCTGGATAATGTGCCTTAAGATAAGCTGTTTGCACGGCAATCAGGGCGTAACAAGCGGCGTGGGATTTATTAAAACAATACGCTGCAAAATCTTCGATCGACGACCACAAGCTCTCGACCCATGCTCGGTCGGCATCGGAGTGCTTAATAGCCCCTTCGATGAAATCAGCCTTCATCTTAGCAATCACTTCTGGAATCTTCTTACCAATACCCTTACGCAAGGTGTCAGCCTGACCGCCAGTGAAACCACACAGGTCTTTTGAGATCTGCATGACTTGCTCCTGGTAGACGATAATGCCGTAGGTTTCAGCCAAGGCGTCTTTCATCTTCTCATGCTCGTAGGTAATACGGTCAGGGTTATGTTTACGCTTAATGAAGTCATCGATCCACTGCATCGGTCCCGGGCGATAGAGTGCTACCATGGCGATAATATCCTCGAAGCGATCGGGCTTGAGATCGCGGATGTAGCGCTTCATGCCGGCTGATTCAAGCTGGAAGACGCCCGTCGTTTCGGCTCGCGCAAGCAGCTCATAGGTAGCTTTGTCGTCGATCGGAATCTCCGATACATCGATATCTCGTCCGTAGACACGTTTAATAATTCGCAAGGCATTTTTAATGACCGTGAGGTTAGACAGACCCAAAAAGTCGAATTTCAGAAGTCCTAGATCTTCAACGGTTGTCCCGACGAACTGAGTCGAAACACCACCCTTCGAAGCTCGTGTCAGCGGCAGATATTCCACTAGAGGATCTGGTGCAATCACTACGCCAGCCGCGTGAGTGCCAGCGTTTCCGATAGTACCTTCAAGCTGAACTGCGATATCGATGAGGCGCTTAGCGCGCGGATTGCTCTCATATTCATGCTTGAGCTCAGGCACTTCCTTGATCGATTTCTCGAGCGGGATATGCCGACCCTGAACTGGAGCTGGCACCATCTTGGCCAGGACATCGACCTCGCCGTAAGGCATGGCCAGCACTCGACCAGTGTTGCGCACGGCGTTACGGGCGGCCATGGTGCCGAAAGTGATGATTTGGGCCACATGATCCTGGCCGTACTTCTCGGTAGCATACGCAATAACTTCATCGCGGCGGTCGTCGGCGTAATCCATATCAATATCAGGCATTGAAATGCGATCTGGGTTCAGGAAACGCTCGAAGAGCAAGTCGTACTTGAGAGGATCAAGATCAGTAATATTTGTGACAAATGCCACGATCGAACCAGCTGCCGAACCGCGACCAGGCCCGCAGATAATACCTTGATTCTTCGACCAGTTAATGAGATCGGCCACGATCAAGAAATAACCGTCATAGCCCATGCGCGCGATGACCTCGAGCTCGTACTCGATGCGCTCTAAGACATTGGTCGGGAGTTTTGCCTTGGCTTTTGCCTCATCGTAGTGAGAGATGTCCTCCTTCGGGATATCTCCATAGCGCCACATCGCCCCTTGATACACCAGGCGCCGCAAGTAATCACGCTCATTGTCTCCTTCTGGAACTTCGAAGGTCGGAATGAGAATCTTGCCAAGCTCGATTTCTAGGTTACAGCGCTCGGCAATTTTCACCGTATTCGCCAAGGCCTCGGGGTCATTTGGAAAGCGCTCGGCAATAGTAGAACCGTCGTGAATCGACAGATCCTGGTCGAGCTTGAAGCGCTTAGGATCTTCGATGGTCGAGCCCGTCTGCACGCACAGCAAAATATCATGGGCATAGTGCTGGGACTCCTTTGAGTAGTGAGCATCACCGGTCACAACCAAACCAAGGTCGAGTTCTTTGGATAGCTGACGCAGGCCGGCATTGACCTTGTCTTGTGGCTCCCAACCGATATGCGGCTGCATTTCGAGGAAGTAATTATCCTTGCCGAAGACTGAACTATACCACTCGGCCGTTTCCTTAGCTGAGGCGTAGTTGTCAGCCAAGATACTTGAGCCAACCTCGCCACCGATACAGCCCGTCAGAGCAATCAAGCCCTCATGGTATTTCTCGAGCAACTCACGATCTACCCGCGGCTTGTAGTAGAAACCTTCAAGGCAAGCAATGGTCGAGAGTTTGATTAAATTTTTATAGCCAGTTTCGTTCTGAGCTAAGAGCGTCAAGTGATACGGCGTGCGGTCTTCGCGCGTTGACTTATCGGTGTGTTTGCGGGCGGCTACATAGGCCTCCATGCCAATAATGGGCTTAATACCCCGCTTCTGGCATTCCTTGTAGAACTCAATCACTCCCGATAGAGTGCCGTGGTCAGTGATAGCCACCGCAGTTTGGCCGAGCTTTTGCACCCAATCAAGCATCTGCGGAACCTTCTGAAGACCATCAAGCAGTGAATAGTGGGTGTGATTATGGAGGTGCACAAAATCAACAGTCGGTGCTGCCGTTTTAGACTCCTTGACTACCATATCGCCCTCCTTCGCCATTACTTACTATTGTACGCGTTATCCCCAAGCATTTTAAGGCTTGTCAAAGGAAGTTTAGAGCGCGTATAGTGCAAAATACCACTCGCACCTATCAGGAAGAGGTACCCGCCATGTCTCATAAGGTGACAGAAATTCCTAAGCACACGGTTGTCGAGTACTGCTTCGCTACCCCGGATCGTCGAATCTTGATGATTCCTATCGTCGCCGGAGCCATGGCCATAACTGGCTGCGGCTTTTTCATAGGCGTCTTTGGGGCTGAGGGTTCGCAGCTCGGTTGGCTGACGACCTTCCTGGCGAGCTGCTTGTCGGCTTGCAGTCTTTATCTCTTGCTGACCTGGGATACAATCATGCAGGGGCGTCGTAGCGGTGACCGTAAATCAAGCCCCCTGCTCCGACCCTTGCTGGCGACATACCTGTACTTCTCCATCCTCACGGCGGGCCTCAGCCTCTACTGGCTGGCTGAACTCACGCCTGCGCAATAATCCCTATTACTTGCTGTCCCTGATTCGTCAGGGACATTTACATAAGTAAATTGATATTATATAATAATTACTTCGCACCTAGACGTAAGGAGAAGTCTATCATGACACCGACAGTTTTGCCGCCCCGACTTGATCGATCAACTGCCCTAGCTGGCTTCGAAGCCACTCGGCGTTGGCTGAACGCTCGTGGGCTCAACTGGCTGGCTCACTCAATCGCGGTCTTTATCGACACAAGTGAGAACATCGTGTTCGAGCACAGAGGCACCAAGGCTTCGGACCGCATCGACGACGTTCGGACCGATGCACAGCTGGTGCTCGCCAATAGAGCGATGAATGTTCCGATCGTTCGTCCGGTCACCGACTTGAACGGCCGCTTCATTGGCATGGTCGCCTGCTCGCTGGCTTCGAACAACCAGACCCAGCCGCTGGCGTCACTGCTAGCTGAATTCACGCGAGACCCCAATGAGAACTCCCCATTCATGGATCTCCTCATCGAGGAGGTTTTCCTGGAGAACGACTGGGATCTACCGAGTGATTGGCCCCACCGTCCACTGCCAGCAACCGACACTGCCTCTTCCCAAGCTGGCTTGCAAGCCCTGATCACAGGTGCAGCCCAAGCTGGGCTACTACACTCTCAGAGCTATGGCGTGCCTCCCCTGGAAACCGCACCAGCCACACCAGGGCAAGCTGGTCTCCCTTCTGAGATCGTAGATATTCCCGGCTTCGGCGGCGGAATCCTCTCATAGATCTTATTGATTAGATGGAGCGACAAGAGCTCCATTCAAGTGGGTACCCCTGTGGTACCCACTTTTTCATAAGTGACCACTCCATCTACTCGTAATCGACCTATCGATCCGATACCATGACCTGCTAGCAGTCTCACCTTACGGAAGGAAGCATGAATGACTCAGGAGTATTCCCGCTATTCGACACCACCCCACCATTACCTACCGATCAGCACTGGCTGGCTTGCGTCAGCTGGAGACCTGCCTCGGCATACTTGGGCTTGACTGGCTCGATCGCGCCTACATTGCCTGGGTGGATGATTCAATCCAACTGGTTTTGGCAATTTCTGGACAACGCACCTTCGAACTCGGTAACGCTCTAGCTAGTCAATTAGCTCGGGACACATGCGGCAAGTCGAGCCAGCGCCTGGTGTCGAGTACCTACTCGATAATAATGGCGCTATAGTTGGTACTGTTTGCGTGCTGTGTCACGACTCGGCCATTGAGAGAGCCCTATCCATCCTCGCGACAGAGTGTACAATCAATCCGCATCATTCAATCGAGATGATCCCCAACGACACCCGTCAAGCCTTAGCTGAACGCTTGACTGAACTACCCGACGGCTGGCGATTCAAGCACTAGAATAGACATTTTAGTCTACAGGAGATCGATTCAGATTCGTTACCACCCCTTGGTTGAGAGGGGTGGTTTTTTATGGCTGTGGTTGCACGGTTGGCTTTGGCACGTTGTCATTTAGATCGTTCACGAAATTACCCACCCAGGGTACGCCGCCAAAAATAACTACGAGGTAGCCGATCAACACGACAGCCAAGGCCACGCCGACCACACCACCAATTCCCCGATACACCCCAGCCCTAAAATTAAGCCAAGCAAATTTTCGTCTATTTTCAAGCAGCTCAATAAATTCAGCTGACGCAAATATATTAGCTACTCTTGTAGCTTCTGAAAGGTCAGTTGCTGAGGATGCTTTCTTCGAGGATGGTTTCGAGCGCGTAGCCATTGTGGTCTAGTGAGGAAATAACTATCGTTTCTTAGTTGTAGCCTTCTTGGCCGTTGCAGTTGTCTTCTTAGCGGCCTTCGCGGCAGTATTCTTGGCTGTATTGGCGGCTTTCCTGACGGCTTGAGTAGCTTTCTTGGTAGTCACTTCAGCTTCTTCGGCTACAGAATCAGTCGACTTCTTAACTGCTGTGGCGGCTTTCTTAACTTCACGACTCGTACTCGTGCCGAGCTGCTTGGCTAAGACGTCGAGCTCTTCAATCAGGCCACGGCCTTCTTCCACCAGGCGTCCAGCCTCGCCTACCACGTCTTCTTGAGAATCTTGAGCAACACTGCTCATTTTGAGAGCCGTCGCATTCAGCTGCTCTTTCATACGCTCAGCCCGCTTAATTAAGGCCTTGGTTTCTTTAACTGAGTCGTCTTTGACACGTACACTAGAGACTTTAATCTGATCAAGTGTGGTGCCGAGACGATCTTTGACTTCATCAAAATTCTTCTGCAGGTCATCACGAGTTTCTTTGCCGCTCTTCGGAGCAAATAGTAATGCTGCCAGGCCAGCCGCAGCCGCACCGATGATTGTTCCCTTGATAAATCCGCCTTTTTTGCTCATGACACTACCTCCGTTTACGCCCCCGACCACCGGCTGTTGCCTTCAAGATCTGAGCGAAAATAGCACTCATGGTCATGGGGTTAATGATCTTTTCTTTGACTTCGTGAATAATATCGGCCGCCGTCTTGGTGCCATCCTGAGCAATCTCGGCTATACGCTGAATCGTCTGGATAAGCTTGCGAGCCGCGAAGAACACCACGATCATGATCGTGATAAGTATCAGTACAGCTACTGATAGGACGAGTAGCAAGAAAAATAATACGGTATCCATGAATTACTTATTCCCCTTAGTCATTACTGTGGGTATTGTAACAGCTTTCGAGCTACGGGTGCGAATCACCGCCCGTTGTCTGACTCGACGTTCTCGATCTTGCCCAGCACGCTCGACTAGTTCAAATGCATTTTTATCAATCAAGCTGTTTGGCACCACAAAAATCGTGCCATTTTTATCCTTGAGACGGCTTTTGCGCATATCCATATCAATAATAATGCCCTCTGTCTTTTGATCATTTGGCCCGACCTTAACCCGATCACCAATCCGGAAATGCCGATCTCGGGCTAAATTAAAACCCGAAATCATATCGCTGACCGTACCAGCCAAAGCCTGTGACAAACCGAGGGCAAAGACTGCAAAGCCACCCGACAAGGCCAGAGCTACGTTACTTAAGCCCAAACTCTGCAGAATAGCAATACTCAGCAGGAAGTATAGTCCCGCATCAAGCAGTCGAATGGCCACCTTGATCAAGCCCTTAGGCAATCGTGTAAGACCCAGCAAACGAACTAATATGACCGAAGCCACGCGAACCACAAAAAAGCCTATGACGATATAAAAAATAGCGTTCACAAGCATTGGCCAGCCACCGGTAAAGAGTCCCGTAAGTTCACTCACAACCGCCTGTGGGGCTGGTGAGGCGACGGGAATAATTGCTAAAACACTCATGCTTAATAGGTATTATAGATTAGAATCTAGGAACTAGAAACTAGGTGTTCAGAATGACTCACCCGGACAGAGCCTGCTCTACTCATCTCCCACCGTCCCACCGGGTTTCACGATCGGTGCAGAGTTCTTATTTTATGACGTGGTAGTCCTTCAAGCCTATAATCTGGCGCTTACAGGTTATTCTTAATAATGTCGTTAACGAGCTGGGGATTAGCTTGGCCGCGTGTTTCTTTCATTACTTGACCAACGAAGAAGCCGAGTGCTTTGGCATTACCTGCCCGGAAATCTTCCACCGCCTGCGGGTTGGCAGTAATGACTTTCTGTACAATGTCAGCTAATTCGGCTTCGTTAGAGTTCTGTTTCAGACCCAGCTCTTCAATGAGTACTACGGGGGTCTTACCCGTCTCATACATAGCCGCAAAAACTTGCTTGGCCATCTTACTTGAAAGCTCGCCAGCTAATTCGCGCTCGACTAGGTCACGCAGATCATTACCGGTGAATCGAACTTCAGCGACTTCTGCTTCACTGGTAGCCGCTCGATAGTCACCAATCAACCATCCAAGTACCTTGCGCACACCGTTATCGGACAAGCCGACTCGAGCCTCAGAAAAGAGTTTTAGGGCGACAGGATCTTCGATCAAGATGTCTTGCTCATCTACCTTAAGTCCCAATTCGACCAGCTCGTGGCGGATAGCTAGAGGCAGGGGCTGAGCATCGAGAGAGACCTGCTGAGCCACCTTCATAGCTTCAGTGATAACCAGTGGCGGAATATCCGGCTCTGGGAAATAGCGATAATCATGAGCCTCTTCTTTGCTGCGCTGTGAGAATGTCTTACCCTTGCCGTCATCCCAGCCGCGAGTTTCCTGGTCGATTACGCCGCCATTTTCGAGGACCTCAATCTGTCGAGCAATCTCATAGGTTAGAGCCCGCTCGCCATTGCGAAATGAGTTAAGATTCTTAAGCTCAGTGCGGGTACCGAGGCGTGCTTGATCATCTGATACCGAGACATTGAGGTCAAACTTAAAATTGCCATGCTGAAGCTGGCCATGCGTCACACCAAGCGTGGTAGCAATCGCGTAAATCTCCTGCAGATACCGTCTAGCTTCTAGTGGCGTATGCATATCCGGCCGAGACACGATCTCAACCAAGGGCGTTCCAGCCCGATTGAGATCCACCAGCGAGTAGTCCTTGCCGGCTGGGTGCGACAACTTACCAGCATCCTCTTCCATGTGAGCCCGCTCGATACCAATGCGCTTAAATTCGCCATCAACCAAAATCTCAATCCAGCCATCTTCGACGATCGGCTTATCAAACTGCGTAATCTGATAGCCCTTAGGATTATCTGGATAGAAGTAGTTCTTACGATCGAACTTGGTGTCATGTCGAATTGTCGCGTTCAAACCAAGGCCCAAGCGGATAGCCAACTCCACAGCGTGCTTATTTGGTAATGGTAGCGTCCCTGGATAACCAAAACAAACTGGACAGACGTGCGTATTTGGCTTGGCGTCTATCGAGTTATTATCGCAAGCACAAAACATCTTTGAGTTTGTTGCCAGCTGAACATGAATCTCGATGCCAATGGTAGGTGTGTATTTTGAGCTCATACTGAGACCCCGAGATCTCTAAGGCCCTGACCGAGCTTGGCCACGGCTTGCTCCACCTCGCGCGGCACGACGTCGATGTGAACTTCGTGGGCATATTGATTGCGCAGCTTATGAGCCGCCCATATGCCGTTTAGGTCGGAGAATTTCGAGCCACCGGACTTTAAACGCTCTCCCATCGTATCACCGTGAAAGCCCTTGGCTTGCATGACATGATCAAGCAACTTATCAGCTTCGATAAGAGCGTTCTTCAGGCCCGACCCGCCTGATTTCATCATCTGCTGAATCTCGGTCCAATGACGAGTTACAAATTCCGTATCCAGCGTCGGCTGCGGGCTATCAGGTGAGTCATCGAAGGTTGCCTTATCGCGAGACCGGCCTCCGGAAGCATTGCTCATGTAGGCCAAGAGACCACCAATCACGACTACTGCCAAAATCATTGATAGAAACGTCATACCGCCCGATCCTCCAATACCACGGCAAGTTCAGTCTGAGCTGCGGTAGCTGCCTGCAAAAGTAGCTTATCCTGCTGACGAGCCGCCATAAATTGCAAACCAAGTGGCAAGTTGTCCGAACCGGCTAAAGGTATAGAGATCGCTGGTATACCAGCTAAGTTCGCACCGACTGTCATAATGTCGGCCAGATACATCGCGATTGGATCAGTCGTATTGTCGCCCAGCTTGAAAGCAGCCGTCGGCGTAGTGGGGCCAAGCAGTACGTCATACTGACGAAATGCATCATCAAAATCTTGCCGGATCAGCGTCCGAACTTGCATGGCCTTCTTGTAACAAGCATCGTAGTAGCCGGCTGAGAGAGCATAGGTACCAGTTAAGATACGTCGCTGCACCTCAGGTCCGAGCTTCTCTCCCCGTGTGCGATTATAACCAGTCGTGACATCGCTAGCCGTCAGGGATGCTCCATAGCGAATACCATCATAGCGCTCTAAATTAGACGAAATCTCAGCTGGTGCCACGACATAATAGCACGGCAAAGCCTTTGTCAGCTGTGGCAAACTGATTTCATCAATCGTCCAGCCAGACGCCTGAAGCGTAGCGAATACCTTTTCATAAACCGCCGAGACATCAGGCGCGATTCCATCAAGATATTCTTTAACAATTGCAGCCCGTTGCGGTATGGCCGCCCCACCAAAGTCGATTGTCTCGAGGCCTATCGTCGTAGCATCATTCTCATCTCGACCAGCCATAATACCGAGCAAGAGAGCCGCATCCTCGACACTATTTGCAAAAGGACCAACCACATCGAGCGAGCTCGCCATCGCTACCACGCCATAGCGTGAAATCACGCCATAGGTCGGCTTTAAGCCCACCACACCACAGAAAGCGGCTGGCTGGCGAATACTACCGCCGGTATCTGTACCGATTGAGAATAACCCTACCCCAGCCGCCAGAATAGCTGCCGAACCACCAGAACTACCACCAGGTACACGGCCTAGATCATGGGGATTGCGGGTCGGACCGTAGCTGGAGTATTCGGTGGAGCCACCGTGGGCAAATTCATCCTGGTTGACCTTGGCGATACAGATCGCACCAGCTACTTCGAGCTGACGAACTGCTGTACCGGTATAAGGAGCTGTAAACTCATCGAGTATCCGACTAGCAGCCGTAGTACGTACTCCTTCGATGAGGAACATGTCTTTGGCCGTAAAGGGAATTCCAGCTAATGGCCCGAGCTTCTTGCCGGCCCGCCGGTCAGCATCGATCGCTCGAGCTTGATCAAGCGCCCGGTCTTCGAGCTTAGTCAAGACAGCCCGAATCTTTAGCTCGACCGCATCAAGTCGCTCAAGGTGTTCACGGACCAGGGTCTCGGCCGTAATATCGCCGCGTTCCAAAGCAATCTGAGCTTCTCGAATCGTTTTCACTTGAGCACCCGCTTAACCTTAATATAGCCAGCTTCTTGATCTGGGGCTTGATCGAGCAATGTCTGCGGGGAGACAGAAGACGGCTTCACTATATCCTCGCGCAAAACATCCACCAAACCAGTAACTTGACTGGTAGGCTCTATGCCTTCCGTATTGGCAGCCTGCAATTGATCAACAAAGTCCAAGACCTTCTCTAGACCTTGACCCGTCTCGGTAACCCGTTCATCAGTCACTTCAATATGAGCCAGCTCAGCAATCCGCCGCACATCCGACTCTGATAAATGCTTTTCACTCATTGCCTACATTATATCAGATAGCAACAATCTAAAATAAGTAGCTAAATTCTAGAACCAAACGCAACCTGCGTTAAGCCTAGCGGTTGGTTGGGGTTTTGTACAAGCCAGTCGTAGACTTCCTGTGGCGTATGCCAGCCAAGTCTTCTTCTGGGTTTGTTGTTGAGCTCCCAGGCTATGTTGTCGAGCTCTTTCTGGGTTAGGTTACGAATGTCACTGCGTTTGGGTAAGTAAGCCCTCAGTTGTCGGTTACTGTTTTCGTTAGCGCCACGCTGCCAGCCTCAAATAGCTAGACAACCTGTTCGCTAAAAGGAGAGGTTGACAAACGGTCATACCCGAGAGCAGTGGCTATGTGACTCTGTTTCATTCCTTGCGCCAAGAGTACTTCGATCTTGACTCGTTGAGGCTGAGTTATTTGCTTAAAAGATTTCTGTGACATGTAACAAGATTTATTGCTTTCTTGTTGCAATTGAAAGCTGAACTCAGGGTATTGGTGAGTGTGCTATAGTACCATCATGACAGCACAAGAACTCCCTTATACTGCTCCTGTGTGGCTACGCTCCCAAAATAATCTGGCTGGACAACTAACCCTCTCTAAGACGATCCTTACGTTCACCCCACAAGACAAACAGACCAAAATTGAGATACCACTCACCGACATACAGTCCGTCAACCTCCTCAATGTCTTGAGTCGATCACGTTTTAGTGTACACACCAAGACTGCCGAGTATATTTTTGCACTCTATGCACCATCCTCCCTATCCAATCTAGCTCTCCGCCTATTACGACCCTTTAGTGGACTATGGAACGCTGGACAATTAACCCAGCAATCAACTCACTCCTTCGAATGGAAGCAAGCTTTCATAGCGGCGCTTCCTGAAGAGCGTTTGCAACAGCAAGCAGAAATCCGACCATGGCGTGTTCTTATCGGCGGTATACTGTTTGCGATTTTTGCTTTAGCGGTTGTATTTCTGATGGCAATTCTTATTAACTCATCCCGATAGTAAACTGGCTTAAGTCCGGCTGTGTCGTCCTAAAACAAGTTCAGGATGACATCTTTTCGGTACTCGACCACCCCCACCTAGTACCCGGTCACTCTGAGTGATGCTGACTATGATTTCTCCTCGAAGAGACGGAGCTAAGGCGTATATATAATTACGTCGAGCGAGCACCGCAGAGGAAAATCTTAGTCAGCGCGCTCTAGAGTGAGCGGCTTTATTAAACCCGACCGCTACTAAGGCTGTCGAGCGTTAACAAGCCACTTCTTAGTGGTCGCATCCTTCGTCACATAAAACGTATAATTGTTCGAATAATTCGTATCGGCAGTATAATCTGACTTGGTTATGAATGTAATCGACTCAATGATCTCAAAATGATCTGACTTCTTGTCAGCTGAGATACGACGGAAGGTCGTCGGGTAATTATACTGCCGGTAGCTGCCGGTGACTTCGGTAAAATTAAAGTCTTTGTTGAAGCCAGTCGTCATATACTGTTTCATAGCATTCACGTCGCCACTGACATAGGCTTGGGTCCAGCGAGTGACGGCCTCCTGGGCATCGGCCTGGTCTTGCCGGGCTTGCTCAGCCTCCGACTTCGTCGCGCTATCTTTAGCCGACGCTTCATCTTCGGCCGTTTGATGTGCCTCGATAACGTCCTTATAGCGGCTACTGAGCTTGTAATAATTATCCGGAATCGGTTCCTTCATGGCTGGAATTTCGGCACGACTAGCCTCGACAGTGACTTTGGCCTTGCTGCCTAGGGAAGATAATTCGTTTAGATCCTGATCGTCGACTTTTGACAAATCATCCGCCTCGGCGCGAGCCTTGGCATTGTAGTCCTTGAGAGCTGTCACGGCCCCGGTAAATTGCTTGAGATCCGACGAACCAACCAGCAAAGTCGGCTGACGCTGGCTGGCGGCCAGTACGTCTTCGGTCTTATGCTGCATGTCAGTCAGAGAGGTCCGCACACCATCAAAACTATCGTAGCTACTGTGCTCCGCTTCCTGTGAGACTTTGTCGGCCGCCTGCTGCAAGCTTTGCCAACTCTGGCTCATCCACTGGCTTTGCGCCTGTCGATTGCGCCAACCAAGCAATATCACGCCACCAACTAAGATTAAAATCAGTCCAATACCTAACGCGATAAACTTAGGATTCTTATACCAGCGAGGCTTCGTGGCTGTAGACGTCAGGCTATCGACATTTGAACTCGAATCGGCCTTGGCATCTATCGTCGTATCATTCAATAAAGGCGCCTCAGCTGGCTCTTGATCAAGGCCAAGTTGATCCTCGAGAATGGGATTTGCTTCTGATTCAGGCTGTTTACTCATTGCTCTTATGCTACCCCGTTTTAGGCTTGAGCTTCAAGACTTGCCTTCGAGAAGCTTCAAGAAAGCCGGTTCGTCGAGAATCGTAACACCCAAGGCCTGGGCTTTTTCGTACTTACTGCCAGGATCACGGCCGACTACAACGTAGCTGGTATTTTTGGAAACCGATCCAGTAACATTACCGCCTAGTGCAGCAATCTTCTGGCCGGCTTCATCGCGTGACAAGCCTTCCAGGGTTCCGGTCAGTACCCAGGTTGTGTCGGCTAATGTAGAGTCTTGAGGCTGAGCTTCGGTCTGCACCTCGACGCCAGCTGCCAGCAAATCATCAACCTGAGCCTGTGCCTCAGTATCGGCCAACCAAGCCCGCAGACTCTCAGTCACCACTTCGCCAATTCCCGGTATGGCTGAAAGTGTCTCTACTGTCGCCTGTCGTAACGATGCCAAATCACCAAACGCCCGCGCAATATCGGCTGCGGTCTTAGCGCCAACATGGCGAATACCGAGGGCGAAAAGAAATCGACTAAACGCTACCATCTTGGCCTTTGTAATGGCCTCTATGAGATTCTGCGCACTGATTTCCGCGAAGCGATCCAGGCCAAGCAGGTCTTCTTCCTTCAAGCGAAAAACATCGGCTGGATTTTTCACCAATCCAACTTCCATCAGCTGAGCCACGATCTTCTCACCCATACCGTCAATATCAAAGCCACTCTTGCCCACCAAGTGAATCAGCTGCTGCCAACGAACTTGCCCGACGCCCAGGTCGGCTAAACGCGCCACCGCCTCTCCTTCTAGTCGGATTACGGCCACCCCATCGACAGTTCTTGGCATCTGCCAGTGTGTTTCATTGCCGGTACGTAATTCCGCCAGTGGCTTGAGTACCTCCGGAATAATGTCACCGGCCTTCTGAATGATTACGGTATCGCCAATCCGCAAGTCCTTACGCTTAATCTCATCCTCATTATGGAGAGTAGCCCGCTGCACAGTTGTCCCAGCTACTTGTACCGGCTTGAGCACAGCGTAAGGCGTAACCGCTCCAGTCCGCCCTATGGAGACTCGAATATCCTCAAGGATAGTCGTAGCTTGCTCAGCTGGGAATTTATAAGCCACTGCCCCCCGCGGTGTTTTGCCGACGATACCAAGCTGGGTGTGTAAAGCAACGTCATTGACTGTTATCACTAAACCATCAATCCCAAACGGCAGCGCGTCGCGTAGCTCCCCCACCTTTGCAATATAACTCTCTATATCGGCCAGATTATGAAGCTTCTCCTCGTGCGGCGCGATTTTAAAGCCCAGTCGATCTGCCCAATCATGCTTGGTGGTGAGACTATCCATTCCGGGGTACTGACCACTAATTCCGTAGCTGATAAATTCTAAACGACGTGCCTGCGTAACGGCCGGATCCAGTTGGCGAATCGAGCCAGCTCCAGCATTACGCGGATTCGCAAACAGTGGCTGGCCCTGCTGCTCACGTTCACGATTGATGCGGGCAAATTCTTTCTTCGGTAAGATAATTTCACCGCGAATCTCGAATCGGCCCTGATAAACTTCGGGGGCAATTGACTTGTCATACTTCAAGCGCAATGGCACCGTCCGAACTGTCTGGACTGTATGTGTAACGTCCTCACCAACAAACCCATCTCCACGCGTAACCGCCTGCGTAAAAAACCCATCCTGATAGACCAAACTCATAGCAAGACCGTCCATCTTGATCTCAGCACAATACTCTGGCGGACGATTTCCAAGCAGCTTTTCGATACGCCCCTCCCAGGCGACCACTTCATCGACAGAGAAAACATCCTGCAATGACAACATCGGATAAGTGTGAGTAACTTTCTGGAAAGCCGCGCTAGCCTCACCACTGTAGCCTCGGCGAGTCGGCGAGTCGGCCGTAACGAGCTCTGGATACTGAGTTTCGATACTTTTCAGTTCATTATTAAGCGAATCGTAGACAGCGTCTTCGACCTTCGGTGCATCTTTTACGTGGTAGTAGTAGCCATAGTCGTGGAGCTGAGCACGAAGCTTCTCAGCTCGATCCCGAGCCGCTACCAGAGAAAGAGACTTACTCATAAGCCTCTACCAAGCGCCGGAAGACAACTGCGAGATAGAACAGAATGAGAGGCGTCACTAGCCAACTCACGATGGTGTCTATCACTAAGGCAGCCAGTCCATTAGCCGTGTAATTACCAAGCAGTGCGCCAAGGTACACCAAAGCTACCGTTACCACGAGTAGAATCAATGCGCCGACAAAAACTCGCCAACTCAAAGGCCGCCAAAACCGCCAGCTCACCCGTATGGCCACCCGGTAGGCCTGCCAGACCGTCAGCGTCAAATCTTGCATGAGGGCAAAGATCGAGAAACCAGCACATACCAATAAATAAAAGCCGAGTAAGAATAACGCCACACCAGGCACTACTACCCAAGCTGCGGTCTCGCCAACCGCTACCAAGCCAATCAGAATGAGTCCAAGTAAGAATGGTAGACTGTGCAACAGTATAAGCAAACTAGCTCCTACGCCGGCTAGGTACCGACTCATCACCGTACTATAGAAAGCCCCCAGCTTGGTGGCTCGACGATCCCAGCCATACAAGGCGACGCGAGCGATCACTAGTGTAGTAAAAATCGAGATTAAGCCGATCACTAGCGAATATTGATCGCCAGTCTGATCATCTGAGAAGAACCGCAGCAGTGCAATCAAGAGAATTGGCCAGATTGTAGCTGTCAGCATACTGCGTATCACTGTTCGATAACTGGTTAAAGCCAGCCAGACTGTGCGCTTCAGTGGTGACGGTTGTTTTGATGTTCTTGGCTTGGTAGTGGCGGGTTTTTTCTTAGGCATGAGTATCCATCTCCTCGAGGCGTTTAATCCGGTCGGCGGTCGGCGGATGAGTCGAGAAGAGGCCAGCCGCAAAGCTCTTGCCACCCTTCCCTTCTACGTTGGCGCGCAGAGGATTTACAATATACATATTAGCAGTTGCTTTATTAGCAGCCTCGAGTGGCTCCGTATCACCCGAAATTTTCTTAAGAGCATGAGCTAAGCCTTCCGGATAGCGGGTCAGTAGGGCACCCGATGCATCAGCTAGATACTCGCGCTTGCGCGAAACGGCCAGCTGTATGAGCAGGCCAATGATCGGCGCTACCACAGCCAAGACAATCGCTACTAGCATAAAAACTAATTGGCTCTGTCCGCCGCCGTTATTATCACCATCACGATCCCCACCAAAGAAAAAGCCCCAGCGTAAAAATAAGTCAGACAATAGCGCAATCACCGACACTAGTACGGCAATCAAGCTCATCAGCCGGATATCATAGTTGCCAATGTGACTCAGCTCATGGGCAATCACCCCCTCGAGCTCGGTTTTATCAAGCTTATCGAGTAAGCCGGTCGTCACGCAAACCACGGCGTGTTCGGGGTCTCGACCAGTCGCAAAGGCATTCGGCGCTGAATCTTGCATGATAAATACGCGAGGCGTTGGCAAGCCGGCCGTAATTGCCAAGTTTTCGACAGTGCGATACAGCTCTGGAGCATCTTTCTTCTGCACCTCACGAGCGCCTGATACCGCCAGCACCATTTTGTCGGAGTTGTAGTAACTAATCCAGGTGTAAAGAATCGACGAGAAGGCCGCCACATAGAGAATAATCGGACTGTCTAGCGCTCGTGAAAATACCCAGCCCAAGCCGACAGTAATCAACAGAAACGTAATTACTAGCAGAGTCGAGTTGCGTTTATTCTTAGCGATTTCGGTATACATGTATACCTTCTATTATATGTCATTCTAACCTGAGAATACATTGAAACTCTTGACTGAAAGTAATCTTTGTCGTACTATCTACTACCAAACACACCGTACCTCGAGGGCTACCAAGGGAGGCATCATGCCAACTCCACCCGCTACATGCGACCAGCTCACCCAACAGCTTGATCGTGAGATCGAAGCCACCAAAGCCGAAGTGGCAGCAACCGAGTCAGCACTCGATGCTCGGCGTGCCCACCTCGCTCGACTGCGCCTCCAGCGACACGACCTCGTCTCCTGACGCTGTCACCACCATATCTGCTCTGATTCTCAGAGCAGATATTTTATTGTATTATTTCTGTAATTATTATATAATATGACTAGCACCTACCACTGGAGTCACCATGATCCTCAGTCAGCACATGAATGAACGCGGCTACGTCGATGTCGGTCGCACCGACTTCATGGCTCGCCTGTCACCTTTTCTGAGTCAACGCGGACTCGAGCAAGTCGAGTTTGCCTACCCAGTCTCCAAGTACGCCCACCGACCGCAGATGCGCGATGATGGCACTCGCTACTTCGAGCACCCAAAGACAGTCGCCTGGCTGATCTTTGAGCGCTATGAGATCTATTCCTGGCGAGCCATCGTGATCGCCCTTCTGCATGACATCATTGAGGACTCATTCCTCATGAATGAGCAGCGCATCCGTCTCAACTTCGGCAAGCGCGTGGCCCGCGGGGTGGTGGTGATTTCGAAGAACACCATCCCCAAGCAGTTCCGCGAAGATAGTGATGCCATGTACTACCAGCGCTTTCTTGCCCAGGGCAGCTGGGAGTGTCTCCTGGTGAAGGTTGTGGATCGCATTCACAACTTGTCTACACTTGAAGGTCTGGATCCAGCTCGACAAGAGCGGAAGATTCGCGAGACTGAGCAATTCTTCCCTGGCATCGTCCGATGGTTGGCCGAGATGGCACCAGAGGACCACCTCTACAAGGTTGATTTCCTGCGCGAGGATCTTGAGCATCTCTGTCTGGCGTGGGCCGATCGGAGCGGCCAACTCGACTCTGGTGCCTTTGACTTCCAGCTGGCGAGCTAATCTGTCAGCCTACCTAGCCCACCTCTTCACGGAGGTGGGATCTTTATTGATAAACCCCTTATAAAAATGGTATAGTATCGGCCTCCCAACCCCAGACGGAAGGAAGCACCTATGGACGCAGAAATGTATGAAGGTGGAGTTGGCGTCATCACCTCGGTCGAGCCATCGGTTGATGTGCGCATTCTCGGCACCTACGACGGCGATGGCTCCCTGAAGGCCATCGAGCAGTATGACCCGAAGAAAAACTCCGATACGGACTACCTTGTGGCAATTACCTCAAGAATTGGCTTAATGGTACTCTCTGGGCTCGGAGCGGGCTGGCTTGCCCTTGTCATTATCCTGCCGCTTGCGCCTAGGAAAGATCTCACGATACACAATCTGGGCCTAAGTATGCTCAAGATGACTCTGCTCGTCTCCCTGGCTGTAGGCATCTTAGCGGTGTATTGGGCCTGGCCGTACCTCTCCGTGCGACTGCGCTTCCGGGCTAACAGGGCTCAGGGGAGGTACTGGCATCACAACGAGCTCCTGCGCCGGAATTGTGTGCGACCACGCAATCAACAGGAATTCGCTGTGCTCCTTGAGCTGGCCGAACAGGCTGATCGCAAGAAAGCTCTGGCCTATATCGCCCGAGAGACCGAAGAGTACTACAACCGCCTCATCGATGAGCGCAATCTCAACATGGGTCGCTTGATCAGAGGTTCTCTCGACCGAGAAATCCTCTCTGTCAGAGATGATGTGAATTACGACGTCGAGGAGCCTGTAAGCGAAGAGGGGGCGGGAGAAATGGAACCGTTCCCAGACGTCACCCGTTACACGTGATCTCTTCCTCTACACGCCAGAGACCCCGAATCATCGGGGCCTCTTTTCTTTCTTATCTGTATTCTACCTACTTCTGAGGCTTGGCGTCAGCCTCGTCGAAATTCACGTCTGGTGCCTTCTCAACGGCCGCCTTCTCGCTCTCCCCGACTTCAAAGAACTGGTATGGAGTAAAGCCGAGTGACTTGGCAAAAGTATTGGTTGGAAAAACCTTCAGCTTAATATTAAAGTCTCGCACATTGCCGTTGTAGAAGCGACGTGAGGCTTGAATCTTGTCCTCAGTATCAACCAGTTCTTGCTGGAGCTGAAGGAAGTTTTGATTGGCCTTCAAGTCAGGATAGCTTTCAGAGACTGCAAACAACGACTTAAGCGCGCCCGAGAGCATATTGTCAGCTTCAGCCTGCTTCGAGAGATCGCCCTCAGGAGCGGCCATAGCGATATTACGTGCCTTGGTGACTTCATTGAGAGTAGTCTTCTCGTGCTTAGCGTAGCCCTTGACGGCATTGACGATATTTGGAATCAGATCAAGACGACGCTTCATCTGTACCGTGATGTCTGAGAGTGCCTCGTCCACCCGCGTATGCATCTTGACCAAGCCATTGTAGGTCACCCACAGCCAGATAGCGGCGATGACAACCACAGCAATCAAGATATAAACAATTGTCATAGTCTCTGCGTACTCCTTAGTAATACCCTTATTATCGCCCATCGTAGCTGAAAAGCCAAGGTAAGCATCGACACATAAGAAAAGCTCCGACCCCCACACGTCATCGTGTGAAAGTCGGAGCTTGAGCTCGAGGGATTACCCGAGTGAAAGGCTGGCCGTGTAGGCCGTGGTGTGCAAAGCACCCCACTTGCAAGCCTCGCTGATCGGCAGCCACGTGGAGACGGTCTTGCCGCCCTTGGTGGCCGTGATCAGCATGTTGGCCATACTGGTATCCCAGTTCGTACCGACCGTCCCGGCGAAGGGATTGCCGGTGAGCTGGAAGGCACCCGAGGAACTGGTCACGCCGGTCTGCACCGGAGTGGACTCGACTGCATCAGAGAACCAGCGAACTGCGTAGACCGCAACGGCCGCGCCGCTGACATTCGCACCACCCTGCGTGACCTGCACCGAGTAGGCGCCGGGCAAGAGAGAGGTGAAAATGGGAGCGTTCTGGTAAATCTGATCAGCCGACTTGGTGATGACGGCCGCTGAGCATCCGTCCCAGGTGGTGACACCATAGGGATACGTCATGATCGACGCCTCTGCGGCGTAGGCCTGGCCGTTGATGGGGTTCTTGGCCGCGTCTACGTCCATGGCGTACATGTCGATGGCGCCTCGGGAGTGACCCAACTCATGGGTGATAGCGTCGGTCGCTGTAGCGCCGAAGCTGCCACCCCAGGCTGGCCCCCAAGCCGTCGTGAGAGTCTGTGCATCCCCATACCAACCAGTGCTGTATCCCAGATCCTCGGTGTAGATGATCTGGAAGTTAGCACCGGGGTGCGGGATGCCCACCTGATCGTTGGCCGAGCCCGTGAAGTACACGAACTTGGTCGGGACGAAATGGATGGGACCGAGGCTGGCGAAGCGAGCACTGACCGTGGCCAGCTGCTGGGTCACCTTGGCCTCCAGGGCGGCCTGACCACCGTAGAGGCTGATAAGGTTCTGCTGAAGGGCCACCTGAACGGTGAAGCCCCAGACCACTGGAACTGTCGGCTCGGTCGGTATGGTCGGAGCGGCCGTGCAAGCAGCCAGCCCGAAGACGGTGAAGATGGCCACGAAGGCCAGTCGGATGGACTTGGTACGCACGGTAAGCTCCTACCGGTGTTATCTGGAGTTTTTATCCAGATACCTCATCATAAGAGGACGGCCTACTATCACCTGTCACCAGGTGTACACTAGGCCGCCTCTTATGAAATAACAATTTAAGGTACATGTATAACTATATCATATTTTATCTAAAAATGCAATAATTTTACCAAGAAATTGCTTGCGCTTATGGCTTGTTATCCGAGAGAATTTAGTCGCTTTGCAGACTTCGTAAGAGAACGGCCGCGCTGCGATCTTCCGACATAGTTTGTGACGAAAGCGCTAATTCCCTAACCTCCTCAGTGGTGTACCAGCCAACAGAAATATCCTCACCCTCTTCGAGTTCTTGAGCAGCCAGGTTTTCGTTCGCCACTGCACAGATAAAGTAATATAAATCCCACTCCACCGTCGCTCCGCAGACTGATGTGTAGAGGTGCTTGAGCTGATCTGACTCAATACAAAGGCCGACCTCTTCGCGCAGCTCCTGCATCGCACCACGCTTCGCTTCGATCAGTATGCCTTCTATGGAGTTGTCTGTTGTGGCTAGAAACTGATTATAGTCCTCGAGCCGGTCAAAAACCTTCCCGCCCGGCAAACGATAGTCGTAACCCTGCGTCTCGTGACGAAACTCTTTAGTCAATAAATATCTACTAGTACTCGTAGCGTGTACGAGCGTCCTCGTACCTGGTGAGCGACGAGCCTTCTCGAAAGTCCTTAGCTTGTCACCAACCTGAACTGCCTGCTCGACAACTTCAATAATCTTGCCTTGATAGACTATTTTTTCTTGAATCATTAATCGTATCCCTTGGTGGGCGAGGAGGGACTCGAACCCTCAAGCCTTGCGGCAACGGATTTTAAGTCCGTCGTGTATACCAATTCCACCACTCGCCCGATTATGGAGGCACCGACCGGAATTGAACCGGTGTACGCGGTTTTGCAGACCGCTGCGTAACCACTCCGCCACGGTGCCAGAGAAAATTACTATTAAGAAGCTGCTATATTATACCCGAGTCTGATAGCTACTGGCCATGGACAGCAAATTCTGCTATGATTCCTCCCGTCGTATCTACTCAATTCCATGCATTTCGGCGCCTTAGCTTGAGTTGGTGTTCCGACTCCAGTCGGACCTAAGAATTTCGCTCTACCTTACAGTAGGTATCGGAATTGCTGGCAATTGCGCAATCACTCCGAATATTCCATATATGGCACCTTAGCTTGAGTTGGTGTTCCGACTCCAGTCGGACCTAAGAATTTCGCTCTACCTTACAGTAGGTATCGGAATTGCTGGCAATTGCGCAATCACTCCGAATATTCCATATATGGCACCTTAGCTCAGTTGGTAGAGCGACGGCCTGAAGAGCCGTGCGTCGTAGGTTCAATTCCTACAGGTGCCACCATTTGACACACTCTGGGTGATCCCTGATCGGGCTTTACTAAAGCACCACCAAGCGATCATCATACCTTTGGACATTATCTTTGACGCCAAACATAGCTTATAACCTACAAAAACTTGATAAGCAATATAATATGCGGGTGTAGCTCAGCTGATAGAGCGCTTCCTTGCCAAGGAAGAGGCCCCGGGT
>CAZHSY010000004.1:0-72247 GCA_964535385.1 uncultured Candidatus Saccharibacteria bacterium
CCGAGAGATAAGGAAGTCATTAAGTTATTTTACCAGATGCCATCCTGCATGAGTCTTGATACTGCCGAGGTTCATGACTTGTTTGCAGTTTATTATTACGCTTATGATAGATGAGAAAAGTAAGACCCATGACGACCGAGAACCGCTCAGAGCGAGACACCACCCCAGATAGTTTTGGAAGTGCCGATACCTATCGTGTGCTTGGGCATACTTCCGAGCTCCAGACGCGTACCGAGCATTCACGCAGTCTGGAGGATGCTGAGCGCTATCGAGCACTGGAGACCCTTAAAGAACTCGGTGCGCTTATTCCACTGTCTGAGGTGGAGGTGTTTCACGGACGAGTCAACATGTCTGATAAATTTCCCCCCTGGGAAGTGGAGCCCGATTTCGCGAATGGTGGTAATGACTCGGGTAATGCCAATGTGAATAAGCGCGCCACCCTTTATACTGGCGAGCGACAAATTGCAGAGGATTTTTCCCTGGCTCGGCTCGAACACTTGCGGGCACGTACGGTTCCCACTGATAGTCAGGAGTTTCGTGCTGAAGTGCACAAGATTGTGGCACATGATATGGATGCCTGTATCTTTGACTACAATTTTTATCCGGGCGATTTAGAGCCCGAACAACAAGCCCAGTATCGGGCGGCACTCCAACACCTCGCAATTATGTCAATGACCGAGGCCTCACCAGTGCGATTTGAAGATCGAGAGGCTATACAAGTTTTTCATCGCGCCTTTGCCCAAAAGGAAGAGCCCAAGATCTTTCAAGATACCGATCTTGAGAAACTCATTACAGAGGCGGGTCTTGATAGGCAGACTGCTACACATTTAGCTGGTGCCGCCAATGCTCGCACGATAGCTCTGTCTAATCCTGGTTTTCTTATTAATGAGTTGGTGGGTAGTGCATCTGACTTAGTGAGCACCTACATCACTGTGAATGGTGAGCGCATGGATGTACCGCTTAATCTCGAATATGCCCAGGAGTACTTACAAGCTGCTCACATCGTCGGTATTCGTCAGCCGGTTTTCTCGGCGACCTTGGAACGGCGTATGGATGTAGTGTCGTTCTTCGATCTAGATAAAGTGAATACTCCGCGAGCCATCAATGCGGAACGTGAGCGTACGTGGCGGCAGTTTGGTGGACTGGCAGAGAGCTTTAAGGATCTTTTGACTCATGAGAATCAACAGCGCCAGCCGCTGATGCGCTTGCTCGAAGATGCTCATGCCAAGCCACCAGCTTTGGTGGGTGCCGCCCGTCGTGTTGATAGCTATGATGCTGTGTATGCGGCCGATGCTGGGAATTGGGAAGGCTACACACTGGGCGAGCATACCGAAACGTTATTGCGGATTTTTGAGGAGACCTACGCGGATAAATTGCCGGTTGGCCTGCTTGCACCGGTACGGCTTCTGATACTAGCTCATGATCTAGGGAAGCCCGAAGCAGTAGCTCGGGGTGAGAAGCGCCATGAGAGTCAGTATAATGTTGCCCGAGCCCGACATTTCTTTAATGAGCTCGGCGTTGATGAAGCGACCCAAGGATTTCTGATTGCTATTCTGGGGGCGGGTTCGGATATTGCCTACCTAATGGATATTCGCCAAGTCGGCGACGTGGCAGAACGAGGCATGCGACAATTGGCGACTGCATCGGTACAAGAACTGACTGGTCGGAGCGATGTGCGGGGGGACGAAATTACGGCTTTTACCGAACTTTGTCGTATGTTGCAGCGCTGTGATGGCGCGGCTTACACCAGTATCGGCATTACTCGCGATCAAGAGCGGGGTGGTTACTATCGAAACGCGCCGTCTTTTAACGCCAGTTTTGCCGCACCGGTCGATATGGGACGCCGGTCGGCACGTTTGCGGCAGTTTAACGAACCAGCTGCACCGGCATATCTCACCCCGCAGCTACCTGATAGGTAATCTCGGATCCATCGGTCTCCTAAAGGCCCGAATGGACGTTGGGTGTAGCTAGGGTTTTTGTCAGGTTATTTTAAGGTTTATCACTTAAGGTTGAACCATTGAAGTAAACAAAGGTTCGTTTTTTATGGATGTAATACGGAGGGGGATACGCAATGCGTTTCGCAATGGTATCCGGACATTCTCAATCGTCATTATTTTAGGTTTGAGTGTTGGTTTGGCGCTGGCGATGTTGGTAGCTCGCCAAGCAGTTACCGAGAAGATTGCTTCGGTGAAGAGTTCGATTGGCAATACGATCACCGTCAGTCCGGCTGGTGCCCGTGGCTTTCAGGGTGGAGGAGAGCCGCTGACGACTGATCAGATTAATAAACTTAAGGGTCTTGATCATATTTCCACGGTAACGGCTACCTTGAGTGATCGCCTGACGACTGAAAATACTAATCTGACTTCAGCCGTTGAGGCCGGTTCACTGGGGCGCCGTCAGGCCAATAATACGGGAGTCGAGGAACGGCCGGGCCCACCGCCAGAGGCGAGTGGCAGTTCGATCACACACTCTAATTCTGGCACTACCACTCGGACCTTTACGCCACCATTGATCTTGACTGGCGTGAGCAGTGTGAGCGTGGCCAATGTCTACGGTGGCGATAAGGTTGCATTTACCAGTGGTACAGCCTTGGATCCAGCTAAAGACGAAAATGTCGCCGTAGTGGGCAAGGCTTTAGCCGAGAAGAACAATCTCAGTGTTGGTTCGACTTTTACAGCCTATGGTACCGAAATTAAAGTCGTCGGTATTTACGATACTGGTAATAACTTCTCGAATGCTGGCCTCGTCATGTCGCTGCCAACCTTACAGCGTCTGTCTGGTCAAACCGGCAATGTGACGAGTGTAACTGTGAGTGTTGATTCGATCGACAATATCGACGGTGTGACGACAGCTGCTAAGTCGGCCTTGGGGTCAGCCGCTGATGTCACAAATGACCAGACCACAGCTCAAACTGCGGTAGCACCTTTGGAGAACGTCAAGAGTATCTCAACCTTTAGCTTGCTGGGTGCCTTGGCGGCTGGTGCGATCATCATCCTGCTTACCATGATGATGATCGTGCGTGAGCGCCGTCGCGAGATTGGGGTCATGAAAGCGATTGGCTCATCAAATACCAAGACGGTGCTGCAATTCGTTTGCGAAGCTATTACGTTGACACTCCTTGGCATGATCGTCGGTATCGCGATCGGTGTGGCTGCGGCTAGTCCGATCACAACGCTACTCGTCAACAACAGCACAAGTACCACGACCAATCAGCAGATGGGTGGACCGGGTGGCGGCCTTGGTGGCGGTCTGCGACGTATCGGTGGGAGTAGTGCCGCCAGCGTACGTACCATTCAAGCCTCAGTTGGCTGGGATATCCTGGCTTACGGTGTGGGGGCCGCCTTTGCCATCGCCGTAGTGGGCAGTGCTCTGCCAGCTTTCTTCATCAGTAGAGTCAGACCAGCTGAAGTAATGCGAGCGGAATAAGGAGAAAGCTATGTTACAAGTTAAAGACCTCAAGAAAACCTTTCGCAGTGGCGACACGACCGTAGCTGCTGTTGACGAAGTTAGCTTCGAAGTGCCAACTGGTCAATTCGCCTCGATTATCGGCAAGAGCGGTAGTGGGAAGAGTACACTCCTCAGCCTGCTCGGTGCCTTGGACCGTCCGACTAGCGGTGAAGTGATCGTTGATAAACAGGACGTTACAAAACTGGGCGACCATGATCTGACCAGATACCGCTGTCGGAGTATTGGGTTTGTTTTTCAAAACTATAATCTTGTGCCAAATCTTACGGCAGTCGAAAATGTCGAGCTGCCGATGGAGTTTGCCGGCATTAAGAAAGCTGACCGCGTGGCGCGGGCTGAAGAACTTCTCACCCAAGTTGGCCTGGATGAGACGAAACAACGACGTAAACCTGGTCGGTTGAGTGGCGGAGAGCAACAACGGGTGGCGATTGCTCGGGCTCTGGCTAATAAACCCAAGCTCATCTTGGCTGATGAACCGACCGGTAACCTCGACTCACAGACCGGTAAGATGATCTTCGACCTTCTACATAAGCTGGCTAAGACGGAAAATACGACAATTCTGGTGGTGACACACGATCTAGCAATTGCCGGCAAGACGGATCGGACATTTCGGCTGGCTGATGGCGAGCTGAAACTAGCCAGCTAGACCTAGCTCTTGTGCCGCCTGAATTGCTTGCGATTACCGCAGGTGAACGGTAGCATGTAACATAAGCGTTTTTATAATCAACGTGATTATGTATGCCCAAATCAATCGACAGCATCGAAGCACGCAAGCGGAAGCCAGAAGAATCCCTGGATAATTCCGAGCATACCCTAGCTAGGACTCGTCATAATGAGAAGTCCTTGGCTAAGTTTAGTCCGTCCGAGCGGCGCAAGAACTTACGAAAGGGTATGGGATTCTGGCATAGCCGGGGCGGAGTCGCTACATTGGCTGGCTTAGTTTTAATTTTTTGTCTCGTAGTAGCTAGCATCTTTGCCTGGCAGAAGACTCAAGATACGAATGTAGTGGCTAAAAATGTGGCTTGCACGGTAAATCATCGCGATGTGACCGGTGATGCTATTGCGGCCATTAATTCCCAGAATCTCCCAGCGATCACAAGCAAGGCTGACGATATTAAAACCTTCCAAGACTATGCTTCTGATCAGAATTGCTTAGCAATTATTGCTTGGCAGCAACTGGCTAATGGTGAGTTTGACAGTGCTGGTACCACAGTCGATAAAATTAGCGTGCTCTATGAGGCTGATGCCGATATGGGCGATGCGACAGCACTCTATACGAGTAATCCAGAGAAATTACTTAGTACGATTCATACATTTCAGTCTTCATACGAGCGGTCAAAAAGCGGTAGTGTTGATTTCTCTTCAAGCGCTACACGGAGCAATCAGCCATGAAGCCAGTCTTACGTTATTTTGGGTCGACCTTGCTTGTCTTGGGGTTAGGAGTAGCCTTGTTGGCACAACAAGCCCAAGCTATGGTCTTGAATCCGTATCCGCAGAATCCGCCGCCAGCTGGCGCACCGTGGGCGATTGGTATCCCGCCCCTGAGAGGTCTCTCTCTTGCAACCTGTGACAATCCAGCGGTCAATACATCAGGTAAAACTCCAGCTTTTGAAATTTGGATAAGCCCGTCTGGCTCGTCAGTTCAAGATTTAAGCTCTTCATCTATCTCGGCTCGGCCTGGCGAAAAAGTTCGTTTGCGGTATAACTGGTCCGGAGCGGTCTGCTTTCCATATAGTAATGTTTTGCAGACGGCCGCTCGGTACCTACCATCGCCTGGTGTGGAGGGCCTGCCAGCAGGATCATTCCTGAACTTTACCGGTTATGGACCGACAAACTTCGATCAAGTTGGTAATTATCGAGCTACTTATAGTGAATTTGATTGGACAGTACCAGATATCCCGGCTGGCCAGACAACCTCGGTGGCCGTTAGTATCAATTTCCAAGCTATTAATTGGGGGAGGAATGGTAACAAAGATTTCTTCCAATGTGTGGCTGGTTCGGAGCCGTTTCGGGCTAATGCACTAGACTTCGGTAATCCGGCTCAAGGTGGCTGCAATATCAATACCCAAACAATTTATATTAATGTCACAGTTCCTGCGCCTACTATCCATGCCGTAGCTGCAAACTGCCAGGCTGTTACTGGTAATGTATCGAGTGAAGAAGCACTCACGGCTGTAGCTTATTTCTTTACCGGCTCGACTAGTCTTACAGAGCTGGGGAGAACTGACATAAATTCTGGAACAAATCTGAACTTTAGTATTCCTGTGCCAGATCAGTATAAGGATGGAAGTGCATATAATTACCAGGTTCGTTTTTATAAACGTGGCACTGACAAACAGCTCGCGGTTAGAGATGGAGTGCAGACACCGTGTCCACGCAATGCGGTTTGCGGAGCTGATTTTAATGCCAATATACAAGCTGTATTTCCTGATAATGTTACATCATTGGGTGTAGGTGAGTCGGTGGCTGTGAAGGTAACAATGGATAATATCGGAGAAGCAATCTGGGCGGGATACCAGGCTGGTAGTTATGAGTTAGGCCTTACGCCGGCTGCCGATGCATTCTGGGATATTGGTGGTAATGGCCTGGCTACTGGTTCGAGGGTCTACCCAGCTCCGCCACCAGCAGGACAGAGTAGTAGTTACACATTTACGGTCTGGGTTAAGTTAGTAGCTTCGCCAACTAGCAGTGCAACCCCGCTTGGATTCCAGATGAACTTTCGTTCGAGCAGTGGTGTCAATGCGGCTTTCGGCGCTACCTGTGATGTGGCACTTCGGGTTCAGTCGACCTATGCTCCTTGGCTGCGAGTCCAGAATGGTATGGTGGCGGCAGTTGATAAGGTTGTTGGTCAGTCTGAAACAGCTCGTGGTGTGCGCGACGCATCGGGCACTGGGCAAGCTATCAATCTTGAAGCTACAAGTGTTATCGTGTCGGCAGTTTCGACTGACAACTTTTGTAGTACCAACGCCTACAACTTTGCTCGCACGTCGGCTGGCCTGAGTTTCACGACTGGCAATGGTGGGGTTGTCACGGGTTGTTCAAGTGATGGCTATGCTTTTAAGGTCAGTAGTGTCTTCAGTGGCGCGTCGGATGCCTTTTACGAAACAGTTGAGCGGCAACGTCAGACTGGCGGCCAGTATAGTGGCGCCCCGAACCCTGCTCAGACTAATACTCGATATAAGGATGGCGGCAGTATTAATTCGAGTGGCGATATCGCCATGATAGATGGTTGCCCAACCATCTATCACTTGACCGGCAATACTCTGGATGCGCGCAAGATTACGAAGGGTCGAGTGGCTATCTTGGTTGATGGCGATCTTACCATTACTGGTGACGTTCGAGCTGACTATGCTAACGCTATTGGTGGTGGGTTATCATTGGCACCAGTTTTAAGCGGTACCGATACAAGCGCTATGATTAGTACTCAAAATGCTAGCTTGAATACGCTGCCAAGTCTCGGCATCATCGCCAAGGGCAACATCACGATAGATAAGAGTGTCGGTCAGCTGGATGCTATGGTTTACGCCGGCGGCAAGATTAATACCTGTAGTGCCTATGCCGACGACACCACGACGGGTGTAAAAGACGCCGCTACCGCCCAGCAGTGCGCTAAGCGGCTGGTAGTACGAGGCGGGTTGTATGCCAAAGGTGGGTTCACGTTTGGTCGTAATTGGTACGACGCTGTACGTATCGGCAGGCAGATGGGGAATAATAGTGCCTCACCGTGGACAAATGCTAACTTTGACTATGCCGCGCTTGGCGCCGAAGCCCCCCAGGGAATCTACACCGGTGGGCCAGCCGAGGATATTCTCGGTAGTGGTTTTGGTCTCTTCGTACCGCCACCAGGATTCGAGGACTTTAATAGCGCTGGCTTCAATGCCCCGGTGTACCAGTCGGGTAACTTCCAGCCACGATTTTAGATTAGAATTTAGGAGCTAGTATGAGGCAAGTTCCTTGGCGGCGAACTCCGCTGGCTTCTGATTCCTAATTGCGATACTATGGAGCATAAGAGTTTTTAGAGTATGAAAGTTATATGAGCCCCAAACCCTTTGATTCGTTATCACATGCTGGTGATACTGCCACGTCGGCTACCAGTAATACGCCGCTGGCTGCCGAGGCAGCCAAGAAGTCTAGACGAGCCTCCAGCGCCGGCGGTTACAATAAAGCCTTTCTGAAGTCCTCGAAGGGGCGAGGCAAGTGGCTGGTCATTATTACGCTCGTTACCTTGGTGCTCGGTGCTGGTGCGTATTGGTACTGGCGGCGCGTGCAGACGCAGAAGAAAGCCCATCAAGCCCAAGAACAGACACGGAACCAGCTGGCTCAATTGGATGTAGCTAAGTCCTTGAGTGATGAGGAGAAAAAGGCTCTCTACGACAAGGCTGGTGCTGAGTATGCTGCGGCTACGGCGGTCGGTATTGCGCCTGACCTTAATTCAGTGAATGATCAGAATCAGGTTACGTATCTCACAAAATTAAGCCAAGGTGGGAGTGATGGGGTGGGTAAGGCTCTCAAAACCATCATCGACCAGCGTTTGCAGCAGGTCCAGGGCGATGGGTATTATGAAGGTTATGTCTACAAGTATTGGTATGGAAATACCGCAGTAGTGTGGCCTGCCAACTATCAAGTTAGCAATCGAGGTGATGCAGCTGCTCTAGCTGCTGATAAGAAGTATGCACTTGATACATTGAATGCTGACAAGCAGCGTCTCGAACGTCAACAAGTATCACCAACTGCCTTAGTGACAGAAGTAAGTAAGAATGAGCGACTTCATATGTACGAAGATCCCAATGGGAGCTATGCCTTTGTTTCCCAGGATAGTAGTTATAAGCCTGGCATCCCTGCAAGTGCTCAAAGCCAAGGTAATAAAAACATTCAGGCTACTATTAGCAATATGAAGCGCGCGGGGATGAGTGATCCTGGTACGCTGACATATACTTCAATCTATGACCCCGCTCACAGCGAAATTGAGACTGGGTATTACTTCGTCTCTATTACGAAGTACCTACAGGGACAGGCGATCGTTGATCAATATAATGCTATCCTTAAACAACTCCAGGAGGGTAAGTCGTGAGGGTACGGTCATTGTTACGCGCTGTGGCATTATTTGTCGTCAGTCTTGGTTTGTTTATAGGGCTGTCGGGTGTCGCCCATGCCAACCCGGCCGACCTCCATGTGACCGTTGGATATCAGCCATGGAACTCTGATAAAACCCAGCCTATGCCAAATGTTAACCTGCGGGTTGATACGGTTCCTATCCCAGGCAAAGTGCCAATTATAGGGGGTAATTATCAAGGGAATCATCTGATGCCGGGTTGTTTTATTTATCTTGCCTGTAGGATACCAACTACGAACAGCTTTGATTTTAACCTCAATACCTGGTCTGGAACTGGCGTGCAGCCAAACCCCTTCTGTGTACCAGCTGCATCTTGTTCGCTCTCGACTGTCTATATGTCAAGACTAGCGTGGTGCGGAGTGAACTATTACGGCCCAGGAAACCTCATGCCAGGTGAATTCCATATGCAGGTTACGGTCACGCCGCTCGGCTCTCCTTCGCCAAATGGCGGTCGCTGGGTGGGGTATTGGCAATGGAGTGACAAGGATCCCAGTCATACACCATATGCAGCTACATTCTTTGACGGCAATTCAGCAGCAGTGCCGGCAAATAACGATAATATATCGACGGTCGCCTTCGTGTTCTACGAGGATCCACCGAAGATCGCCTTTAGCAATCAAAAGATCGATGAGACCGGGAGCCTGACGAATGGCAACTATAAAGATGCTGCCGTGCGAGTCGATGGCGGTGCACCGAATACCGCTAATCCTGCCGATTTCACCGGCCTGAATGCAGCTCAAGGTCATACTATTACGGCTGATAATGTACCAGGTTGGGAAGTGGTTGGCTACTGCCTGGCAGACGGTTGTACCACGCCAACAGTGAACGGTAGTTCGTATCAGTATCCGGGCAACCTGCCTGGCGGATCAACTGTAAAAGTCAGGTGGCTTTACAGGCGTGATATTGTGACTGGCTTGGTGACGAATAATTGTAGTACCGTGGCGGCGACTATTCAAACGACGCGTCAGAATATGCAAGTTCAAATTAAGCTGGGCGATGTAGTTTTGCCGGGCACCCAGGCTGCACCCAATGTATCATTCACTATCCCTGATGAATACCGTGATGGTGTAGTCCGCCCAATTACCTTTATCTACACCTATACTGGCGGTAGTCAAACAATTGCAGCGGGGGCGAATCACAGTTGTGAACGGGCGGCGAGCTGTAGTAACTTTGATACCTCAGCGTCTTTCAAGGATGGTAATGCAATGGCTGGAGGTGATGTGGTTGTTCAGGTCATCATGAATAATCCGAATGATCCATCACGTTATGCTCACTGGCGCAGTGCTTGGCCAAATGGCGCCGCTAACCAGCTCACCTTTACTCCAAATGCTTTGGCGGGAGGCTGGCGAGATGATAGTCGTTCAAGCTTCTTTATAAATGGCAAGCAAAAGACCGATACGAACTTCGCAGCCGTAAGACCGGGTGAGAGCACTACTTTCTATGCATCGGTGACGGTGCCGAGTAATCCAGCTACAGCTACTATCGACATCCAGTTCCAGATGGCTTACATCGATACTACCGGGCGGGTTCAGTATGGCGATGTTTGCTCGCGGCAAGTTACGATACGTAATCTCTACACACCATGGTTGCGGGTTCAAAACGGGAGCGTAGCGGCTCTAAAGGAGATATTTGGCCAAGAGGCAGCCGGTCGCGGTGGTCGCGACAGTGTCGGTGATGGACAGGATATGAATCTGGAGGCTACCTATGCTGTAACTTCTGTAGCTTCAGCCAATAATTTCTGTAGTACCAATGCCTACAACTACGGTCGCATTGAGCCGACTCTATCCTTCACGCGACTCGGCACGAACGGCGGGGTGGTCGAAAAATGTGCATCGGAATCGTATGTCTTTAAGCCCTCGAGTATTTTTGAGTCTACTAGCCCAGATCATCTTTACACGACAGTGAACGGCTTGCGTAGCAGTAGCGGCCAGTGTGACCCGACAGTCCCTACGCATCCTGATCCCAGTCAGCCGACCACGCGCTATCGTGATCGTGGTGCGTGGAATAACGCTAATACGATCGCCGCCGACGGCAAGTGTCCGAGTTTTTATACGCTTCCGGGACTTAACGCCGAGATCAACCCAGGCGCAGCCCAGTTAAGTGTGACCGGCGGACGAGTGACGTTATTAGTAAACGGTAATCTGACTATTAAGAAGAATATTATTAACGACTACAGCACGGCCTTCGGCGGCGGCGTGGCAGCTGCACCGGCCACACTTCCTTCCAATCCTTCGAAGGAAGCAGTGGCGCAGATGATTAATCTTCAGAATACGAATCTCAATCAGATTCCGAACCTAGGTATTGTGGTATCTGGGAATGTCACGATTGATAAGTCAGTTACACGACTGGATGCCATGATTTACGCTGACGGCAAGATTAATACCTGTGACGCTTACTCTGACGGCACAACGACCGGGGTGAATGAGACGGTAGATATGCAGACTCGTAGCCAACTTGCACAGAACTGCGCCAAGCGTTTAGTGGTGCGTGGCGGACTCTATGCGCTTGGCGGCTTCCAGTTTGGTCGCAACTTCTATGACGCCGTGCGAATTGGCGGCAAGCTTGGCTTTGGTAATAATCAACAGCCTTGGAAGCTGGCTGATTATGATACCAAGGGCAATGATACGGTCGCTAGCCAAGGCTTACAGGGCGTTTACTCAGGTGGTGCAGCCGAAGATATTCTCGGGAGTGGCCTGTCGATTGTGAGTAGTCCACCTGGATTCGATAATCTGAATGACAGTAAGTATAGCCAGCCGATTTATCAGAAGGGAGATTTCTCGCCGAAGTTCTGATGTAACTGGGGCTCTCCTGGGAGGGGGCAGGAGCTTCTTTATATGAAAGAAAGCTCTTGTTTGCCGTCGCTATCAATAAACAACTTATGCTAATATAGAAATAACCCATGCAAGTATTCATCGAAGACGAACATTATTTTGGGGTTGACCTGGGCAATTCGGGGATCCGTTTAGTCGAGCTCAAGAGAATTCACGACAAGCCAACCCTCGTGACCTATGGTGATATTGAGATGCCTTTTGGTCTCTTATCATCCGATTCACCGGCCGATCAGCAGCGGGTAGCCGACATCCTGAAGAAACTTTACAGTGATGCGCGGGTCGGTACCAAGAATGTCGTGGCTGGTTTACCAGCCAGTAAGGTTTTCGCTAGCGTGGTCAAGTTGCCTCAAATGAGTGACGAGGAAGTCGCTCATACCTTACGCTTCCAAGCTGATAAGTATATCCCGATGCCGCTTGATCAAGTGAAGCTCGATTTTTTTCGAATAACCCAAGCTAAGGATGCAGCCGAGATCGAGGTATTGCTGGTAGCCACACCTTCGACAGTTGCAAACAAATATCTGAATATTTTTCAGCAAGCCGGGTTGGAGCTCATGGCGCTAGACATTAATGCTATCGCTCAAGCTCGAGCTATGGTGCCTACAGTGGATATTGACGTGGTGCTTATCGATTTTTCATCCTTGACTACAGATATTGCAGTAGTCGCCAAGGGCGTCACTGGCTTGATTCGCTCAGTTAATGTCGGTGCTAAGTCGTTAGTCCGGGTAACCTCTCAGAATCTTGGCCTTGATGAAGTACAGGCTGAGCAATTCGTGCGTAAGTTTGGACTGACACAAACTAAGCTCGAAGGGCAAGTCTATCGCTCGATGAAGCCGTTGCTCGACAACATTGTCGATGAGGTCAAGAAGTCGGTCGATTACTTTTACCAGGGGAGTACTGAGCGACATATCGAGAAGGTTATTATTACTGGTGGTCCAGCCGCTATCCCCGAGATGCCGGTCTATCTCGCCAATAGTCTCGGACTAGCCGTTGAGATGGGAAATCCGTGGCAAAAGGTGAGTTATGCTAAGGAGTTCACTGATCGTCTAGCTGGTATGGCTCTCGGCTATTCCACGGCCGTTGGACTGGCTCTAAGGAATATGACGTGAGGCGAGCATGTCAGTAAGAATTAACCTCCTTCCTGAAGCTCGTATCCTCAAGCTACGCAATACTAAGACCAAGCGCTTAGTAGCGGTAGCTTGTGTATTGATATCTGGCGTATTCATTTCAGCCATGGTAATACTTCTGCTCTTACTTGGTACACGCAATCTCATTGCCGCTAAGAACACCAATGACATCACCGCGCTGAAGGCAGAACTTGATACTAAGCAAGATGTTATTAAGGGCATTACCCGCTTTAATCAAGCTCTTAATAACGTGAGCCAATTGGATGAAAATCGCATCTATCTCAGCAAGATTTTTGATGTAGTGTCGAAGTCAATTCCAACCGATAGCCATCTTACTGAGTTGAGTGTCGATACCGATTACAATGTAAAGGCTTCGGTTAAGGCGGCCGACTATGAAACGGTCTCGCGCTTTATTACGGCTTTGCAAAATTATAACGTCACCTATGGAGAGGTGACCGGTCTTGCCAAGAAACCAGTCTTCTTAAATATCGCTGTTGATACTGTTACCAAGAAGCAGGACGTAACCTTTGATATTTCTTTCAGTGTTGATAAAGAACTGGTCAAGAAGTTGCGCGAGCAAGCTAAATCCAGCACAGATAGTAGCCAATCACAAACGGGAGCCCAGCAATGAGCCCAGCTAAAGCCAAGACTACACCGGCGGCCAATACTAAGAAACCGGCAGTACCAGATACGCAGGTTAGCCAGCAGCAGCAAAGTGATATGCGTAAGTTTATGATCATAGCTATTAGTATTACGACCGTTATCGTGTTGGCGACCGGATACATCAGTTATACCCTGATTCAGGCTAATCTTCAGAAAGCTCGCGAGATTACTGCCCAGGATGCCTACAAGAAAATGGCAGGGGAGCGCCTCGATAAGATGAATCAAGCCCAAGATTCTCTTAAGCAGATCCAGACTGCTGATGGTGGTACGATCTCGAGCTTTGACCTCGTAACGAAGAGAGCTTTACCGAGTAGCCCTGATTTTGCCACCAACATCACTATTTTCTCAGAGCTGCAAAAGCAAACTGGCGTCGATATGACATCGATCGGAAATGGCCTTTCAGATAGCGCCAAGGCTGCAGCTGCATCAACAAGCACTAGCACTACAAGTGCCGAAACGCTAGCTGATGGCGTCTCGAGCTACCCCGTTACCCTGAAAATTAGCGCTAAGTATAGTCAGGTCTTAGATTTCATTAGCAAGGTTGAGCAGTCGGTACGGGTCTTTAACTTTTCGAGCATGAAGATCTCTGGTGACAGCGATGCACTTGCGCTCGATATGCAGTACAAGGCCTATTATATGGCTGAACCTAAAATTGACACCCAAGTCATTCCGCTTGAGGATTATTTAGAAAATGCTAAGGCTAATCCGGAGAAGTACAACCAATGAAATCACGTGATATTATCGGACTCATCATCGCTGGACTTATCTTCCTGGCGGCTGGAATTATCTTCTATACCCAGCTAGCACCAGTACCAAAAGGTACAGGGATTACAGTCGAGGTTCCGCCGAAGGTAGTGGTACCGTTAGCTTCTGAGATCTCACAATCACAAATGGTTAGCTTGAAAAAGCTTCAGGACTATGCCAGGCCTCAGGAGATCCGTGTCTGTACCAGCGAAGGCGACAAGGGTTGTGTTGGTAAAAACGGCATCTTCCAACCTTAAGTGGGTATTTACACGTGCTAACGGTTGAGAACCAAAAAAGCATCGAAGACATCATCGTTAGTGGCAATCTCGTGCCACATGACGTACTTGAGGTAGCTAAGCTGCGGGCTATGAAAGAGAATAAGGGCCTCATTCAGGTGCTCATGGATATGAAAGCACTCGAGGAAGAGGACTCAGTTAAGCTCATCTCGATAGTTAAGAAGATTCCCTTCGTAGACCTCTCTCATCTCGACCAGCCAGTTCCTCAGCAGGTACTTGAGCTGCTCCCACTCGAGACTGCCCACGAGTATATGGCGGTACCGTTTGGGATTACGAATGGTGCCCTCAGTGTCGCCATGCTTGATCCAACGAACCTTCAGGCAATTGACTTCATCTCGCGCAAGACTGGTTATGCGGTTACTTCTTATATGGCTAGTCAGGCGGGGATTGACCATGTCTTAGGTATGTATAAGGAACGCTTTAGTAAGGAAGTCTCTGATGTACTGAAGAACATTGCCTCAGCCCAGAAGGAAGAAGTCGTCGCCGAGAAGAAATCCGTCCAGGATAACAAAAAAGCCAAAGACATCGTCCAGGACGCACCAATCACTCGGGCGCTTAATACAATTCTCGAGTACGCCATCAACTCTCGGGCTTCAGATATCCACGTCGAGCCTCGCCAAAAGGAGCTTAAGATTCGCTTCCGTATCGATGGCATCTTGCAAGAGGTCATGACCCTGCCGAAGTCGACCGAACCAGCTCTTATTTCGCGTATTAAGATTCTGTCTAACCTCAAGATCGACGAGCATCGTATCCCACAGGATGGGCAGGCGATGTATATGTTTGACGGTCGCGAGGTCGACTTACGTATTGCGATCGCTCCGATCACCTACGGTGAGCAGGTTGTGATTCGTATCTTGGATAAGAATGCTCAGAACATCACCCTGGATATCTTGGGTTTCCGTGGTCGTTCTATGCGCTTGATTCAAGCGGGTATCCATCGCCCTCATGGCATGATTCTCTCGACTGGCCCGACTGGCTCGGGTAAATCAACTACGCTCTACGCTGTGGTGCAGGCAATTAAGAATGTGGCTATTAATATTGTGACGCTCGAGGACCCCGTCGAGTATAAGATGGAGGGGATTAATCAGATTCAGGTCAATACAGCTGTTGGCCTGACTTTCGCCAGTGGCTTGCGGTCTATCTTGCGTCAGGATCCGAATGTCGTCCTCGTCGGGGAGATTCGCGACTCAGAAACGGCCGACTTGGCCGTACAGGCGGCCCTGACTGGTCACACCGTACTATCGACCCTGCACACGAACTCTGCCGCCGGCGTCCTTCCTCGTATGCTCGATATGGACATTGAGCCCTTTTTGGTTGCTTCGACTGTCAATACAGTCATTGGCCAGCGCTTAGTCAGAAGGGTTTGTCAGAAGTGTAAGAAGCCCTATGCGGCGCCCCAGAGCGCTATCAATATGATTAATAAATCATTAGCAGATTTTCTGCCGCGTAATCAGGCTGAAGTGAAAGCTAAGGCGACAGATTATGGCTACGAGGGTTTGCCACTCTTTAGTGAAACCGCTTATACTTTATATAAGGGGGAAGGCTGTGCTGACTGCAAAGACGGTTATGCCGGCCGGATCGGTATCTTCGAAGTCTTTGAAATGAACCCATCAATCGAGAAGCTGTTGGTGGCTCGAGCCACCACTACCGAGATCCAGGCTCAGGCCGCCAAGGACGGGATGCTGACTATGATCCAGGATGGGTATCTGAAAGCCCTCACTGGCGTGACTTCGGTAGAAGAAGTAGCTCGCGTAGCTACCGACCACTAAAGAAAGAAATTATTATGCCCCCACAGACCCCCAACCCAACCCCTCCATCAGCTCCGGCCGCCCCGGATGCCCAGTCGTTGCCAGTCAGTGGAGAAGTGCCCGTAGCTACTCCGGCTACCGCACAGCCAGCCGTAGCCGCGCAGGACCAAGTGCACCAGATCCAAGCTCCTGATACTGGAACCACTGAGCAGTATTCGATCGAGCCTTTCTTGGAGGAAGTGATTCGTCGAGACGCGTCTGATCTCCATATCCAGGTTGGTTTGCCGCCGATGTTGCGGGTTGATGGCGCACTGTCGCCACTCAATGGTACAGCCGCCATGACCCCAGAGCAGATCGATGAGATTATCTTTAGTCTGCTCGATGAAGAGCAGAAAGAAATCTACATTCATGATAAAGAGATCGACTTTTCATTCGCTTACGGCGACCTAGGTCGCTTCCGTGTTAATGCCTTCCATGAGCGTGGCAACCCGGCCGGTGCCTTCCGTTTGATCCCAAATAAGATCCGTACGCTCGAGGAGCTGGGTATGCCAGCGATTATGAATAAGATGACCGAGTACCCACGCGGACTCATCCTAGTGACCGGGCCAACTGGCTCTGGTAAGTCGACTACACTTGCAGCCATGGTTGACCGCATTAACCGCGAGCGGGCTATGCATATCATCACGATCGAAGATCCGATCGAGTATCAGCACCATCACAAGAAGTCGATTATCGTTCAGCGCGAAGTTCACTTTGACACCCCGAGCTTCGGAGCCGCTCTGCGCAGTGCCCTGCGTGAAGATCCAGACGTAGCGCTCATCGGCGAGATGCGTGATCTCGAGACGATTGCTACGGCCATTACTGTGGCTGAGACTGGGCACTTGGTCTTCGCAACTCTGCACACTAACTCTGCCGCTCAGTCGATCGATCGTATGGTCGATGTCTTTCCGCCCCACCAGCAGGCCCAGATTCGCATTCAGTTATCTTCTGTATTGCAGGGGATTGTAGCCCAGCGCCTCATCCCAATGGTCGGCGGCGGTCGTCTAGCCGCTGCTGAGGTTCTCGTGGTAACTCCAGCCGTGCGTAATATCATTCGTGAGGGCAAGAGTCATCAGCTCGATGCCGTTATTCAGACTGGTGCTGAATTTGGCATGCAATCGATGGACGCCACGCTAGCTCATCTTATTCACGAGGGTAAGATTACCTATGATGAGGCTCGCAATTACGCCGTTGATCTCCAGGAACTTGATCGTCTGATGAGGCGGTAGCGAGCGGCTATGATTGATTTTCGTTACAAAGCTCGCGATAAGGGCACTGGCCGAGTTATTGCTGGTAGCATTTCGGCCGATACCGAGCTAGCGGCCGGCAAGCTGCTACTCAAGCAAGATCTCTATCCGATCGAGCTCAGGCCTCAGAAAGGCACGATCTTCTCGAGTGCCCAGTCGGTGGGCAAGGTTCGTCTAAAAGACCGGGTGATCTTTACGCGCCAACTCTCTACTTTAATTAAAGCTGGCTTGCCGGTCGGCCAAGCTCTTGCTGGTGTGCAGAACCAGGTCAGTAATAAGAAGCTCCAGGGTATTATCTTTCGCCTCGAGAAATCGGTCGAGGGTGGCTCGCCGCTGAGTCAAGCTCTGGCTGAGTACCCGCAGAATTTTAACTCTATTTATGTTGCTCTCGTCCAAGCCGGTGAGGCTAGTGGTACCCTCGAGAAGACCCTCGAGCGCCTGGCCGACCAGCTCGAGAAAGAGGCCGAGATCGTCTCGAAGATCCGTGGTGCCTTGGTTTATCCAGCCGTGGTTATGGTGGTGATTATGGCGGTTATGGGTTACATGATATCGAGCGTGGTGCCACAGATAGCCACTTTATATAAAAGCTTTAATAAGCCGTTGCCGTGGCTTACTCTGGCGATAGTTGGTACGGCTGATATTTTTGTAAAATATTGGTTCCTAGTTATTCCTCTGATTGCAGCTGCGATCTACGGTATTTATGTTTATATCAAAAGTCCAAACGGTCGCAAGGTGGTTGATAAACTCAAGCTGACTCTACCGCCCTTCAATCAGCTTCTCAGTAAGATGTATATGGCTCGCTTCGCCCGGACATTGGCCAGTCTCACTAGTAGTGGTGTACCGATTCTCGAGTCGATGCGGCTCGTAGGGGAGAGTGTCAATAATCTCACACTCAAGGCGGAGGTTGATATCATGATGAATGAGATTAAATCCGGTCGAGCGCTGTCCGAAGCCTTAGTAAAGACAGAATATTTCTTACCACTCGTCAGTCAGATGGTAAAAGTCGGTGAGGAGTCAGGGACGATGGGCGAGATGCTCGATCGGCTAGCGACCTATTACGAGAATGAAGTTGATCAGCTTGTGAAGAACATCTCAACTCTCATAGAGCCGATATTGATTGTCTTTTTGGGATTTATGGTGATGATTATTATTCTCGGTATCTTGTATCCAGTTTACTCGCTGGTGGGGGGTGGTATTACGTAGCTGACCTATATTGACGGTTAGGGCGAACCTGCTATCATAAGCATAAGCGTTATATCGTGAAATTATTCTTTAAGGAGGAATTATGTCAACAAAACTAAAACGTGGCTTTACGTTAATCGAGATCGTTATCGTTCTAGCCATCGCTGCCCTCATTATGGTAGTGGTATTCTTGGCTGTTCAGGGCGCTCAGCGTGGACAGCGTGATCAACAGCGTAAGGATTTAGCCGCAAGGGCATTGTCTAAGTTCGAAGAGTACAAAGGCAATAACAATGGTAGCGTACCGACCACAAATGAGTTGCAAGCCTATTTCACGGCAGGTGAGCTTGGAACCATTGGTTCGACATCTGCTACTGTCAGTGTTGGTAGTGCCCCTTCGTGTAGTGGTGCAACTTTTGAAGCAGTCGTAGTAGCCGGCGTACCGGATAAAGGTACTATCTGTCTCGAAGCGAATAATGCGCTCTATCAGACTAATCGGTAGTTTGTGTTCAGAGTCCGACTACAAATAAGAGAGGCATTGCCCCTCTTATTTGTTTAGATGGGCTTTCTATATCATGGATTTATGTTAATCTCTCCTTTTACCACCTTTGATATGGCTTGGCTAATCTTTATATATGGTCTGCTTATAGGTTCCTTCCTCAATGCCTGGATCTGGCGGCTCAAGCATAACCGCAAGATCTCGCGTGGTCGTTCGGAGTGCCCGCACTGCCATACGGCCCTACATTGGTATGAGTTGATCCCGGTACTTTCTTGGCTGGGGCTCAGAGGTCAGTGCCGGACCTGTCAGAAGCCAATCTCCATCCAATACCCCATTGTAGAGTTGGTGATGGGGCTTTCTTGGGCTGGCATTTTTATGGTGATTCAGCCGCATGATCTCTACTCGGGGCTTTTACTGGCTGTTTGGCTAATTGTAGTCAGCTTGATGATAGCCGCCTTTGTCTTCGATGCCCGCTGGATGTATCTGCCAGACCAATTCACTTTACCGGCCATTGCTGTGGCCTTGATTTGGCTGATCGTGCGTTGGATTGGCTTTGGAGAAGGCACTCTGGCCCTGCAGCAGCTGGCGGGAGCGGCACTCTTCGGTGGCAGTTTTTGGGCACTGTGGTATTTTTCTGGCGGGAAATGGTTGGGGGATGGTGACATCCGCCTGGCAGTCTTGATGGGGTTGCTTCTAACCACTTCTCAGCTCATGATTGCGATCTTCTTAAGCTTTAATATAGGTGCAATCGTCGGCGTGAGCCTGATAGCTACTGGTGTACGCACGCGTCGCGATCCGATCCCATTCGGTCCTTTCTTGATCACCGGCCTCCTCTTAAGTGCACTCTTTGGCAGCACACTCGTCAATTGGTACCTCAACCTGTTTCTCTAAAAACAAGAAAAACAAGGCCAGGCCTACCGTTTCGGTAGGCCTGGCCTTGCAGCAGCAGCATTCGTTTCGGTAGGCCTGGCCTTGCAGCAGCAGCATTCAGGTTTCGTAGCCACATCGAAAGCACAAGTGGTATACTAGTGCCAGATTAGGCATTACTGTGCGAAGACGACGTCAAGATACAAAAACCTTTCCGCGAGGGCTCAACCTAGTTGAGCTAATGATTGTTATGGCCATCAGCACGATGTTGATGGGCGGGGCGATGCTGTGGTTTCGTGAGCAAGAAACCACAGATTTTTACAATAATTCTCGACAGCTTGATGCGTATGTGCGCGAGTTGCAGAGTGAGTCGAGCTCGAACATCGTGCCGGGGTTCAGCGGTAATGCTGGCTGCAATACGGTAGCTCGCACTAACTGTCCAATTAAGCAAAATGAAGAAGTCTTTGGCACGGCCATGCTAGTCCAAGGGGGGTCGGCTGATCCGAAGTTTACAATTTATTATCTGAAGTCGAGTGGTCGTGCCACGCCGTCAGCCCAACCGACCAAGGTTGAAGCCTATGGTACGCCACAGACATATGAGCTTCCGGCCACAGTACGGTATACTGGCGCCAATCGGATACCAGCTAGTGGACCGTGTATCCCGTCGGGGGCTAATTATAGCCAGATTGCTCGACATGACATAGGCGGTGATGCGACTGGCTTTCAGGCTCAGCAGCCGATGATGATTGTCTTCCGTCGTCAACCCAGTGCCTACTACGTCTTCACTGGCGGCGATGCGAGTTTCGGGGGAGCAGCTGGCGATATGAATAGCTACGGCTACACGGCTCCTACAGCCACCTATCGTCCCTGTGCGGCTACATGGGAGTTTGAAGGCGGCAATGCCACTGCGCCACCACAGCGTACCTTTGAGATGATTTTTAATGTCCTCAATACAACCACGAGGCTACAGACACGATGAGGCTACTGGCTTGGCGTCGACGAGGCATGACTCTTATCGAAATCATGTTTGCCTTTGCCATTCTTACGACCATCCTTATGGTAGCTTATACCTCGGCTCTGAATGCCTATCGCTCAGCCGTGATAGCGAATCAGCGGACACAGGCCCAGGCCTTTGCACAGCAGCAGATTGAGCAGCTCAAGGCCTTGCGAGGTCAGTCGAGTCCATACTTTAATTGGTATAACGCAGGTGTTGGAGCGAATGATTTTTTGAGTCAGGTGCTAGGTGGTGGTGCCAAGCAGTTTGTCGTAAAACCTTGCGGCCCAGGTAGCGGCACGAGCTGTGGTGCTTGGGAGGTTGTACCCGGGGGAGCGATGTCGGATCATGCAGTAGGCTCAGCCGTGGGCGATAATGATGCCACAGACTTTACGATCGTCATGCAGGTGACTGACTGTTATGGGCCAACCGGTAAGCTGGCCGGCTGCCCGCCGGCTGACTTGAGCGCGGTTCGGTCGGTCGGAGTACAGGTGAATGTGGGCTGGCTATCGGCGACCGGCGTTCAGAGTAGCCTCACTGAGAACACCATCCTAACCAAGCCAGGGGATGGTTCATGAAGTCTGTGAAAAGTTACCACCCCCAGGGCTTTACGTTAATTGAGATTACCTTCTCGATAGCATTCTTGACGATGATACTAGCGACGGTCTTAGCGGGCTTTATCGGCATCATGGGGCTCTACAATCGCTCCCAGGGGCTTGGCTTGACAGCGACAGCGGCTCGTAATTCCCTTAATACTTTGACAGAAGACTTGCGTCAGACGACGAAGGTAGAGTTCTTCTCTGGCCCTGGTGCAAACGATACTTTTGGTAATGCAAATCCTCGATCTGCGCCGTTCCCGAGTGCTCCGATCAAGACATTTTACTGTTTGACCAGTGACACCCGACAAATCGGCTATGGTCTAGTGCGGAACGCGACATCGGGTAGATTTCATCTAACTCGTTTCGAAGGCTCCAACGGTGCTAATGGTTGCTCAAGCTTGGAGCGAGCCCAGCAGTTGGTTGGTGATGATCTGTGGTCTGATTCTAGCCCTTCATTGCCGGAACCTCCCAGTAAAGACTACCGCCCCTTTGTTATCACGAGGGCTAATGCAAATCCAGCCTTGGCGGCAGATGCTCCGGTCTGGCAGTTACGTGTCTCGGTCCATCGTGGCAGCCGGATTCCCGGCGTATCAGGGCAAGAGTTCTTGACCGACCAATTCTCAGCCGAGACAACCTTACAGACAACAGTATTGTCTCGGCCATGAGGGGAGTCGGCCGTCTGTTGTTAGGCTCAAAGGAGCTCAAGGTGATGTTTGCAGGCTTGCCAAAGTGTAGTAGTATTAAACCAGTTATGGTTTATACAGAAGGTAGAGTGGCATGGTAGGAAAAAACCTTCGTCTCCCGCGTCTTAATCTTACTCGGCAGCGTGGTTCGGCAGCGTTGATCGTCACGATTGCGATCTCGTTGATTTTAGTTGTACTCTTCGTGGGCGCGACGACGATCGCTACCCGTCAAATTCGCGAGTCTATTAATAGTGACAATGCCAATCGCGCACTCTATGCAGCCGAGGCCGGTGTAGAAGATGCGGCTCGCCGTCTGGCCTCTGATCCGAATTTCTTGGAGCCAACTTGTAATGCTTCAGCACCTACAGCAGGTGAGGAGGTCAAGATCTCAGATAATAGTACAGCTGCCGATGTGGCCTGGACCTGCCGCACGATCACCCAGTCGGCTGATGAGCTAACTGGCAATCTCAGTAAAGATCAGAGCTTGGAACTCAATCTATCACGTTCGGCTACTGCGTTGGCTCCCGATATATCTGGTACGACCTACGCCTTGGAGCATGCTCGCTACATGACGATCGAGTGGAATGATCCAAAGATTGACTCGACCACTCCCTATGGCGTAGGCGCCCTGGCAGCTGTGCCCGCTTCATCTCTGCCGCTCTACAGTAGCCCGAGTGATTGGGGTGGTCGAGCCGCGGCTCTAGAAGTCACCGCTACTTGGTTACCAAATACCTTGAATGCAGGCCAGTTTAACGCTATGGGTGGCGTGGCACCGATGCGGACGATCATAGCCTCGCCGGTTAACTCCGGTAATAATACCCCGTCAGTTGATTTCTCACCACTTAATGGCGGTGAAGGTTGTGCAGGCACGGCTACAAATAGCTTTAGCTGTTGGCCAGTTGCTGGTGTTCAGGAAGCACAGGGTGTTGGGGCCGGTTCCTTGCGTAGTAATGGCTCAGTCAAGTGTAGCAATGACCAATCAGTTGCCTTTAGTTGCAAGTTTCCATCAAATGCCGATACCACAACTAATAAGACTACTAAGTATGACCTTAGAGACATCATGAAGACTGAGTACGATGCTAATTATGCCGTCGGCAACCCTAATGCCCAGCCTGCAGTGCAGCCAGGTGGTATTTGTGGCGCCGACCCAACTGCTGGCTGTGTTTTGTTTCTACGTCTCAAGGCTCGCTATGCTTCGACGAGCTACAGTATTCGTTTCTATGATAAAGATGGTCAACCCGTCTATGTGCCCGATGGCTATGCCACGATCGACGTCACGGCTCGCAGTAATAATTACTTCCGTCGTGTAGTGGCTAAGAAGCGCATTTCACCAAGTGTCTATGATGGTGTTTTCGATAATGCACTCTTCTCGGGCACAACGATTTGTAAGACGATGCAGGTTTATAAGGACTTCCGGGGCGCTCCAGACTATACGCAGAATGTAGTGCCTGTTGGTGGTAACCCAACTGGCCTAACGCCAAATACGAATGCTGGTAAGAATAGCGGTAGCTGCAACGAAAACGCTACCCCCTGATTAATCACGTGATTAAAGCACTCTAAACAAAATTTAGAGTGCTTCTCCAATGAAATGAGGCTTAACCTTTCCTACAAGGTTAAGCCTCATTTATGTAGGCCTAGTATTTGCAGGCTAAACTCACAAGACTCTACTCTTCGGCCGACCCATTGCCTGAGTGAAACTTCTGATGTACCTCGCGCAGCTTAGGGTTGGTGAGGTGAGTGTAGACTTGGGTGGTGGCGACATTCGCGTGACCCAGCATTTCTTGCACACTACGCAAGTCAGCTCCGTGGGTTAGGAGATCGGTGGCGAAGGAGTGGCGCAGGGTGTGCGGTGTGACTTTCTTAGTGATGCCGGCCTTGATGCGATAGCGCTCGATGATGCGTTGAATCGTTCGTGGAGTCAGTCGGCTAGTCTCGGCCTGCTGTTTCTTACCTTTATAGTTTGTAAATAACGCCGTCTCGTCATCATCACGAGTGCTTAGGTATTCAGCTAGGGCGTCACGAGCGACGTCAGTTAGGAAGACCGGACGATCCTTCTGGCCTTTACCACGAACCGTAAACTCACTGCGGTCGAGGTTGACATGGTCGCGGTTGAGGCCGACCAGCTCTGAGACGCGTAGGCCACCTGAGAAAAGTAGCAACATGATAGCTCGGTCACGCTTATCGGCTTGTGTATCACCGTCAGCCGCATTGACGAGTCGCGCAATCTCATCGGCTTCGAGGAAGGCGACTTGAGGGCGTTTCGTCGAAGCTAGCTCGATCCTCTCGGGTGCCAGTGAGGGGATTTCTCGCTTAGTCAGATAGGTCAGGAAGGAGCGCAGCGCGATGAGGTGGTAGTTGATAGTAGTCAGCGACATACTGCGACCATCATTATTGACGTGCCGATTGAGCCACTTACGCCAGTCGGAGATGGTTCGATCGGTAATTTTGCCTACCTTAATATCGCCAGCAAATTCATAGAAGCGGTCGAGGTAGAGGGTGTAGTTCTCAATGGTCTTGAGCGCCCGTCCCTTTTCTACTTCCAGGTAGTCGAGATATTCAGATAGATAATCACCAAACATTAGCTTTATTCTACCATCTTGAGGATGACAAGAGGGCCTGCGGTGATCTCTTCTAAGTTGTTTTTTGAGACGTAAATGGTAGAATAATCCCCATGGCAAAAAAATCAGACAGTCCACGCGTTGAGTTGTCAAGACACTTGGCCACGCCAGTGCTTATTCTGGCACTCACGACCATCCCGTGGTTCACGGGTGGCCGCGATGCTTTTGGAGTTTTCTTAATAGCCCTACTGACCAGTCTGCTGTATTTCAGTTGGTTCATCCTGTCTCGTCACCGAGCGCTACGGATTAGTAGTCAGCCACGTCTGATCGTCTGGCCGCTTGCTGGTATCGTCCTGCTCTCGATCCTAAGTTTACTCTGGTCGGTCAGTCGTTTTGATACCCTGGGGCAGCTAATCGTGCTCATCTCGGCTGGTGTGAACTTTGTGATCGCTCGTGACATTTTCTCTGAAGACGAGCTGGCTGCACGCTTTTTCCGTATTCTCTGGCTGATGATTGCCGGTGTGGTGTCTTTGATCGGTATCGGTATGTATATCGGCGGTGATTATGATCGCTTGATCTCATTGTTTTATTGGCCCAATCCCATGGCCAGCTTTCTCTTGCCGGCTGTTCTGGCGGCAGCTCAACTGGTCAGCCAGCAGGAGAAGCGGCGCTGGGTCTTATACGCTGCACTTGGCTTGATGGGTGGTGCTTTGATTCTGACCTATTCGCGAGCCGCTTGGTTGGTGGTAATCGCGGCTTTGGTAGCCTGGGTGGCCGCTGGTCCATGGCGGGAACGTCTACGGTATTTGGCTATTGGGCTGTGTGCGGCAGTTGCTTTAGTGGCGCTGAGTGTGACACTCCGCGGAGTGTTCTTCAAGAAGCCATCGATTGATGTCCAGCAACGTGTCTTGGAATCAAGTCAGTCGACGAGCGTACGCGATCGTCTAAGTTACTGGCGTGAGACGACAATTATGTTTAGTGAGCGGCCGCTATTGGGTTGGGGGAGTGGAGCATATCGTGAGGTTCACCCAGCCTTCCAAGAGTCACCAGCCACGGCCGGGAATAATCCCCACAATAGTGCTTTGCAAGTACTCGTAGAGCTTGGGGTGGCCGGTCTAGCTTGCTATATTGTGCTCTTGGCCGGTTGGCTACACTTGGGCTGGCAATTATGGCGAGTGCCAGACAGTCGTCGAGGCTGGCTGTTTACGAGTTGGCTTGTAGTATCGGCTATGGGCCTTCATAGCTTGCTCGATCTCGCGACCAACTATCCGGCTCTCATCGTCCTTGGAGCTATCTGGTTGAGCATGGCACTGCCGGCACCGAAGAAGTGGTTTGAATTCCGTCTGATGTCCTGGCGCTACGGTCTGCCCTGGCTCGGGGTTGGACTGGTCTGTCTGAGTCTGACCTGGGTCGGCTACTCATTTTATATAGATAGTATTGAGAAGCAGCTGATCGATATCGCAGCACCGTTCGATTGGGATGAAGCCAGCGGTCGCTACCAGAGCTTATTCCGTCGACCTCTCATAGACCCAGATTTCATTTCCTACGGCGTGATCCAAGCTGTTGATCGCTTTGAAGTGCTACCGAATGCGAGCGCTAGTCATCTCGATACATGGGCACAGGCAGCTCGCCGAGCCAGTCGATTGGAGCCACGCGATGCTAAGCATGTCTTTGCCTTGGCAGCTGTCGAAGAGCGACAGGGTAAGATTACAGAGGCCTTAACGCATTATCGGCAGGCAATTGAGCTTGACCCCTATGACAATCCACAGTACCAAGTGGCTTATGCGCTACTGTTGCGCCGCGAAGGCTTCAGTAATGAAGCGCTATCGGTATTGCGCGGCATCACGGCAGCTTACACGCCACTCTCCACCGATCGCTTGGTGAGTAATTTACCCCTTCGGCTCTCAGCGGCCTTCGCCCTGATGGCTGATATTAAGCACGAACAAGGTGATACGGTCGGAGCTCAGCTGGATTTAGATCGGGCTCTACAATTAGTGCCAGGCTCTCAGACCGTACAGCGTATTCGCGACGCTTGGTCGCGGTAGACTGACCGACCTGAATTTCGTTCACCGTGTCATGTCCTCCCACAATGTATTCGGGCACTCTAGAGTTGGTGGGGCAGATAATACCTGTGAACTTAGCGTAGTGCTACAATAAAGAGATCACTATGAGTTTCTCCGCCACTCTCCTCGATTTCGCGATTCAGATTGTTGATAAGATAGGCTACTTGGGGATTGGCCTGATACTCATTGTGGACAATGCCGGTATTCCGATTCCTTCAGAGGCGATTCTAGCGCTCGCCGGAGCCACAGCCCGTAGTGGCCATATGAATGTTTGGGTCGTACTCCTTCTCGGGGTCGTTTGCCAGACGCTTGGCACCTGCTTGGCGTATTGGATTGGTCTGGCCGGTGGCGAGAAACTCGTCCGACGTTATGGTCGCTACCTGTTCATCTCGATGGAAGATTACAAAAAGACGCAGAAGTGGTTTGCCAAACACGGACCACGGGCAGTTTTCATATCTCGATTCACTCCAGTCGTGCGGACCTTTATGGGCTTTGCAGCCGGCGGGGCTGCTATGAACTTCAGCTCTTTCTTCTGGCAAAGCTTGGCTGGCTCAGCGATTTGGACGGTACTTTGGGCGACCATCGGCTACGCTCTGGGGGATAGCTGGAAACGTTACTATGAATATATGCACTACGTTGACTACTTGGTTGTTCTGGTCGTGGTAGTTGTAGTTGGTCGTTTTCTCTGGCGTCGTTTGCGAAGCCACTAAAAACACTTTGGTTTAAGAAAGGATCTGTGTATGGCTCAGCCACATCACATCACACAGCTTGGGAATGGCTTACGCATCGTTACTCGCCCCATGCCGGATAGCGAGAGTGTAACGCTACATATTTTTATTGGGATTGGTGGTCGTCACGAGGATCAACTGACTGAGAATGGACTGTCGCATTTCCTGGAGCACTTACTCTTCAAGGGCACACGGGCCTTTCCGGTGCAGAAAGAGCTTTCGGAAGCGATCGATCGAGTCGGTGGCTACATGAATGCCTATACGACGCCTGAGCTGACAACTTACTTTGTAAAGTTACCTAAGGAACACCTGAAGCTGGGCCTGACCGTATTGACTGAGCTAGTGCGGTTTCCGCTGTTTGATGCTGTTGAGCTTGATCGTGAGCGACAGGTGATCGTTGAGGAGATGAATGTTTGGCGTGACGATCCAGCTCAGCACGTATTTGACTATGTTGGTGGCCTGCTTTGGCCTCGAGATTCGCTGCGGACTAACGTACTTGGTAGTGAGCACGTTATCCGATCAGTCCCACGCGAAGTCGTGCAGGCCTATCATCAGTCAGCCTATCGGCCACACAATGCGGTTCTAGCTGTGGCTGGTAATGTGGCCACTGACGAAGTCCAGGCTCTAGCCGGCGAATTGCTTGATGATTGGCAGGGCGCTTCACTACGCCAAACGTATTCGGTAGCTGGGCCACTGGCCGAGACCAGGCAGCACATCGTTACCCGCGATACTGCTCAAGCCCACATTGTGGTGGCTGGTCGATCGGTCGCGCACCACCACCCCGATGAGTTTGCTACCCATATCTTGACGGCCGCCCTGGGTATGGGCATGAGTTCGCGGTTGTTTGTGAAGGTGCGTGAGGAACAGGGTCTGGCTTATACGATCTACATGTCTAATACGAATTACATTGATATCGGTAAATGGGAAATCTACGCTGGCGTTAATACACAGCGAGTAGAGGCTGCCTTGGAGTCAATTTTTGCTGAGTTGACTGCTATACGCGAGCAGCCGCTTTCGAAGGATGAGCTGGATAAAGTTAAGCAACAGCTCAAGGGTCGGGTTAGCATGAGCCAGGAGACGAATGACGCTGTAGCCGACCGGCTTGGGACAGAATTACTTTTAACTGGTAAAATTGTCTCGATTGCTGAGATTCTGGAGTGCATTGATGGGGTGAGTCGCGATGATGTCTTGCGCGTGGCTCAACGCTATCTCGATCCCAGCGGTATTCGTATGGCAGCTATCGCCCCAGCATCAAGCCAGGTAGCCCTCCATCAGCCATTGGCGACTACTTACTAAACTTTCAAGAGAGGATAAAACTATGCTTGCAGATGAGAAAAAACTCAAACAACTTCGTACTGAGAAGTCATTAGTATTATTGAAGCCCGATGCCGTGAAGCGCCAGATCATTGGTGAACTCATCACTCGTTTCGAGCGCAAGGGTCTGAAGCTGGTTGGTATGAAGCTCGTCATGCCAACCGAAGATCTCACCGGACGGCATTACACCGACAGCGAGGAGTGGCTAAAGGATTCGGGCGAGCGAACTTACAACTCATATCTCGAGAAAGGGATTGAACCACCGATGTCGGCCCGGGAGTTGGCCCTCAATACTCGGCGCAAGCTTATGCAGGGTTTGATGGCAGGCCCCGTGGTGGCACTTATCTTGCAGGGGGCGCACGTGATCGAGATCGTCCGTAAAATGCGTGGTGCAACCAGCCCACAAGCAGCTGATGTCGGCACAATTGGCTTTGATTACTCGGTTGACTCGTATGAATTAGCCGACGCAGGGGATTGGCCGATCCGCAATATCATTCATGCCAGCGATAGCTCTGAGAATGCCGAGCGCGAGATCGCTATTTGGTTTAAGTCTGATGAAGTTCTGGAATATACCTCCGGCATTGAGCAGATCCTATACTCTAAGGAGTGGGATAAGTAATAGTTAGTAGTCGTCAAATAAAAATGAACCCTGCAAAATTACAGGGTTCTTTTTATTTGACGCGTCTATCAGTATGGCGTCCCCGGAGAGATTCGAACTCCCGGCGCCCTCCTTAGGACGGAGGCGCTCTATCCGCTGAGCTACGGGGACATTTAATTTTTCGGCATACCACGCGGCTTCTTTCTAGTGCACTGGCCGGCGTTGTACGCCCCTATAAAAACTCACCGTATCACATATACGCCTCGCTTTTATGCGGGGCTAGCACCTTGCCCAGCACTACTAGAAAAGCACCCGGTACTAGCCTGGAGGCGAGAGAGTGCTGGATAAAGTGTTATCCTGAACTCGTTTCAGGATCTTTGCGTGTAATCCATCAAGTTCTCATTCAAATCTCCAGCCTATATGCATAATACCATCTGTCGGCCATTGAAAAAAGCCATGCTTGAGGGTATAATATAGATTCTTATTCGTACCTACAGCACCTCTAGGAGGTGATCGACTTGGCACGCGCGAAGCGTACTCCCAAGCGCGACACCATCATCGAGCTTGAAGACTACCGAACTGGCTATCGAGCCCGGCTCAAGGTTTCGGCCCAGACCCTGCATCTCGCACAGTCAGGAGACGAACGAGACAAGCAGGTCTTGTCTGCGCGAGCCAGCATCTGTATCCAGGCCAAGAGGCAGATGATGAAGACCGGCCGTTCCAGTCACTGGCTGGCTTGGGCTGATATCGCTGGCTCGATCACAGAAGTCGCTTACTTGAGCGCAGCAGTACCGGTTCGTACGCAGCCCGTACAGGGTCAGCTCTTTCCAGGCTCCTGATATTCCCACCACGCTACCGATCCATGGGTGCCCATGGATCGGTCTTCTTTTTGGTTATGGTAGGATATTGGTATGACTACTAAGCGCGAACGTGCCAAGGGGCGGCATGCTGAAGTCGACCATGAGCCAGAGCTTATTTTTGTCGAGCGACAATTTCCGATTGTCTTACGTCGTCCACTTATCTGGGGGATGGTAATTGTTTTGGTATCCTTGGTGCCTTGGTCGATAGCTACGGCCAATGCTTACTCCTGGCAAGATATATCAATCTACTGGCTGATCTTCGGCAGCCTTTTCCTAGTGCTGTATTGGGCATATCATTTTATAGAGTGGTACTTTACGGTGCTGATTCTTGATGAGTTAGAGATTACATACGTCAAGCAAAAGGGTCTTTTTCGGCGCGAGGTACAGAGCCTGACGCTTGAGAATGTACAGAGTGTAAACTACACGATTCCTGGGTTTCAGGGCGCGATGTTTAAGTTTGGTGATATTAAGATAGCGACACTATCTGGCAGTGGCCACATGACTATTCGTACCCTAAAGCACCCGGCCGATATTCAGGCCGAAATCCTCAACGCCGTCCAGGATGGCCCATCGACAGGAGAGTCTGAGATGGTGTATGATTCTGGGGATACTACGGAAGCGTAGGCGTAATTGTAATTGAAGAAAAAGAGGGAAGAGATGGCCGAGAAAGGCAAGGCGAGTAAGCCGAAGACGACAAAAACTGCCCAAGAGGGTAAAAAGGCCAAAGATACAACCACAAAACTAAAGGGCATCGCAGATAAAACAAAGGCTCCAGTTTCCGCCAAGGGTACGGATAAAGATACCAAGAAGAAAGCTGATGCCGATAAGAATAAGAAGCCAGGTGGTCTACGCAAGAAGCTCTCGAGCTTGGGTGTAAAGACCGGCCCGAATCGTAAGCTACTGGTAATTGCCGGTGTAGCTGCGTTGTCGATTCTCGTTCTGACTCTCGGTGTGTTTGGTTACCGGGTATACAAGCAAAAAGCTGATGACAAGGTCACCACCGCGGCTGCCAAGGTCGTGCCATATCCGGTACTGTCAGTGAACGGCAATGTGCTCTGGAATACCGTTACATATAGCGACTACCTCTTTGAGCTGAGCTCTATCAAGAAATTCTATGAGTCTCAGGGACAGGATCTCAGTAGCGATGAAGGCAAACAGCGCCTTGCACAGCTCAAGCAAGACCTCATGAAGCAGTTGATTGATCAGCAGATTATCACTCAGGAAGCTGCTCGACAGCACATCAAGGTGACTGCTAAAGAAATCGACGAAGAGTACAATAAGCTAGCTGAGAATGCTGGTGGACAAGACAAAGTCAAGGAAACTCTTCAGAAGCTCTATGGCTGGACTGTAGCTGACTTCAAGAACAAGATTCGCTTTAGCTTGATTCAGAAGAAATTAGCCGATAACATTTCGAGTGATCCATCTAAGAATGGGGTAGCACAAGCCAAGGCTGATGATGTTCTTAAACAGATTCAGGCCGGTGGAGACTTCTCAGAACTAGCCAAGAAAAATAGCGAAGACACCTCGGCTTCTAACGGTGGTGACCTTGGTTTTATCGAAAAGGGACAGACCGTTCAGGAGTTTGAAGAGGCTGCCTGGAAACTCGAGCCCGGCCAAGTGTCTGGTGTTGTGAAGACTCAGTATGGCTATCACATTATCAAGGTACTCGAGAAGCAGGATGACAAGGTGCACGTGGCACACATCTTGATCAAGGGTGTAGACCTCGAGAGCTGGCTGACAGAACAGCGCGAGAAGGCTCATGTCAGTCAATATCTGAAGATCTAGGCTTAGCAAAATACAGGTAGATAAAACTCCTCGGCATCACGTACCGGGGAGTTTTTTTTGATTCTCAAGCATAGTGTTCAAGCTCAGCCTCGAGATTGGCTTGAACGGCCACTTCGAACCGCTCTCGAATGTGTGGCGTGGTATAGATACTCATGCGAGCCAACATCTTAAGGATGAGGAGCTGTCGGCCTGCCGACCAGGCCTCGTCGCTGTAGGTTTGAAGCTCCTCTCGGATATGTCGATTATCGGCCAGATCAGTCGCCAACGAAAGGATGTCTAGGCCATAGACGATGCCACGTGTCCAATCAAAGCCTTGGTGGTTGTCGGGGGCAGTAGTACAGCGCTGTACCCAGTGTATTATAGTTTGATTTTCACCAAGGTAGCTGAGCCAGAAAGCTGTCAGGTGTCCTGAGTTTTCTTTATTCCTTGGGTCACCAGGAACATAGATGAGGTCATGCAGCCAGGCTACCAGTTCAGCCTGACGGTCTAATGTTGGGAAATATTCGTCGAGGAGCTAGAGTAGGGTCTGGATATAACGCAGTGCACGGAGGCGTCGATGGGGTTCTGTGTAGTTCTCCTCGACGCAGGCCCAAGCTTTTAGGCAGCGGCTCAGTGAAGCTTGCTGTAAGAGGATCAACCAACATTGCTTGAGTTATTGCTGTGACATGATTTCGCCAACTTATCGGCATTTTTGCCCTTTTTAAGTTACATATGCGGCTTAATACACCTGTAAATATATGTTAAGCGTGTATAATAATCATTAGACAAAATTATGCTTGATGCTCGCACACTATTACTTAACCTCGACCTCTCTGAGTCAGAAATCGACGTCTACTTGGTGATGCTTAAGGGTGCGCGAACGGCTCGTGATATCATCAAGGCTACTGGCCGTAGCCGTCCGACAGTCTATTATGCATTAACAGCCCTTGAGCGTCGTGGCCTCTTAAGTAAGACTGGCTTACCCGAAGAGCGACGCTATCGAGTAGAGTCACCTAAGCGACTGAAGGCCGTCCTGGATGATAAAGAGAAGGCCATACAGGCCATGCGTTTGCAGCTTGATGAGCTGGTCGCCAGTCAGCAGAAGCTAAGTCCAGCCGACACGAAGCCCCAAGTGGCCTTCTATGAGGGTGTAGCGGCTGTGCGTAGCGTCATTATGGAGACTATCTATACTCAGAAGCGCCAAATTGATACTTTAGTACCCTCAGACAACTTCTTCTGGCAGCTTGGATCGGAGTTTGTCGAGCAGTATGTCGAGTTGCGGCATACCCTCGGAGTTCATACACGTAATCTCTGGGGCAAGGGGATACGTCAGGAAGTGATCAATGAGTATTATGATAAGTCAGAGATCCGCATGTTGCCTGACGGACTGGGCGATCGTTTTCGGACGACTATCTTTATGTATGATGATTGCGTGCTATATATATCATCGTTAGCCAGCGGGTATTGTTTACATGTACGTTCTGTAGAGCAGCGCGAGGTCATGCAGGTGATGTATGATTCACTGTGGTCGGTCTCTCGACCCCTATCTCATACCTAGTGAAACCTGGAGTAAAATGTCGCACAACACAAGTGCGTAATAGGGATTTATTAAGATAGCTGCTAAATGTGCGAAATGCCATTGCTGGCCGGCCCGACCGGATAGCTCTGCCAATCCTTCTTCGCTGCAGGCATGCTCGAAGCAAGCTTCTGTGCCTGCCTTTGCTGCCGAGCCGGCCGGTTCAAATCTGTGAGCAAGCTCATTCATAATTAAAGCCCCATCTGAAGATGAGGCTTTAATTATGGCGGGCCCGACCGGATTCGAACCGGCGATCTCCTCCGTGACAGGGAGGCATGTTAGGCCTCTACACCACGGGCCCGCGTAATTGGAACCTCAATATCTTAGCAAAATATGAATTAACAATCAATCAGCTATTTATGCAAGGGCAGGTGAGTAATACTTGTATATAAATGAATACATATTTTATTGGTTAAATTATCGTTTACAAAATGACTACAATCTTTATGCAGATTGTATGAACAATATTTGTAGTCATTATGTTTTCAGCGATTTTTTCGAAATTGAGTGATTAGTGGCTGTTGTGATACAATTTTGCCGCAAGTCGAGAGGTAGGGGTGAGGCATGCGGGTATCGTTTAATGGTAGGATGCGACCTTCCTAAGGTTGAGACACGGGTCCGATTCCCGTTACCCGCTCCATTTGAAAATAAATACCATGCCGGTGTAGCTCAGTTGGCCAGAGCAATGCTTTCGTAAAGCAGAGGTCGGCGGTTCAAATCCGCCCATCGGCTCCAGGAGTAAGTCCTTTGAGAGAGGCTTTACCCCTGGATGCAGGCAGGATTAGATTGCAGGTTTGAGGTGACCAGTGTGTTGACAGTGACATGAAAGTGCTAGCTCCTGGTTTCTCCCTCCTATATACTTAACCTATATGAATAAACTGCTTGCCTCCATACGCCGCAATGGCTTATGGCATAATAACTGGCTTCTCGGGCTGCTGGGCGTCATTATTCTCCTAAATATTGTGACCAGTATTTTTGTAGCCGTTCAAGTCCCACCCGAAAGTGCTACTCTACCTGTGCGTTTTACCTCGCTGACGCAGTTTGATCAGACCGGCACGGTGCATGACTTCTATCTAATAGCGGGGTTGTCTTGGCTGATTTTGTTCATTAATACAGTGCTAGCTATGAGTGTATATCAGAGGAGTCGTATTACGAGCTTTATGTTAATTATTGTCAGCCTAGGCTTAAGTTTATTTGTCTTACAGACGGCAACCTTTTATATTGGGGTGATTCATGGCACGAGTTAGTTCAATCACCGGAACTGGTGTAAAAGCGCCGTACCCGATCGTGCGTGTGCTCGAGGTGATTCCTGGCCTGGCGACCTGGCTGACGCTCTTTGCACCAATCATTCTGTCCATTTATGCCCCTATAGTGGTAGCGGTGTTTATTATTGCTTTTGACCTTTTCTGGCTTATGAAGTCTATCCGCATGTCGAGCTCCCTTATAGCTGGTTACCGGCGCTTACAGCAGGCTATGCGGACAGATTGGAACCAGCAGCTCGGTTTTTTAGAGGCAGGTGAACTTGGAGAGGGTGAGGTGAAGGCGGCCATAACAGAGCACGCCCATTCGAAACCCTGGGGACTCTGGTGGATGACTAAGGCGGGTCGCCGTTGGCGAGAACACCTATTGCGGTTCAAGCAAACTGAGCTGGATATTACGCAGTTTAGCTCGAGTGCAGATAGCCTCAAGCCGTCTGAGATTTACCATCTAGTTATTTTGGCTACATATAATGAAACACTTGATACTTTGCGCCCGTCGATCCAGGCTGTGTGTCAGTCCGGCTATGATCTGAAGAAAATGATTTTTGTCTTGGCTTATGAGGAACGAGGCGGCGCGCAGACCAAAGAGCGAGCTGCTACGCTAGCTAAAGAGTTTAAGGCATCGTTTGGCGAGTTCTATACAGTTGAGCATCCAGCTGATATCCTCGGCGAGCATAAAGGTAAGGGGGCTAATATCACCTATGCCGCCAAGCAGGCGCTCCCCAAGCTTGATGCCGCCAAGATTCCTTATAATAGGGTAGTAGTTACGACCCTGGACGCTGATCATCGTCCAGATAAGCAATATTTCTCGGCCTTAACCTATGCTTATTTAACGACAGTTGATGTACTTCACACAACATATCAGCCGACTCCTATGTTCCTTAATAATATTTGGGATGCCCCAGCCCCGATGCGAGTCATAGCTACGAGTAACTCTTTCTGGGTCATGATTAACTCAGTCCGGCCTCAATTCTTACGCAACTTTGCTGCCCACGCTCAGCCCCTAGAGGCGCTCCTCGATACTGATTTCTGGTCGGTTACATCACCGGTAGAGGATGGCCACCAATATTGGCGGACATTTTTCCGCTATGGTGGTCGCCATACTGTTAGGCCACTCTTCGTTCCCGTTTATCAGGATGCTACGCTTTCGAAAAGGTATCTAGGAAATTTTAAGAACCAGTACTTACAGATGCAGCGCTGGGCATATGGTGTGTCTGACTTTCCGTACGTTATTATTGCTAGTTTTCAGCATCCGGAAATCCCACTGCAACGTCGTTTTATCCAGTCTTGGCGTTTGTTTGAGGGTCATTATTCGTGGGCAACTGCACCTCTAATCTTGAGCACAGTAGCCTGGCTGCCGCTCTATCTTAGCCCGACATTTAAGTATTCAGTACTGGCTCATCAGTTGCCAGTACTTGCGAGTCAGATCATGACACTCACCATGATGGGCCTACTTATTACTATCTGGCTCTCATTGTTGCTTTTGCCTCCGCGCCCAAAGCGGTATGGCCCTATGAAACATATCTTTATGATCTTACAGTGGGTACTGGTGCCGGTGGTATCTATCTGCTTTGGGGCCTTGGCCGCAATCGATGCCCAGACGCGGCTTCTACTGGGCAAGTATCTGACTTTCCGAGTGACCGAGAAAGCAGTCAAGCAAGATAAGCTCCAAGGGGAGGCCAAGTGAACTACTTATTGGCCTTCCTTGTTAGTCTGGTTCTTGCTTTGGGTCTTACGCCTTTAGTCGAGAAATTTTCTCGACGCGTTGGTGCCATTGATAATCCTAACGAAGCAGCTCGTAAAATACACCAGAAGATCATGCCTCGGGCTGGTGGTCTGGTCTTGTACTTCGTCTTTATGGTCTGCACCTTAGTGTTCGTTCCAAATCGCCCAGCCGCCTTCGGTGGGCTCGTTGTATCAAGTACATTGGTGTTCCTGATTGGCTTCTGGGATGACATTCATCGCTTAAGCCCCTGGACGAAGCTGGCTGTACAATTGATCGCAGCCGTCTCGGCGGTATTGGCCTACGGCATTGGGGTGGAGGTACTGACAAATCCTCTAGGAGGGCATATCTTTCTAAATACTCAGAGCGTTGATGTGTTAAATGCAACGGTTCCGCTGTGGTCCTTTATCATTACGGTTCTTTGGTTAGTAGGTATGACAAATACGATTAATTTTCTAGACGGCCTAGACGGCCTAGCTACAGGCGTCAGCGCAATCGCAGCTTTCATCCTCTTTATAGTTTCTCTATTACCTCGAATCAACCAGCCAACAACCGCTTTGATGGCGGTGATTTTGTTGGGGGCCTGTCTTGGTTTTTTGCGCTATAATTTTCATCCAGCCCGGATATTTCTGGGGGATAGTGGGGCATATTTCTTGGGCATGGTATTGGGTAGTTTGGCGGTGATATCAGGGGCCAAGTTGGCAACTGCTCTATTGGTTTTGGGGATTCCGGTTCTTGATGCAATCTGGTCGGTAGTGCGTCGTTTAGCTCATAAGCAGTCTCCTTTTAGTGCTGATCGGGGCCATATACACTATTTATTACTGGATGCTGGTTTTACGCATCGCCAAGTAGTCCTTATCATCTATGCCCTTGCCCTGGCTTTTGGCTTGGTAGCTATTATCGGTGATGGCCGGTTCAAGTTGGCTGGTCTAGTGGTGCTTGTATGCACTATGGGTACTGGCATCATACTTCTGAGCTGGCCACGCTTGAAGCGTCGAGCCATTCCCAAAAAGCATTCCTAGATTGCTATTTCTCTCCTGGTGGCGTAGAATATACGGCAAGAGGGAGTACCGTTGAATCCAAGGGCATTACAAGATTTAATTAAGAATTTGCGAGTCTTTTATCGCTGTCCGTCTTGTGATGCTGATTACCAGAAAGGTGATATACGTTTTCTTGGTAAGGTTGAGCAGCACTGCTTCATACAGTTGCAATGTGCGAAGTGCTCGTTACCGGTTCTAGCTACGGTATTACTATCAATCCAACCTAAAAATAAGCGGACTCGACGCAAAGTTCAGCGGCCATCTCTTGGCCATGATACATCTCGCAGGGAGCGGTCTCGTTTCCAGAGTAGGGGGGCTATTACAGCTCACGAGATTGCTGATTTCTACGCTTATTTGCAGGCTCTCTCCTAGTCCTAGTTATAAAGAAGAGGTTTTATGAATACATTTGAATTACAGGCTCAGCCGCGCACTGTTAGCGGCAAGAAAGTTAAGGTACTTCGCCAGGATGGTCGCATCCCAGGAGTGGTGTATGGTAAAGACGTCGAATCATGTTTGGTCGATGTTGATGGCCGGGCTTTACAAAAGCTCATCCAGCAAGCCGGTACGGCTGGTTTGTTGGAACTTACAATCGGTGAAGACAAGCCAGTCCATGTCCTGATTAGCGAAGCTCAGATCGATCACCTTGGTGCTATTCGGCATGTTGATTTCCACGCCGTGAAGATGGATGAGGTAGTCCGTACCGAAGTGCCACTGCGCTTGGTTGGCGATGTGCCAGCTGTCTACAACCTGGGTGGGAGCTTGGTTCAGGTATTGGAAGAGCTGGAAGTCGAAGCTTTGCCAGCTGATCTGCCGCAGCATATCGATGTCGATGTGTCTGTTCTCGAAGAATTAGAGGCGCATATTAGTGTTGAGTCTCTCAACGCTCCGGACAAGGTTACGTTCCTGACCGATCCTCATGAGATGATCTGTAAGGTCGAGTCTCCACGCAGTGATGAAGAGATGGCTGCGCTCGATGAAGAGATGGGCGAGGCTGTCGCGGCTGAAGATGCTATTGAAGGCGAAGCCGCCGAAAGTGGTCAGGCTAACGGCGCTGATTCGAGTGACAAGGACAAGTAAGCTAGCGCTACGCGACTACTCGTACTCAATATAAAAATGGGTTCCACTCTGGAGCCCATTTTTATTATCTATATCCATAGATCCAGGCCCGAGTTAGTTAGTCTCAGGCTAAAACTTTAAAAGAACCCATATTGGGTTCTTTTCCGTTACATATAGTCAATGCTGAAGCACTAACTATATGTGGGTATCAACAGCTTTAATAATGCTTTATGGCAGTCTTGACGTCCGACTTATTACGAAATTCACTGTGCTTTACTAAGTAGCTCATAAAAACGTTTATATCGATAGGTTTGAGTGTTTCGAGGACTATTTGCTGTAAGGTGGCGCTCTCAATAGAGTCTTGGCCTCGCATAAGAACCTTATTCTCGATAGTATCGACAATATTATCGACATCAATAATAGATAGGGTTGACTCCGGTATAACTTTCAGAAGTGAAGCAAATAAAAACGAGCGGCGATAGGGGGTCTCTGCCTCTTGGAGATCAGGGGAGACTACCTGGATCGTAGAAAGATCCTGCCGCTCGTAGGTTGTAGTAACCTTGCCACAATTCGCACATCGACGTCTGCGCCATATCTGGCTGCCACCTCGTGTCGAGCGCGTATTTACCACCTCACTGTGGGGTGATCTGCATTTGGTGCAAACCATGTCTATATATTGACATATAGCTGTAGAGACAGGCAAGTGGATAACTCTCTAAAGTTGTGGATAACTCTCTATGAAGGGTGGAAAAGGCTTATGTTTAGGTATGGCTTTGGTACAATGGGAACAAGTTAAGCTTGGCTTACATTCAAATGCAGAAAAAACTATCAAAAAAAATAAAAAGACTTTCCTGTGGACTAGAACGCCAAACTCGATCGGCTCGTGCTAATTTTTCGGCTTGGCGCGAGCACGCGGTCCTGCCGGCACATGAGGGGCTACGCCGTCGATTATCCTGGTATGACAGGTGGCACCAGCATCCGCACTATAAGAAAGCTCACTGGGGAATACTTGGTGTATACCTGGTAGCTATCGTGGCGCTTTTTAGTATCGTAAAGGTAGCCTTTGCGGCTGATTTTAGTGATGCCTGGGACTTTTCTAGTCCTGGTGACTACAGCTTGACGGACTCAAGCTTAATAGAGATAGTGAATGGCCACGCTCGGCTCAAGGCCTTGAACTACAGTAGCGATGCACAGACGGCTGCTCTGTATCATTTTGATGAGGGTACTGGGACGACAGCGGGTGACAGCTCACCAGGCGCTAATACGGCGAGCATGATAGGAAATCCGACGTGGGCGGTCGGAAACCTCGTAAATGCCCTAACGTTCAATGGAAGTACTCAATCGCTTTCGGTACCTGATTCGGCCTCAATTTCCATGACTGGCTCGCAGACGGTCGAGGCGTGGATTAAACCAGCGGTTAATTTTAATAATTCAGCCACACGGAGTCAGGTTCTCGTTGATAAGGGGTCCTATCGGCTAGGCCTAGATCGGACGTCTGGTAAAGCCTTCTATGAAGTCGAGCGTAATAGCATGCAGAGCTGGACAAAGCGTTTGGGCGGTGGACAGGCTGGTAGTTGGTCATTTAACCATACGGGCTTGTGGAGTATGGCGGCTACCGGGTCGGATGTGTATGTCGGTACTGCCGGGGCGGCTGGTGATGCCGAAGTCTGGAAGTGGGATAATAGTACCTGGACTATGATTGGCGGCGATGGTATCCGTAATAGCTGGGCTGATCAGACATACGAGAGTGTTCGCAGTTTGGCTGTTAATGGCAATACACTGTTTGCTGGGATAGGAGATACCTCTGGCGATGGCGAGATTTGGTCATGCTCTTTATCATCTGGTTGTAGTTCTTGGGTAAAGATTGGTGGCGATGCGGTCGGTACGGGTGGTCCAGCTGCCTTCACATATACTTTAGCTGGATCTATGGTCGTGCATGGCGGCAGCCTCTACGTTGGGATGTCTGGCGGTGCCGGCGCCGGCGACCTGTTTCGTTATAATGGCGGAACTTCTTGGACGCAAGTGGCTGGTGACGGCCTGAATGGCAGCTGGGCAGCTTCGACTTTTACTGAGGTCAGCGCCCTGTATAGCGATGGGTCAAACCTCTATGCCGGATTGGCTGGTAGTGCAGCTGGTACCGGAGATCTCTGGAAATTTAATGGTACGACGTGGTCGCAGATCGGTGGTGACGGCGTAAACCTTGGTGGCGGTGCTTCGTGGAATACAAACTACGAAAGGGTGGCCACGATAACTGGCATTGGCGGCGTGCTCTATGTAGGTCTCGGTGATAGCGCACAAGATGCTGAAGTTTGGCGCTTAAGTGGTACGACGTGGTCGCAGATCGGTGGTGACGGAATCGGTGGTACTTGGAATAGTTCGGTCTTTACTCGGGTGTATAGTCTCGTAAATGACGGCACCAATGTATATGCTGGCTTGGGAGGTGGTTCGGCTGCCGCTGAAGTTTGGAAGTATGACGGTGTGGCCTGGACTAGGATTGGGGGTGGCGCCACAAACTCGACAACTGGTTGGGCTACAAGTCTTGTCGGGGCTATGTTATGGGCGAATAACCAGCTCTACGCTGGTCCTTCTTCAACAACTAATTATGGCTCGGCTATGTTCACCTGGAACGGCTCGGCTTGGACTATGATCGGGGGTCATTATGTGAATAATAGCTGGGGTACCTATAATATTGCTCGTGTGACTTCCTCGGCAACTTTCAATGGAAAGCTTTATTATGGTCTCGGCTCATCGGTAAATAATGCTCAAGTCTTTGAATACGACGGCACGACGGCCCGTCGAGTCGGAGGCTCTAGCCTGGATGGGAGTTGGCCACCCTGGAGTTATGAGGCCGTTACATCTATGGTAGCCTATAAGGGACAGCTCTACGTCGGGCTTGGTAGTGATGGTGGCGATGCTGAAGTTTGGCGGTGGAATGGCTCAAGCTGGTCTAAACTGGCTGGTGATGGCGTTAATTCAACCTGGAATGGTGAGTCATCGGTGTCGTCTATGGCGGTTTTCAACGATAAGCTCTATATCGGCCTTGGCACTACTTCATATATGGCAGATGTTTGGCAATATGATGGCACTTCTTGGACGCAAGTGGCTGGTGAAGTTGGGAGTGGTAATACAGCGATCAATGGCTCGTGGCGTCTGAACCCTCGTGCTGTCGATACAATGGCGGTATACAATGGCCAATTATGCGTCGGCTTAGGTGGCTCAGGTGGTTATGGTGAGGTTTGGTGCTGGACTGGATCTGGGAACTGGACGCGGATCAGTGGCGGCAATAATGCCTCTCTGAATGGTAGCTGGTCAAGCGCTGCCGAGATACTGTCGCTTACTACCTATAATGGCAAGATGTACGCCAGTGTAATGCCAACTGGGCACGCAGCCTCCATCTGGTCCTGGGATGGATCAAGCTGGATCCAGGTAGCTGGTGCAGGCCTGAATAGCGGCTGGGTAGATAGTAGCTACACTTGGATTAAAAGCATGACAGTCTATAATGGGTATTTGTATGTCGGCACTGGTTTTAGTGGCTCATCGAATCCAACCGGTGATGTTTGGCGGTACGACGGTACGAACTGGACTCAGGTCGGTGGTGACAGTATCAATAACAGCTGGAGTGTGAGTGATAATCGTGAGGAAGTGACAAGCCTGACTGTCTTCAAAGGTAAGCTTTATGCTGGTACTGGTTTTAGTCCAAATGGCGATGCGCTGGTCTATTCGTTTGGTGACAACGCATATGTTGAATCTTCTACAAGTAGTTTTAGCGCCGGTGCGTGGCAGCACCTGGCCGGTACATATGATGGTACGAATATTAAGATTTTCGTGAACGGTTCACTAGAGGCTAGTAGTGCAGCTTCAGGTGGAGGTGTTGATAATGACCAGAAGCTGTTACTCGGAACTGGCTACGGTGCCTGGGGTGATGGTGGCGGCGAGAGTTTCTTTGGCGGTAGTCTTGATGAGGTGCGCATTAGCAATGTAGCTCGGTCGAGCTTTACGACCAAGCCATATACTACGAATTCTCAGGTAGTAGGCATCGGTACGGCTGCCCGAACCGGTGGAGTCTTACAATGGCTTGGTTTCGACGCCTCAGAATCGGCCAATGGCGGTACGATTACCTATCGTTTTAGCGATGATAACGGAGCTTCTTGGAAGTTCTGGAATGGTACCACTTGGGCAACCTCAACGAGCTTGACTCAAGCTAATAGCAAGGCTGACGCTAATACCCGTATGCCGTTTTTCCCGGTCACGTTCGCTGGTATGAAGTGGCAGGCCATCCTGACGGGCAATGGCACACAGCAGGTGACTCTAAATAATGTACAAATTACATCAAATGCCGACGGTGATGCCCCGCAGACGAATGCTTCAGCTCTGACGGCGAAGAAATCTTCCGGTGGTGCAGTTCTTGCACAGAATGCTTGGACCAAGGACGCAGACCCATACTTCTCTTGGGCGGCTGGAGCTGACAGCGGATCAGGCATCAAAGGCTACTGTCTCTATCTTGGGACCGACAGCACGGCTAACCCTGTTACAACTAAGGGCATTCTCGGAGCAAGTCCAGTTGACACTGGCGGGCACTGCCAGTTCTTGGTGACGGCTACAAATATCGACTTACATACTACGGGTTATATTGCGAGCCCACTTGTGACGAGTAACTCACCATATTATCTGAGTGTGCGAGCCATCGATAATGCTGGAAATGTGGTTGGCTCGAACGCCCAGTTCTACTTCAGATTTGATAATACTCCACCAACGAATCCGGGTTACGTTACTGCGCCATCGAACTTCATTAATACCAAGACAGCTACCTTCACTTGGCCAACATCTGGTGGGTCGGCTCCTGCAGATGCTAACTCTGGTTTGGCTGGTCTGCAATATCGTATTAATAACGGCACATGGTATGGTGATAGCCACACGGGTACACAAGACATTACTGATTTACTCGTCAATGACGGCACCTACTCCACGGTCGACCCACCAGATTTCGGACATATTGTTGAAGGCATCAATACGCTCAACTTCCGGACGTATGACCAGGCTGGGAACTACACGACCAGCTATGTAAACGCTGAGCTTAAGGTTAATACCAGCGGCGCTCCTACCTCGCCTCAGAATGTCAGTGTGACGCCGACTTCCAATTCACAAAATGACTTTGCCTTCAGCTGGGAAGCACCGGCTACATTTATCGGTAGTTCGTCTGGCTTGAGCTATTGCTACACGGTCAATACTGCGCCGACATCCAATAATTGTACATTTACCTCGGGGACTTCATTGCCGGCTGGCGCCTATGCTACACAGCCGGGTGCGAATACCTTCTATGTGGTTGCGAAGGATGAATCAGGCAATATTAACTATGCAACTCATGCAACGACTACTTTTCAGGCGAACACCGTTGCTCCGGGTATTTCAACGAGTATTGATATCGTCGATGTTTCGATTAAGGCAACGTCGAATTGGCGCTTGGCACTGACTTGGGATCCACCATCTGCAGTGGGCTCAGGCGTCTCTAGCTATAAGATCTTCCGTTATCTCAATAACACCACGTTTACGCAGGTGGGAAGTAGTGCTTCAACTACCTATATCGACGCAGGTTTGGCTCAGCAAACATACTACTACCGTATTCAGGCCTGTGATTCAACAAACAATTGTGGCGCGAATAGTGCGGTCGTCTCGAAGCAGCCGACTGGTAAGTTTACCGAGCCAGCCACGCTAGTCACCGAGCCCACGGTGAGTAACATTAGCACCCGTAAGGCTACTATTAGCTGGGTTACGAATCGAGAGAGTGATTCACGGGTCGCAATCGGTACCAAGCCTGGCGAGTATGCTAGCTCGGAAATCGCCAACTCACTCCAGTCAAGTTCGCACCAGCTTGATTTGGCCAACCTCCAGGCGGGTACAACCTACTATTACGTGACCAAATGGACTGATGTGGATGGTAATATCGGTACTTCTTCTGAGTATGTGTTTACGACTAGTCCGGCACCGAGCGTGAAAGAAGCAAGCGCTACCCAAGTAAGTCTTAGCGGAGCTAGCATACAATTTACGAGTAAAGCGGCCGCTCAGGTAAAAATCTACTACGGTCCGTCCGAGGGCTTTGGAGGGGTAAAGCTAATTAATACGGCTCTCACCGAGTCAGGTTATACAGTGCCTCTGACCGGCTTAACAGATGGTACTAAGTATTTCTTCAAGGTTAATACGCTTGATAGTGAGGGCAATGAATATGAGAGCAATACATATTCATTTACTACACCAGCGCGCCCGAAGATATCTGATCTAGCTTTGCAGCCAGTCGATGGTGAACCAACTAGTACGCAGAAGATCACATGGAAGACGAATGTCCCTGCTACCTCGCAAATTACCTACGGGAAGGTCGGTGGCGACACTCAGGAAGTTATTCTTTCTGATCTCATCATTGACCATGAGATGATTATCCGTGGCTTGGAAGATAGTAGCCAGTACAGCTTGGTGGCTGATTCACGTGATGGCGCAGGTAATCTGGCCACCTCAGATACCCAGGTCTTTAAAACAGATCTTGATACGCGACCACCAAAAATCACCGATATTGTTGTAGAAAGTACTATACGTGGTACCGGTAGCGAGGCCCGTGGTCAGATTGTAGTATCTTGGAAGACCGATGAGCCTTCGACAAGCCAAGTAGCTTTTGGTGAAGGCTCCGAGGCTACCAATATCCGCAGCCAGTCGAGTGAGGATGCTGCTCTAACTACTGAACATTTGGTAGTTATCTCTGATCTGTCAACAGCTACACCATACGTGGTGCAGGCTCAATCCAAAGATCGGGCCGGCAATCAGGCAAAATCCGAAACTCAGACTGCTTTAATCGGCCGAGCTTCTGACTCGATCCTGTCTATAATCTTTAATACCCTGCAGCGGATGTTTGGCTTTGTGGTGGAGAACTAACCATGTCGGATAAGCGCGCAATGATACAAGTAAAGCAAGTCGTTCGAGACTTTGTCTTACCAAATGAAACAGTCCACGCCTTGAAAGGGGTGAGCTTCGAGGTGCCACGTGGTTCGTTTACACTCATTTACGGACCCTCAGGGAGTGGAAAATCTACCATGCTTAACACCTTAGTAGGGCTTGATGAGCCAACGAGCGGACAGGTGGTTATGGATGGTCAAGACTTATATGAACTAAGTCGGGACGAGCGAGCTAACTTCCGTGCTCGGACAGTAGGCATGGTCTATCAGACAAATTATTGGGTAAATAGTCTGACTGTCCTGCAAAACGTGTCGATGCCACTCTATTTAGCTGGCTATTCATATCGTCGATCAGCTCGAGTGGCTGAGGAGAGTCTCGAAAAAGTTGGCATGCAAGACTTTCGACATCAACACCCAAGTCTGTTGTCTGGGGGTCAACAGCAACGCGTTTCTATGGCTCGAGCCCTAGCTGCTGACCCTGAACTCATTGTGGCCGATGAACCCACTGGCAACTTGGACACGAAGAATGGTGATATGATTATGAATCTGCTTTCTGAACTTTGCTCAAAGGCAGGCAAGACTATCGTGCTTGTAACGCATAATCTTGAATACCTGCCTTTGAGCAATCATCAAGTTAGGCTCAAGGATGGCCAACTTGTTAGTGTAGCTGGAGCCGATCCAACCAGCTCGACTTTACTGAACGCGAAGAGTCGAGCGGAGAAACTTAAGGACTTCCAGGCTAGTATCAAGGCCAGTAATCGTAAGCGCGTCTCTATTGACGCCGTAAAGAGAAATAAGCCATGAAGTCCTCCGATACTCAATTCCAGGCTCGTTATATTCGCTTCCATATCTTACTCTTGGTAGCTTTTCGCAACTTATTCTTCAAGAAGTTGCGTACCGGACTGACCATTCTTGGTGTGGTGATCGGGATTGGTGCGATTGTCTTCCTTGTCTCTTTGGGCTTGGGTCTGCAGAAGGTTGTTACGGAACAAATTGTTGGTTCAAAATCAGTTAAGACGATTGATGTCAGTTCGCCGAAGCCAAAAACAATTAAACTTAACCAGGAGGCAATCGACAAATTGGCTCGTTTGCCGCATGTAACTATGGTGGCTCGGACATTCTCATTTGCCGGCAAGACCATCTTTCAATCTTCCACGGCTGAGACTGTTATCTATGGTGCTGATAACGCTTTCATGAGCCTCAGTACGTTTAAGGTAGTTGGTGGTCAGCTTTCTCGGTTTACTGGCGATGATCAGGCGGTGATTAATAGCTCGCTTCTGAAGACTATAGGTATTTCTGATCCCGCCAAGGTGATTGGTCAAAAGATTACTTTAACTGTACCCCAGGATACGACTTCCGATGTAGATAAAACATCATTATTTAGAAAAGAAATCTCTATTATTGCTGTTGTTGAGACGGGGAGTGGAGCAGAGCTATTTACGAATGACCGTCTTTTTATTAGCAATGGTTTCCAGGTCTACAACCAAGTAAAACTAGTCGTTGATGAACGGGAGGCAGTGTCTGGGGCTCGGCGACAAGCTGAGGCACAGGGCTTTATAACCAGCTCACCGATCGATACGCTTGAGCAGATAAATCAAGTCTTCTCTATTCTCAATGTTCTGCTGGCTGGCTTCGGAGGCATTGGTATGGTAATTGCTATCTTGGGTATGTTTAATACGCTAACGATCTCTTTGCTTGAGAGAACCAAGGAGATTGGACTTCTGGTCTCGCTTGGTGCCCGACGGCGCGATGTGCGTCGACTCTTTATTATTGAAGCTCTGACACTTTCATTGGCTGGTGGTTTTCTCGGACTACTCTTAGCCTGGCTGTTTGGACAGGGCATTAATCTATTACTCGTAAAATTAGCTCAAGCCAAAGGTGTCGAGGGTATTACTGGAGTTTTCTATATACCAATCTGGCTGATCGCAGTAATTATTGGTTTTACGGCACTTATTGGTCTGATTGTGGTGGCCTATCCGGCCCGCCGCGCTGGTCGGATTAGTCCGATCGATGCACTGCGTCGAGAGTAGACTGGCGTTCGTATTTTGTTTGCATTAGAGCAGTAGAGTATATTATGATTGGGCTATGTTGGAGAGCATGTTTGTCCGTCAGCCCAATGATTATGCAGTAATCTATCTCGATATGGATAGTTTTTTTGCGTCAGCCGAGCAGCAGCGTCGACCGGAGCTACGAGGTAAGCCAGTGGGGGTGTCGCCTTATGGCGGCGATGGGGGCTGTGTGGTGGCAGCTTCGCGTGAGGCTAAGCGATTGGGAGTTAAGACAGGCATGCGTGGACGAGAGGCCCGGCGGTGTGCTCCAGATATCATCCTCGTGCGTGACACCCCACACTATTACCGTCTCTTGCACGGTAAGTTGCTACATATCTTGAATAGTACTCCATGTCGGATGAGTGTGCGTGGTATTGATGAAATGCGCCTAGAAGTACCATCCTATATGCGTTCAGCTCCTGAGATTGAGTGTCTCGTACGGGAGTTGCGAGAGACAATCCGAGTCGAGTTAGGGGAGTCTGTGACGGCTTCGTTTGGGGTGGCTGCGAATCAGTGGCAGGCCAAGTTAGCAGCCTCGGCACATAAGCCAGACGGGTTTTTTAGTCTGCAGCGACCGGACTGGGAGGCTTTCTATCGGTCATTGAGCCTATTGGCTTGTACCGGTATTAATTGGCGCTTGCAGCGGCGCCTATTTCGAATTGGTATCTTTACGACACACCAACTGTATCAGGCTTCAGAACCATTCTTGCGTCAGCACTTCGGAGTGAACGGGACGAAGTGGTATTTGCGCTTGCGTGGCTACGAGGTTGATGATCAGCCAGTGAAGCCAAAGCAATCGATTGGACATCAGACAACCCTCATGCCACGTCCGGCTCAGGATTTAGATGAAGTGAAGAGTGTGCTCACAAAAATGGCACTTAAAGTAGGCTATCGTCTGCGCTCCAGTCAACGCTTAGCTAGTGGTCTCATGGTGGGTTTGCGTTTTACGAGTGGTGAAGAGTGGTCAAATATGTATCGGCATATGATACCTTTTGCATCTCAGGGGGCCTTCGTGGAGCATATCCATGGATTATTAAGTCCGCTGGCTGATTCCGTTGAGCCAGTTAAGAAGGCGACGTTAGTCAGCTTTGGATTTCATCGAGCTGATCAGCTGAGATGGCTGACTTCTCGGCACGAAGAACGGAATGAGGCCTTATCCCAGGCGATTGATAGCTTGCGACGGCGCTTTGGGGGTCAGGTGATTGGGTATGCGTCGGGCCTTTCACAGGACTTGTTTCCTGACAGAGTGGGCTTCGGGGCGCCTGAACAACTTTTTATTCCAGGGGTGTCCTAGGAGTTGCCACAACGGCAATTATCAGATATGATAATTGCCGTTTAGTGGTTTATAGATACTACGTATTTGAATATATAAGGGTCCTTAGCTCAGTTGGCTAGAGCGCTACATTGACGTTGTAGAGGTCAGAGGTTCGAATCCTCTAGGACCCACCATGGCTTAGAATTTAGAAGCTAGTAATTAGTAAGTAGAACTTAGTATACTTGGAAGTACATTTTAATAGGGCGTCTGAGCTTAGTCTCACCAGCTAGGCGAGCCTCGTAACCTGAGGGCGTAACACTTAGGACAAGAGTGATCCACGAGAGCCGTGGATAATCCTGGTGGAACCTCCGCTTACATCAAGCGGACCAGGAACCCGGCTTACGTGGTTTTTTATTGTCATTTATAAGATATAAGAGGAGAAAAGCATGAGTGATTTATCGCATATTCAGGCCATGCGACACAGCACAGCCCACGTCCTGGCGGCAGCTATCCAGAAGCTCTATCCGGCTGCTCAGTTTGGAGTCGGGCCGGTTATTGATAATGGTTTTTACTATGACGTTAGGCTACCACAGGCCGTATCTGAGAAAGACTTACCAAAGCTTGAGCAGGCTATGCAGGAGCTGGCTAAGGCTGACCTGCCTATAGAGAAGAAGGAATGGTCCCTCGATCGAGCTCTTGAGTATTTCAATGAGAATAACCAGCCATATAAGGTAGAATTGTTGGAAAATTTACAACAATTTGGTACAACTCAGATGAAAGATATTAGCCAAGCAGAACTGGGCATTGCAGAAGCTAGCGATAAGGTTGAAACGGTTAGCGTGTACTCTATAGGTGGGTTTGTGGATCTTTGTCGCGGCCCACATCTTGAACGCACCGGACAAATAGGAGCCTTTCAACTTGATCGCTTAGCTGGGGCTTATTGGCGGGGTGATGAAAATCGAGATCAACTCCAGCGATTTTACGGGCTAGCTTTTGAAGCTTCCGAAGAGCTTGATCGATACCTAGAAATGCGAGAAGAGGCGATCAAGCGCGACCATCGTAAGCTCGGGAAAGAACTTGACCTCTTTACATTTTCAGACCTAGTTGGACCGGGCTTGCCACTGTGGACGCCACGGGGGACTCTGATTCGCAACCAGCTCAATACTTTTATCCAAGAAATGCGTGATGAGTTTGCGTTTGAAGAAGTTACTATCCCTCATATAACTAAGAAAGATTTGTATGAGACGAGCGGTCACTGGGATAAATTCAAAGATGAACTTTTTAAGATAAAATCCCGTGAAGGACATGAGTTTGCTATGAAACCGATGAACTGCCCTCATCACACGCAGATCTTCGATAGCCGTCTGAGGAGTTATCGTGAGATGCCAGTACGTTACCGGGAGACAACCATGGTCTATCGTGATGAGCAGAGTGGAGAACTTCACGGCTTGTCACGCGTGCGTTCGATTACTCAGGATGATGCTCATATTTTCTGTCGACCGACACAAGTTGAGGATGAAGTCTTTAAGGTATGGCAGATCATTGAACAATTTTGGGGCACCTTTGGAATTAAGCTTCAAGTCCGTCTCTCGACCCACGATCCAGCTGCTATGGATGCTTACTTGGGCACATTAGAGCAGTGGGATGAGGCTGTGGCTCAACTAGCTTCGGTTATTGAGAAGCAGGGTGCAGAGCCTATGACGGGGGTTGGTGAAGCTGCCTTTTACGGTCCAAAGATTGATTTCATAGGGTCTGATGCACTGGGAAGAGAGTTTCAAGCCTCTACGATTCAGCTGGATTTTAATCTGCCCCAGCGGTTTGATTTGGCTTGCATCGATGAAGAGGGCAGCCGTGAGCAGGTGAGAATGATTCACTGTGCAATAGCTGGGTCGTTGGAACGGAGCATTGTACTGCTCTTAGAGCACTATGCCGGTGCCTTTCCGACGTGGTTGTCGCCTGAGCAGGTGAGAGTTATTCCGGTATCAGACAAGGTTCTGGATTATGCCCAGGGTATTGAGAAGACCCTACGAGAAGCTTCGGTTCGCGTGGTGCTTGATGCAAGTAATGAGTCACTCGGTAAGCGAATTCGGGCTGCTGAGCTGAATAAAATACCATATACCTTGGTGGTTGGAGAGCGTGAGGTTAGTCAAGGACAAGTTGCGGTACGTCATTATACTCGTGGTCAGGAAGGATCCATCGATCTCTCAGAATTTGTAGAAAAAATTACATCAGAAATCAAAGAGCGCAGGCAATAAACCCCATGACCTCGGGTTCTCGCATTATTGTTATCGTTGGACCAACGGCTAGCGGTAAGACGGGCCTGAGTTTGCGTCTAGCAGAGCGCTGCAAGGGGCAAATAATCTGTGCTGATTCGCGGACTATCTATCGTGGTATGGACATTGGGACGGCCAAACCAACGGTAACTGAACAGTCAAAAACGAAACACTTTTTACTCGATATAAAAGAACCAAATCAAGTATTTTCAGCTAAAGATTTCTGTGATAGTGCTCAAGCTGTAATTGATACAATTCAAGGTCAGTTAGGTTTGCCTATCGTAGTAGGCGGCAGTGGTCTCTATATTGATAGCTTGCTCCATGGTTATACATTTAGGCCTGACAAGCCTGATTTTAAGCCGGAAATATATGAAGATTTTTCACAAAATGATCTGTTAGATGAGGCACAAAAACTTTATGGTAGTTTGCCGCCGGCAAGTGATCACAAAAACCGTCGACGTCTATTGCAATTTATTGCTCGTGGACCAGCTCCCAGCAATCAAAACACAACCGTTTATTCATCAATTATCGTAGGGCTTAACCCTGGCGCGGAGATTTTACAACAACGGATTGCTGAGCGGACTCGTGGAATGCTGAGTGAAGGCTTTATCGACGAAGTGCGAACTTTGCGTGATGCGTACGGTTCTACTGCGCCGGCTCTTGGCTCTACCGGCTATCAGCAAGTCGTTAATTATCTCGCCGGTAGCCTGGAGCGTTCGCAGCTCGAGCCTGCTATCAACCGAGCTACCTGGCAGTTAGCGCGTAAGCAACTAACGTGGTTCCGACGCAATCCAGACATTCAGTGGTTCGAGAATAGCGATCAGGCTTACAGTCGGCTCATAGAGCAACTTCATAAACAAGGTGGGGTACAATAAGGCTATGGTTAAGTTACGACATACGGCCGCTCGAATAACTGGATCTACGGTAGCGCGGGGTATGGCGTTGATTGGGCGTCAGTCAACTGCTCTACCTGGCTATGTGGCTGAGACTATTGCTCCAGATATTTTAGAGGGATTGGTAGATTATCGGCGCTTTAAAGAGCGGATCATCATTACCGGCACTAATGGTAAGACGACCACGACCCATCTCGTAACACAGATCCTATTAGCCCAGGGTCGATCGGTGGTAAGCAATGCTTCGGGTTCAAACCTCAAGCGCGGTGTGATTACGACCTTACTCTCGAAAAAGCATCAGACCGCCCAGCGACAGAGCCTAGTACTTGAGGTTGATGAGGCCAGTCTCCCAAAGGTCTGTCGAGCCATTCGTCCAACCCATCTTATTGTTTTGAATGTCCTGCGCGATCAACTGGATCGTTATGGTGAGGTCGACACAACCCAGGCCTTTATTCTGGAAGGAATTCGTCAGACACAGGCTCAGTTATTGTTGTGTGCTGACGATCCTTGGGTGGCGGCTTTAGCGTACTTGAGTAAGAAGCCGGCTCTTTTCTTTGGTCTCGAAAGTAGTCAGCTCCAGGCGCTACCCCATGACCGTGCAGCTGACCTACCAGTAAGTCCAGTGACGCAGTCACCTTATAATTACAGCCAGCGATATTTTAGTCATCTTGGACTCTATGAGGCTCAGGATAAAAGTTTTGTTCGTCCAGAAGTTGACTTGCGTATTACGCACTGGGAGCCAACTTCAGCTGGCGGCATGCAAGTGCGCGCCCATTGGCGCAAGCAGCCAGTCGTCTTTACGACTGGCTTGAGTGGCGTCTACTCTCTCTATAATTTAGCGGCGGCTTTGTTATTGGCGGAGTCACTGGGGATTCCATCAGCTGGCCTTGAAGCTGCCTTGCAAAAGACGACAGCTGCCTTTGGTCGCCAAGAGGTGATTGAGTATGATGGAGTTGCTTATCAGTTCTTTCTGATTAAGAATCCAACTGGCTTCAATCAAGTTATCGCCAGTGCATTGCAGTCGAGTAAGGACCGACGACCTCTAGTTATCGTCATCAATGATAATTTCGCTGATGGTCGAGATGTCTCATGGCTGTGGGATGTAGCGATTGAGGATATTCAGACACCAGAGCCAATCTATGTAGCGGGTACGCGGGCTTATGATATGGCCTTGCGGCTAGAGTACGCAGGCATTGGTTGTCTGGTTGTACAAGACGCACTGACAGCCCTCAAGGAAGCTGGTCGGCAGGCTAAGCGAGTGCGCGTATTGCCAACCTACACAGCTCTCTTGGAAGTTCGTAAGCAACTAGCTTTAGGCTTGGAGCACAAGTCATGAAAAAGGCAATTCGTCTGGCCTATCTATATCCAAATGAGATGAATACCTATGGTGATTGGGGTAATGTGTTGTGTTTATTACAGCGCATACGTTGGCGTAAGCAGAAGGTAGAGTTGGTAGAGTATCACATAGGAGATGCTTGGCCGGAAAAAATAGACTTAATCTTTATGGGTGGAGGTCAAGATAGTGGCCAGTCACTGGTAGAGATAGACTTTCTAAAACGCGGCAAGAATATCGCTGATGCTATCAATGATGGCGTACCAGCCTTGACGATTTGCGGGGCGTATCAACTATTAGGACATTCATTTACTACGTTTGAGGGTAGGTTGCTGGAAGGGGTGGGGCTATTTGACCTTACAACCCAAGCACAGTCAGGTCGGTTGATCGGGAATATAGTGATTGAGTCGGAAGTTGCTGGCGAGTTGATCGGCTTCGAGAATCATTCCGGGCGCACTGTCCTACAAGATCCATCCCGGGCCCTTGGCCGAGTTTTAAAGGGTGGCGGCAATAATGGAACTGACAAGACGGAAGGCATTTTGCATCACCACGCTGTTGGCACATATCTGCACGGCCCTATATTACCGAAGAACCCGCGGTTGGCTGACTGGTTGATAGCTACTGCTCAGGGCATCACTGTCAGCGATTTAGAACCCCTGTCCGATCCATTTGTTGAGCAAGCTCGTCTGATTGCAGCCCAGCGGCCTCGATAGATAGTTGCGCCTTGCACACTATTTATAGAAAAGCGCGGTGACTGCTGGTTTCTGAGTCAAAATCGTGTACACTTATGAATAAGAGGTTTTAGAGAGGGGTCAACGTACTGTATGCCACTTGATTCATTGTTTGGTTCAAAGACACGCGTAAAGCTCTTGAGTTTGTTCTACAACAACCCCGAGCGACCGTTTTATGTGCGTGAGATTACGCGTAAGATTAACGAGCAGATTAATTCTGTCCGTCGTGAGCTGCAGAATTTACTTAACATTGGGATTGTGAAATCAGTCAATCAATCCAATCGGCTATATTATGAGGTTGATCCGAGTTTTCGCTTCCACAATGAGCTCTTGTCGATGTTCCAGAAGATTCCAGCTCAGTCCAAGGAAATCCGCGAGACAAAAGAAGAGGACCAGATACTTAAAAAGATTCAGAAAGCCGGCAACGTTAAGGTATTATTCTTGTCAGGTGCTTTTGTGCGAGGCAGTATGCAGGATATCGATATCTTCATCGTTGGCGATATGAATAAGGCTCGGTTGTCTCAGATCATCCAAGATATGGAACAGACCATGAATCGTGAGCTGAATTACGCTGCTTTCCGAGTTGAGGATCTTGATTACCGACGTAATCTCAATGATCGGTTTATTCTAGATATGATTGACGCCAAGAAGATTATCTTGAAAGATGAATTGAGCCTGTTCAAGACAGCCTCTGAGAAAGTAGCCGAGAAGGCCAAGCAGAACTCTAGCACCCCTGTATCATCAGTGCCGCGGGTTGGCGTGCCTGTAAATATCTCTGGTCCATCAGCGAATATTACGACAGAAGAGGCTATGGAAATAGCCGAATTAAATCAATAACTCTCGAACCGCCTCAAGCTTTAGGTATTATGTGATTCGAACTCATGTCTAAAGTTTGCTATACTCTTCAGGTATGGAAATTTCTCGCGACAATCAAAACGCACTGAGATTGCAGTTTCGGGCAACTAGCCTGACCATTGGGGCTGAGCCTAGTGCTGCACCGGTTCGCCTAGTAACTCAGGTAAGTAAACAAGTTGATCCCGGCAAGGAGGAGAAAGTATTCCAAGGGGCAGGTGAGTACGAGATTGCCGGCATTATGGTTGATGGCGTTGTGACAAGCTCGGGATTGATCTCATATCATGTATTGCATGATGGCTACCAGGTTACTTGCCTGGTTCTGCACAAGATTGAAGATATTACTGACGCGATTATCGAACAGCTGCAGCCGAGTCAGGTACTCTGCATTTGGTCGGCCGACGAGAACACGGCTGGATTGGCTGCCCTCGTGGCACGTTTCGAAGCTAATCTAATCGTACCTATAGACGTTGTTGGTGGCGTTGAAGCTCTCGCCAAGGAGCTCCAGTTGCAGTCTGAGCCCCTTGATAAAATCAAGCTGAATCAGAAGGATCTCCAGTTAGAAACTTCCCGCTTGATTGCTTTGTAGGTTTGAAGGGATCTCTATACTAAAAAACTCCCATTGCTGGGAGTTTTTTAGTTATGGGTAGTTGACCTATGCGGTTGGTGTCTGAGGTGTGGCTTCGGCTTTTTCGAGCTTACGTAGGGTGCGGATTGTCGAAGCAGCTAGGCGAACTTTAACCTTGCGGCCGTTAATGACCAAGGTTTTACGCTGGAGATTTGGCTTCCAGACTTTTGGAGTGTGGCGCAGGGAATGGCTGACATTACGGCCATACTGCTTTCCTTTACCGGTGATATCACATGTGTAAGACATAGTAGTAAAACTCTTCAATTAATTTTGAATTAATTTGTGCGCGACGGTTTGTCGCGACGAACTGACAAATCATAACAGAAATCGGCCATTAGGGCAATAGTTCGCAGCTTAGCTCATACGCGGGCGGAAGACTTGCTATACTAGGAAGAGTTATTTAAGGGGCATCGGTCGTGGATCTGCTATCAATTATACGTCTTATTTTTATCTATATCGTAGTAATTACGGTTCATGAGTTCAGTCACGCCTGGATGGGCTACAAGCTGGGAGACCCAACGGCTGCTCATGGTGGTCGATTGACGCTCAATCCTCTGGCCCACATTGATCCATTCGCAACTTTGCTTTTGCCAGTCTTGTTAATCTTAGCTGGCAGCCCAATTATCTTTGGTGCGGCTCGACCCGTGCCGTTCAATCCATTATTAGTGCGGGGTGGGAAGAAGGGAGCGGCTTTGATCGCTTTTGCTGGTCCGGCGAGTAATTTGCTGATGGCTTTGGCGGTGGCAATATTCGTGCGACTCGTGCCACAGAGTGCTAGTCTCGGCGATGCTCTCTTGATCAATCTCATTCTCATTAACGTCTCGTTAGCTTTGTTTAACCTCATACCGGTACCACCCTTGGATGGTTCGCGAATCGTTTATGCTTTTGCACCAGATAGTTTGACTGAGGCTATGGAGCGCATTGAGCGTATGGGGCCGATACTGCTATTGGTCGTTTTTATCGTGCTGTACCCAATTATTGCTCCATTCCTGCAGCACGCTACTCAGGCGATAGCAACTTTCCTGCTTGGCGCTGGAGGATTATAATATAGGTACTTCCGCGAGCGCTCGAAACCGGGCGACTATCTTTTCTGCTTAAAATATATACGGGAACTCTAGATTACTCTTTGTTAATAATTTTTGACAACGATGTTGCGGGTGCCCACCTGGTTTACTGGCCAGGGAAGATAGCGATCCACCGGCGCTCGGGGAATACTTGAGAAGCAAATGGTTTTGGCTTGTCGTACTTAGAGCTTAAATTGCTTACGCCAGCGACTGGCTTGTGTAATACTGTCAGCCCGAAGATAGTCAATGTATTGTGCGACCTTGTAGTAGGTGGCTATTTTTTTTACTTCACTACCGATATCATAGGGACAAATCCAAAGCGCGGCCGAGAATCGTTTAGCTCCGAGCTTGTGCAGCTGGATGATGAGCTGATTACGAGCACTCTTGTGGCTATCGGGAATCTGGTAGGTGATAAAGTACCAGCGTTGATTCCAGGCACTCGGCTTGGGCTTCTCAATGGCTGCAAGGGTGGGGCGATGAAGCTTTGCCCGACCAATTTCAGTAATCTGAAGGATTTTAGCATTCCCCAAAGAGCCCTGTGTGATGTCGCCCTGTTTCAGGAGTACAGCCAGCGTGTCCTTGAGTCGAGCCCGGGGTGCGCGTGAGGTGTGCCAGCTGAAGAGCTCCTGGAGGCCAGGGTCACTCAGTAGCTTCTCTTCGCGTATAATATCGTGCTGGCCGATCTTGGCGAGAAGGGCGGTAGTTTTGGAGATATTCTGCATATTTCTCATGCTTAAGCATAATTATCATGTATGGTATGGTCTATCGTCAAGTCAGGTTTATTGACTATTTCAGATGTAGTAGACTTGGAGGGTCGGCGTGAGGGCTTTACGGGGTGTGGCGCAGTTGGCTAGCGCGCGTGCATGGGGTGCACGAGGTCGCAGGTTCGAGTCCTGTCATCCCGACCAATATAAAAGGATCAGTATTTATGCTGGTCTTTTTATATTGCTTAAGACCAGAAAAACTCGAAACCTGAGGTTTGGCAAATGAGGAGCGCAGGAAGGAGGCGCTTGCGCGGCTGTCCTGTTATTTCGACTAAATAAGAAAGCCAGAGTAGGCCCAGCTTAGGGTGATGGAGAGCTTCTACGGACTCGTGTAGAATAGAGCAATGTCCAAGTCAAAAAGCATTTTTACGCAAATCCGACTCGGTGATTTACCTGGTACTATCCTACATGAAGAGCCAGACGTTTTTGTGACTATGACGATCGCACCGCATAACCCCGGTCACTGTTTAATCATTCCGACCGAGGAAGTAGGGAGTTTTGAAGAGGTTTCTCCTGAGGTCTTCGCTCGTATGATGGCGATTGCTCAGCAGTTCGCCAGACTCTATAAGGGGATATATGCGTCTCCAAAAGTTGCCTTGGTGGCGGCTGGTTTGGAGGTCGAGCATACGCACATCCATCTCTTCCCGATGTACGATGAGGCAGATCTTGCACCGAGCCATGTTCAACATCCTGGGGTGGAGGCGATACAAGCTGAAGCCGACAAGATTCGCGAGGCATTGAAGGAGCAGCCAATTACATGATTTGGGCAGTTATCCTTGGAGTAGTTCAGGCAATTACGGAGTTCTTACCTGTTTCATCGAGCGCTCACCTACTTGTTGTGCCGTGGCTGTTTAATGCTCAGACCATGGGGCTGGCCTTCGATGCGGCGCTGCACGTAGGTACTTCTGTGGCGCTGCTGGCCTACTTCTGGCGGGACTTCTATGACATGATTCGCCGTCGTGATCGCTTCCTGTGGTTGATATTGATTGCCTTAATTCCTGGAGCTACGATTGGTTTTCTGGGGGATAAGTTCATTGAGCACACCTTCCATGACGGTTCGCTGGCGCTGGTTATATCGGCGGTGGGCATGCTCATTACTACCGCTATATTCTGGTATATCGACAGCACAGCCCGCTTAAAGCGTGATATGCAAGACATGTCCTGGCGCCAAGCTTTGGTAATTGGCTTCGCTCAGGCCTTGGCATTTATACCTGGGACATCACGATCAGGAGTTACGATTATTACTGGGTTGGCACTGGGCTATAAGCGCGAGGCGGCGGCTCGTTTTAGCTTCTTAATTGGTACGCCAATTGCGCTCGGCGCCGGCCTGTATAAGGCTACTTCTATACTTGATAGTAGTCCGACGAGCAGTCAGATTGTCCAGTTACTCGTCGGCATACTTGTATCAGGTATATTGGGATATATCGTGATTCGTTGGTTGCTTGGCTACGTGCAGAAACATAATTTGCACGTCTTTCTTATATATCGGTTCGCCTTTGCTAGCCTGGTCTTATTGTTTTGGTGGGTTTTTAGACGATGAGTCGCCAACGGGTACATGGAGATGGAGGTTCGCGTGGTAATCCGGGGCCAGCCGCCGCCGCCGCGGTATTTGTGAACGCTGCTGGAGAGGTGACAGCTACCTTTGCGGAGTACATGGGTATCGCTACCAATAATCAAGCTGAGTATCGGTCGGTTGAGCTCGGACTCCAGGGTCTCCGCGACCACAAGATACAAGCCGCTGACTTCTATCTCGATAGTCAGTTAGTAGTCCGCCAGCTGAATGGACAGTACAAGGTCAAGCACCCCGAAATGCAGGCGGCCTTCCGGCGCGTACAAGCTCTTCGTGAAGGGATCGATGTGACCTTTAACCATATTCCCCGTGCCGAGAACGCATCGGCTGATACGGCCGTCAATGAATGTCTCGACAGTTCTATAGAGAGATAAATATTAGACATACTAAGAAAATATGGTAAAATAACAGGGCAAGTAAGTGAGCAATCGCCCTGTCTCTATAGGCAGGGAGGAAAGTCCGAACAGCTCGAGTACGGATGGTCATTAACGGTGACCCGGGGTGACCCGAGGGAAAGTGCCACAGAGACGATACCGCCCGATATTTTCGGAGTAAGGGTGAAAAGAGTGCGGTAAGAGCGCACAGCCTCTTCTGGTGACAGGGGAGGGTGGTAAACCCCATCTGCTGCAAGGCTTATGGATCCACCGGCACTTTGGTGTCGAAAGCGTACTCGCTTTTTCAAGGATATGTCGCATGACTATGGGTAGAAACCATAGCGTCTGCTTCTTAGCGGAAGAGAGATGATTGCTGCTCGGGCCGGAAAGGCCAGCCCGAGAACAGAATTCGGCTTATAGCTTGCTTGCCCGCCTGAGGTTTTAAGCTGTATTTTCAGAAAGTTCAGGCGGTTTGCCTGAGGGGCGAAGCTTTGAGGCCACTCGGTTCAGGTAATGATACAATAGGATCACATGCGTAAGCGTAGCGAATTGTTTTTTAATCTTTTACTTGTTCCACTTGATGCCCTAACCTTGCTCTCGAGTTGGGTTTTGGCCTTCCTAATGCGGGTGGAGTTTAGCTTTAAGCCAACAGTCTACCAGGTGCCGGGTCGCAGTTTTGTGGCCTTTTTGGTGCTCTTAATTCCAGTGAATATGGTGATCTTTGCGCTGACTGGACTGTATAGTTTTGACTCTACGCGGAGCCGTTGGCGAGAGTATAGTCGCGTGTTGATTGCGACATCGGCGACTACTATGGTTCTGATCTTTGTTGATTTTTTCTCAACAACACCATTCTTCCCATCTAAGGCAGTCGTGGTGTATGGCTACGTGTTTTCGAGCCTGAGTATTATCGGTATGCGGTTTGTGCTCAATCTGTTTCAGCGCTGGTTGTTTAACTTTAATATTGGCCGCCGTCAGGTAGTGGTTGTGGGGAGTGGTTTGGTCGCCGATGAGCTCACTTATACCTTGCAGCGCAACCGTGGCTATCAGGTTGCTTCGATCATTACTAATAGTAAGCAGGCGGTTACAAAATTAAATACTTTTCTGAAAAAACATGCCGTTGATGAGCTGATCGTAACCGATGCCAAGATGAGTGATGGTGATCAACTGGCTCTCATGCGACTTACGCATGCCAACCATGTGACATATAAGTATGTGCCGACTATCGCCGGCCTGGCTAAGACTCGCTCTCAAACTGCGCTCTTAAATGATTTTCCGCTCATCGAGGTTGTACGTACACCGCTAGATGGCTGGTGGCGTATTTACAAGACGGTTTTCGATTATGCACTGACCGTTTTTGGACTGGTGGTAATCTCTCCTATATTTTTGGCCATTATGTTCGCCATCAAGCTGACTGACCGTGGTCCGATTTTTTATCGGCATACACGCATTGGCCGAAATGGTAAGTCGATCGATGTTTGGAAGTTCCGGAGCATGTATGCACGCTATTCGACTGGCCGGAGTCGCTCCGATGAGGAGGTACTTAAGGAAATCGGTGGAGAGGTGCTCTGGCGGGAGTTTCAGAAGGAACAAAAACTTAAGAAAGACCCTCGCGTGACGCCGATTGGTCGTTTCTTGCGTCGAACAAGTCTCGACGAAATCCCTCAACTCTTTAATGTCTTGAGAGGAGAGCTGAGCCTGGTTGGCCCGCGACCAGTCAGCCTAGATGAGCTGAAACGCTATGGTGAAGGGGTTTCGACTTTCTTGCTCATTAAGCCTGGCTTGACTGGTTTGTGGCAAGTTTCAGGTAGAAACGAAGTCGGCTATGCTGAGCGAGTTAAGCTGGATCTCTATTATGTGGAGAATTGGAGTGCCTTACTCGACTTACGGATTATCGGCCGGACTGCCCGGGTTGTATTCTTCGGGAAGGGTTATTAGCATGATGACTCAGGAGCCACGCATTGCGATTGTTCATGACTGGCTGACGAATCTAGGGGGTGCTGAGCGGGTGGTGAAGGTCATGCTGGAGGCTTTTCCTCAGGCCGATCTGTACACTAGTGTATATCGTAAGGCTGGTCTCTCGCTCTTTCGCGACTACTCAGTACATACGTCGTGGCTACAGCATTGGCCACTAGCTCAGCGTAAACACCAACTTTATCCGGTTTTGCGCCGATTGGCGTTTGAGAGTTTTGATTTTTCTGATTATAACCTAGTGATCAGTTCTAGCACGGCTGAGTCAAAAGGTGTCATTACTTCGGAACGGACCAAACATCTGAGTTATATTAATACACCAACTCGTTATTATTGGAGTGGTTATCAAGACTATATCAAGGATCCAGGCTTTGGTTGGCTGGATCCGATTGTGCGCTGGCAGTTACAGCGCTCAATCAAGTCTTCGCGTTATTGGGATTACGCGGCCGCACAGCGTCCTGATCGTTTACTAGCAAATTCCACTACTGTTCAGGGGCGTATTCAGAAGTATTATCACCGTCATAGTGAAGTAGTTTGGCCGCCGGTCGACTTGGCGCGCATGCAGAAGCCGCATGATCGACCAGACGGCGCCCCAGAGCGCTACCTACTTGTCCTGTCACGGCTTATTCCGTATAAGCGTGTTGATCTAGCTGTCGCGGCTGCGAGACGAGCCGGTTGGTCACTTGTGGTAATCGGAACTGGTAGCCAGCAGGCAGCGTTAGAGAAAATGGCTGGCCCACAAACCATCTTTACCGGCCAGCTTTCAGATGATGAGGTGGTGGCTTATCTGCAGCACGCCTCGGCACTGCTATTTCCTGGAGAGGAGGACTTCGGTATTGTTCCAGTAGAAGCTATGGCAGCTGGAGTGCCGGTGATTGCCTATGGGGCTGGTGGCGCTCTGGATACTGTTGCGCATCGTAAAACTGGTATTCTTGTAAAAGACCAGTCAGTTTCGTCTTTTAGTGCGGCAATACGTCTGCTTGATCATCAGAAATTTGATCCAAAGTACTTGGCGCAGCATGTCGAGCAGTTCTCACAACAGAATTTTCAGACTCAACTCAAACGAGCCGCTCAGGATCTCCTGGAGTCGGCTCGGTCTTGATTGCTAAGTAGTTTAGTTTAGACGCTGATTTTCTTGACGATTGCCGTGAAAGCTTGTGGTTCTCGAGCAGCTATCTCGGCTAGCATCTTGCGGTTGAGTTGGACATTATGTTTACTCAGGCCAGCTACAATCTGGCTATAGCTTGTGTCGTTCTGACGGGCAGCAGCATTGATACGGCTAATCCAGAGGCGGCGGAAGTCACGCTTGCGGTTACGGCGGTCACGGTATGAATAACTGAGAGCCTTTAATATGGCTTCGTTACCTTTGCGATACGATGCGCGTCGAGTATGCCCCATTCCTTTAGTGAGCTTGAGGATTTTCTTGTGACGGTTACGGGCGGTTACAGATCGTTTTACACGCATTTTAACGGGCTCCTAACATTCGTTTGACGTTTTTGACGTCGCTCGAGCTGACAGCGTGCTCTTTCGTGTAGGCACGCTTGCGGGCAGCTGATTTAATTGTCAGCTTGTGCGCCCGGGTAGCCCGACGACGAAGTAGCGCACCCGAGGAGGTGAGCTTAAAGCGCTTTGCAGCAGTCTTACTTGTCTTCACTTTTGGCATCTTTTTTCCCAACTAATACAACTGATAATTCACGTCCGTTCTGGACGGGTTTTTGTTCAGGATCGGCAACTTCTGCCAGGCCTTCACAAAATGACTCAAGTACCTTACGCCCAATCTCAGGGTGGGTGATTTCACGTCCGCGGAAGCGGACATTGACTTTGACCTTGTGACCCTGAGTAATGAACCTGAGGGCTGCCCTACGTTTCACATTAATATCATGAACGTCAGTCTTGAGACCGAGGCGGATTTGTTTTACATCGACTTGCTTCTGGTTTTTTCGACTTTTTTGCAGGTGTTTATCCTGCTCGTAGCGGTACTTACCCCAGTCAATGATACGAACAACAGGAGGCTTTGCTTGTGGAGCCACCTCAACTAGGTCAAGTTCAGCTTCGGAAGCCAAACGGCGAGCCTCTGCAAGGGAGACGACACCGACTTGTTGAGATGAAGCATCAATCAGACGAACAGACCCAGCTGTTATTTGATGATTGATGCGCACACGTTGCTTAATGCTAGCTAACTCCTAATAGTTGTGGATGTATCGTAACAGGAAAAGTAAAAAAGATCAACCTCTCCCAGGTTAGATTTAGCGCGTGGACTTTTTTGCCTGAATAACGGTTACAGTATCTGGTAGGGGCGCGATCCGGAGCGGCAAACTGAGGGCCTGATTTTGGTAGGTGAGTCCGTGAGCACTAGTAATCCGGCCGTCTCTGATGGGGAGTCGTAGGACGGGCTCATGTTGGTGGAGGGATATCTTGGCTGACAGGTGAGCGATTGGTCTGTCGGTTTGTAGTTTGTCTGTACCTTGTACGTTGGGCCGTTCGGCAGTTAGGTAGAGTAGCGGAGTCTCGGGGTGTTCGGCATGTGTGTAGGCCTGAAAAGTCATACTGGAGACCTCCAGGTCGCAGGTGAGTTGGCTGTCATTCACGAGATCAAGATCAAGGCGTAGCTTAGATTGGGCATTGGCTTGCGTTGAAAAGGTAACAGCATCGAGGAAGTAGTTATCACCAAAGCGATAGAGGTGGTGTTTGTTGAGGCGCCGGGCAGCCAATATGCCCATATGCTGGCGAAGGAAATGGCCGGTGAACTGACCCTGTAAGATGGGTACGTGGCGAGGGAGTTCGAAGCGAGCGTAGGCGGGGAGCTTGGTGTTCTTTGGAAGTTGATGGATGCTTTGTGTTATGACGCGGTCGAGCCAGGCTTGATCACCAAAGGCGACAAATACAGTGCTGTGGGCGGCGTAGGCTTTTTGGATGGCCTCTCGAGCGCTTGGGGTTTGAAAAACTTGAGCCTCGAGTCGGAAAGCCTGGGCGGTTTTCGCTAGATTACTAGCAAACTTTTCTGCACCCGCACTGTCTTTCTCGGCGAGTTCAGGCGTGATGAGCAGGGCGTACATTATCCGGCGTCCTCAAGTGGCTTGAGTCGAGCCGTGAGCTTGGCTCCCGGCTGAATATTGAGACTAGTGTAGGTAAGGTAGCCATCGACAATCGCAGTGTTTTTTACAACGAGACTTTCTCGAGCTAGGCACTGACCCTTGTAAGTGCCAAAAATCGTTAGGGTGGCGACTGTAATATCGCCATCGAGGTTGCCGTTTTCGGTAATTTCACAAAAACCAGGCGTGGTAATTATGCCTTTGAAACTTCCATCAATAACAATGTCATCAGTAACATTGAGTGTGCCTTGGCTGATGACACCGCTACCGATGTAGATACCAGCCGACTGACGGTAGTCAAACGGCTGTTTATTTTTTGGCATGAGTATCTGTGTGATTGTGGTAGGGATTTTGTTTAAGAGCTTTCGTGACGGCTGTTGATTCTTCGTCGGATAGATTATGTGGGCTACGTCCACTGACAACTTGCTTGGCATAGATACGCGTACCAGTTCGGGCGTGAATGCTTGAAAGCACCCAGCCATCTCCATGAGTGTCGAGCACCGCCAAACAGAAGCTTTGATCGCCACCGGTATCCGAGAAGGGGTTAAAGCGGATAAAGCCGATTCGACTCTGGCCATGCTCAGCTAGGATGTGCAATTTCTCTAGATTTTCTTGCAAGCCGGCAATTTGCTGCTCGTGTTGCAAGACACGCTCGCTAAAAGTGTTCAGGGCTTGCATGACTGGTTGCGGGTCACCTTCTCGGAAGAAGGTTCCATAGGCTTGGTCGAACGTACGGATACGCAATCCAAGCCAAATAACAATGCCAATGAGTACGAGAATCACCAACCCCAGTATAATTTCCATCCTTACCTCCTGTAACTGATTATTATACGGTCGGCCTTTTATGCTTGGCAATGGGGTAGAACTTCCATAGAATAAAAGAACAAAAGATAATTCTTAATTATGGCAAATCGTAAACAACACTTAAAACGCCAAGCGGCGCGGCGCCCCGAGCAGTCAATTACTCCTCAGTCAACAATGTTGACTGAGCCTAAAGCAGTTAAAAAAACAGTCGTCTCTAAAAAAGCAAAGCCAGATAAGCGGGCTACTCCAGTTGCCTACACTCAGCTGAGTCCAGAGGAGACTCGTATTGTTTGGCTGGAGTTGCGTCATATACTTATGACGGCTTGTATTATCTTGGCCTTCTTCTTTGTTATATGGTTGGTTTTTCACTATACAAATATCGACGATAAGATTTATTCGTTCTTACACCTTATACCAAAGTCATCTTAGGCTTGATGTCTATAACTTGAAGACTTTGCTGGTAGTAGAGGGCTTCCTGAATATGAAGATCAGTCACGGCTGTAGCTTGGTCGAGACGGGCAATTGTTTGGGCAATTTTTCTAATCTGATTCTGCTTACGAAATGATGGGTTGCGGTGTGCAATGTAGGTTTCTAGGGCATTTTGAGCTACTGGTGTTAGCGAGGGGTTGGTAGTAGCGGCAAAGGTGTCGGCAATAGTTTTTCTGACTAATGATGAACTTTTTACATCGTTAGCTGTAGATTCTGATTGAGGCGTAACCCAGCAAATCATATCGAAACGATCGAGTAGTGGGCCAGAGAGCTTCTTTTGGTAGCGCGTAATGTCGGTTGCTCGACATTGGCAGACATGCTGTGCGCTTTGGAAGTAGCCGCAGGGGCAGGGATTCATGGTTGCGAGTAAACTGAAACGAGCCGGGAACGTGACTGATTGGCTAGCTCGAGCGATAGTAACAACTCCGGTCTCAAGCGGTTGGCGTAAGGCCTCAAGGCTGGCACGTGGGAACTCGGCTATCTCATCCAGGAAGAGTACTCCTTGATGAGATAGGGTCACCTCGCCGGGTCGGGGTTGGCTGCCGCCGCCAATCAGTGCAACGGCCGAAGTGGTGTGATGTGGCGCTCGGAACGGCCGGCCGGAGAGCGTGGTAGGCAATTCAGTTTGGGCTAACGAGTAGAGGTAATGTATGCTACGTTTCTCAGCTAACTCGGCCGGGGGCAGGAGACTTGGCGCAGTGTAGGCTAGCAGGCTCTTGCCAACACCCGGGGGACCAACCAGGAGTAGGTTGTGTCGTCCTGCGAGTGCAATTGTGAGAGCTCGTTTAGCTACATGGAGGCCTTTGACGTCTCGCAAGTCTAGACCATCTGCGACCGTAATTGCGCTAGCCTGTTTGGCGGGGACTCGCCACGGCTGAATTGGTTGTTCTCCTATAAGGTGGAGGTAAAGAGCCCTCAGATTGGCTGGTCGTAGGATAGTCAAATCCGAACAAAGCGACGCTTCGATAGCTGACTCTGGATCGATTACGATTGTTGAGCAGCCAATTTCTTGAGCGGCGAGAACTGAGGCTTGGGAAAAGCGGCTTGGTTTGAGATCGCCGTTTAAGGCTAGCTCAGCCACGAAACAGATAGTAGACGGCAGGGTGGGGACTTGCTGAGTGGCCTGCAGTAGTCCGACAGCAATAGCTAAATCATAGCCAGTGCCGGTCTTACTGATGTCGGCTGGGGCGAGGTTGATGGTGATGCGTTTAGGTGGAAAGTTTAAGTCACTATTGCGGATTGCACTGCGGATTCGGTCACGGGCTTCGTCAACGCTTTTGCTGGGTAACCCAACTACCGACATGCCAGGCAGGCCGTTGTAAGCATCGGTCTCAACTGTAACTAATTGTGGTGTGGCTCCGATATGGGCGAGGGAAGAGGCTTGTGCTAGCATTGCCTGGTAATTCGTCTATAGATGAGCTTTATGATGGCCATACCCTCATCTTGCTGGGGGTGAGATCTATACTCAAGCGTGAGTGTGATCTAGATCTCGGATGTCTGGGTTGTCGCGATACCATCGAGTTGAAGCTTCAGGTGGTATGACGTTAATGATTACGTCAGTCGCAAGCTCGAAGCCACCTTGAGGCGAGACAACATTGCGGCCACGAACTTTGAATACCAAGCGTTGGTGTTTAGAGATGCCTTGTTCGACATCGAGATTGTAGTTGATGGCTTGCTTGGTGAGTCGGGAGGTGAGTCGTTTTAGATGTGGGGCGAGGTCGGTTATCTCTGCATCGGTTGCATCTTCAAGTTTGCTGAAGGCTCGTTTGGGTAAGATCCAGGCCTCCATCTGCCAGCGTGGTGCATAAGGCGAGAAGCAAATCCAAGACTCGTCTTCGGCAATAATTCTGACTTTGGATTTCTGCTCAAATTCAATAATGGCATCATAGGGGTCTCGTGACTTTGTTGTAAAAAAGTCTTCAATTGTGCGTGACTCTTCAGATATGCGAGGTGGCACGAACGGCAGAGCAATAATTTGTGAGTGGGCGTGTGCCAACGAGGCACCGGCTTCGTAACCGTCATTGCGGAAGATGCTGACATATGTAATATTAGGTGCTTGTCTGAGACTAGTCGACCGTTGTTGGTAGGTGAGGAGAATGTTTTTAATTTGCTCAGTCGGGAGCGCGCCGAAGGCAGTATTGGTGAAGGGGGTATCAATGACGATTTCTTGAATACCGTAAGCTTGATGATTGGTTATCGAAAGCGCCGGATACTTATTAGCCACTACCTTCACCAACCACTGGCCGTCTGGGCCCGGCATTTCGTAGGTACTGGGCTGAAGGTCTAGTCGTGGTGAGTCGGCTGTCTCAACTAACGGATGATCATGCTGTGAGGTGTCGTAAGGCCGGCCGCGTCTCTTGGGGGCGATGAAGACATAGTAGTCATGAATGTAGTCACGTCGAATCTCAGTCTCAACTAGATCACTTTGGAGGTTGAGGCTGTGGTTATTGGGGGGCAAAGTTGGCATAGGGTTTACCGAGGGCACCTCAGGGAACTGAGCACGAGCTTGATGATGGTGTACTGCGTTGGTCGATAATCTGACTTCGTCCATACTTGTATTGTACGGGAGGGTGGCCTAAAACGTAAGCGCTTTTAGATGTGGGAGTTATAAGCTCGAGTTTTTATGCGGTGTGGTTATGGTCAAGTCGGTCACGTAAGAGCCTCAGGATATCCAGAGCGGCCTGTGGATGGCTCTCACGGGATAGGGCTACCTGGTAGCCCTCAGGATGAGTGGTGATTTGCTTAATCGCATCTACGATATCCTCCGGCTCACTGGCGACTTCACCCAGACCAAAGCGAGCGACAAGCTCAGCATTGCCTTCTTCTTGGCCTGGAATAACCTTATTAATAACCATTGGCTTACGGGCTGCTACACATTCCATGACGGTTGAACCACCGGCCTTAGTGATGACAATCTGACTACCCTTAATCAGCTCAGGCATCTGATCTGTCCAGCCAATCAGCTGGACATTATCTGGGAGGGGCCGGCTTGCGTTTTGCAGGAGCGAGTAGAGTCGCTTATCGCGCCCGGCTACGACGACGATATTGTGATCCGTAAGCTGTCGAGCAAGTGCAACTATAACCTTCCTTACGTAGGTACTTCGTAAGGACGAAGCACTGAAGAGAATATAGGGTACATTGAGGTCCAGGCCAATATCGCGCAGGGCTTTTTTATTAAGGGGCTTTGAGAAGGCATCGTGAGTTGGGTAGCCAAGGGTAAAGATTTTTTTATTGGCCACACCAAGCTTATGGACACTGGCCGCAGTTGGTTCGTTGGCTACAAAGTATAAGTCACTGTCTGGCTCTGCCCAGGAAGAATGAATACTTATCGAGTCTGTTACGAGAGTTGCAAACTCAACTTGCTCAAAGTTTTCTTTTGCTAGCTGGTAAGCAATGCGTTGCCAGATAGGGTAGTTAGACAGGATGACTGACGGATTATGGGCCGCAATGATTTGCGAGAGAGCCTTGCGGCGTATTGGGTAATTTAAGTCATTGATTATTTTGAGCGGTAGAGAACTTTTATCGGTTGAAGTGTAGATCCATTTATGGAAGATGGGGGCGTGCTTAGCATTGAGTTCGTAGATCTTCTTTGAGGCGGTGTTAAAGATCTGGCTGACTGCCTCTGAGAAATCGACAACCTCGATTGTGAAGTTTAAATCGGAGTGATTTTGAGCGGCTGATTGTAGAGCCCGAGCTGTTGCCATATGACCTTGGCCAAAGTTAGATGACAGTATAAGGATAGTATCGGTTTGCTTCATGATGACTGGAGTGCCTTTTTATAGACTCGTTCCAGCTTAGTAGCTTGAGCTGAACTTGTATAGTGTCGAGCCCGTTTCTGGGCGGCTTGTCCGAGACTTTCTCGGAGTGATTTATGTTGTATTAATTGCAGCACAGCTTGCGCATAATCTCGAGCTGTAGGCGGTACAAGGAGCCCTGTCTTATTGGCCTGGGCAATCTTGGAAATGTCTGGGTCGGAGAAGATTAGGGGTAGGCCACAGTAGGCAGCTTCGTTTATGACTAGGGCTTGGGTGTCTGTTTCGGAGGGGAAGATGAAAGCGTCAGCTTGACCATAGCTCTGCAGGGCTACTTCGCGAGGCACTCCACCCTGAAAACTGATTAGCTGCAAAACCTTGTGTTCGCGCGCCGCGCGCCGCAAGCTGGTGAGATAGGTACCTGGACCGACGATCGTGAGATGTATGGGTTGCGGACTAATCTTCTTGAGTCGAGCCATCATCGGTATGAGAAGTCCAATATTTTTCTCGCGTGTAACCCGACCAACATAAAGGAGTCGGAAGGGTTTATGCTTGCTGCCTGGAGGTGTGGCCGTAAGCCCGCAAAATTCCTTAGGATTAATACCAGTTGGAATAATCGTGATGGGGTGCTGGACGCCATAGCTTTCTAGATAGTCTCGCATCTTCTCTGAGGGCGCGATAATCTCATCAAAGCTGTCATAGGTGTAGCGGATGAGATTACGAATCATAGACTCATTCCATTGCTTGAGATTGCGCTTTGGCTTCATGCCAGAGAGTGTATCGGGCCAATCATCTGGCTTATTAATGACCAGTGGGCCAATCAGATTGCCGAGCACCATACCGATCCACATGCCACGATAGACTTTAGCATACTGCTCGATATCGGTGTGATATTGGGCTACCGAGGGTACTTTCATGTCGTGCATTAGGCGCATACCAGCTAGGCCAGTCATACCAAGGGTATGGAAGTGAAGTAGGTCTGGTTTAAGCTCACGAATTAGCTTGGCGTAGTTTGGGGTCAGGATGCTGTCGCGCCACTCTCCGCCGTGATACCAGACGCTGGGTATGGAGGGCAACCGAATGATATCCGGGTGTTCACCGGGTAGCGGCTGAGCTGGGGCGGGAGCCACAATCCAGACGCGGTGTCCCTTGGCTCGCAGGGAGTCGGCAAAGAGATCAATCGAAGCAGTAACCCCCTCGATACTCGGCCGGTATGTATCGGTAAAGAAAACAATTTTCATGACAATATCTGATTGATATCAGTATATAGGACTTTCGCGAAATGCATTATTTTTTTTGTAATAACTCAGTATATAGGGAGTCGAGCTGAGCCGTTAGCTTGGTGATGTCATAACGCTGGGCTATTGTGTAGGCGGCTTGAGCAGCAGCTTGGTGGCCATTGGGGTTGGAACATTGTTCGACGAGTTGGGTAAAGGTCTGATCATTGCCATATAGCGCTCCTTCTGGGAAGCTGGTGTGATATTCTGGTATGTCGCGTAGGATGATCGGTAATTTGAGTGCAGCAGCTTCGAGTACGGCCAGAGGGTGGTTCTCTTGTTCTGAGGGCAGGAAGAAAATGTCGCCGGCTTGCATGTGCTCGAGGGATGCAGCGCGATCGAGTAAGCCGGTGATCGTGACATTCGGAGGTGCGGTTTCGACGAGGTGTGTCATTTTACGATATTGACTACCCATGCGACCAAATGGCATGCCGCCAATCCAGATAAAGCTCTTGCTTGGCAGGTCGTAGGCAATTTTGCAGAATGTGTCGAATCGTTTGCGAGGTTGGATCTGCCCATTGCCAATTACGACTGTTCGCTTATCTGGTAGCGATAGTTTATGACGGAGTCGCTGGCGGGTCTCCTGGTCTGGCTTCAGGGTATGCAGATCGATGCCATTTGGGATAACTTCAATCCGGCTTTTTACGCCAAGCTTTCTGAGTGCGTTGGCGACCTCCTGGGAGACGGCGATAATAAGGCCGGCTTGATTGTAGAACCACTTTAGGTATTGTCGAGAGCTAGCGTGTAGTACTCGACCACCTTTGAGTGATCCAGTTAATGAATCAGGAATGATGTGGGCTGTAATGACACGCCGATTCTTCGGCACTCGTCTCAGAGCTCGCCAACTGTAGGGGCCAACAGTATGGGCGTGCACGATCTCGGTGACTTGTTTAGTATTTATGAGAACTGCATACGTGTTGCGAGCCCTAATGGCGGTACAATGTTCGAGGAAGGCAGTGTGCACGCCGTGCCCTTGGACAGTAAACTCACTTTCGCTAACTATATTAATAGAGGGCTTAATCGGCGGTTTACGCATTGTTGTTATTGTAGCAAAACTGGAGGCCTCTGGCGCAGGTGACGGACCAGTAGTTTCCTGGTAGAATGATGCCACTTGGGGCTGCCAAGCTTTGACAGAGCGATCTTGAACAACTTATTTGCAAGCCGGCATGGATGAACGTTATATCGTCCCCAACTTTAAGTGCAAACTCACTTAAAAGCCGCGTAGCATCAGTTTATGCTGATGCTTTCGCAGCACCAGCTTTCGCCTAAAACCCGAAAGCCGTTGCCATCCACTTCGCCAGCAGTAGATGAGTCAACGCCATATTTGCTGGCTGCTACCGTATGAGTTTTTCGTCCTTGTAAACGGTCTAAGACTTTAAGGCGAGAAAGACCTGGACTTTGGTTCGCTTTTCATCCAGTTTTTTCTAAAAAACCTCAAGTGAACTAAGCTTGTAGAAGGTAAGTGGTTCACGTTCTGGACGAGGGTGCGATTCCCTCCAGCTCCACCATAAG
>CAZHSY010000005.1:0-68243 GCA_964535385.1 uncultured Candidatus Saccharibacteria bacterium
ATATATCGGGCAGGTCACAAATGATTTGGCTAGCCTTGAAAGATGTCAGCGTCTTACCACTCCCAGTGGTGTGCCAGATGTAGCCGCCAGATTTGCTGTTTTGCACCTTATCGACGATCGACTCGACCGCATAGTACTGGTATGGGCGTAGGGCCATGAGCGTCTTCGTCTCAGCTAAAACAATATAGCGAGCGATCATCTTTGAGATATGGCAACGGTCCAAGAAGATATTTGTAAATTCGCTTAAGTCCGAGATCTTACTATTATCTTTGGTCGTCCAGTATGAGGTGAATTTAAATGACTGCTTGGGATTATTGGCGTAGTACTTGGTATTTACACCATTGCTAATCACGAAGAGCTGGACGAACTGAAAGAGCCCCTGGCCAGCCGAGTAGCTGTGGCGATGGTAGCGGGCGACTTGATTGTAGGCTTCCTTGAGCTCCATGCCGCGACGCTTCAGCTCGACTTGCACGAGTGGCAAGCCGTTGATCAGAATCGTCACATCATAGCGATTTTTGTAGCTTCCCTCCATAGTGACTTGATTGGTTACTTGGTACTGATTCTGACACCAGTCGCGAGAGTTGAAGAAATCCACGAAGACCGTACTGCCATCATCACGCTGAAGCGCCATGCGATCACGTAAGGTCTTCGAGCGATCATATATATTACCTTTGGACAGATGGTTGAGGATCTTGGCGAATTCAGGCTCGGAGTATGTAGCCTGATTATGCTTCTCGAGCTGAGTTTTGAGATTAGCGAGTAAGTCCCGCTCATTCCGAATCGTCACCGGCTCATACTTCATGGCGGTGAGCTGGGTAATTAGGTTTTGCTCAAGGATTTGTTCGGATTGGGTTGTCATAGTATTCTTAATACCTTTTTAATATTCTCAAATGCTTTGTGCTTTTCGTCATTCGACTCAACGTCTGAACTATTTGATATAAATATTAGGTTACGGGCTACTTCACTTAATTCTTGCTTTTTGGGAACTATACCAAAAACAACAAATACCATTTTAAGGGCTATCGATTGATATTTTTCCTCTAAATCGCAACTTAATTGCCGCAGTTCATCAAATGCATCTCTGGATACCTCTATGGGTAGATCATTAAAATACTTATTACTGTTATATTTTAAACGGTTCTGGACCATGCCTTTAACAGACCTAAACTGCATCAAAGGCTCAAGCATAAAGTTTTTCCCAAATAAGTAATCGCTGCAACAAGATATCCGATCATAACTATTAGCCAATTCTCACTTAGCATCACGGAAAAATCCTTTGAAGAAGAGCTCTCCTGAGGAGCTTTGCCAGCCTTAAGTTCTCACTTATGGAATCGATTTTCTCGTCTAGAGACTCTAAGAAGTCTGTGATTTTTTGCTGCTCTTCAAGACAAGGTAAATTAATTCTCACCTTCCTCAGTTCATTACTGCTAATTTCCATAAATGTTGAGCCACTTGATTTTATCAAAAACTCCTTACGTGAATATCTTGCCCAATAATAAACAAATACGTTATTTATAGCCTTGTTAGCTATCATTGACTGAAAACCTTGATTTGTCGTAATAGGCATCTTTGCTATTGCAACCTCACCAACAGTTGCTCTACTTGTAAAGATAATTGCACCTGGTGGTAGTATTTTTGCTGACGAATTTTGAAGGCCCTGTTCCGTGATTGTTCGCTGACTTGATGTAATATATCTACCTTTCACCTCCGAAGGTGTCAACCAGGCAATTCTTCCTCCCCAGTATCCTGGGTTTGACGTATCTGGAGTCCCGCCCCCAACTACCTTGACAACACTGCCGAGTTTTTTCTCTTCCCAGTTCGGATAATTGCCTCCATCCACATCCTTAAATCGAATCTGCTGAGTAAAGATTTTTTGCATTACGCCTTTTTTGTATTGTTTCAAGAGCTCAAGTCGTTTTTCCAGTAACTCAATCTTCTTATCAACCGCCATCAGAAAATCTGCGATCTTTTCTTGCTCACTGCGTGAAGGCAGGCTTACTTTTATATTCTTAACAATTTCCGCAGAGAGATTACCCTGACCACCCTGCAAATACGTCTTTAGGATATTACTCTTATCCGCAGTCAGCTTTGAATATATGAAATATGTGTTTGCAGCGGGGCGGATACATAGTACCGCTTGATTAATCGCGCCATCAATCTTAGATATAGCCACCTGGCCACTTGTGGCACCATATAGTGCGTATAAAATATCCCCTTTTTCAACAGACTTAGCTGATGAAGCCTGAAGTGCTTCTCCTGATATACACTCTTTTGTTTTAGAAAATGATATTTCTCCAGACTTAATAAAGGGTATTTTCCCCTCGTAAAATGATCGATTCGTCGACGTAGGGGTCCCTCCCGAAAAAGTTGTTGAAATATTACCCAGCTTCTTCAATACCCATTCATCAGTAAATTCTGAAAATCTTAATTTCGGAACAGGCTTCATAACAGCATTCACAAATCTTTCTCCTGTGGCTTTTCTTCCGTGCTGGGTTTGTTATGAATCTTCTTCACGGCTTCATCAAAGTCCGACACAAACTGCTTGTCTTGGATGGGCTGGAACTCCCCGTACTCTTCGTGCGCTAGTTTCTCAGCTGCGGATCGACTCACTCTACCTGGGTCTTTAAGAATCTCATATTCATTAAAGCGCAAAAAAGCATCAATCTTATCTGTCCAGTCAGCCATCTTCATAGCTATGCCACGCTCGGCTTGATTCTCGGCGTAATCGAGATACATGGTCACAATGCGATTCAGCTCACGCAACTCATTCTCATTGAGGTAGTTCTTGCCTACCGTGATATCGCTCTTGAGAATCTTGCCACTTGGTGAATTCTTCCACGTCTTGAGTCCCATGTGTGGCTTCGTCGCATCGGCTGAGCTCGTAATAAGCTCCGAGGCAGTCTGGCCGTGGATGGCGAAGTGCAGTTTATTCTGCACAGTTGCAAAAAACTCCTTAGTGATCGGGGCACCTTTGTCATAATCAATTGCAGTCGCGTAAATATCCGTAATCTTCTGATAAAAATGCCTCTCGCTAGCCCGGATCTCTCGGATCTTCTCGAGCAACTCATCGAAATAATCCTTACCAAAATGCGTACCGTTCTTCAGTCGTTCATCATCGATGGCAAAGCCCTTAATAATAAAGTTGCGCAACGTCTGGGTCGCCCAGATTCGGAATTGAGTAGCCTGATGGGAATTCACGCGATAGCCAACCGAAATAATAGCGTCGAGGTTATAAAAATTTACTTCTCTCTCAATGTCTCGGCTACCCTCTTTTTGAACTATCCGGAATTTCCGGATAGTTGCATCTTCGGTCAGTTCGTTGCTGGTATAAATATTCCCCAGATGTTCATTGATAGTTCGTACATCAACATCGAATAGCTCTGCCATTCGCTTCTGCGTTAACCAAATAGTCTCGTCCTGGAAAAAAACTTCAACCTTCACCTCCCCGTCTGGAGCAACGTAGAGTAGAAAGTCCGACTTCTTCATCTCTGCCTCATTCACTGAGTGCCCCCAAACGGCGTCTCAATTCCTAGCTCTTTGCAGTACTCCGCAATCTTTTGATCTATTGCGATACTGTCTTTGTCCAGCTGTTTAATCTCACGCGTAACTTCCGCCAGATCAATCTCTGGCTCCTCTTCGAAGGTATCGACATAACGTGGGATGTTGAGGTTGTAATCATTTTCTTTGATCTCGGCCAGAGTCGCGCGGTGGCTATACTTCTCGATCTCTTCGCGTTTGGTGTAGGTATCGAGGATCTTCGCAATGTCTTCTTCGCGGAGCTTGTTTTGATTTTTACCCTTTTCAAAATGCTTGCTAGCATCGATGAAAAGTATATCGTTCGTGCTCTCGCGGCATTTCTTAAAGACCAAGATACAAGCTGGGATGCTGGTGCCAAAGAAAAGGTTGGCCGGTAGACCAATCACGGCATCTAGGTAGTTCTTCTCACGGATAAGAAACTCGCGGATATGCCCCTCGGCTGCGCCGCGGAAGAGGACGCCGTGTGGCATGACGGTCGCCATAGTGCCATTGTCATCCAGCTGGTACACCATGTGTTGAATAAAAGCGTAATCCGCCTTGGTCCTCGGGGCTAGCTTGCCGTACTGCGCGAAGCGATCATCTTGCAAGTGCCCAGCATCAGCCGACCAGTGCGCACTAAAAGGAGGATTGGCTACGATTGCTTCAAAGTGATGCTCTGTATGCTGCGGGTGCTCGAGCGTATTTTCCTGACGGATATCAAACCTATCGAAGCGCACATCGTGAAGAATCATATTCATGCGCGCAAGGTTGTATGTGGTCGGGTTCAGCTCCTGTCCGTAGAACGCATCTACATCTTCCACATATCGGGCCACACGTAGCAGTAGCGAGCCCGAGCCACAGGTCGGATCATACACACTCTTAAGGCGCTTCTTCCCACTCGTAACAAGGCGGGCCAGCACTTCTGATACTTCTTGCGGAGTATAAAACTCGCCAGCTTTCTTACCAGCCCCGGCCGCGAACTGACCAATGAGATACTCGTAAGCATCACCGAGTACGTCGATCTTGGCGTCTTCAAGTCGGAAATCAATCTTATCCAGATGAAGCAATACGCGAGAGAGAAGCTTGGCGCGGTCAGCATTAGTACGTCCAAGGCGTGAAGAGTTTAACTCAATCTCGCTGAAGAGCTTATCGAAGTCATCTTCGCTATCACGACCCATAGTGCTTTGCTCGATGCTATTAAGATTGCGCTCAAGGTCTTCGATGAGATTTGGTGAATTTGCACCGTGCTCGGCCACGTAGCTAAAGAGCTCTGTGGGTCTTAAAAAATAGCCCAGACCATCGACAGCCTCCTCTCGGATAGCTTCGATCATCTGCTTATCTTGCTTTACATTCTCATCGAGATCGACGTATACGCGGCCATCTGGCTTCAGCAACTTGTCGGCGTATGCGTTCATTTGCTCCGAGAGATACTTGTAAAAGATAAAGCCCAGGATGTAGTCACGGAACTGACCGGCATCCATATTACCGCGCAACTCATTGGCGATGTTCCATAGTTGGGTCTGCAGTATCTTCTTTTGTTCCTCGGACATCACCCTCTCCTTTTGTATAGATGTATTCTACCTGATGCAACCTGGTAAATCATTAAATATTGATTTGTTTATCAACTAGGCTCTCCAGTTCAGCTCACTTCAGCTAATGCTGAGCGGAATGCCGCCAGAGAAGAATCTGAACGCACCACAAAATACAGATCATCAAGTGACTCAACACCATGACTGAGAGCATTAAGGCCTGCTCGCACCGCCACACGGGCGGCTTCCTCGAGAGGATATCCAAAGCTCCCCGTCGATATGGCGGGTATTGCTAGTGATTTTAGACCATACTCTTGTGCTCTTTGGATCGCGTTGGCGTAACAAGCTGTCAGTAACTGCTCCTCGCGCCCCTCCTCTTGTCCATATATCGGCCCCACCGTATGAAAAACATAGTTTGCTGCCAGAGCAAACCCGGGGGTCACTTTTACTTCCCCTGTCTGACAACCACCGAGGGTGCGGCAGTAATCTTTTAGCTCTGGCCCGGCGGCTCGATGAATAGCACCATCCACCCCACCACCACCAAGCAAGGTATAGTTTGCGGCGTTTACTATGGCGTCGACTTCTAGCTGAGTAATATCGGCCTGAATGATATGTATATTGGCTCGAGACATACATATATGGTATCAGAGCCTGTTTTGGGTGGGCAAAAACGCTCTTCTCACGAAACAACGTAGTAAATAAATTGGTGCGGATGAGAGGACTTGAACCTCCACGGGGTTGCCCCCACTAGAACCTGAATCTAGCGTGTATACCAATTTCACCACATCCGCATGTAAACTTTTCTCTGATCTCAGCGCGACCTACTTCTAGCACGCTGGCCGGCGTTGTACGCTCCTATGAAGACTCACCGTACGTCGAGTACGCCTCGTCTTCATGCGGGGCTACTGCCTTGACCAGCATCACTAGAAGATAGCTCGGTACTCAATGAAGGATCATCTTTTTTAAGGGGCTTTGGGCTGTGTTTTTCTCAGGGACGATGATTGATCAGATCCAGAATAACAACTGCGCGTCGGAAAAATCTAATTCCCCTTCTTCGCTACCTGCTTGGTCTTGAGGGCCCAGCGTTCGGCGTGATAAAAGCGATCTGACGGGCTGGTCAAGTAACTGGCCTCAACACCGCTCAAGCGAACGGTATGAGCATACAGGTAATCTGGCGAGTAAAGCAAGAGGGCGGGAGCATCATCGGCCCACAGACTGACAAATTCCTGATACTTTTTATTACGAAACGCAGGGTCCTTACCTAGCCGAGCCTGTTCGATCAAGCTATCGGCCTTCGGATTGCTGTAGGCTGATAGATTCAGGCCAGGGTCAGTCGCCTGACTGGAGTGCCAGAAGCTATAAACATCGCTCTCCCCGCCCATGTCTTGGCCATAGAGCAAGATATCGTACTCGCGAGGACGGATGTAGTTCTGTTGAAGGCTGAAGCTGTCCACCGTCACCACATCGACTGCCACGCCGGCGTCTTGGAAATTCTTGGCTACTCGAGCTGCCAGTACTGGATAATCGCCGCTATTGACCGTCACAAGCTTCAGGCGATTCTTGAAGACACCCTGTAAGGCTGACTGGGCAGCACTGGCGTCATATGCAGGCTTGGTGGCCTGGGCATTGAAGCCGCCGTAGCCAGGAAGGATTGGGTAATTGATAATACTCCCCTCGTCGTGTAAGACATCATGAAAAATAGCTTCACGATCGACCGCCTTCGCAAGCGCCCGCCGCACATCTACGCTATCGAGGCCAGTCCGCTTGGTATTAAAATACACACCGACCATCACCGGCAGACGACTGCGTGTAACATCAAGCTGTGAGTACTTCTCGAGAGTTTTTACTTGCTCCGGCAAAACGCCGGCCATACCGTCAATCTCACGCTTGGCATAGCTATCGAGCATGCCGCGGGCGTCATCGAACTGCTTGAGCTCAATGGCATCGAGGTAGGCCTTTTGCCCATAATATTCTGGGTTGCGCTTCAGGCGGATAGCCGTCGCCTGTGGATCAAGCGGCTCCATCATGAATGGACCACTGCCAATCGGCTGTTGATTGTACTCATCGAGTCGCAGCATATTCGGCTGAACATTGCCGAGAACGTGCTCCGGCAGAATACTGACGCGGCCGAGGGCGTTTAGGAAGCCGCTATAGCTGGCTGGCAACACGAACTGAATATGCGTGTCATCGATCTGATTGATCACCACCTTGCCCCAGCTAGTAGCCAGCAAGGATCGGCTATCCGGGTTTTGGATAGTCTTAAAGGTAAAAATCACGTCCTTGGCCGTGAGTGGCACCCCATCCTGCCACTTCACCCCCTGTCGCAAGCCAATCGTATAGGTACGCTTATCACTCGAAGCCTCCCAACTAGTCGCAAGATCAGGCTCAATTGTTTCATTGGCCTTGACTCGAATCAGGCGCGAGAAAACTAGAGACGTCACATCTGAGGTAGCAGTATTATCTTCATAGAGTGGATTTACCAGGTGAACACGGCCAACAATCCCCTCGCGGTAGACACCACCACTAGCCGGAACGGTCTTCTGCCATGAGCTGTCCAGATGATCCCAAGCCCTAACCAGACCAAAGATACTGATAAAAGCGATAAAAATCCAAGCCGCAAACTGCCAACGCATCTGACCGAGTTTCTGCCAGGCACCGTAGACATGGCGCTGTACGTAGTTATGGAGCCAAAGTCGAGCAGCCTTAAACCAACGGACGAAGGCCCGGCGAGCTTGGTGGAAACGAAAGACAAAGTAGTTTGAACGCATAAATAGAGCGGCAGCGAGACTAGGCCAGGAAAAGCCGAGCCAATAAACTCACTACCAAAATCACGGCTAGCGCGATCGTGAAACCAAACAACCCGCGCTCTGCTCCGCGTCGGGTTCGATACACATTACTTGAACCACCAAAAGCGTCTCCTAGACCGCTCCCTTGGCTCTGCAACAATACAGCCACAATCAATAAAATCGAACTGGCTACAGCAATTATATTCAGCGCTACTATCATGCGACTGACTCCTTACCTGGCATCAGAGCTGAGAAGAGATAGTTGACGAGCCAAATGATAATAACGGTGCCAATAGCAGTCGTCCACTTCGTAATCGATAAAGAGGGGTAGAAGAAGCTTGTGATGTAAAGCATGGCGGCGTTCACGAATAACATGAATATCCCGAGCGTCAAGACAATGGCCGGAAGACTCAAGAGGACTACCAGTGGGCGGATGAAGGCATTGACGATACCAAAAACAAGAGCTGCAATTACCAGTACGATAATCCGATCATCATACTGAATACGCCCAGCGAAAAGCTGTGCGGCAATCCACAAACCTACGAAATTTACTGCCCATGAGAAAAGTATTCGACGGAGCATAACGGCGTATATTGTATCAAAAATTAGTCCTTTTTGCGAGACTTAGAGGCGCTACTCGAAACCCTGCCCAACAGAAAAACGCCCTTGCCACTAACCTTCATACGGTTAGTGGCGTATTTTTTGCGATCACGAGCTTCGGCTTTAATGAGACTCTGGGTAAGACGAGATTTTTTAGTGCGTGCCATACGTAAGCGCATTATAACCTGGTCGTAAGTAGGATAAAAGCTTTAGGAGACGTGATCTAAGTCACAGACATGTTCGTACGGTTTTCGGTATAATAATAACCATGATTACCGCATAATGGAGGAAATGGATATGACACTTACAAGATCTGACCTGCAAGAGATTAAGGCACTCTTTCAGGAAAATAATGCCGAGATCTTCTCGGTTATTAATGATTTAGCCTCACATACTGATAGCCAGATACAATAACTACGTCAGGATATAGAAAAGATGCGAGACGATATTACCGACCTACGTGTCGACCTCACTAATCTGCAGTCAGAAGTCCGCACTGGCTTTGCTTACGTCAACCAATCAATCACTAGCCTTCAAACTACTCAAGCTCGATTGGAAGCACGATAAACTAAGACGACAAACCGCTTGCTCCAACGTGCTGCTGGATAACCCTAGCTTTAGCGGCCCCGACTACTCCACTTAAATCCGCCAAACTAGCCTCACGTACGCCTTTCACGCTGCCGAACTGCCTAATAAGCTTCTTGCGGGTGGTTGGCCCTACCCCCGGCACACTATCAAGCCAGCTAGTAGTGGTTCGCTTATCGCGCACCGTCGTGTGATAGCTGACCGCAAACCGATGAGCCTCATCCCGAATGCGCTGCAAGAGCTGTAAGACTTTGCTGGTATGTGGCAAGGAAATAATCCGAAACTCTCCATCAATGTGTTCTTCTAGGCGACCAGCGCGCAGGCTCGGCGCATCGCGCAGGCGCTGCACGATCTGCTCATGTCGCTTAGCTAAACCAGCAGCTGGGATCTTCACGCCTAGCTCATCCAGTACCTCGGTTGCTGCCGCTAACTGCCCCTTCCCACCATCGATGATGATTAAATCAGGCAGAGGCCAATCCTCGTGCTTGCCGGAGAAGCGCCGACGCATGGTCTCGGCCATCATGGCGAAGTCATTCGGGCCCTTGCTGCGCATTTTAAACTTCCGATATTGGCTCTGGTGAGCCGTGCCATTGGTGAATACCACCATTGAAGAGACGGCATCTCCACCTTGGAAGTTTGAGATATCGTAGCACTCCATGCGATTTGGTAATTTTTGCATACCCAACCGTTCGGCGAGACCAGTCAGGGCTTGATCCATGGCAATGTCAAAGCTCTCTTGATTACCAAACAAGACCTTGCGTGATAAGGCTTTGAGTGCCAAGTACTGATCGCGCAGCGCCGCCGCTTCTTCGTAATGCTTAGCCTTGGCAGCTCGATTCATCCCCTTCTCCAGGTCGCGCACCAGGGCTGTACTGCGGCCCTCCAGTACCATCATCAGACGGCGGATATTGGCTCGATATTCACTCACCGAGATGTCCGGTCGTGGTGCCACGCCGATCTGATGCTCGAGAGCAGATTTGGTCACTAGCTTAGAGTCCGAGAAGTATGGGAAGATCCGACGCAGTAAACGCAAAGCCTCTCGCACAAGACTGGTCGAGATGAACGGACCAAAGTAGCGGGCTTTATCATCGGCCGGTCGCCGCACGACCGTAATCTTCGGATAATCCTCCTGCACACTCACCCGTATATAGATGAAGTTTTTATCATCCTTACCGTCGACGTTAAAGATTGGTTTGTAGCGCTTAATCAACTCAGCTTCAAGGAACAGCGCCTCAACCTCACTACCAGTCACAATCCAGTCCAGAGCAGCAATATTCTGCACCAAGATTGGCGTCTTGATATCTCGATGACTCTTCGTAAAGTACGAACGCACGCGTCGTTTGAGGATGGAAGCCTTACCGACGTAGATAATTGTGCCGGCCTTATCCTTATACAAATACACGCCGGGCTCAGCAGGGAGCTCGGCCAGGCGGTCTTTGAGGTGAGCGGGGGCTGGCATATTTATCGAATATTCCGTGTGAGATTTTATACTTGAATAGTATGGCCTTTTATTGTACCATGACCATGAAAACCAAACCTACGGCGAAAAACCATCCGGGTTTTCTTCGTACCTACCCACCTTGGCATCATAAGGAGGTGATACCTATGCACGACGTCAATGCATTCCTGAGGGAGCACGGCCGAAGCGACCGAGAAGGCCTGGAAAGGCTAGTCTGTGACTATCTCGAAGTCGAATTCGAGATGGACCAGAAGAGCACTTCCTGGACCGACCCCGAGCTACAGCTCAAGCTGCGCGGCATCGTTCAGCAACTAGAAGTCTTGTTCGGCCTGCTTCCCGAAGACATCGATCTGGTGGCTGATGAGACCGAAGCCTTCCGCGCATACCTGATCGAACATAAGCCCCAGACTCTGAAGGAGACAGCGTGACTTCAGAAGTAACAAATAGTCCCTGATCGATATCGTAATTCGATCAGGGACTCATCATGTATGCATTGCCGAGTCCTGGATACGGCTTATTTCCGGCACGCTGGGCGGCGGCATACGCTCCTATGAAAGCTCACCGTACTTCATGTACGCCTCACTTTCAAGCGGGGCTATTTCTTGCCCAGCATCACCAGAAAATAACCCGGTACTTAATAAAGGCGAGTGGGCACTGGAAAGAATTTCATCCCAAACCTATTTTGGGACGACAAACCCGATTCACCTCGTAGTCAAGGTTCGACCTGAGTGATACTGAGCAAGGTTTTCTTGTGTAAACGACGCTCAGCGCGCTCTAGATCGGGCTGATTATTTCTTTAGTAGCTTCTTGAGATACTTACCAGTATGACTCTTCTCGATCTTCGCAATGTCCTCGGGGGTGCCTTCGCCAACTATCGTACCACCGCCAGAGCCACCCTCGGGACCGAGATCAATTAACCAGTCGGCAGATTTAATGACGTCAAGATTGTGCTCGATAATCAGGACACTATTCCCCATCTCGACAAGCTTCTGAATTACTTCGAGTAACCGATGGACATCTTCAAAATGCAGACCAGTGGTTGGTTCGTCTAAGATATACATAGTTTTACCCGTCGCTCGTCGTGATAACTCGGAAGCTAACTTAATGCGCTGCGCTTCACCGCCAGACAGCGTAGTGGCTGGCTGACCAAGCTTGATGTAGCCCAAGCCAACTTCGTTGAGTGTCCCCAGCTTGCGAGCCACGGTCGGGATATTGCCAAAGAACTCATGGGCTTCCTCGACGGTCATGCCAAGCACATCGGAGATCGTCTTGTCCTTATACGTAATCTCGAGGGCTTCGCGGTTATACCGCTTCCCGTTACAAGTCTCGCAGGTCACATAAACGTCCGGTAAGAAATGCATCTCAATCTTAATAATCCCGTCACCCTTACAGGTCTCGCAGCGACCACCTTTAACATTAAACGAGAAGCGTCCGGCCGAGTAGCCACGGATCTTGGCCTCGGGAGTCTGCGCAAACAGATCGCGGATATCAGTGAAGGCTCCGGTGTAGGTTGCCGGGTTTGAGCGCGGGGTTCGACCGATCGGGCTCTGATCGATATCGATGACTTTATCGAGATTTTCGACGCCATCGATGCGTTCGTGCTTCCCGGCTGGCTCCTGGCTACGGTGGTATTCCTGACTGAGCTTGCGAGCCAGAATATCGTTAATAAGTGAGCTCTTACCAGAGCCAGATACACCTGTCACTACGGTCATATTCCCAAGTGGGATCGAGACCGTGACGTTCTGTAAGTTGTGCTCAGTTGCGCCAACGATGGTCAGCGACTTGCCGTTGCCTTTGCGCCGTGTCTTCGGGACAACGATCTTTTTCTTGCCCGAGAGGTACTGGCCAGTGATCGACTTCGGATTCTTAGCTACCTCGGCTGGAGTACCGATAGCCACAACTTCCCCACCGTGTTCGCCGGCGGCTGGGCCGATATCAATTACGCAGTCAGAGGCTAGAATCGTATCCTCATCATGCTCTACCACGATCACCGTATTACCGAGATTGCGCAAGCGCTTGAGGGTCTCGATCAAGCGATCATTATCACGCTGATGTAAGCCAATCGATGGCTCATCAAGAATGTATAAGACGCCCATCAATGAGCTCCCGATTTGGGTAGCCAAACGAATCCGCTGAGCTTCTCCACCAGCCAAGGTGTTAGCGCTACGATTGAGGGTTAGATAGCTTAAGCCAACGTCGTTTAAGAAAGTTAGGCGCTCACAGATTTCTTTTAAAATCTGCTTAGCGATCTGAGCTTGCTGCTCATTGAGTGTTAGACCGGTGAAATAAGCCACGGCCTTCTCAACACTCATCTCGGTCACATCGGCAATTGACTTGTCGTTGACAGTGATCGCCAAGACTTCCGGCTTGAGTCGCTTCCCCTGACAGACCGGGCAGACCATATTGTTCATATAGCGCTCGATCTCGCCTTTGACAAAATCACTATCGCTCTCACGATAGCGCCGCTCGAGATTCGGGATAACCCCTTCGAAAGTCGTCTTATAAGTACGGCCACCTGGTCCAGGCACTTCGATCGCCGCGCTACCAGTACCGTACAAGACCGTCGCCAGCTCATCTTGGGTCAGCTCGTTGACTGGCTTATCGAGTGAAAATTTGTGCGTCTTAGCCACGGCCTGCAGGAGCTTGGTGTACCAAGTCATGCGGCTGGTCGTGCGGCTCCAGGGACGAATAGCACCTTCACTGATGCTCAAGCGGGCGTTCGGGATCACCAGACCGGGGTCGACCACTAAGAGCGCACCGAGACCGGTGCAGTTTGGACAAGCACCGTGCGGAGCATTAAAAGAAAACAAGCGAGGCTCAATTTCGGCCAAGGAGAAACCAGAGTCGGTGGTGGCATAGTGTTCGGAGAAGACCTGCTCCTGTTTAGTTACAAAATCCTGCACGCTCAAGACGCCATCACCCAGGCGAAGTGCCTGCTCGACAGCCTCAGCCAAGCGCTGATGCTCCTCGGTCTCCACAGCTAAGCGATCAACTACGACTTCAATGGTGTGCTTCTTCTGCTTCTCGAGCTCACCGACCTCATCGAGATCAATTTCTAGGTCATCGACACGGGCCTTGAGATAACCAGCCTTAATCAGCTCTTCAATAACATGACGATGTTCGCCCTTCTTGTCCTTGACGACGGTCGCTAGGATAACGACTCGGGTGCCAGCTGGGAAGCCTTCGATTGCCTCAACAATCTGGGCTGGCGTCTGACGAGTTAATTCCTCGCCGGTCTTAGGGTCGTGCGGGACACCGATGCGAGCGAAAAGCAGCCGTAAATAATCATAGATCTCGGTCACTGTAGCAACGGTAGAGCGTGGATTACGGCTGGTTGATTTCTGGTCAATCGAAATGGCTGGTGAAAGCCCTTCGATCTGATCAACATCCGGCTTTTCCATCTGGCCTAAGAATTGACGAGCATAAGCTGAGAGCGACTCGACGTAGCGACGTTGGCCTTCGGCGTAGATGGTATCAAAAGCCAGCGAGCTCTTCCCAGACCCAGACAGGCCGGTAATAACTACCAGCTTATCCCGCGGGATAGTGACATCGATGTTCTTAAGATTGTTTTCTCGAGCGCCGCGAATAACTAATTTATCATGCATAGAGGTCTTGTTGCTCTCACTTGTTACTAAATTCTTATCTGTTGCTCGGACAGGCCACATCACACAAAACTAGCGAGCAATTATACGCGCCTAAGACCAGCCTTTCAAGCCTCCCTGGATCTTCCGAAAAGCGCTTTTTATTTACAAAACCGCCCGTACATGCCCAAATATTCACTCGAGTTACGTCTTTTTAATCGAAGCCGATATTTGTTATACTTATTCTTGAATCATAAGAGGTGTTTATGCTCCCATCTACCCCATCACCCGAAGCTAGCGAACCGGTAAGCCATACTCCCGGAGCCCTTCAAGCCGCCCAAGAAGCCCAGGCAGCTTTTCTAAACAATCAACCTACCGTTCCCGAAGCTGTTGCGCCAACTGACGCCCAGCAGCCTATCGCCGTACCAGTTACTACTGACAATCCAGCTGGCACTGGCTTCCTAGGTGATCTGGCTGGAGCCCAAAAAGAGCCAGTCCTTCCAACAAATACTGCGACAGGGCAACAATTTACACAAGCCCCTGATGCTCCGTACGAGGCCGCGCCTCTTGTACCGCCAACACCGCCCGTCGTGGAGTCTGCAGCTGTCTCTCCAGCTACAGAAGCTACGCCACCAACACCTACTCCGCTCGAGGTAGCCCCTCCTACAGCATTAGTTCCAGAAGCCACGACTCCGAGTACCATCCTAGAAGACGGAGACAAGCTTGTCATTCCACCCCAAGTCGGAGAAGAGAAAGTAGAAGCCGTCAAACGAGAGGCCGGCGAAACTATCGCCAGCCCAACCGACCTACGTGTACTTGGTGAAAAACTCGCGCAGCTACCTGAACAACTCAGCCCTCGAGAAGCTTCCGAACTAATTGTCGACCTGGTGCTCGCTCAGCGACATCTCGAAAATCAAGTTTTAAGCGCAACCGATACTCACCCTCAAGCAGCCTAACTTAGGAAATTCGCTATACAAAACACCGGCTGCTAATGAGCCGGTTTTTGTATATTCTGATCTGTAGCGTAATGCTATTTTGAACTATTTTGTAAAGCGACTCTTCAGTGCAGCCAGCTCGTCACGAACCTTCTGCAGACCAGCATCAAGCTCATCAACGTGCTGTTCGAGACGAACTAAGGCAGCCTGTGTCTCGCCGCTGTCATCTGGTTTGACTTCTCCCGTAGTAGCTGCGATATCTACGCTCGACTCCGAGTCATCGTTTGGTGTTACTACCCTGTCCTCTTCCTTAGCCTTTGGATCGCTGCTGTCGGTCACGTATTCGCCACGGCCTGAGAGAATATCACTGACTTCACCAGCAACTTCGGCGGATTTTTCATCTGAGGCGGCTTGAGGGGCTTCAGATAACGCATCCTCACTCGTAGGGACACCCTCATCCACTTTGCTAGACTGTTCGGATTGCCAAGCCTGACCTTCTTCGACCGGTGGGGCTGGTGGCTCGGGTGAGCTATCTGATGTCGTGTCAGTACCCGAAACTACCGCATCAGCAAATGGAGCTTCTGCGGTGACAGTGGGCTCATCCGGTACCTCGACTGCAGATGGTACTTCTTCGCTTGCAGAAGGCTCTGCGACCGGCTCAATGTCGGCGACTGGGGTTTCTTCAGTCGTCGCTGGCTCAAATGGATGACTTGGAATCTCAAAACTATCATGACTAGCCTCCGGACTCTCTAGTGATGGAGTATCCACTGGACTAGGTTCTGTGGGTTCTTCAGGCGAGGTTAGCTCAGGGGTATCGGTCTGACTATTCTGAACCGCATTGGCAGCGTGAGCAGCCTGAGCGTCCTTCAGGGCCTGCATATCTGGGTCTGTACTCTCGGTAGCTTCAGCCGCAGCAGACTCTTCTAGGACTGGAGTATCACTGTCTGGAGTGCTAGCTTCTAGGCTAGGGACTGGCTCATCCGCAGCCATAACTTCTGAAGTAGGGGTTGGCTCATCTGTAATTGGAGCTTGGTCGGCAGCCGCTTCCGCCGCCGGAGTCTCAGGCGCAACCGAAGGAGTCTCGCTCGCAGTGAGGTCAACTGGCTCATGTCCACCCTTAGGAATAGCATGCACATCACTCATAGTACTATTGCTCACGACTGCCTCAGGAGTTGGCGCTTCCAAGGGTGCTGGCGGGTCAGTCTCAGTCGTAGCGGCAGTCGCAAGATCAGCCACACCGGCCGCGGCTGCATCTTCCGGATGAATCACGTTCGGATCAGCTGGAGCTTCATCTGCGACTGCTGCAGTTGGGTCATCATGGTGACCAAAAATCTTACTAAAGAATCCCCCCTGCTTGGCGTGAGCGTCCTCGGCGTGCATCGACGTACTTTTCCTCTCTTTATTGGCGTACAAAATCTTAATTGGCGTGCAAAGAGCTTATGCTCTAATCACATTAAGTGTAGCAAAGTTTTAGCTTACCGCCTAGGCTTATTCATACCCCTCAGGAGTAAGCTCAACCGACGGCGTTCGTACCTTTAAAGTAACTTCCTCTTCGACTGTTTTGGCGGCGTCCTGATCGAGCCTACTCTCCGTATCGGCTAACCGAGCGAGATCTCGTTTGAAGCGATCATTGCGTTGACTAAAATCGCGTAAAGACTCCTGCATCTGTCCTGGCGGGAAACGATATAAGAGTTGATTGAGCTGATCAATCAGAGTAGTGAGAGCAGTCTCAAGCTGTTGTGCTTGGTCTCGCAGTTCGCCTGAGAAACTCCGGGCTGTGGCCAAATCGGGCTGTGCTTGCAAGCCTTCACGGCCCTTATTTAGGCTATATGACGATTGATAAACTTGATCTTGGAATTGCTGACGAGCCTGCAGAAGCTCGGCCGCCATTGGTCCACCCTGCAAAGCTTGTTCGAGAGGCTTGAGCTTCTCGTCAACTTCGCGGTGTAGCATGCGTGTAAGATTGTTTGTTGTCCTGAAGCGCTGCTCGAGCTCGCCATTATATTGCTCTTGCTCTGGAACTTCTGCTTCCGCAGGCTCGAGAGCCGCTGATGCCCGGTCGGATACCCTGACAGCAGCTGCTTCAGCTGACGCTGGCGCCTCCTGGGCCGGTAAAGCTTCCGGCGTCATATCGGCTACCAGGATATCCTCTTGCATCTCGCCGGTCAGGTTTGGATTCGATGCGGGTGTATCCTGAGGCTGTTCCCAGGCCGTGTTTTCATCCGGGGAGTCGTCGGCATCGATTTGCGCTTGATAGGCGGCCTCATAAGATTCGAAAGTCATGTACTGACCAGCGGCATTCTCTACAAACCATCGACCGTCCGGCATAGCATGTCCAGATATACCACCCTCGTCAAAGAAATCCTTACGAAATTGCTTGAGCTGGCGATCCGCCTCAGCTTGATCGCGGTCGGCCTGCTCGGCGGTCTGACGATTAGTCAGATCAGCAATGCCTTGCAAGTCATGTCGACGGGTATCTTCTGGAGAGTCAGCCGAGACCTCAGGCTGGGTGTCCTCCGTACTCTCATATTCTGGACTTAGCATATCTCTATACCACTCATGCTTCTAGTATGACATAGCTATTCATAAAGAACTACGGCAGACGCCGCTGAACTGGTGATTGGTTAAAGTAGCGATTCAAAACAGGCTCAAGAGCTACAATATGTGACCCACCGTAGGGAACAAATGGCTTTTTACCAGATTTCACAGCGCCGGTTATCGCCTCAAAGATATGTCGATCCCGAAAAACACTGACTCGATTTCCAATCTGATTCATTCTCCCATCACGAGTTGGCGATGCTAGGTTGATAAGCTCCGTCGGATCCTCGATGCCGAAACGTAATTCACCATCTACCACTGTGAATTCTGGCAAGCCTTGCTCCTCCAGAATTGGGTTGAAGTGTTGCAAGGCAAACTCTGTGCCGCGATGGGCGAAATCAGCCAACACCTCAGCTGTGCGTTGAGGATCGCGGCTGATCTCAGTCTTCTCCTCTTCGGTAAGCTCATGAAAACCCGGTACAGCATTACGAGCTAACTGGAAGCAAATCAACGCTGGCAAATTCCCTGTTCCTCGTTCGGCTAGAAGTTGTGGCCCAAGAGCTCGCAAAGTAGTGAAGAGAGCCGTTTCAGTGCGCGATATACCTTGCCGCTCAAGTTCCGTCGCCACCTCACCATCTGACGGCTCCCCAGAAATAGCCGGCGTTTGCGTCTGAGCAGCCAAGAACTGAGCCAGACCCGAATCGGCTCGTCGCTGAATTGCGGTGGTGCGATCCGTAAAAGACTGAGCTGACCCCTCAAAGATAAGCAGTCTCTCATCTGGTGGCGTCTCCTCCAGATACTTCTGAAATGAGGCTTCGAGATCGCGATGGGCCTGGGCTTCAGGATCTTGCTCATGTCCGCTAATGGCTTCTCCGGACGCATCAACTCGTATTGAAGCTACGAGTGTAGCGCCTGGATAATGATACTCAGTTATCTTTCCGGCTTTAGTCCGCTCTTGATTAGCTCGATCGTACCGATCGTCATAGCCAGAGTATTCACTCCAGGCCTCTTCACGGCGCTCTGACTCGTCTTGGGCTGCACTGCTATCCATTATCATCTTCAAGCCGTCGGTTTCAGGAAATAAGACTTCGGACTCATCCCGACTACCCTCCGGGTTCACTACTTCTTTATCCTTTGTCCGAGCTGGAAATCTTTAATCTCGGCAATCTGATCACGCAGCTCAGCGGCTTTTTCAAACTGCAAATTCGCGGCTGCCATGTCCATCTGCTCATTAAGTTGCTTCAGAAGCTGCTTCAGCTCATCCTTGGGGATCTTATTCAGATCCAGCTCCTTCACATCGGCAAGCTCAGTCTCCTTCTCCTCGGCCATCCGCTCGGCAATTGCCTTTTGGATACCCTGCGGCGTGATGCCATGCGCTTCGTTATAGGCTTGTTGCTTCTCACGGCGGCGCTCGGTCTCATCGATGGCGGCCTTCATCGATCGCGTGATCGTATCGGCGTACATAATCACCCGTCCGTCAACGTGACGAGCCGCTCTACCAATGGTCTGAATCAGGGCCGACTGGCTACGCAAGAAGCCTTCTTTATCGGCGTCAATGATGGCCACCAACGAGACTTCTGGGAGATCGAGCCCTTCGCGCAAGAGATTGATCCCAACCAAAACGTCGTACACACCCAAGCGTAAGTCGCGCAAGATATCAGTCCGCTCGAGTGTGTTTACCTCGGAGTGCAGGTACTGGACTTTAATGCCAATATCGGCCAGATATTCTGAGAGATCCTCGGACATCCGCTTGGTTAGGGTGGTAACGAGTGTTCGCTGCCCCTTTTTGACTCGATCGCGAATCTCGGCGATAAGATCGTCAATCTGATGCTCGACCGGACGAACTTCGATCTTAGGATCGATAAGACCAGTCGGACGAATAATTTGTTCGACAACCCGTGATGAACGTGACAGTTCATAGTCGGTCGGCGTCGCCGAGACATAAACGACTTGATTAATGTGGCGATCAAATTCCTCAAAGCGAAGTGGCCTATTGTCTAGTGCGCTTGGCAAACGAAAGCCATAGTTAACCAACACTTCCTTACGGGCTCGGTCACCATTAAACATACCTCGCACCTGCGGTACAGTAATATGACTCTCGTCAATCAACATTAGAAAGTCATCCGGAAAATAGTCGAGCAAGGTGGCTGGCTGCTCGCCTGGTTCGCGATTAGTCAGATAGCGTGAGTAATTCTCGATACCTTTTACAAAACCAGTCTGCTCGAGGATCTCACAGTCATATTGAATGCGTTGCTCAAGACGTTGAGCTTCTAAGTGCTGCTCATTCTTCTTGAAATAGGCAATCCGCTCAGTAGCTTCGCTTTTAATCTGCACAATTGCCTTCTGAAGCTGCTCCTTGGGCGTCACATAGTGCTTAGCCGGAAAGATCGTGATCTGATCTGGTCGATCAAGCATCTCGCCGGTGAGCGGATCGAGCTTAGCAATCGACTCTACTTCGTCACCAAAGAACTGAATCCGATAGGCCTCTTCGCCATCGGCTGGGATCACGTCGACATACTCACCGCGCACCCGGAAGGTACCACGCATGAAGTTCTGGTCATTGCGGCTGTACTGAATGTCGGTCAGATGGCGCAAGAATTTATCACGCCTGCGCAACTCACCTTTCTTAATCGGTAGCGCCATAGCCGAGAACGCCTCGACCGTACCGATGCCGTAGATACACGATACCGAAGCAATGATCAGCGTGTCCGGGCGGGTCAACAATGAGCTGGTCGCGGCCAAACGCAAGCGATCAATTTCTTCATTGATCGAGCTATCCTTCTCGATATACGTATCACTCCGGGGAATATAAGCTTCTGGCTGGTAATAATCGAAGTAGCTCACAAAATAGTGCACCGCGTTGTCCGGGAAGAATTCTTTAAACTCCGAGTACAACTGAGCCGCCAGTGTCTTATTGTGGCTTAAGACCAGCGTCGGCTTATTGCGTTGAGCAATAAGATTGGCCATCGAGAAGGTCTTGCCGGATCCTGTCACGCCGAGTAGGGTTTGCTCGCGCTCACCAGTAGCTATGCCGGAGGCAAGCTGCCTAATTGCCTCGGGTTGGTCGCCGGATGGTTCGTATTTTGATCGGAGATTGAAGGCCATAACCTTCAGTATAGCGCGTTTTTAAAAAACCGTAAGCCCCATCAAGCAGTTGAGCCACCCAAAGACCTGGGTGGCTCACGATAGCGCCGACTAAGCCGGCCTGGCTATTTCTTAGTCGCAGGATTAGCAGGAGTGGGTGGTGTCGCTGATATGACAGGCGAAACTTGAGTGGTCGTTCCAGGATTTGTAGGAGTAGTGGTCGTGGTAGAGGGTGGAGGAGTAGTTGGTGTCGGAGTGACTGAGGGGTCACCAACCGTCGCGTCGCGAGTAATTAGATTAAGAAGGATCTCTTTTTTATACTCTCCAGTGATATATATCTGTAAGCCTTTAGTTACATCCTTAATCGTGACATACTGGCAAACTCGGAAGTCCTTGAACCCGCTCGTACCAGCTGGTGTCTGTATGTAGTTTACATCTCGAGCACCGACACCATTACCATCGAAACCGATACTCAACGCGCTACTGCTTGAAGCCTCTATGCAATAATTTGCTGTACCAACTACAGGCTTAACCTGAACATATAAATACTCTCCACCAGGTGAGGTTGCCGTACCGCCACTGGGGACACTCTTACTTACAATGTAGGGACTCCAGGATGACTGAAGAGTCCCGTACTTGAGAGCTGCATTGGCCTGACTTGGATCAATTGTAATAGCGCTTGGCCGCCACGCAAAATCTCCAGACGTACCAGCCGAGTTAGCGATAAACCGCACTGCGCCTATTGAGGCCGAGCCGCCAGTAACTGATAGCTCAAATTCACGATTAGGATATGTATTGTCTGCGCCTACCTGCACACAACTTGATGTTGTAGAGGCGGCTTTTACTCTATTCGTTCCATTGACGCTAAAAACAGATAGTGTCACTACCGCTTCACCGCCACCGTAGAGTATCGTTGCCGGCATCGCACAGTATGTACCCGCACCTAGATTCTGATGGGCTATGCGAAAGCTTCCCTCCTGCGCGTACCAAGTGGTAGCCGGCGTTGAGCCAGGCAGTGTCGCGCGCACCCCACCATAGCCATCCGTTACATTAAATGACTGAAAACTATCGGCATACCATACCTTTGTGCCAACTGCGACAGTAGCTGCCTTACTCAACTGGTAATACAAGAAGCCAAGAGCCACAACGATCACACCTGCGACCAGAGTAAGCGTTTTCCAGTTAAAAGAGGTCTTTTTTAAGGCTGTTTTTGTAGCGACACGAGACTTAGCTACTGTTTTGTTGACGACGGCCATGGTTTTTCCTTTTTTATTTTCTACTAGTAATACTTATGCTTAAAGATAGCTGAAGAGAGATGATATGTCAAAGTTTTTTATGCTGTTTTCGCGCCATGATGAAAGACCTTATCACATACCAGATAGCTAGCATGCCCGATATCGGCACTATCCAATCACCCACGTATTCGTAAACGGTTTTCTTACTATTGGCCCGCACCTCGGCCGCCACCACCGCCCCTTGACCAGACCACGCAAAAGCTTGGGTTTTGCCATCCTTATCTAGGATATATGCCGGTCCGCCCTTAGCTGACTGCACGAAAGGCTTAGCGTGAGCCACGGCTGCCAGTCGGTTCATTTGTAAGGCTTCATGATGAAAAAGTGGTGAGATACCCATGGTGTCTAGTGCTGCCGAATTCGTAAAAATCTCGGCGCCTTGCTGAGCTAGTTGGTTATAGAAGTCTGGTGAAAGCACCCCCGAGCAAGCGTGCGCACCGTAGCTCACCCCCTCATACTCAAAAGGTCTTTCTAGCGCTTCACCGCGACTTACACTCTTCTGCTGATTAAAATGTAACAGCAACTGACCATGTCCGGCATATGCTAATACGACCTGGTAAATGTATGGCACGTATTCCCCAGCCGGCACAACAAACCACTTCTGCTGCTGGTTCAGCGTGTCCCCGGTCGCAGTTTGGAAGGTTAGTAAATTATGACTTTGAGCGGCAGTACTGTCGCGCCGACTATGAATTATTAAGCCCTCATCACGCTTCATGAGCGATGTCAGCACAGCTGCATCAGCTTCTCGATCGCTCGCCGTATCAAAATAATGCGAATACTCCGGTAGCACCAAGGTATCCAAGCGACTCTTGGGGCCGGCGCTCAGGACCGGATAACTCTCACTAGAACGCAGATAGGTTGCGTCCTGTCGAGCATATTCCACCGCGCCAATCGTTAGGCTTTGACCATGGTCGGCACGATACAAAAACCAGCCCGCAAAGGTCAGCCCAAGCACTAGGGTTATAATAAGCACTAGAGGTCGTACTTGTTGAAGTCGCCACCACTGATAGGCAGCTACCGCCAAGGCCATAATGACAAAACTCAACAGATACACTCCACCGAAACGAGACAGGTATGATACTGGTGTCTCGGCCAGGTAGTAGCCCAGATGACCAAACGTCCAATATGGCCCCACTCTGCCGTCCGGCCCCAGGCTAATGATGGAGAATAGGATCGCCCGTAGATACTCAGAAACAACCCAGAGGGCCGGTATCAGCCAGAGAGCTTGCCGGTCAGTCCACTTCACGCCCGAGCGTCGCTGAAGCCAAACAAAGACCATAAAGCCCAGTGCCAAACCGCTTACAGTTACCAGTGCGACCGAGAAAGCTACGATTTTTATCAAAAAGCCGTCTGCTATCTCCGAGGTCTTGATGGTCGCCATCCAGGAAACCACGAGGGAGAAATAGATGATACCAATGGCATACGAGCTCACGTACGGATGCCGCCATGACCAATTACGTAAGCGCTTTATAACCAATGCAGGACTTTTGTTTGGCTTTGACATATCCCAACTACCATACCAAAACTACCTCGGCTGACCGAGGTAGTTTTTTAATAGTTTAGATACCCCCTTACGACTTCCTGGCCGCGTTCGGACTGGCGAGGGCATTCCAGGTATTTGTGCCGACCACGCCGTCTTTAGGCAGACCACTCTTGGACTGGAAGACCTTAACTGCACTGGTAGTTTTCTCGCCATAGATGCCGTCTACAGTACCAGGATCATAGCCGAGATCTTTGAGGCGCTGCTGGATGAAGGTTACGCAGGCGTTTTGATTACCTTGGCCGTTGACCATGGTGGCGCAATTAAGCGGCGTCGGCGTAGCGGGAGCTGGAGCTTTGGCGGCCGGGTTGGCGGCGGGAGGCGGCGTGGTGGCTGGAGCGGGATTCGAGGTTGGCGTGGTGGCAGCGCGAGTTTTGGCGGCGGAGTCCGAGACTGGAGTGGGCGCAGCACCGACAACTCTTATCCCAGTAATATAGTCACCAGTGCTAATACCCACTTCTAACTTAACCGGCTCATTTGGGCCACACATTTTCTTGATATGACCCGCCGGCACGGGCAGAGATAGCGTGAAGGGAGCTTTAACCACACCTGTGGTGACTTGTTCGACCGACAGATCATTACTTGCGCATCTCGCCGTTATGGATGCGTTACCTCTTGCCACAAAGCCATCATTATCCGAATCAAACAAAGTAACCTGATATGTTGTGTCAGCATCTGGATAGGCCAGCAATCCCCCGCTATTACCGAGCCCTACATTAGGATAGGTATTCACGCTGCCAAACCCCGGGCCGTAAATAACCTTCGTGCCATTAACCTTTGTACCCTGGCTAGCACCGTCCGTCTTTTTAATATCGTCAACGCTAATGGTACCGATGCCAGAAGCCCTGCTCAACCGTACATACAAAAATCCAAGAGCGAGCACCAGCACAACTGCTATTAGGCCGACTATCTTCCAATTAAACTTTAGCTTTTTACTGAGGACACCACTCTTAGCGACATTGGTCTTGTTGGTTTTCATAGCCCTCGATGTAGCTTTTGATTTATTTTTTGCAGGCGCTGACTTAGTAACCATGAATGATTTTCCTCTTTTTGACAGGTTTTATAAATGCTTATGCTTATGCTTAAGAATAGCTGTGAGTCATAATAGCTGTCAACTACCTGACTGCGACGGAGCCACGGCTAGAACTTGTACGCCGCGCCGCTTCCGCCGCCGCCGATAATCGTGCCGTAGCCCGATATAGATGCGTCGGTCTTACTGTAGTTACGACGCACTACCTGATCGCTAACATTACCTTCGATAGTTGAGACCTGGGGCTCTTTATTGGCCGGAAAATCAACCTTCTCAACAATGCCGGTATGACTCTCGTCATCACCGAAGACAATTACGTCACCGGGCGCAGGCGTGTAGCTTCCATTTCGACCACCCCATTGCCAGGTGCCTTGAGTGGAGAAATAGTCGCGTAGATTCGGCTTGCCAGCTACTTTTTTCCAGGCTAAAGTAATACGCCAGGAACTTCGGCCTGCCTCAGGTGTGGTATAGAAGGGGTAGCCTGCTGACATATATACCCAGCTCACAAAGTCAGCACACCATCGCTCGCGATGTCCTTCGGTGTAAGCCAGGACTTGCGGACTATATTCTCGCTGCCCCACCTGTGAGCTGGCCACCTGTAGAACACGCAAGCGTTGGTAGCCATCATAGTTGGCTGCCCGAGACAACCGTACGTATAAGTAACCAAGTGCGGCAACCATAACCACCCCTATCATGGCTGCAATCTTCCAATTAAATCTTTGTTTTTTGTTCAGAGCAGTCTTCTTAGCAGTGTGGCCTCGGGTGGGTTTGGTAGATGACTTGGTGGGCATAATGAGCTTCTTTTAATTTGTCATAAGCATAAGCGCAAAGAAGCCAATCTGTCAAAAAAAGACTTACATAATCTGTAAGTCTTTTTTTGACAGTATGCGACCCTAGGTAGCCAGGGCAGCTTCAAGCTTCGGCTTATCAAAGCCCACGATAACAGTCCCCTTGATGTCGGTCACGGGCACGCCCATCTGGCCGGACTTATCGATCATTTCTTGAGCCTTAGCCGAGTCAGCCAGGACATTAATCTCCTCGTAAGCTACCCCTTTCTCATCGAGCATAGCCTTCACATTCTTGCAAAAGACACAGGTTGGGGTGCTGTAAATAATCACCTTATCTTGGACTTGATCACTCATGAATTTCCTCCTAATTTAATACATAACAGTTAACATGTTTACTAAAATTTTACCACACATGTATGGCCAAATCCAGGCCGTGGCTAGTCACGGCCTGGCCTGCGCACAAAAACACTACCCGCCCCATCCTCCTAGTACCCGGTCGCCCTGAGTGATGCTGGCAAGTACTTCTTCTCTTAGGGTGTATTAAGGTGTATACGCAATTACGCCGCCTGAGCACCGCAGAGAAAAACTACTAGCCAGCGCGCTCTAGACTGGGCGGCTTTCAGGAGTCAGTGTTGACCTTAAGCCAAGTGGAGACTTCCATAGCCGCCTTAGCCCCCTCGCCGGCCGCCACGATAATCTGCTTGTGCGGCACATCGGTCACATCGCCAGCCGCAAAAACGCCTTCAACCGACGTCATATTGTGTTTATCAATAATAATTTCATGATTGTCGTTGAGTTTCACAAAGCCTTCTGCGAAGTCATCAGCCGGTATAGAGCCAGCTTCAATCATCACACCTTGTACCGCCAGCTCCTTCTCCTTGCCCGTCGACTTCTCCTGCACGGTGATGGCCTGCACGACGCTGTCTCCGGTGATCCGCAATGTCTGGGCATCATTGATTATGCGAATATTGGCTGCTGCCCGAGCCTTGTCGACCATCACTTCATCGGCCGTCAATTCAGCCGTAAGATTAATAATATATACCTGCGTAGCAATCTTCTCGACTACAAAAGCAGCGTCAAGGGCCGAGTTGCCACCACCGATGATAGCCACGGCTTTATCTTTAAATAATGGACCGTCACACCACGCACAGTACGTTACACCCTTATGTAGGAATTCTGTCTCACCCGGAATACCAAGCTGCCTAGGCTGTTTTCCGCTAGATATAATTACCGCCCGAGCAGCCTGACTACTGCCGTCTGCTAGTACCAGGCGAAATCCTTGCTTACCAAGGGAAACAATTTCGCGCACACCATCCTTAGTGAGTTTAAGAGTAATATCTTCCCGGAAAGCTTGGAGATGATCCTGAAAATGCCGGGTCAGCTCAGCTCCAGTCAGCAGAGTATAGCCAAGGTAGTTTTCGACATCGCTCGACCAAGCCGTCTGACCACCAATGTCCTTGGTAATCAGCAGCGTCTTCAGCTTCTTGCGAGCTAAATATATACAGGCTGCCATGCCAGCCGGTCCGCTGCCGATGACGGCGACATCATGCTGTGACGGTCGATCAGCCGGATTAGCCACAGCCAAAACAGCCGCCTGACTACGCTGAGTCGGCGCAGTCGTCAAAATAGATGAGGACGTAGTGGCTTCCATAGCTCAAAGACTAACCATAATCATAAGCAGTATACAACGCTGACGCCGGTCAGTGGTAGTGGGCATTTCCGCGGCTCAACTTGGCCTAGCCTAAAAATATTGTCCGAAGGGCTCGGTCCTCCATGATTATCTATGCTGGCTTATACTCTTTCGGCTCGTAGTCCTTTGGCGCCTGGCGCAGGTAGGCCTCAAGCTCGTGTCGTTTGAGGAGGCCAGCTTGAGCGCCGACCTTCTGCACAACACTCATGGAGTTGATCGGCCCCCACTTCATAGCCTCTTTCAGGTCACCAGTCACAATCAAGCCAGCAATCAAGGTCGAGGCATAAGAGTCGCCAGCGCCCGTGCGCTCATACGGTGGTGCTGGATCTGGATAATTACGCATACTGTAAACAGTCGTACCATTCGAAGCATAGCTTCCATGCGGTCCATCGGTGATCACCACAATCTTCGGGCCATGTCCATGAATGACTTCAGCCAACTTGCGAATATCACGTTCCCCTGGCTGCTTGGTCATCATCTGAGCTTCTTCGACATTTACACCAAAAATCTCAGTCTGCTTATATAGATAGGCCAGTTTCTCGAAGCCCATACGCATCTGGAAGGTGCCTGGCTGGAAGGCTAGCTTGACTTCGGGATGCCTGGTTAAATACTCACTAATTTCTTTATGCAAATGCTCACCGCTTTCGGCAAACGAGCTCAAATAAATCCAACGTGGCGTGTCCTCCTCGGGAATCCGTGGCCACTTATACTCGTAGTTCTCGTGCTTAATCAAAATCGTCCGGTCATCCTTATACCAAAGCACGTAGTGATAGTTACTAACCTTGCCATGATTGACGTGCACATACTGAGTTTGCACACCATTCTTCTTCAGCGCCGCCAACATATCGCGGCCGATCTGGTCAGCGCCAATATTTGCATAAATCGAAGCTTTGAGACCAAGGCGAGCAATCGATACCGCCGCATTCGCACTATTGCCTACCCCTTCGATAACCTGAGCTTCTTCAAAAGGAATCTTGGTGCCATAGGGCATACACAACAAGGGGTGCTTATCGGCCGCTTTCGAAGGATCGAGCTCAGCCTCCGTCTGCAGAAGTTTTATAAACGCGTCGGTGACGATATCTCCGACAGCAAGTACATCTATACGGTTGGCCATGAAAATCCTTTCATTACTTTAGTAACTAGGAGTTAGAAGCTTAGAATTAGCATTCTTGTAGTAACCGCTGACTTCTATCTTCCAATTCTTAACTTCTAACTCACGATTCGAAAACGCTTACCTTTATTTCTAACACATCGACCTCAAGATTGCGAAGTATCCCAGCCTTAGCGCCGATGTAGCCGATGACCGATGTGGCGTTAGCGGCTGCAAAACTAAGGGCTTGCTCGAGACTCTTACCGGCCTGAATGGCGGCTACAAAGCCGGCCCCAAAAGCATCTCCAGCCCCAGTTCGATCGATAACCTTAACATTTTTATACAGGCCGGCCCTATAGACATAACTGCCGTCTAGCAGCCAGCTACCCTGATCGGCATCGGTCACAATCAATGAATGCCAACCAGCCCGTCTAGCCAGACGGAAGAGATCATACATGTCAGATTCCTCAAATAACTCAACGGCTTCACTATGATTCAAAATCACGACATCTGCCTGGCGCAAGAGTCGTTTCAGGCGTACGGCTTTCTCGAGCTCCATCTGACCTGGGTTGACGGCTACTTTCACTCCCTGCAAGGAAGCCCACTTCAATAATCGCCCGAGGACTACTAAATCGCCCGCCAGCGAAGTAACGTACAACCAGTCAGCTGAGATGTCCTTAAAACTAAAATCATTACGCTTGTACTCATAACCAGCCCCACGATGACTGAGGAGCGTATCTTCCCCTTGTGGGCCTTTTAGGATAACTGACTGACCAGTCTGATGGCCGCGCTCCTTAATAAGAAAGTTATGAATTTTCTCTTTGCCAAGTTCACGTTCGACTTCTCGACCAGCCCCATCGAGACCCACCTTAGCCATGCAGGCCGTCTTTCGCCCAGTTCGCGCAAAGGTCACAGCCGCATTCGTACCCCCGCCGCCTGTACTGATCGCAATGTCCGGAATATCAACCTTGGTGGCGGCGGGAATCAGTAGATATTTCTGAGCATCTTGGGTCTCGGCGGCAAATTCGCGTGATAAGAGAAAAGTATCCTGCGTCGCCGCGCCGACTGTCACCACATCAAATTTCATTTAAGCCTTGTCCGCTATAACATTCTTGGCTGCTTTTACAATATGTGGAGCGGTTAACTTGTATTGCTCCCAAAGCTCGCCGACCTTGCCTGACTGCCCAAAACAATCACGGATACCAATCCGTCGCAAATAGGATGGCTGCTTTTCAGAGAGCAGTTCTGCTATCACACTTCCCAAGCCACCGGCTATTTGAGCCTCCTCAATTGTGACTACGGCGTTGGTCTTACGCACGCTTTTCAAAATCGTTATTTCATCTAGTGGCTTTATGCTCGGGCTATTGATCAGTTCGGCGCTAATGCCAGTCCGGGCGAGCTCCTCACACGCCTTGAGCGCCTCATAAGCTAACGGCCCGGCTACAACAAGCGTCACGTCCGAACCCTCTCGCCAAATTTGAGCTTTACCAATTTCAAACGGTGAGTCGGTCGTCGTGACAACCGGCGACTTCTCACGAACCAATCGTAAGTAAACCGGCTGCTTAGTTTTAGCAATTGCCAGCGTAGCCTTGCGCGCCTCGTGCATATCACAGGGCACAATAACGGTCATATTTGGCAAGACACGCATTAAAGCAATATCTTCAAGCATCTGATGGGTGGCTCCGTCAGGTCCGACTGATAAACCAGCGTGTGAACCTACCACCTTCACTGGCTGTTCGTTGAGACAGGCTGTCGTACGAATCTGCTCCCAATTTCTTCCTGGCGAGAAAGCTGCGTAGGAGCTCGTAAAAGGAATTTTACCTTCAGCGGCCATCCCGGCGGCCACAGTTACCAAGTTTTGTTCGGCCACACCTACCTCCACAAAGCGCTCAGGATATTTCTTCGCAAAAGCTTCGATCATAGTCGATTCAGTTAAATCAGCGCATAGGGCAACCACTCGCGCGTCGGTATCGCCAGCGAGTACTAATCCTTCGCTGAAACCTTTACGGATGAGCTCTTGATCAATTGAGTCGAGGAAAAGCTGGCGAGAAAGATGATGAGCGTATTTATTCATGTTCGCTCCTTATCTTGCCACGTAATGTTCTTAGGTCGGCAAGCGCCACCTTGACTTGCTCTTCCTTTGGCGGGTCACCCGGCACATCTTTTAGACCCGGCGGCATACCATGCCAAATCGGCTCACCTTCCATATACTCGACTCCTTTGCCGGGAATAGTATGGGCAATAATAATTGTAGGACGTTCAAAGATAGCCTTAGCCTGGTTGCAGGCGCCAACAATTTCCTCAATGTTATGGCCATCGACTTCGATAACATGCCAGCCAAAGGCCTGCCACTTCATGGCGAGAGGCTCGAGTGGCATAACTGCCTCAGTTAAACCATCAATCTGAATATTATTACGATCAATGATGCCGGTTAGGTTTGAGAGTTTATTTTTGCCGATAAACATAGCGGCCTCCCATATGTTTCCTTCATTCAGTTCGCCATCGCCCATCACCACATAGACGTGGTTCTTCTTACCATCCATCCTGAGCGCCGTCGCAATACCAGCTGCCTGGCTTAAGCCCTCGCCGAGTGGACCGGACGTCGTCTCCATGCCAGGTAATCTAGTTCTCTCTGGATGACCCTGTAAGCGCGAGCCAAAGTGACGAAGCGTTTTGAGTTCTTCTTTGGGGAAATAACCGGCTTCAGCCATGGTTGCATATCTAACCGGTACGATGTGGCCATTGCTTAAGATGAGCTTGTCACGTTCCTCCCAATCAGGATTCTTTGGGTCGTGCTTCATGACTTCAAAGTAAAGCGCGGTAAATACATCGGCCATACCCAACGGTCCCGCCGAATGCCCGGAACCCGCTGCTTCGACCAGCATTTTGATGATATCTTGCCGAATGGTGTTGGCCCTGAGCTCAAGGTCTTTGACACTATGCTTCACGGATTGAGGGCTCCGATCAGCTCGTGATAACGCGTTAAGACCGAATCAGCACTAAAGAGATAGCTATTCGTACAGACAAAATCAAATTTGGCCTTAGCGATCTTATTCAGGGTGGCTTCCTCGACGCCACCATCCAGGCCAACTTCGAGATTACCATCCAGCTCTCGCACCTCGGCGACTCGCTTGAGTACACTTGGCTGGAGTTTCTGCCCGGCGAAGCCAGCTGGGTAGGCCATGAGCAGCACAGTTGAGAGCTTCTCAAGATTATCATTGACGACACTCAGGTCAGTGCCGGGGTTAATAGCAATGCCAGCCCGGATACCACCAGCTGTAATCTTAGCGATCGCCTCGCTCACACCCTGCTCAGCCTCAGCCTGCACAATCACCGTGTAGGGCCGCAAGCGAATCGCCTGAGAGATATACTCCAGGGGCCGCTGCACCATTAAATGAATATCGACCTTCAAACTATCTGGCGGATCAATCTCCTGGGGCTGAATTGTACGATTATCGACAAATCTGCCGTCAATCACATCGAGCTGGAAGCGGCCGGTCAGCTGTCGAACTTGGGCTACCTTCCGTCGGTACTCGCCAGCAGTCGTTTCTAAAATAGCTGGTACTATCTTGGTCATTAACCCTCCTCTAGTCGAGCGATTTGCTCAATCCGCCGCTTGTGTCGCGCTTCACCCGAGAAAGGCGTGCTTAAGAAGCGACGCGTGATTTTGATGAGGTCGGCCTCTGATTCAAACCGAGCTGGTAAAGCTAGGATATTGGCGTCATTATCTTGGCGGGTTTCTTCGGCCACTACCTCGTCCCAGACAACGGCTGCGCGAATGCCGTCAATCTTATTAGCCGCTATCGCCATGCCCTCCCCCGAGCCGCAGACCAGTACACCGAGGCTACCGGAGTCTGTGACGACTTTAATTGCGGTCTGTCTGGCGTGAGGAGTGAAGTCGTCACTCGGATCAAGCCGGTCTGGCCCAAGATCCACAATCCTGAATTCACCCTCCAGTTCATTCACGATTTTCCTCTTAGCTGTCAGCCCGGCGTGATCGGCTGCAATATAGACAGTGTGTGGTTTGAAGTCTGCCATGCCTGTATCTAGTATATAGGAGTTGGCAGTTAGGGGCTAGATTAGCCCACGCCTCGCCACCGAAAACACTGCTGAGATTTCGGTGAACCATGGAGTTTGAGCAAAGCTTGATAGGTTCCAAAATTGCGAAGGCTAAGGCGCTGATCGATCTGCTTACGCATGTGCGCGTTGAGCCGCCGAAGATATGGCCAAAAATCAACGCCCAGGTAGCTTATGCCACGACGAGTACGATCAATGTGATCAAGTCGTGGATTAATCGTCAGCTTGAGCTCAGCCTGCAAGAAATAACTAGCTAATCTGCGCGTGGGATCAAGGGCTTGACCACGAGTGTGAAAACTCAACCAATCATCACCGTAGCGCATATAGGCCGCTGGTTTGAGCTGATGCACCATAAAACGATCGAACTCATGCAAGTAAATATTGACGAATATTTGGCTGGTTAAGCTACCAATCGGAATAGCCATCGACTGTTTGGCTTTTGATACTATCCGGCTTTCGCGCCTCACGCATGAGGTGGAAATATCATTTCTTTCAGCACTCTTGTAATAGCACTCATATCAAAAACGTGGGGTGAAGGGGTTCTAAACGGATAGACATTTCCAAGAGAAACTGCGTGGAATGCGTACACAGTCCACGTTCACCAAGGAAACTTGCTTTATAGCCTATCAATCGTCGTGCATTTGGGGCACCGTGCGATTGACCGTTGCAATCGTAGGGCTACGTACCCCAATCGTTGGTTGTAAAAGGATCTAAAGAAAAATGAAGGAGCAAAGACTAAGGCCTACCCCACCACCAGCCGTGCCTGGTAGTCATCCTCGACAAACGACCCGCCCAAGTTCGGCTCGCCACCGAAGTACACGTAGGAATCCGGAACCTCGGAATAGCCATCGACTGCTTGAGGCTCCAAATCAAAATGACGAATGTAGGTACGGTCGAAAGCACCACTATCAGACAGTTCGTCGCCGCCAGCTCGCAATGCATACCAATAGGTCACTGCATCGAGTGCCGACGGTACCCGGAGATGAAGCTCTGGCTGATCAGTTTGCAGGCGAGCCAAGGTTTGTCGCTGCTCACGGGCCGTTTGATAGCCCAAGACTCGAGACTGGCATGAAGGTATTAGGCTAAAACGGACGGGTATACCTGTAGCCGATCCTGATAATTCCTGGCCACTGTAGTGCCCGGGCTTATACAGCTCCTCATAGATACGCGTGGGGTATGGTTGGGTCAGCCCAAAGTTCTCCGCCAGACTGACCACGGCCTCTGGGCTGGTCTCGACTTCGGGAGTTGCCACGACCCGGAAGCTCGCACCATCCGATAGCATAGTTTTCGCAACATATTCATAGACGCCTCGGGTCAGCCATTCCTGATGCTTTTGTTCGTAAAATGTCGCTAGCCAAGGCCTGGCCTGACATGAAAAACCAATACCCGACTACTTCTTGAGTTTTCTGCCGATCAGGGACACCAACTCAACCAGCCGGTTTGAGTACCCCCACTCGTTGTCGTACCAGGCAACGACTTTCACCATGTTACCACCGACGACATTGGTAAGTTTGGTGTCGACAACCCCGCTGTGGGGATCACCAATGAAGTCACTCGAGACGAGTTCTTCCTCGGTGTAGGTTAAGACACCACGGAAACGCTCTTGGCGTGAAGCTTTTTTAATGACCGCGTTAACTTCTTCGATTGTAGTGTTTTTCTTGGTCAAAAACGTAAAATCAGACATCGAAACAACCGGGGTCGGGACTCGTACCGACAGTCCCTGGAAAACGCCCTCAAGAGCCGGCAAGGCTTTAGCAGCTGCGAGCGTCGCACCCGTACTGGTCGGCACAATATTCTCAGCGGCATTACGACCTTCACGCAGATCTTTGGCTGGAGCATCCTGCAAGACCTGGCTGGCAGTATAACTATGGATGGTCGTCATCATAGCCTTCTCGATACCAAACTCACGCTCGATAATGGCTGCAACCGGCGTAATGTTATTGGTCGTACAACTAGCATTTGAGAAGACATTAGTCTTAGCCACATCGATGTCTTGCTCATTCACACTTATGACGTTGGTCGACACACTCGTATCGTCGCCCTTGGCCGGAGCTGAGATCACGACCTTTTTGGCGCCGGCCTTAATGTGGAGACTGGCATCCTCCCCCTTTACAAAGCGACCAGTGGACTCAATGACAACATCGATATTCATGTGCTTCCATGGAAGGAGCGCCGGATCCTTCTCGGCGGTAACGGCAATCTTAATGCCATCGACTATAATGTGCTTCTCGTCATATTCGACTTTCTTATGATACAGGCCGTAATTACTATCGTGCTTAAGTAGATGAGCCAGGGTCTTGGTGTCGGTTAGGTCATTAATAGCAATTATTTTGGTGTCAGGACGGGCAAAGGCAATCTTAAAAGCATTGCGGCCAATGCGGCCAAACCCGTTAATAGCGACGCGAGTCATAGAGTATGAATCCTTTGTTTAGTTAAAGCGCTTATGCTCACTATTGTACGGGGTTCATACATGAATGTCATGTTTTGTTAGGGGCTAGGATGTGGCAATCACGCTGCAGGCCAGGCCTTGGCTCGCCAGGGCCTGGCCTGACACGAAAACCAATGCCCACCCCCTCTCAGGTAAGTACCCGGTCGTCTTGGGTGATACTAGTCGGTATTTCTTCTCCTAGGAACGGAGTAAACTGTACAGATAAGCACATCGTCGAGTACCGCAGAGAAAAATGCCGGTTAGCTCGTACTAAGACGGGTGGCTCTCTTTACCCCTCATATCACTATGCGGCTGACAGACCCCATCTTTACAATCCTCGCCTTGCATAAAAGCTCGTAGTATCGCCTCTTCCTGAACGCCACATAGTGCCTGGTGAGTTTGCGTATTCACAAAGGCCGGCACACCAGCATAACCACCGCAAGCTTCACCGATGATGTCGCTGTATTGAGCCATGATTTTCTCATTTTCAGGGTTCTGCCAGACTTCAAGCTTCGTAATCTCTACCTCGAGCTCGTCTTCTAGCTGCTGAATGATCGGTCGCATACTAACGCAATGCGGGCAGGTCTCACCATAGAACTCAATAATATGTTCAAGCTTCTTCTTCATCGCTCGCCTCCTCCTTATTGTCGTGATTAACTGAACGTGATTGCAGATAGGCCACAATCGCTAATATAAAAATCAACGTCGATGACAAGCCAGACAAAAGACAGTACTGACACCAAGCGTGGATTACAAATGCCTGCAAGAAAGTCAGGAAGACCGAGCTAGCAAAGCCAAGACTCGCCCAGACCAGCAATGGCAGGCGTGGCAAACGAGTCTGGTTTGTAACGGCGAAAATAACCGCAAAGAGAATTACCCCATAAAAGATAATACCTAGAGCTGAAGTCGGAATCGGTCCAATGCTGGCCCATCGGCTGGTCAGAACCGTCTCACAGCCCTGCGTGAACGTGCACGGCAAGGTCAGTGCTTTGTAGTGCTCAATAGTCAGTAGTATAGAGTCAGCCACCCCGCCAAGAGCGATCAGGCCAACAAGCGCCTCAATCCACTCTGGCCTAGCCTGATCTCGGGCCTGCAAAATCTACTGTCCGTTTCCGTTTACGAGACTTTCGATCTTAGTCTTGAGGCCGGCCGGACCACCAGATGTCTGATAAGCTTCACCATTGATAAAGAATGACGGCGTGCCAGAGAGTTTAATCTCCTTCCCAAACGCTAGATCACGATCGATGTTTGCCTTACCCGCCTGATTGTCATAGTCCTTCGTAAAGGTATCAACATTAAGATTCAGCTCTCGAGCATAGCCAACAAATTTATCTTTCGGGTCAGACAGGCTCACCCATTCATCCTGCTTCTCGTACAGGGCGTCATGCATTTCCCAGAATTTGCCTTGATTAGCAGCAGCCTCGGAAGCGTAGGCAGCGTTGCGTGCGTTCTTATGAGGCTGCGGGAAGAGTGGGAAATGCTTCCATACGAACAACATCTTATCTGAATACTTCTGGCGCAACTCCTCAATAGTAGATTCATACTGCTTACAGGCTGGACATTCAAAATCACCAAACTCCGTCAGTACAACAGTAGCCTGCCCATTGCCATACTTCTGTCCTTCTTTGAGTTGATCTTTTTGCTTCTGCGTCAAAGCTTGCGGGGTTGGCGAGGCTGTATCTTCTGGCTTGGAATCATTACCACTGCTCACGAGTGCGCGAATAGCAAAGAACAATATAACAACAATGATGACCGTAAAGATGACCGGCGCGAGATATTTTTTCATACGCCTGATTGTATCAAACCTGATAGCATCAGGCCATTGTCTACCGACCTAATATCTAGATCTAGACTGCAAAAACAGCCAAACTAATTGCGGCCAATACTATAGCTACACCTGCAATGATGCATATATCGATAAAACTTATCTGACTCTTAAAGAATTTCATACGTCCAATCTACTTATGCTTAAGTTACTGGAATTTCTCAATAAATTCAAATCTACACCTGAAAAACTACGCCTAGTCAAACCATCACCAGCACTATAGATCGGCACAGACTAGACAGGGGGGTTTCTTTCTGGTAACGTAGACACTCGTTATGGCAAAGAAACAAGCGCGCCAACTTATCGTTCTCAAGAACCCGGAAACGGGCAGTTTGTATTACACAAAAAAGAACCCGATTAACTCACCAGACAAGCTCACCATGAAGAAGTATGATCCGAAGCTTCGCAAGGTAGCAGAATTTACCGAAACTAAAATGAAGCTGGGCTAATCCTAGTCCACTTAAGAACTTCTCTCAAAGCAAATACCCATCCGGCAGATGGGTATTTTTTATTTCACAATGAAACTTATACTTGGTTTTCTAGCGTAAAACCAGTAAAATACCCGGTGGATTAGCGATTTCCAGCTTATTCGTACTACGCACCTACACGGGAGAATACATGTCTGTGATTGTCACGATTGACGGAGGCGCCGGCACCGGCACCTCTAGCTTGGCGGCTGGCCTAGCTGAAAAACTCGGCTCCCCAGCCCTCAACAGCGGTCACCTCTACCGAGGCCTGACACTGTTGGCTCTGGATGAACTCCGCACTGCTGAGGCATTCCCTGGCCATACCGAGCGCATCATTGACCTCGCCCAGAGCATCAACTTTGGCTTCAAGGGTGGTTCGGTCATCGAGATCAACGGCCTGGGCGTCGAAGAGTCAGCTCTGCGATCGGTCAGCGAAGCTGTGCCGCATCTGGCTCACATCCCTGAGGTTCGCTTGGCTCTGAGGATTTGGCAGCACCGCTTCGCAGAAGATCATGAGTGCCTGGTGGCAGAGGGGCGCGACCTCGGAACGGTCGTCTTCCCAGATGCCACACGTAAGATCTTCCTGGTCTGCGACGATGAGGAACGCGCACGGCGTCGTTCCAATCAGGCCGGGCGACTCATCACTGTCGGGGAACTGCTCGAACGTGACCGCCTGGACAGCGAGCGCGATGACTCACCAATGCGACACGGTGGCGATGCCATCATCTTCGACACCACCAAGACCAGCGTCCCAGCCCTGGTTAAGAACGTCATCAATTCCCTGCGAGGAGTCCCCGCTTTCGAACGGCTCTTCGCCGAGTAGTCGGTTCGCCGATTACCAAGGGGGTAACCATCCGGTTACCCCCTTTTTCTTTCATTTAGTCAAAACTAAACCTGTTTTTATTTTCATAGTCCAACCATTCCCATCTGGTACCCGGTCATTATGAGTGAGCCAAAACTGACTTTCTCTGGTAGGAGCGCAGAGCCTCCAGGCCTGTACCCGATCACCCTGAGTGATGCTGGTGAGTATTTATCCTCGAGGAGTGCAGCAAGGCGTATGTATAATTACGGTGTCGATCACCGGAGAGGGAAATGCTCACCAGCGCGCTCAAGAGCGAGCGGCCTTCTTCATATCTCTAAAGTAATACTGACGGGGCAATGATCCGAGCCCATAACCTCCGGGTGAATGTCTGCGGCGACCACCTTATCCTTCAGACTTTCGGAAACCAGCACATAATCAATCCGCCAGCCAACATTATTCGCGCGCGCGCCACCAAAGTGTGACCACCAGGTATAGTAACCGCTACCTTCTTTAAACATTCGCAGAGTATCTATGAAACCAGCATCAATAAAATTCTGAAAGCCTTGGCGTTCTTCTGCCGTGAAACCCTTTTTGCCAACATTCGGCTTGGGCCGGGCTAGATCATCTTCGGTGTGAGCCACGTTCAAGTCCCCACAGAAGACCACCGGCTTGGTCTTCTCTAGAAGTTTACAGTACTCCAGAAAAACTGGATCCCAGTGTTTATGACGAAGCGGGATTCGAGACAAATCATCCTTGGCGTTTGGCGTGTAGACGGTTACCACCCAAAACTTCTCGAACTCCGCCGCCATAATTCGCCCTTCGCTAGCCGAGTCTCCATAAGCATCGGCTAAGGTGTACTTTTGTAATAACTCTTTAGGCAATCCATTGATAACCGATAGTGGCTTTAGCTTTGTAAAAATCGCTGTCCCTGAGTAGCCTTTGCGTTCGGCTGAATTCCAGTACTCTTCATAGCCGAGCAGATCGACCTCGGCTTGGCCTTGTTGGGCCTTGGTCTCTTGTAGGCACCAAATATCGGGCTTCTCTGCATCAATAAATGGTTTTAAAGCATCCTTACGCACCACTGCGCGGATACCATTTACATTCCAGGAGTAAATTCGAGTTTTTGTCATAGCAGTAGTATAGCAAATGAAAGCCCCTCCGAGTTGCGGAGGGGCCAAATTACCCTATCGGGTAGGCGCTAGTCGGCGACGCCGCGCAAAAGCGAACTCATCGGTCAGCTGGGTATGGAAATCTTGACGCATCTTCCGTGCGATCAGCTCGATCAGGGGCCGAGCCGTAGCAGTCACCTCAAGACTACCCTCCAAGCCTCGCCTCACCTGGAAGCGTGGGTCACCCACTCCCCGAGCGCAAATCAGCCGGCGCAGATCGGCCGGTGACATGTCCTCGCCAAAATCACTGCGCCGTTCGACGATCAGAATATACATGATACCTCCTAGTGAGCGATGAAGTTACGTATGATCAACGGTGGTTTATAGCTGATTGATTCGATGGGGCTCAGAGCACGCCCTGTCACCAAGCGTTCACTCCAGACCTCCAGCGATGTGCGCTCGGCTACGATATGAAAGCAAGTGAAATCCAGATCGAACGGTGTCTTACCAAGGCCAAAGCCTGTGACTCCAGGCCACGACCCACTTCGCCAAGCTTCATTGGCCAATCATAGACATTGCTGCTCCAGCCGGCTTGAGGCTTCGGTCTGCCGCTTAAGATAAATAGGTACTCCACGTACACTCCTCCTTGATTCTATCCGTAGAAACAAAAACGCCCGGAGGAATCCGGACGGTGGTTGGTCGATGACGTGTTACTCAGAGTAAGCTTATTCGTCAATCCTAATCCGAACCTCCGCCCGTTCCCGGACGATAAGCTTACAAAGCACGTTTAGGATGTGATCGAAATACTTCACGTTCATCAGCTTACGCTTATAGTCAGGAAAATGCAAGCTACTAAAATTAACATCTAACCCTTACTCAGTACCCGGTTATTTTGAGTGAGTTCCAAGTGACTTTCTGGCAGGATCTTGAGGCCTTCGGATATGTACCCGATTGTCTTAGAGCCCGACTGCATACAAAGAAGACCTCGTGGCAATATACCGCGAGGTCTTCGTAAAATCTTCAAATAAATTAGATGAAGGGAATCAGTTCGGCGTGTGACCGCTTAGAATCTAGTCAAACTTGGAGCTTCCCTAGGCTCACAAGAGGCTGACAAAGCCTGTTCACACGCTTTGGCCTTTAGAACGCTACTAGATAGCGTTTCTCGTTTTGAGTCTGAGACTATTAAGTCTCTCGGCCTTGAGCGCCCATTTTGTCGCCATCTCATCCATGAGCTCATCGACGGTACGCATGTCATGGATTAGATTTTTTGGTGCTCTCCGGTGTCTACGAATTGGTTTTCTCATTTGAGTCCTCCTGTCGTTTTAATACCGTGATTACACTATATATCCAGTCAACTGAGAAAACGGTGAAAAATCTTACATGTGTGCGTGACGCTTCTGCGGACCCCAGGCCAAGAGTCGTGGCAATAGGAAGAGATAGCAGAACGTAGCGATAAAACCGAAGAGAAAAACAGTATTAAGCTGGCCAGTAATCAATACCACCAAACAAGCCAACAGCCGGCCCATCCCGATCCAAAGCTGCCGAAAGAAGAAATAATTAGCCCGATCAGTGCTCTCCTCGGCCTCTGTATAAACTACCTTCTCATAGGCCGTATCTAGCAGATGATAGCTCAGCTGGCCATACAGATTTGATATGAAGAAACCAAAGGGCGAGACCAGGAGTAAGCGGATAATCCAACTCGGTGCGTGTAGGAGTACTCCCCCAACCAGGCTCTCGATTGGTTTACGATCAACTCGCCGACCGTACCAGAGAATGAATATCACCATAATAATGGTCGTAAGCGTGAAGACCGTGCCGACATCCAGAACACTCTGTAACAAAATATACATATAGAGTGGCCAGAACGTTTCCGTAGCTAGCTGGAGTGAACCGTAACCAACATAGCTTATAGCCTTATCAGGCTTGTCGGCACGACGTAACCGTTTCCATGAAAAAATTGGTTTCTTTTCTTTAAAATCTGGCGAAAAAAAGAGTGGTGCACATGAAAGCAAACTCAACACAGCCGCCACAATAAATGACGTGATAAATGAGCTGTTTACGATCAAGACCGATCCAATAAATGGACCAAGCGCGCTAGCTATGAGGATGATTGATTTAACCACCGATAGATCTTGGCCTTCAGCTCGGCGGTCGGCACTACGAGTAAAGTCAACCTGATAAGCCGCCCAGAAGAGGCCTCCCGAGAAAGCGAAGAGCAGAATCGGCAGTAGAGCTGCTACCCCAAATGCCTTCAAGGTAGTCAGTGAGAAGAGATAGCCTATAAAAAGAAGGTCACCAAGCAGCATCGTCTTCTTCACTCCAATTTTGTAATTTAGCCATAGGCCAAGCGGAGTGGCTAAAACTACACCGAGAAATTCAAAGACATAGAAGCAGGCGATCGAACGGATCGAAAAATTAAGGCTGTAGAGAAAGATCGGAACAAATAGCAGGACCAAACTATGGGCGACATTCTTAATAAAAACCGCTAGGTAGAGCTCAGTCATTTCCCGATTGCGGAAGTAGCGGATGATATTGAAACCCGGGAAGGCCAGCTGATAACTCATACGGTTATTGTACCATTCCCGGTACGACTTACCTCCGATGTCCTGGTCACTACTAAGGAGGTAACCAGAGCACTAGAAAGTAACCCTTCACTAGATGGGGTAGTCGATTTCTATTGAATCTAGTTTGGCAGAATAACGAGAATTATGCCCATACCGATCAAGGCAACTAGGGTATAACCGAGATTAATTGCCAGGACACGTTTGGAGCCACCAGAGAACAAGGTGTGAATGGCGTTGGTCGTGAAGGCAAAGCCAGCCCAAGCCCAGAAACCAGTCACGGCACCCTCGATCCAGGTGTCGGCAGCGATATATTGGACAGCATGAGCCATGACATAGGCTACGAGGAGCCAAAGTAGCGCGGTCAGGAGATAGACCTGGCCGGCATCTTTTTGTAGATCTTCAGGCTTCTTGCCAACGAGCTGCATCCATCGTTTTCCAAAAACTGGTATTGAGTACCAAAGTACCCCGAGCACCATAGCGAAGGCCGTAGCCGCAGCAACACCCCAGAGATTAATTTGTACAGGTGGCATGGAACAATTCCCTCATTAATGTATCTGAACTGAAAATATTATGCCCGGTTGAATCTCCCGGTGCAAGCTAGGAACAATGTATGCCGTTTAGTAAGACTGGCCGAAAATCCAAGTATGGTCGGCTGCCTTGCCTGTATAAAAATCAATCCCCGGGGCATCCTCACCGATTAAACGACAGCGACTAGTTGCTGTCGTCTCCTGCTTGATATTAGCCTCAATTTCAGGGTTGTCATTCCAGTGCACCTTAATAAAGCCCTTGTGCTCCTGCATTATCCGCTTGAAATCGTCATAATTAGTCGCCACACGAGTATTCTCACGCGTATGCTGCTTGGATAGCTCAAGTAGATGGGCTTGGATGCCATCAAGTAGGTTTGTGATATAGATCACGCTTTCTTCAATCGGCAGCTCAGCTTCGCCACCAGTATCACGACGCTTGATGAGCGTCACTCCCCGCTCGACTTCTTTAGGCCCGAGCTTCAGGATGATCGGCACACCTTTGACTTCCCACTTATTAAGTTTGAAACCAAACGTCTCATCATCACGAGTATCAATCAGAGCACGTATTCCAGCCGCCTCGAGAGCTTGCTGTAAACGTTCGGCGTACTGCACAACATCATCTTGGATTTTAGCCGGCACAAGTACTACCTGGGTTGGCGCAATCTTTGGCGGCAAGATAAGACCACTATCATCGCCGTGGGCCAAGATGAGACCACCAATCGACCGAGTACTGAGGCCCCAACTGGTCTGCCAAGCAAACTCAGTTTCACCGTTACGACCCTGGAAAGAAATATCAAAGGTTTTTGAGAAGTTTTGCCCTAGATCATGTGAAGTACAGCTCTGCAGAGCCTTCCCACTAGGCATAAGGGCCTCAAATGTCAACGTCGTATTGGCGCCAGCAAAGCGCTCACTAGTCGACTTGAAACCCACATACCCATCTATGGCGAGGTATTCTCGATAGATCTCTTGATATGTCGCCATCGCCCAGTCCTGCATAGCGACAGCTTCATCATGGGTCTCATGCGCCGTGTGGCCTTCTTGCCAGAGAAATTCACTCGTTCTGAGAAACGGCGTGGTTCGCTTCTCCCACCGCACGACGTTATTCCACTGATTCATAGCCAGCGGCAGGTCACGCCAAGACTGGATCCACTTTGCGTAAGAATTGTACATGATCGTCTCACTAGTCGGACGCACCGCCAGCGACTCCTCGAGCTTCTCACCCCCACCATGGGTGACAACGGCTAGTTCGGGAGCAAACCCCTCGACGTGATTTTTTTCTTTCTCCAAGAAAGACATTGGAATAAAAATCGGAAAGTAGGCATTACCTACTCCATGAGCTTTGATCTTTGGATCAAGTGCCGCCCGTATGGCTTCCCACAGCGCGTATCCATACGGCTTCATAATCATCGTACCGCGGACTGGGCCGTAATCGGCCAAATCGGCTAACTGAATAACCGAGGTGTACCATTCAGAAATGTCATCGGTTTTTTTGGGGAGAAGTCGCTTGTCGCTCATATTTTTGTACTCCTAGTATACCTGAAATTACTCTGCTTTGACCAAGGAGACAGTCTCATCCATACTAGGGCTAGTCAATCTCACGCCTTGGAGATGCACCTATGATCTGTATCGTGACCGTAAACTGCACTTACTGCTCAATCGCTTCTAGCGTGGCGGCCTCAGTAGTCAGCGTCTTTCGTTTCGATGAGCCATCGATGCCGATGTGGGCCAGCTTCCAGTGTCCGGCCTGTCAGCGATGGCAAACACACGGCTTGAATCAACGCACCCTGCGGGGCTTGCGAGAGACATGTGAGGGGCAAGCCCAGGAGTATATGTTTCGCTTCCATGCATTAAACCGCATCATCAAGGCTGATAAGGTTCGAGTACGACCACTGTCCCAGACGAGCATCGATCGAATGATCTGGCGGGTCAAGCACGAGGCCGAGTTCGAGGAAGACCTGCGTAATTTCTTCGAGCTCATGACCGAATCCGAGACCTTTGCCCGACTACTCGATCAAGTCCGCCCTGAATAATCTCAGGCTACTACCAGCCCGATCTACTTGTGCAGTGTAGGTCGGGCCTTATTTAATTTCTGCCCAAAGCAAGGATTGAGCTTACTGCGGGCTAAATCAAAACATCGCGGACAGCCGCGAGGTTGCGACACTCCATGAGCCGCGTCCGCAGCTCGGCGGCTCCGTCGAAGCCGGAAATGTAGATTTTGAAAAAGCGCTTGAGGGGCTCGAAGCGACGCTGCTGATCTTCAAGCGATAGCGTCGTTTCCCAGATCTCCAAATGACGTCGGAGGGCCGCCGTCCGTTCGGCTAGACTATGCTCGCGGGGCTCGGCCTCGAAAGCCCAAGGGTCATGAAAAATCCCTCGCCCAATCATGACGCCATCACAGCCAGCCTGTTCGATAAGCCGAAGCGCGTGCGGGCGATTTTCGACATCGCCATTCCCATACAACTTAGTCTGTGGGGCGATTTTGTCACGCAAGCGCACCAGCTCGGGCATGACTTCCCAATGAGCTGGGACTTTACTGAGCTCTTTGACGGTGCGTAGATGCACACTTAAAGCCGCAATATCTTGACGCAAGAGATGCTCAATCCAGCCCATGTCGATCTGCGTTTTACCGAGACGAGTCTTGACACTAACCGGAAGCTTCGGCGCGCCAGCCTTAGTAGCGGCGATTATTTCAGCTGCCCGCCCAGGATCGCCGATAAGGCCCGAACAAGCCCCCTTGCGCACTACATCGCGTACCGGACAGCCCATGTTGAGATCGATCCCGACAAAGCCACGGCCTGAAATATCCCGAGCAAACTGGCGGAAGTTCTCTGGATGTAGTCCCCAGATCTGCGCGATCACACGCTTCTCTCCCGGGCCCTCCCCAAGAAGTACTCGACGCTCGACAGCATGACGACCTGGCGAGCACCAGCCATCGGCATTAGCAAATTCGGTCATATAAAAATCAGCCGGTGCCAGCTCCTCGACGAGCTGCCGGAACACTAGGTCGGTTACATCGTCCATTGGTGCTAAAATCACACCCGGATTATATGCTTCCCAAATATTTCCCTGAGTAGTCATTGCCGCAAGATTTTAGCAGAAAAATCGGCCCATGTCACCAGTGCAGTAAGGCGGTATGTAGCTACCGTCAAAAATGATACAATCTAGTTATGCTTGCGCAAAATATGCGAGCTCGTCCTCTGACGCCTTACTCTCAATGGATTGACACTGCTCTGACTCACCGACTTGAGCACCACGGACGAGCCCTAAATCAACACAAAATTTACGAAATCAACTCTACCGCCATCGGTGGTGGCGTAGTTGAATTGCTTCGTTCGCAACTCCCCCTTACCCGTGGTCTTGGCATCGACGCCCACTGGCTCGTCATGCCGCCAGACAAGCAATTTTTCACTATTACTAAGCAAATTCATAACGCTCTGCAGGGCAAAGTCCTTGACAAACCGCTTGATCTTGATTATTACGCCGACTACACCAAATCCGTCGCGCGCGATCTCCCCCTGGATGGTAATCTCTATATACTGCATGACCCTCAGACACTTGGTCTCATTCCTGCACTGACTGCGGCCGGCAAGACGGTAATCTGGCGCTGCCACATTGATCTGACTAAATCAGACCCCACGATACATAGATGGGTGGCTGACCAACTCGATAATGTCGCAGCCATTATCGTCTCCCTGCATAGCTATGCCCACGGCTTAGATAGTCACAAGATCCGCGTGGTCACTCCAGCTATCGATCCACTCGCAGCCAAAAACCAACCCCTGTCCACCGCCATGCACCAACGCATTCTGAAAGCTCAAGGCATTGACCCGACCGCACCGTTCATCGCCCAAGTATCACGCTATGATCGCTTCAAGGATCCGCTGGGGGTAATTAACGTCTACGACCACCTCCAACACTACTTCCCAGGCTTACAATGTGTCATGCTCGGGAATGATGCCAGCGATGACCCTGAGGGCCGCGAAGTCTATGGCGAGGTCCGGGCACGGGCGGCCTCGAGCCATGGCAAAGTCCATGTGATCTGTAAGAATTCGGAGCTCCTGGCCAACACCATCCAGGCGACTGCCCGTGCTATCATCCAATACTCAAACCGCGAGGGCTTTGGCTTGACCGTCACCGAAGCCCTCTGGAAGAAGGCCGTCGTCTTGGCTCGGCCAGTTGGCGGCATCCAGCTGCAGATTATAGACAACAAGACCGGTATAGCCGCTACCGGAAAGCCCCGCTACGACGCCGAGCGCCTAGCTGAAGTACTCCAATCTCCAAAACAGAGCTTGCGCCTACAAACCCTCGGCCACGAGTACGTGCGTCGTCACTTCATAACCCCGGTCATGCTCGAGAAATATTTAGCCGTTTATCAATCGACTATTGCAATACCGGCTCAGACCGCCATCGCCTAAAATTTAGCTAAAGAACGATCGTCACTCAGGCTGGCGTATTATAATAATAGCTATGGCAAATTACGCAATCATTACCAATGACACTCCATTTGCAACCGAGGTCAGCGAAGAGCTTAGGGCTGCTCTGGAGGCAACCCCCCTGCTCGACCATCCCGAGCCAATTGTATTTGCTGTCGGCGGTGATGGCACCTTCCTAACAGCCATCCGCCAACACTTGCTTGCCGACGCTCTCTTCGTCGGCATTTCAGCGGGTACACTTGGCTTCCTCCAGTCCATTCAGCGCGAGCAAATCTCTGACATCATTGCCGCCCTCAATACAAAGAGCTTCTCACTCCTCGAAGCCCCGCTCTTAACCGCTACATACCAGGGATCGACAGATCATCTCGGCTTTGCCTTCAACGACATCACCGTTGATCGTGGCAGTGCGCAAGCGATTAAATTTGACCTCGCGATTGATAAATCGACCGGCAGCTTCATCGGTGATGGCGTGATTTTCTCAACTCCGCTGGGATCGACAGCCTATTCGTTAGCCGCAGGTGGACCAATTATTGACTCAAAAATCCGCGATTGCTTTGTAATTACGCCAAGTAATCCGCATTTCTCAACCCTATACTCTAGCTTACAGCGCCCGCACGTGACTCACCGTAGCCGGAGAGTTGACATCATCCTCGATGCGGCCGACAGCCAGAAGCGACCAGCCCGACTTATGATCGATGGGCATACTATCCTAGAAACAATCACTCAAAACATTACTATCTCTCTATCCAAGAATCACGTGAAGATTGTCCAGCTAAACCCGGATGATTTTCATTCTAGGATAGAATCTAAGCGACTCGGCCGAAATTAAGTTGTTTCCCGAGTTCTGAATCCTGCGCTGAACTTGTTTCAGTATTGTTTCAGGATGACAGCTTCTTGAAGTACACAACTATCCGACGGGAAGAGTAACTTTAAAGGTCGATCCTTTATGCGGGACTGTACTCACATCGATAACACCACCGTGGGCGTCAACGATATGCTTGGCTAGCGAAAGGCCTAAGCCATACCCGCTGGCTTGCTGCTTCGAGCGAGAGCTTTCAGCTCTATAAAAACGATCAAAGATATGCGGCAAATGCTCAGCTGCAATACCATCACCCCTATCACGCACCTCTATTACAGCCTGATGCTTGATTTGATTGACCGCAATTTTCACCTGTGAACCACGTGGACTGTACTTAATTGCATTATCTACCAGCACAGCCACCACCTCCACAAGGCTGGCCGCATCCCCCCGGGAAGTAACCGACTTTAACTGAGTCTTGAAGGTAACCTTACGCTGTTTGGCAGCCGACTCGTAGCGCTCCATCACCTGTCGTACTACCTCCGACAAGTCAACTGTCTCTGTTGAGACCTGCTGATTCTCTGCTCGGCTTAGCTGCAGAAGATCCTCGGCTAAGGAGCGCAGTTTGCCAACCTCTTCCAAATTACTATCTAGTAATTCACGGGCCTCGACCAAGGTTAAGCGCTTATCGCGCAGAGCTACCTCAATCTCTGTCTGCATAGCTGTAAGAGGCGTGCGAAGCTCATGCGAAGCATCGCTGGCAAATCGACTCTGAGCCTCCATCGAAGCTTCGATCGGTTTTAAGGTTCGTCGAGCTAACCAATAGCTAGCTCCGCCGCCAAGACCAAGCGTCACGAGATTTAGTAATAGTAGGTTCTGCTTCACATTACTCTCGCCAGTCAATAAATCTTGGCGACGCAGTTCACTCATATTCCGTTGGTAGAAATAATATGGAAGTGGTCGATTTGCACTGCGGCTTAACTCAGCCACCGAAACGTTATACAGCAAAAAACTGAAGCCGACCGACAACAGCATAATAATAGCCAAATATGAAAGTGTTAGCCGTATAACCGCCGAGCGGATGACTCTCACTGTACAGTCCCAAGCCGATAGCCGAATCCACGCACCGTGTTAAGCAGTGGTTGACCCTTAAATGGGTCGTCGATCTTCTTACGCAGATAGCCCATGTAGACCTCTACCGTATTCGGCAAAACATCGGCATCATAATCCCAGACATGGGCAATAATGGCGTCCTTTGAGAGTACCCGACGCGAATTACGCAGTAAGTATTCGAGCAAGGCATATTCACGACTCGTCAGATCCACAACCTTACCCGCACGACGAACCGTCTTGGTATTCGTATCTAGCTCCAAATCATCCAGCTTGAGCGTCGTACCAAGGGCTTCGTGCGGGCGGCGCAAGAGTGCCTTGACTCGAGCCAATAATTCTTCAAAGGCAAATGGCTTGATTAAGTAATCATCAGCCCCGGCATTGAGCCCGGTCACACGATCGCGAATCTGATCCTTAGCAGTCAACATAATAATAGGCGTATGCAATTTAGCTTCACGTACCGCTCGACAAATATCCAGGCCTTCTTTATCTCCTGGTAAAAGTCGATCAAGAATAATCAGATCATGTTCGCCGGAAGTAGCCTCCATCTCGCCATCTTCAGCGTCATAGACCACATCAACCGCATAGGACTCCTGCTCAAGACCACGCTTGAGGGCTTGGGCAATCTTATGCTCATCTTCAACAATAAGAATTCTCATGCCCCCATTGTAGCCTGAAAAAGCTGAAAGGAAACTTAGAAAGAGTCCATCTTCTGGGGAATTAGTGCTAACGCGAGCGCAATCGTTATTTATAACGTAACGTATGTGTGTCGTTACTCATAACGAAGTGCATCAATTGGATTCTGCTTGGCGGCTCGCCGTGCAGGCAGGGTGCCAGCCAAGAAGGCAATCAACATAATTAATCCAACGATACCAACCACTGACTGCCAGGGGAACGACAAGAGTTGCAAGCCGACCAAGTCTTTTAAGAATGTCTGGCTGGCGATCTGGTTAGCTATTCGGCCACCAACCTCAGCCACTGCCACGCCAAGCAAACTGCCCCAGAAGCCGAGCATGGCGGCTTCAATACTAAAGAGCAAGAAAATCCTCCCACTACTCATGCCCATAGCTTTCATCAGGCCGATCTCCTTGGTACGCTCCTGTACGGCCATAAGTAATGTATTAATAATACCGAAGCTGGCAGCGAGGAGTGCGATAGCGGCAAAGAAGTTCAACACGCCAATAATACCGCCGATCACCTGCTGCACGATGCCAATTTGATCCTCAATTGTAGAAGCTTGATACCCCTTATCTGTTAACTGTCTCTTAAGCTCAGTTATCTGACTCTCGTTATAGTCAGCTGGAAAACGTGCGAATATGACCGGAAATTGATCGGTTCTCGCAGCTGGCAACCCTACGTTCTGTAAATCATGAAGTTGATTGAGAAAAGCCGTATTAATCGAGGCTTCATTGGTAGCAAACAGACTTGGCTGCAACACACCAACGACTGTTGCCTCACGAGTCTCGACCTGACTGTCGGCGTTCGTTACCGCAACGGTCACCTTCTTACCTACCGCCTGCTCGGCTGAGCCGAGACCAAGTACATTAATATAGTTCAAGGGAATAAGAATCTGATTATGGTCGGCCTGATTACTTAAGCCTCCACCAGCCGCCAAATCTAAATTAGTGCCATCAATATACTGCGACAATGTAACCCTAAACTTATCATGATCCGGACGTGTAATGTAGTTAGCCGATACACTCCGCAGTGGCTCAGCACTCACCACGCCAGCCTGTGATCGAACTTTTTCTAGATCGGATGATGTTAATACAGGCTGATCACTACGGAAGATTGTGTTCGTAGTAGCACGATTGGGATCATACTTCGGCGGATCATCAGTGTTCTGCGAAGTAGTCGTCTCGGCCTTAGGCTGTATCAGTAAGATATCTTTCGCCCCCAGGCTATCAACTTGTCGATCAATATAGCTAGATATTCCTGCACCCAAACCATTTGTCAACGTCAAAGTCAGTGAGCCAATAAAGATCGCAATGATCGTCAAGAAGCTACGCAGTTTAGCCCGTGTTAAATTGGAGCTGGCAGTCAGGATGATATCTGTGAGCTTCATGTCAGCTTACCTCGTATGAGCTTACCATCCTTAATGAACACTTGCCGGTCGCAACGCCGAGCCAGATCATAGTCGTGTGTCACGATTATTAACGTAATACCCTCGTTCTTATTGAGCTTAAAGAGCAATTCTTCAATCTTGCTGCCAGTATTGCTATCCAGGTTGCCAGTTGGCTCGTCGGCAAAGATAACATCGGGCTTATTCATGAGTGCTCGAGCGATAACTACTCGCTGCTTTTGGCCGCCACTGAGATCATTAGCCTTATTCTTAGCTTTATCCTCTAGCCCTACCTGACGCAATACTTCGAGCCCGCGCTTGTTGCGCTCTCGTCGGCTCTTACCAGCAATCTTCAGCGGCAAAACGATGTTCTCCAAGACACTAGCATTCCCGTTTAAGAAGAACTGCTGAAAGACGAAGCCAAACTCTTGGTTGCGCAGTCGATCCAGTTGGCGCTTCTTGAGCTTAGCAGCTGAATCGCTATGGATTAAGACGCTGCCGTCGGTTGGCTTATCGAGCAGTGCTAAGAGATGCATAAGAGTCGATTTTCCAGAGCCACTCTTCCCAATAACAGCCACGCTCTCGCCAGCCTTAATATCAAGATTAACGTCATGAAGAGCAGTAAAGGCGTTTTCGCCTTTACCATAGACCTTGTAGAGATTTTGGGTGGTAAGTACCGACTTTGTAGACTGTTTTGGCATTACCCCCATTGTACGCGATTCCGCCTAGCGAGGCCACGTACCATCATAGTATGCCCAGCCGAGATATTGATTGCTCAAGCCTGTCACGCGATGCTGCCAAACTGGCGAGCGTTGGCCACTATATCCTTGAGTCGAAATTACATAGCCATTTCCGATAGATATCCCCACATGCCCATCGGCACCAGCATAGAAAACGAAGGCACCAGCTGGTGGACTAGCATCGGTATGCATAGCCCCACGCTGCAAGCGATACTGGTAATGAGTGAAGGCTGAAGCGGCCCGACCACGGACACCATAGGCCAGCTCAACAAACGTCTCACATCGGCCCGACCACCAGGCACCAAGTTGATCACTCCAAGCCGGAGCCGGTGAGCTCCTCTCGGCGCTGACCCAAGCCACCGCTCGAACTTCAGCGGCCGTTTGACAGGCTGGCGCGATACCCTGCACTGGATGTGTCTTCAAGGTGAGCTCGAGGTTATCGCGACTTAGCTCTGTAATCGGCTGGCCGGACTGACAGCGCTGCAATTGCTCGGCCTCGCGGTATTCGAGGGCTTGTTCACCCTGTAAGAGAAAGGCACTCGCACTATAGCTCGCCGAGTGCACCAGCTGACCGCTTGGTAGTTGTGGCAACTGACGCACGCCTACTTCAGCTCGCCAGACCAAGACGCCATGTTCAAAATCCTGTCGCCGCTCACCCTGCCAATCAAACGCATCACCAATTGGCTGGCCCAGGTTCGTTCGATGATCTAACTGACTGTAGTACGACCAGAAAGGCTCAGGAACCACGAAGCTGCTGGCCGGTGTCGCAACTACCGCCACGGTACCGAGGCTGCCACCGCTGAATACCTGGGTAGAACCAACCTCAGTTTGGTCGGCTTCCGATAGCGGCATGCCGATAGTTAGTGGATCCAGCTCCTCCACGACACGCCAAATCTCTGGCTGTACAACCACCACTCGGCTGCCGCAACCAGGAGCCATTAGTGTCGTCTCCCGCCCATCATCGCGATACGTCTGGGTGCAGCCCAATTGGGTGACGGTCGGAGGAGTTGGCTCCCCAAGCTCTCCTCTTGCGCTTAACTCAGCTTGCTTCTGCTCAAAAGCCCGAGCTGCGACCTGACTCACCACGGCAGGCCGAGCACCGGCCTGCGCAGCTTGAGGAACTAGTAAATAAACTGCCACCACCCCCATAACCTGTACTAGATATCGTAAACGAATCTTCACTCTCTTCTCTCCTTAGCTGTGACGCCATCGTAAGGAGAGATCTAGATATAGCCAAGCATCAGGATGATGCCTGACGCAGTATCAGCGTGACCTAGATCACACCTTCACAGAGAAATGGCCTACACGAGATCCACGATTTCAGCTTTCGGATACTAGTTGCCCCAGGACTGGGAAAAGTTGGTCATTCAGGGCAGCTTCAAGTACCACATGGGCTTCGTTGTTATATGGTAGCCGGTAGAGTATTTGTTGGAGGAGCCGCAAATGACTGTCGATCGAATCTCGCTCTACTTGTGATAATTGACCTGACACACCCAGTGTAGCTATAAGATCACCAACGTGCTCCAAAGCGTCCAAGCAAGCTCCCTGCCCGTCGTAATCACGCTCGCCCAGCTGACTACACAGCACTCTCACGGCGCGCTGGACTTGTTCGAGCTCGCTCAAAGCCCGACGACGATTACGGTTTACTGCGACTAGTTCTTGCGAGCCTCCTGCCTCGTACCGCTTCTCTTGAATCTGGTACTCATGCACTTCAGCTGGTAGTACTGTCAGAGCTTGAATATCTGACTCACTTACTAATAAATCCTCCAGAGGTGACGAAGGCAAACCTGGTTCTTCCGGCCTAGCCAACATCGACTGCAAGTCGTGCTTAAGATCATTATTTGACCTAGATTCTTCAGTAAAGTGAGTTTCTCGCATAACGCTAGTATAGCGGATATGCTTATGCTCCGGTTACAATAGAAAGCATGATCCGTCGTAGACCCCGCACTGCGGTGCAAGCCCACCCCCATGAGACTCCCTACTACGCTCCTGGCAAAACCAAAGCCAAAAGACGTCGAGTGGTGCTATTAATCTTGGCAATAGCCTGCATCCTAGCCGGATTGTATCTGGGTTACCTTTTGCTCAGCCCAAAGATCGCTACTCTAGTGCCGATCAAAACCAAGATTGACCTTAATACAACCGACGACTCGACCGATCATCGTAATCGTATCCAGATACAGAAGATCAATCTTGAAGTGCCGTTCCTGGAAGGCGACGCTAGCTCATTAGATCACGGCGCCTGGCACCGTTACCCCGAGCGAGGCAATCCCGAAGATGGCGGCAACTTCATCCTCTCAGCTCACCGCTTTAATATTGGTACCACACCAGTAGAAACAAAAGAACGCTCACCTTTCTATAATGTTGATAAACTAAAAGTCGGCGACACTATGCGGGTTTTTTATAATGACCACTGGTATGACTATGTAATCACCAAGACCTACAGCGTTAAGCCAAATGCGATTGAGATCGAAGCCCCGTCCGAAGATGCTCACCTCACTCTCTACAGTTGTTCGCTGGGAGGTAGCAGTGACGGCCGAACCGTCATTGAAGCCAAGCTTAAATAAAAACTTGCCATATAAAAACCAGGCTCCGATAGCCTGGTTTTTATATGGAACACAGGAGTGCTAAGCTCGACGCTTGTAAGCCCAGACAGCTAACGGCACGAAGATGACCAAGAGACCAAGAGACCAAGTGGCTGCCTTCCACGGTGCACCATAGGTATTCACCCCAAGAGCAAATTCACGCGACGCATTGACCACGAACGTAACCGGCTGATTGCGCACAAATGCCTGCAACCAATCTGGTAGAGTTTGAGTCGGTACGAAAGCTGAGCTCGCGAACGTCAGCGGAAATATAGCTAAGAAACTAGCCAGCTGAGCCGTCTCCGCATCACGCACACTCAAGCCAATGAAAGCAAAGAGCCATGACAAGGCATAGCCAAACAACGCCGAAATACCGATCATACCAAGTGCACCAGTTAAGCCATTCTGAAAGCGGAAGCCGAGCAAGGCGCCGACAGAAATCATAATAAGCATGACGGCCAAGTTACGAACCAGGTCGGATAGAGTTCGGCCAGCGATAACAGCAATCCGGCTCATCGGCAGAGATCGATACCGATCAACAATCCCTTTGCCCATGTCCTCGGCTAGACCGATACCGGTCTGCACACCCCCAAACATGACGGTCTGAATGAGGATGCCGGGAAGTAAGAAGTTAATATACTTTCCGCCTGGAATAGCAGCGATGGCTCCAGCTCCGATGGCCCCACCAAAGACATAGTTAAACAGTACCAAAAACATAATTGGTTGAACTGAGCTGAAGAACAACAGCTGTGGCAGACGAACATAGCGCAAGAGATTACGCTTCGCGATAATCGTCGTGTCGCGGAAAGCTTTAGCAAAACGCTTCAACGGATTCATGAGCGTCCGCCTTTCTTACCCGAGGTCGGCTTCTCAGTGTCCTCAGTCCGTTCTCCAGTCAGGGCGAGGAAGACATCATCGAGTGACGGACGGTGGAGTGAGATGCCCGTCATATCCACCTTGATGTTGCCTAAGGCCTGCACGATTACAAGCAAATCCTTGGTACCACGAGCTACTGGCACAATAATTCGCTTGCCTTCATCTTCGACCTTCGGAGCCTTAGCGGCGATTGCCTTGACCGCTTCGAGCACTTGAGCTTCTCGCCCACCCTGAGCAAACTCAAGCTCAACGACATCACCACCCAAGCGAGCCTTGAGCTCGTCAGATGTACCTTCGGCAATAATCTTGCCTTTATTCAATACTGCAATGCGATCAGCCAGCTCATCGGCTTCTTCGAGATATTGAGTAGTCAAGACAATACTACGACCTTCACTCACCAGGTCGCGAATGATTTGCCACAGCTCCAAGCGAGTCCGCGGATCAAGACCAGTGGTTGGCTCATCGAGCAAAATGACCTGAGCTTCACCGACCAAACTGGCACCAAGGTCGAGGCGGCGGCGCATCCCGCCAGAGTATGTCCGTACCGGACGATTGGCGGCATCAGTAAGGCTCAAGCGCTCGAGAATAGCGTTGGTCCGACGCTTAGCCTCAGCCGTAGTCAAGCCATACAGCCGACCAGTAATGTAGATATTTTCATAGCCAGTTAAGAACTCATCGACAGCTGCATACTGACCAGCTAAACCAATCAGACTCCGAACTCCTTCAGGATCCTCGGCAACATCAACACCTAACACTTTTAGACTACCCTTGTCGGGTGCGAGAAGTGTCGCCAGAGCTCGTACGAGGGTTGTCTTACCAGCCCCATTCGGACCAAGTAATCCGAAAATTGTGCCGGCCTTTGCTTCGAGTGTCACCCCATCAAGTGCCTTGACGCTACCGAAGTGCTTCCGTACACCACGAGCGCTAAAAGCTAATTGATCTGATATTTTCATTGACATAACTATTCTCCTTATAATTTCTGTATCTACGAGATTCTTCCAGGGATTACCCGACAAATCTGCTTGCTTTCAGATCTATAAACTCTATATATATGTAGCCCCGTATGAGAGCCCGCAAGCGCGCAGTCTTCAAGGCGCCCGTAAAAATCTATGTAGACGTATTGGCTACTCCTGCAGCTTAATATCCGGCTCTGCCCAAGCCAATTTAGCCGGCCTCCGAGTAAGGCTTGCCTGTCTCCGAAGCATCCGAGCCGTCGGCGATATCGCACAAGTCTTTGAGAGATTTTTCAACGACTTCTCGGGCTGCGTCAAACTGTTGATCACTACCATGGCGAATAATCTGCTTCATGGTTTTCATAAACTGCATACCGATCATGCGGAGCTGCATGATGCGTTCTGGCGCACGATTACCACGCTCCCAAGGCATGTCCTGTGGATCTTGGCTTTTAGCCTTCTGCTTGCCAGCCTCTGTTAGGGAGTAGATTTTCTTACCCTTATCCTCTTCGGCTTCGATAAGCCCCTGATCAACCAACATTTGGAGAGTTGGGTAAATCGAACCAGGGCTTGGGCGCCAAACGCCCTGACTGCGGTCTTCTAAGTAACGGATAATCTCATACCCGTGCATTGGTTTGCTTTGTAGTACATCCAAGATCATAGCTTGAATATCGCCACGACCGGCCTTCCAGTCGTTACGCCAATTGTCATGTATATCTCGCCAATCTTGGCCGTGATGATAGCCTCTGTGTTCCATAGAGACTCCTTTCGATTACTTTTATTCGATAATACGATATATCGTGATATATCATAGTTCACGATATATCGTATTGTCAAGACTTTTCTTAAATCAATTTCAACCAAGAAATCCATTGTAATATTACTGTTTTTATTGTATAGTTACGCGATGTCACACCGAGTAAAGGAAGTTCTGGCCATGCGCGCTGTGCGCGGATTTTTGATTGTGGCTGCACTTGGTCTGCTGGCCGTAATCGGCAAACAACACTATGCGCAGTCAGTGACGGCCGAAGACACCAAGCCCTGCGGTCTCAACTGCTGGCATACCGACATAACTACCACCTACGAACAGGGTGGCACTCGCGCTACCGCCGATGATATGGGGCAGAGCAATCGCCCATCAGCCTGGTATCGAGATTGGTCAAAGCACCTGTGTGGGGCTGACAAGGCCGGCAATCGTACTGTCGTGCAGGCTGGCTGTGACAATCTCTTCTACTTCGCACTACCCTGCAGTGACTACGATAGCCACGGTCCCATCAAGAGCCACATTCAAGCATCACCTTGGGCAAAGGATAACCTCGCGACTAATCAGTCTTGGTTTAAGAACAAATGGATTGAGATCCGCTACCAAGGCAAAACGGTCTATGCCCAGTGGGAAGACGTTGGTCCAATGGGCCAAGCCGGTCATGAGATTGAAGACTGTAAGTATGTCTTTGGTTCCGACCGCCCCAAGCAAGAACGTGACCAGCACGCCTACAGTGCTCTGGATATATCGCCGGCTGCCTTCAAGCTTCTTACCGATGACGACCTTGAAATTGGCATGATTCAGACCCAGTGGCGCTTCGTCGAAGCTCCACCGGACGGTATTTGGTCGGCCAATATCACCACAAGTGGTCCTGATTGGTAGTCTCTCCAAGAAACTGCCTCCACTTGACGGAGCTCCGAGATCATTCTCGGAGCTCTTTTATACTTATATCCTCTTGAGAATCCCTATATATTGACTTTTTATAGTACTTATGTTAATATAAACAATCCTTTCCAGACACCCAGATACAGGAGATGCACCTGACATGTTCAAGCTTCCGCGCAATCTGCTGGCGGCACTGGCGGTCCTCGTGACCGTCATCGCCGCAGCCTGTTCGCCCGCTCCCAGCGGGGGCGGCACAACCGTTCCGACCAAGCCAGCTGTCAACCTGATCGCCAACCCCTCCCTGGAGGCTGGTACGGCGACCGGTGTTGAGCACTGGACCAGTGCTGGCTACGGTTCGCTGAACGCTGCCTTCTCGGTGTCTTCGGATGCCCAACAAGGCACGCGAGCAGCTCGGGTCGACGTGACCAACTACGAGTCCGGCGATGCCAAGTGGATCTTCGATCCCGTCAACGTCAGCCCGAACACGACCTACATCTTCTCCGACTACTACAAGTCGTCGGCGAAGTCACAGGTGCTGGCTGTCACCACTGACTTGGCCGGAACCGCCACCTACCAGTGGCTGTCCGACCTCGATCTGACCTCAACCTGGAAGCAGGTCAAGCAGTCCGTCACCGTACCGGCTAACGCCGTCACTCTGACGGTCTACCACCTGCTCTTTTCCAACGGCGCCCTGACCATCGACAATGCGTCGCTGGTACAGGCACCCAAGGGCCAGGCCATGGTTTCGATCGAGTTCGACGATGGCTGGCGCAGCGCCTACACGCTGGGCCTGCCCATCGTCCGCAGCTTCGGCTGGGTTCCAACCCAGTACGTCATCACTGACCCGGTCAAGAACCCGGGTAACTACGACGGCGAGTACATGACCGCCAGTCAGGTAAAGGACTGGGTGGCCCAGGGCGGTCAGATCGGTAACCACACCGTGGATCACGCCGATCTCACCACCCTCACCGCCACCCAGACCCAGGCCGAACTGGCTGACAGTCAGGCCTATCTGAAGTCCCTGCTCGGTACCGCCCCGCGCCTGTTCGCGACGCCCTATTGCGCCACAAACGACGCGGTCACAGCACTCGCCAAGCAGTACTTCATCGGCCAGCGCAACTGCGCCACGCCGTTCAACACCCTGGGCGACTGGAACCCCTACAATCTGGGGTCCTTCCAGGTCCTGGCCACCACCACGGTGGCTGAGATCCAGGCAGCTCTGGCTCAGGCCAAGGCCAATGGCTCATGGCTGACGCTGACCTTCCACGAAGTGGGTGCACCAGTCGATCCGACCGATGCCGCCTACGCCGTGACGGCAGCTCAGCTGACCGCCATGCTGCAGGTTGTGAAGGATTCGGGACTTCCCGTCTATTCCAGCCAGCAGGCGTTCGACAAGACGAACGCGCTTGCCAATAGCTAAAGTATCGGTTCCGGTAGTTTAGCGCCAAACGGTCACCCTTCGGGGTGGCCGTTTTCCATTTCTAAGTAATGCTTTGCTTGGTTATAGTAAAAACTGAGCTTTCTGATCGGCTATAATCACACCGACCAAGACTGCAATGAGTCCGTACGCCAGACTCACATCCGGCAGGAACACCTGAATAATAGCTACGAGGATACTGGCCACTAAGATCGTCGGGAAGACCATTCCGCCCCGATAGTGACTGGCCTTTGACCAGCCAATGGCAGCCATTTTGACCACCAGCATCCAGGCGAGGCCAGCAAGACCTAATGCACTCGCTTGCTGGAGCATCGGGTTGATTGCCTCATTGCCAGTGAACTCCACCAGTGGGCCACCCAGCCAATAGATAATAGTCAGGCCGAGAGCAGCCACGATAGCCTTCGCCCACCACGGATGACGAGCCACTACACCCTGCGCATACCTCGATGCATCGTGTAAGAATTTAATGCCAAAGGTAACCCCGTATCCAGCCACCAATAAAAATACCAGTGCTATTGCTGTATGAATATTCAGCACCCAGCCAACATCTGGAATATCGATCAAGGGACGTGACGGCACCAGTGAAAGCACAGCCACTGTTGTCAGTGAAGCCAACACAGCAAAGGCCAGTAACTTCGCATTCAGCTTAAGATTCTTTTCTTTCAGCACTAGAAGTAGACCGATCAGGCCAGCCGCGAAGGAGTGAAAGAAAGCCGCGAAGAGCGCGACGAATCCAACCATGGCCAGGAGATTACTGGCTGGCTGGTTTCTCTTAAAGACCCGATCACCAACCAAGCCGCCGATTATTAATGAAGCTGGCACCAGGATGGCCTCAGGGCCAAGTGAAGCACCTGCTAGGAGCGAAAGAAAGCCTATAAATAAGACCTGGATATAGGCTTTCCCCGTAAACTGCGGCGTCTCTCCTAAGCCCTTAGACTCCCTTGCTTCTGACTTTGGGTCGAGAATATGCTGGGCGCCAAAAAATAATAGCGAAAGCACTAAGCACAGCGGCAACACCACCCACCGCAAGCTATCGGTCTGAAAGACTTCCGTCCAGATTACACTGGTCGATACACGCACCGCCCACTCGAATACCGAATACGTCAGCGCCACACCAACGCTTACCACCATCGTCGCAAAAATAGCCTTTATGAGCTTCATCTCTATTACTGCCATTATACCCTGCTTCGCTCTCAGAATGTAAGCAGAACATACCATTGAATCAAGCCTGCTTAAAACCGCTTGTCTACACATGTAAAAAGGTGCTTGCAGCCACCTCATAGGTAAGCTGCAAGCACCTTGCTTAACGACGCCGGAACTCGGCCATTTGTTGACGGACGCGCTGAATCGACGTCTCTCTCTCATGGTATTCATGCGGTACCAGTGTCTGGCGATAACACTGCTCAGCAATTGCCAAGCATGATCGCATGACAATCCTCGTCACTCCTAACAGGCCGTGGCTCTAGCACCGTGCAGGCCGGTGGTTGGTCGCTCCGAATCGGCGGATCAAGTGTCGCCGCCACTGGAATCACGACTCCACGCATCATTTGCATGGTGCCCCTCTTGAGCGGCTGCATATGAACCTTTCGCCAATGCAAGTCGTGCGACGCACTGGGTGCAATGGCTAGAAGATGGCCACCCTGAGCCTGCAGCCAAGCCACTTCAAGCTTGGTTAGCCGGTTACTCAGACTCACCAAGCCATCTGGAAATGCCCTATCCCGTGTCGTCGGCGTAGTAGGAAAACTAAACACCACATTGGCAAAGAGCTGGATCGCCTCAACTGCCGACATCTCCGGCAGGCCAGTCGCCGCTAGTTTGGTGGTGGTAATACCGCGACCAATCACCAACGTACTGCGTTCAGAGAATTCTTCTGGTGGCAACCATGGCTCACTCTCCAAGCGACAAGCGCCCAACACCAATGCAATATCAATGACATTACTGTGATTGGTAACCAACGTGTAGTTACTCCCCCTGCAAGCCATCTCGGCAGTGATCAGGGCCAGCATATGGCCCAGCGGTCGCAGAGCTTCCGGGATAATCGGGAAGGCCGAATGGGTGGCTGACCCAATCATAGCCAAATCCTGATTGTTAATTGGCGTAGTCGGCATCAGAACCGTCTCGAGCTGATGATAGGGTTTCTGCGCCGAATAAGCCATCAACTTGAGCAGTCCACCCGTATGACGATCGCCCAGCTCGGTCAAAAGTGAGTAAACCTCACTAGAGTTGTATTGTCTAAGCTGCTCAATCAAGGCAGCTCGACGTGCTTCGTATTCGACACGATCCATCTCGCCTCCAACGTTCAAATAAAAGGTACAATTATCCGATTGCAGTATGTCAGGTTTTTGGTGAGAATACGATGACTTAGCCATTGCCGGCCTCGCAGGCCAGACGACCTTATTTATCTAAACCGTCGATCGACACGACTTCCCCGCCCAAGGCTTGGCCGAAGTAGCTATCGTGCGAGATGTAGAGAACCGCCCCATCGTAGCGCTTGAGGGCCATCTCCAGTTCTTCGATCGAGGGCAAATCAAGGTGGTTGGTTGGCTCATCCAAAATTAATAAATTCGGCCGATGTGCAAACAATGCGATCAATTGAATCCGTGCCTTCTGCCCTCCCGAAAGCTGAGCTACCGGTACACTACCGTCATGTCGATCAAATAGATACTCGGCCAGCGTCTGGAAGATCGCTTCATCATTAACTGGACGATTAGCGGCTCGATAGATGCTGGCAATGGCTTCAGCCAGCGTCTTATTAAGTAAATCAGACCGAATCTCCTGCTCATAGCGGCCGATTACCAGCCCCTGACTACAGTCGATAAAGCCATCGTAAATCGTGCAGTTCAACTGCTCACCAGCAGCCGTAGCGCACAGAGCATCAACGAACGTCGTCTTACCCGCACCATTGCGACCAATAATATGTATGCGCTCACCGGCTCGCACTTCGAACTTCACATCGCGAAACAACGGCTCGCCATAACCGAGGGCTAGATTATCAACTCGAACAAGTTGTGAGGCATGACCAACGGCGCCGTGCTTGGCATCCTTGAGTGTAATATTGCGAGCCTTATACTTCTCGTATTGCTCAGACTGCCCGCGTTTCAGTTCTTGGGTCGAAGCTTGATCGATCCAAATTGTCGGTTTCTTCGTCCGTTCTTCCAGCGCCTCAACCTCCTTCTCAAGTCGACGTACCAGTGGAATAAATGGGTTTGGCGACTGTTTCGAACGATCCTTCTTAATCCGTGCTTGACGCAGAGCTTCACGCCGATTCTCCAGCGTCTTACTGTCCACTTCATACTGATGCATAGCCGAAACGTTAGAGCTGGCGTTTTGCTTGAGATAGGCAGCGTAATCACCAGAGAAAGAATATAGCTGATGATCCTTCAGCTCGATGATACGGTCAACTGCCGCTAAGACGTCTCGATCGTGGGAGATCACCAGCACACCGGAGCTAGTGTCTTGAAGCCAATCTACGAAATTAGCCTTGGCCACATAGTCCATATGATTGGTTGGCTCGTCTAGGAGCAAGAGATCAGCATTTGAATACTCGATTTGGACGAGCTGCGCGAAGCGTTTCTGACCACCTGACAGTGCTTGAAATGGCCCATGGATCTGGGCTTTGCTCAGCTGGTAGGCCTTGAGTGACTCACTAATCTGATCACGGACGTGATAATAGCCATAGGTCGCGTATTTTTCTAGGGCGTCAGAATACAGTTGAATTTTCTCCATATCCTCACCGTCTGGTCCAGCCTCGATGATGGCCGTCAACTCACGGTAATCTCTTAAGCCATCCAACACATAATCAAACACGCTCGTCTCCGCCTTGGCTCGCTGTTCTTGGTCGGTCGTCAGAATCATCAAGCCTCTCGCTACATCGACCGTACCAAGAAAATCCTTATCTTCGCCTAGAATTATTCGCGCTAGTGTCGTTTTGCCTACACCATTACGGCCAACAAAGCCAACTTTCTCTCCATCTTGAATCTTAAGCTCACTATCTTGAATGAGTAGTTTTGCGCCAGCTTGTTTTTCTTCTATATATGCGGAGCACAGCATTCCAATCAAAAGCCACCTTGAGTAATGATCCCTTAGTCTACCGGTTAGGACTCAGAATAGCAAAAAGCAAGCCTTGCCAACCCGTGCTAAACTTAGGGCAGCAAAGGGAAATCCACAAATGACCAAGCAGACTACGAAAACCAGCAACCCAACACTTGCACTGCTTCTTGCGATGGCAATGTTTGTATTGGTTGTCGATACTTCTATCATGAACGTGTCAATCTCGTCAGTCGTCCAATCCCTCAATACTACTGTCAGTAGCGTACAGTCAGTTATCGCCCTGGAGGCTCTCATATCGGCGGCTTTTATTCTCATAAGTAGTAAGCTCGGCGATATAATTGGTCGCAAACGAGCCTACACACTCGGCCTCATAGCCTATGGTATGGGAGCGCTCTCAATGGCTCTGGCCCATAACCTTCAAGCCATCATTATTTTTTGGGCTATTATTGGCGGCCTCGGCGCCTCACTCCTACTCCCTGCTATGCAGTCTCTAATCCATGGGAACTTCGAAGGTGCTGCGCAGAAAAAAACCTACGCGCTAGTAGGGGCTGCCGCTGCGATTGCAGCTGCGGTAGGCCCACTTATCGGTGGGTTCCTAACGACCTATCTGTCATACCGATTTGCTTTCCTGCTTGAATTTCTGATCATTGTCATTGTGCTCCTGGGCAACAAGCTCATTCGCGACGTACCCTATACTGGCTCACGCAAGATTGATTATGTGGGTACTATCTTATCAATACTAGGTATGGGCGGCGTAGTACTCGGCATTCTGGTCTGGCAGGAGGGTGGCGATTTCGTCGGCCTGCTTATCACTCTCGGTATTATCATGCTCGGATCACTGGCCTGGTGGCTTAAACGACAAGATGCGGCCGGCAAAACTACCCTGATAGATCCCAAGCTATTCAAATTTCCCCACTTTCGCCTCGGAATCTCTGGACAAATGATGCAGAACATTGTACTCGGTGGCTCCATGATTGCCTTACCCATTTTCCTGCAAATTTCGCTTGAATATAATGCCATGCAAACCGGCCTGACCATTGCGCCACTCTCGCTATCCATGTTCGCCGTGGCGTTGATCGCGGGGCGTAAATTTGCCCACGTTCGTACAAGCAAGATCATCAAGTACGGCTTCTTACTCTCAACCCTCGGCTTCCTCATCTTATTGCCACTGATCCCCTCGGCTGAGTCAGGCTGGTGGCTAGTTATCCCGCTCTTAATCATTGGCTCCGGCCTCGGCCTCTTAGTCTCGCAGCTCAATAACTATACCCTCGCACCCATAAGCGAGAAGCGTGTCAGCGAGGCTGCTGGGATAAATTCTGCAGCTGGCTCCTTCGGACTGTCCTTTGGTCTGGCTGTAGCTGGTGGCGTACTTCTAGCCGCTTTGTCGATCAGCTTTACCAACCTCACCAATCAAAGCTCAGCCATCCCAAGTACTCAAAAGCAGCAAATTGCCACCAAGTTGGAGGCCAGTGCTGAGGTGGTCAGCAATGGTGATTTAGAACAGGCCATCAGCAGCCAACCGGCTGAGGTTCGGGAAGCTATTCTAGCCATCAATACCGATGCCACCCATCTTGCTCTTCAAATTGCGCTGCTGGTGCCCTTAGTTGCGTCCCTTATTGGCACAATTAACGCTTTTCACATGGAGACTTTACCGGAGATTAAGCCATCTAGCTAAGCCTTGATGGCCCTTAGCCGATGAAGGAATTCCGACCACACAGCCATCGTGCCCACAAGGTTACTAGAGCTGCTCGATGTCGACAGCCTCACTATCTGCAAGTCGATGAATCCAATCGCTACCAATTGGCTCCATACTATGCACTTCATGCAGCTTATCGCCAGGCTCATGCGGATTATCAAACGACAGGTAACTTTCGAACTGCTCCCGCGGCAAGCCTTGTGTCGTAACCTCCAATAATACGAGCTCTGAAGGGTCTACATCTTGAGTAACACTGGCGCAGAATCTGGCATAAGCGATTGTGTCACTCAAGCTCACCACGGCACGGTCTTCAAACTGCAATTGGCTAGGGCGAAGACCATCGGTTAGAATCTGCTCAGCCTTTTCTCTGGTAGTGGCATGATACAGCGCCTCGGGCAAGACCGAATAATACTTTTGATCAACTTCGGCTGATTGCGCACGCAAGCCCTCAGCATAGGTATCCAAGTCAGCTAAAACCTGATGAATTTTAGTAAGTTCAGCCTGGCGCCGTAATTTGCCACTCGCTTGGCTAAACTCTTTCTCCGGCTCTCGACTACTTGGCTTTTCTGGAAACGTCATGCTTTGATTGATCATTAAGTCAAAAACCTATTATAGCCCTGCGCCCTTTAAGAAACCACACCAAAACCAGGCCTACGAGCCCTCCAGTACACAACCGAACCAAATTCTTGCCTGAGACCCTGGGCACCGCGCCGGGCTTCCGGCTGGGAAGATTGGTCAGGTTTTAGTGATGCCTCCGGACGAGCTGCACTCAGATTTGGATTTTCCTCGAGGTACTCACTGATGGTTTTGTCCTTGTACCGATCATCCCTTAAGAACTTTCCAACTATAAAAACGTCACAGGCCATCTTTGTATAGGTTATCAGAAGCTCTTTCTCTTCATCGGTGAGATTATTTTGGCCATAGTTCAAAATAACATCCGTGAGCGTGTCGACTGCCTCCGGTAGTTGTACTTCGAAATCATTGCCGGTATTCGTAATCGCCTCTTCCCCGAGCTGCTTCCGTAAACCGTTGGCAGTGTCGACTATTCCCTGCACACTCAACTGCCGCGCTCTCTTATCGAGTTTCTGAGCATTGGCTTGTTCGAACATTGTGGCAATCAAATGAGCGTTGTGAATACCCAAGCTATCACAGTGAGCGATGAAGTTCTGAATCATTGTGAGGTCACCATCAAACCACTCAATAGCTTCACGACTTCGGATGTCACCCTGCTTTAAGCTCTCAATAGCCTTCATAGCAACCTCTAGTTCTTCCGGGTTGCCAGGGTTTGCCTTAAGGATGTTTCTTAGCGAGACCTCGATTTCGCCCATCCTCTCTTTTTCATATTCAAAATACACACGGGTTGGTATATCCAACTCCTCAGTGCCTTCGTCGTGGCGCTGCAAAGCTGCGGTCATCTTGAGATTATCGGCAGTAAGATGTTCCGTGGAAAGCTTCGACTTTAAGTAGACAATGATCTGGCTTTTGTGGTTGGAGTGATATTCATCTGAAGCCATCCTAATCCTTCTAAACCCCCAGTATTGTGCATCGGGGTAATAGCGATTCCCTTGGTAGTCAGGATATTTAGGGCGGACTACATCGTCGCGATCAGCTTCTGACCGAAACGTGCGAAGTTGAATTTGTGCAAGGACTTCCTTCGGATCAAGATCTTGACTCTGTGCTATATCAAATATTTTATCGAGTGCTCCTTCTCGAATCGTCTGTAAATCCGAAGTTGAACGCCCTTGTTTTGCCTCAAAATAAACTTCTTCGGCGGTGCTTGCCTCCAGGATGTCGAGTACTCCGGAATAATCTTCTTCTTCCTCCAGCCTATCCTGAAGCCATGTAAACTCAGTTTCACCACGATTCTTTCTCTTGATGGCTTCTTCGATGAGGGCATTCCGTTCGAGTCGGAGCTCACCCTTTTCAATATCAACCGAAGCCTCTTGAGCAGGTTCGGTTTTGCTAGCTTCAGCTATACTTTCAAGCTCGGAGGTATCGGGGAGAGCGGCGGACTCGTCACCCTGTTTTGCTTCATCAGCTGACATATTACGTATCACACCAAAAAGGCTTGGCTATGGCCTCCGATCCCAATCACAAACTTTTCGTATTCACTTGATGTCCTAGGTTCGTGTCAGATTCAGATTATCTTGCTTCAATGAGTTCAGAAAATTCCCTACCCTTATTCTCGGATAATACACAAATAAATTTGGTATTTTTCTGTGAGGCTCAGCCGAATGTGTGAGGTTAGAACTTTACTCGTACTTTTTGAGCCATTTCACTAGTACAGATATACGCCAGGGCATCAATATCATTTCGGCTCAGCTCAACCATATCCCAACCAGGGCGTTCGTATACTGTCGCATTGGACACCTCGCCATTGCTGACCCGCTCTTTTAACAGCTGAAATTCAGAGTCATCAAGGACGAAATCAATATCACCGGCTTGTGGGCTATCTTTGTCGGGCTGGCGAACATACAGGTATGTATATCGGTATTCCTGTCCACCCTCCGCATTGATCACTATGCCTTCTTTTAGGCGGAAATATTTCTGCTTCGGATTGTTACTTGGTTCTGTTAAAGCTTTGGCTAGTTGGCCGAAAGCCTCATACTCGGCTTCGGATTGACAGAAAATCCCTATATTACCCGCCACTGGAAGATATGTGCCTATTGATTCCCTCACGAGATTAAAGCAGCCGGCGTGAATATGGTGTATGCGCTTTATGAGGTCTGCACTTGCAAGACTCATTGCAGTTTCATCAATTTATCTTTTATAACCGAAACAACACCAGCACGATATTCAACCGCAAAATCATGATTACCTGGCAATTCAATCACCTGTATGTCGTCTCGGAGTTCTTCGAAGCTTGTCTTGCCAAGCACTTCGTCAGCATCAGCCACAATAAAAGTCGTCTTTATGTCTTGAGGTATTTCGTTGTAAGCCTTCATGATATCAATACCTCGCATACTCTCCCAAAACTCAGGCCGAATAATAGTAGTACTGCCGTCGCGGCGAGGTAAGCGCGACTCACCATGCACATCAATGTAACTTCCCTCTCGTGCACTATACTTGGTTATTTTTTCATCAATATCCAGACTATCCGGCGGTGTCAGGAAAATAGCTCTACGAATATTCTGTGGCTTAGCGAGTGAGGCAATGATGCAACCTTGAGAATGCGCTACGATATCAACCACCGCATCCGAGGGAAGCCCAGCCAGCTTCGATTGCAGCTTAACTACTTGCTCGTCAAATGGACTGACGGTCATCTCGCTATTCTCTACATCTATTGAGTTGTAGTCGAACATGACATGCTCGCAGCTGGGCAAAGCCGCTGCAATGTCAGCCATAAGACCACGATCGGTCTTGTCGACACCAAAGCCATGAGAATAAATGATGTAGTGTTTTGTCATTTATTTAACCCCACAATTAAGATCGCCAATACAGCCAAGGTAATCCCAAAGTAAACTGGTAACGAAAGTTTCTCTCCAAGTAAGAAATATCCTAAGACATTTACGAGTATTAGGCTTGAGGCACTAAATAATGCCATGGTCCGCCCGAGTTCCATGCTTGAGAAGACGTATAGCTGTCCAAATGTTGCTACAGTCCGAAGTATCATATAGACCAGAAACCATAGCGAGAGGAAGGTTCCAAGCTTAAATCCTTGAGTAGACAGCCTTTGTCTGGCGAGCAAGTCTCCAATCGTAAAAAGCAGCTGACTACCTAAAATAATAACGAGCAACTGGTTCACATCCCAACTATAGCAGAGTTTCTATCAAGAATCGCTATAAATAAAATGGCTCGGACGGTAGGACAGCGGCGTTCCGCCTTTTCCCTGTGGTGCTCGGCCGAGAATTGAAGCAAACTTCACTCTTGACCTGCGCTCCTCGTTCGCCGAACCTTTCACGGTTCGATTCGATTCGAGCCATAGAAAAAGCAGGAGTCTCGCACTCCTGCTTTTTCTATGGCTCGGACGGTAGGACTCGAACCTACGATCTCCTGCGCCAGAAGCAGGCGCCT
>CAZHSY010000006.1:0-37188 GCA_964535385.1 uncultured Candidatus Saccharibacteria bacterium
TGGTAGGCAGGAATAGCCGCAAAACTCCACCCAGGATGACTAAGCAATTAAGCGGCAGAAGTACGCGGCCCGTTTGCGAGCGACGAGCAGTATGGGCCATACTGGTATAACTAGGGCGTAAGCACGACTGCTAGTAAACGGGCTTAAGCTGTGTAGCAATGACAGATGATTACACATCTGAAGGAGGCATGCATGAAAGTAGCCGGCATTATGATTGGGACAAGTGACTCGAAAAAACTAGCCGATTTTTATAGGGAAGTCTTCAGTGAAGCTGCCTGGAATCAAGGCGACTGGTATGGCTTTGGCTCGATGGAACAAGCGCTGGTCATCGGACCGCATAGCGAAGTTAAAGGCCAGAACTCTGAACCCCAGCGCTTGATGATCAACATTGTTGTTGATGACGTACAAGCCGAATTTGATCGGATTATCAAAGCAACCAATGCTCAGGTTATCGCTGAGCCATATCGCCCAGAAGACGCCACGAATGACGGGCAACTGGCCACCCTAGCTGACCCAGATGGGAATTATTTTCAGCTATCTACTCCCTGGAAAATGTAAGCTTCTTCGCTACTGCGTGAGAGCCGTAAAAACTATCCGAGAAAACTCACCACCTCGTGAATAATCCTGAAAGACATATCTCACGTCATTTAAAACTTCGGCCAGACGCTGCTCCGTATCTAAGTGAGCGTTGCGTGAATTCGTACGATTTAAGGCCGCATCAGCGAAATCAGCCACTGCCACACAATCACGAATGATACGCTCGACATCGTTTAATCCAGCCTTGGTGCCATAGGCCAGGCCAGTTTGCCGATGATGGTGTTCGGCGATAGCTCGACAGACATCGTAGGGGAGCTGATGCGCTCGAGCCGTCCGAAATCCAGCCGCTGCATGGCCACGCATACGCTGTCGATCTTCAGCCGTCCACTCTTGGCCGAGATTACTCTTAATCACCAAGTCACGCCCGACGGTAGCCTTTCCGATATCATGTAGAAGTACAGCCGACCAGACGTGCGTCTTATCAACTGGCACACCATAGAAATACTCATACTCATCAGCCACCGCTAGTGCAAGTGGGAGTGGTTGCAAACTCTCCTGAGCAGTTAGCTCGTCAAAGTCTCGCAACTCAGATAGCAAGTGTAGAGTGGTGCGATACAGTCGTGATTCTACACTCAATTCTTGGCCGATAGCCTCTGCTTCGTGCAAAAGTGCGAAGTATGGCCGTTGAGTCTTAGTTTGAGCAGTGGTGTTTGACGTTGTTATCGACATTTGTGTGCATTTTCTCGAAAGGTATGGCTATATTTGCCATAAAACTCCTAGCAAAACCTTAAACTCTTTGTCACTACTATTATAGACCCGTCTGTCAACAGACAGCTACTGCCAACTGATTGTTAAGAAGAAGAGCATCACCACGCCTCCAAATCATCTGGTAACGCTCGGCCTGGTGGCGAGTGCAAATGGTACGATCACGCCATAGAGCAGTGGCTATGTGACTCTGTTTCATTCCTTGCGCCAAGAGTACTTCGATCTTGACTCGTTGAGGCTGAGTTATTTGCTTAAAAGATTTCTGTGACATGTAACAAGATTTATTGCTTTCTTGTTGCAATTGAAAGCTGAACTCAGTCTCCGACCAAAGTGAAGACGAGCAGGCCATACTAAGTATGATAACAGCCACCATAAGCTTATCTTTAGGATAGGAAACGATAATAAACCGTTCATAAGGGTGGAATAAGCATATAATATACGCATGAATCTGCTAGACCTGGTTATCATCGTGGTCATGTTCTACATGGCCACTCGTTGGTCGAGAATCGGTCTTGTGCAAGGAGTCTTTAGTTTGCTCGGCTTCTTGGGTGGGCTACTGCTTGGTGCTTGGATAGCGCCCTATTTGCTTGGTTTTATCACCGATACCAACATCAAGCTAGTCCTCTCGGTACTTATTATCGTCATAAGCGGTGCTGTTGTCAGCAATTATGGCGAACGCATCGGACGGCAACTCAAAAGTAAGCAGGAGAAAGCTCGGCTAAAACGAATCGACTCCTTCCTTGGCGGCCTCTTCAGCATCCTTCTGACAGCCATCTATGTCTGGGCTTTCAGCGCCATACTGGGCGGCAGTCCTTACAAAACCCTGAATCAATCCTTCCGGCAGTCACGTATCGTTCAGTCGGTGAATCAGGCTCTCCCGCCTGCCCCGGCCTTCTTGGCCAGGATTGGCATCCTGACTGTCGACTTCGACTTCCCGCAAGTATTCATTGGGGCAGGGCCCGAGGCAGTTACACCGGTGGCGCCACTAGACTCCACCTCGCTCCAAACTATCGTTAACTTATCTGGAGCGTCCGTGGTGCGAGTGCAAGGCTACGGCTGTGGTGGCCTTTCGTTTGGTTCTGGCTTTGTGGCTGCTCCGAATCTCATCATTACCAATGCCCATGTCGTAGCTGGCACCAGCAACATCTCAGTAACCGATACTGCTGGTCGTCATGTCGCTAGCGTGGTTTATTTCGATCCAGACCTTGACTTGGCTATCTTGCGATCCAGCCACCTAGTCGGAACACCACTCAAGCTCGCCACCAGCATTCAACCACGAGGCACGGTCGGCGGAGTACTTGGTTTTCCCGGAGGCGGTAATTTTACTTCTACCGAGGCAGCTATTCTCCGACAAATGACCGCTCAAGGCTTGAATATTTATGGCCAACGCAATGTTTCACGACAAATCTACGAGCTCCAAGCCAAAATCGAAAAAGGTGATTCTGGCGGACCAGTGGTCGGTACTGACGGCACGGTCATTGGCGTAACGTTTGCTCAGTCCCTTAGCACCCCTGGCATCGGCTATGCTCTCACATCTATCTCGGTTCGCCCTGGCCTCGCAACCGCCATGACCAGAACAGCAGAGATCGGTACTGGGCAGTGCACGAGTGATTAACGCCGACCCTCGAAATACTAGTTTGGAAACCCCTCAGGCTTTGATAGAATAGACAAATGCATTTCGACCTCTCAGAAATCATCCGCAGCGCTGGCTATATTGGCATCTTTGCAATCATCTTCGCAGAATCCGGACTCCTCATCGGTATGTTCTTGCCTGGAGATAGCCTACTCTTTACTGCCGGCTTCTTGGCTTCTCAAGGCTTGTTCAGTCTTCCAGTCCTTTTGATAGTGACCTTCACGGCAGCCATTGTCGGCGATAATGTCGGCTATGTCACCGGCAAACGCTACGGACATAAAGTTTTCCGGAAGCAAAACTCGATCCTGTTTGATCAAAAACACATCGAAAAGGCTGAGAAGTTTTATGAGAAACACGGCGGCAAAGCACTCATTCTTGCACGCTTCACGCCAGTGGTGCGCACGGTGGCACCGATTCTAGCTGGAGTCGGCAAGATGCCATATAGGCGTTTCTTGATATTCAACTTTGTCGGCGCTTTTCTATGGGCGATTGGGATCACGGCACTAGGATTCTTCCTCGGCAAATCCATCCCTGATATTGATAAGTATCTATTGCCGGCCATTGCGATAGTCGTTCTGGTGTCACTCTTGCCCACAATCATACATATGATGAAAAATGCCGAACAACGAGAAAAGCTCAAATCCGCCATAACTCGTCGTAAGCCTTCAGTCTAAACCACACTGGCATTTACCGGTTTCACATAAACCTCAGCTTACATTTAGTACAATTCGTATATTCTATATACAATTATAACCTTTAATTAATGAGGAGGCATCAGTGAAACAGGATTCGAACCAACGTATTGTCTTGATTGCCACGATGGTAACTATCATTATCGCTGTCGTCGTAGTTGGTGTTATAACGACCAGCAAAAGCACTGCCGAGACGAGCGCCACGCCAAGCATCGACGTCAGCACAAGCAGTACCAATACTGCATATCAGAGCTCAAATAGGGACTACAAAGATGGTACCTATACTGCTACTGGCAACTACAGTTCGCCGGGAGGCAATGAGAATATCACTGTCACCGTGACGCTTAAGGGCGGCGTTATTATAGACACTTCGACTGTGGCCGGTGCCACCGACCTAGACAGTAAGGAGTATCAGGAGGAATTCATTTCTGGCTATCAATCCCTGGTTGTCGGTAAAAATATTAGCAGCGTCAGTCTCAGCCGAGTATCTGGTTCGTCATTAACCTCAGAAGGCTTTAATAATGCCCTCAGTCAGATCAAAAGCCAAGCCCAAAGCTAGCTTCGAGCTAAACTTCGAAGCGATTGGAGCGCCATGGCAGATTGAAGTTTTTGACCCTGTTATGCGACCGACCATCCTGGAGGCCGCTATTAGAGATCGCATTGATAGCTTCGATGCGACATACTCACGCTTTCGGGCAGACTCCACAATTAGTCAGATCGCCCGACAAGCAGGGGAGTATCGGCTACCAAGCGATGCAGCCAATCTACTTACCATCTATCGACAACTTTATGACATAAGCCAGGGAGCCGTTACGCCACTCATTGGACAAGTTATGGTTGATGCTGGATATGACGCAAACTATTCGTTCCGTAGTCAACCCCTCACTGCGCCGCCAGCCTGGGATGACATCATGAACTATCAAGACCCTACGCTCACGGTGCAGGAATCTGTCTGGCTGGATTTTGGAGCTGCCGGTAAGGGCTACCTAGTCGATCTAGTAGGGGAGGTTATCGAAGCGACCGGCTATCAACAATACGCCATCGACGCCAGTGGTGATATCCATCTTCGGCAGGCTCGGCAAACGATCGGCCTCGAGCATCCCGATGACCCAACTCAAATCATTGGAAAAGCTGAATTCGTAGATGGAAGTTTGTGTGGCTCGGCAACCAATCGACGCCGCTGGGGTCGGTACCATCACATTATTGATCCACGCAGCCTGGAGTCAGTCCAGGGCATGAAGGCCTGCTGGATATACGCCGACTCTACGATCCTGGCCGATGGCCTCGCTACCGCTATCTTCTTCACTCCCGTCACCAAGCTACAATCCGCCTTTCAATTTGAATATGCTTATGTTCTTGACGATAATACCTGTATCCGCTCAGATGATTTTCCAGGAGTATTCTTTTAAGTACTATGCTTGCAAAAGCCTTAAGGCCAATTGATGACTTCCTAAATGGCATTACTATGTATCGCTTACTGTTGTACGGTTTGTCGGTAATTTTAATCAGTGCCTTAGTTTTTGCTGCCTGGGGTTTTATCAGTCTACCTGTCGTCGGCCTCGTTCTCTCCATCTTCATCCTGCTCGTAGTTTGTTTTAGCTCTAATCGACTACTGGCGCGGATTTTTCATGCCTACACCAATAACGAGTCGGCCCTGATAACGGCTCTCATCCTAGCTTGCATCGTGCCGCCCACTACTTCGGTCCATCGAGCTCTCATCATTGCCTTGACTGGTGGCATCGCCATGGCCAGTAAATACCTCTTGGCCTGGCAGCATAAACATATTTTCAATCCAGCTGCCATTGGCGCCCTAATCGTCAGCACTACCGGTCTACTCCCAGTAATTTGGTGGATCGCCACACCCATACTCCTGCCAATCGTGAGTCTGATTGGCCTCTTGATAATCCGCAAAGTCCGGCTGGGCTGGTTCTTTGTTATATTCACAGCCAGTAGTCTCATCGTAATGCTCTTAGCTGCTGGATTGCGAGGTAATGCTCTCGGTACGACGCTTATCATGGCCTTCACGTCTTGGCCATTGGTGTTCTTTGGTAGCATCATGATAACCGAGCCCCTGACCATGCCCGGACGACACTACGAACGCACTCTCTTCGCCATACTAGTCGGCAGTATCTTTGCGTCACAACTGCACATTGGCCCTCTAGATAGCAGTCCGCAACTGGCTCTCGCGATTGGTAATCTGTATGCCTTCGTAGTCAACCCACTCGATCACTTAGTGGCTGTCTTCCAGCGACGCGTAGCACTGACACCAACTAGTTACGAATATATTTTTGAACTACCAAAGCACCGCCACCTACACTTTTTACCCGGCCAATACATGGACTGGACCCTGCCGCACCACCGCATCGACGGGCGAGGGAACCGACGCACTTTCACTATTGCCTCAGCCCCCGAGGAGCCCACCCTACATCTCGGCGTAAAGCTTCACGAGCCATCCAGCAGCTACAAGCAGGCTCTACAACACTTGCAACCCGGCGACAAATTAGCTATCGGCAACGTAGCAGGGGAGTTCCTCTTACTACCAGACACCAAGCAATCTCTCGTTTGGATTGCTGGTGGCATCGGTATTACTCCGTTCCGGAGCATGCTCCAGCACTTACTCAAGCATCGACAAGCACGTCCAATTACGCTTTTTTATCTTGTCAGTAGCCAGGAAGAAATTGCCTACAAAGACATTCTCGACCAGGCTAAAACTCGATTACAAACACACATTGTATATGTGATCGACAAAGGTACAGTACCAGCCCACGAAGCCGGCTGGGTAGGGCAACTCGATATTAAGAAACTCACACAACATTTACCTGACGGACAATCTATCGCCAATAGTCGTTTCTATCTATCTGGCCCTCCTGGTATGGTTCAACACTTCAAAGGTAGCCTAAAACAGGCCGGCGTCTCGTCGCAGCGAATAATCACTGATTTCTTCCCGGGCTACTAACCCACAAGCGACAATCGCAAAAGCCAAGACATGACCTTGACGAATAACAAGCATAAGCATATGATTGGCGAGAAAGCTATATCTTCATAAAAATTAAGGAACGAAAAATGCTTCAGACTCTCTACTCGACTGATATCCCGGCAGCTAAAAAAATATCAGCAAGACTAACTCTCCGACTCGCTCTTGGAATCCTTGTGGCTACCTTGAGTATTTTTGTGTTTGGCGGCGGTAAAGCTGAAGCAGCTGCCTGTACGCCAGGGAGTGGCCTGGCTACGCTAACGAAGACCGGCGTCAGCGTCCCAAGTGCCGGTACCTACAATGTCTGGGTTCGTCTGATGGCTGGTGACAGCGCTGGAACGAGTGTCGGAGTCGAGACTACAGCTAGTGGTGGCACGCCAACTTGCTATACCGCTACGAGTACCGACCGAACAAATTGGGCCTGGAAAAACGTCGGTACATTCACCGCCACTGCCAGCAATAACAGCCTTAAGCTAGTCGGCACGGTGGCCAATGTCAAAGTTGATCGAGTTATCCTTGTGTCTACATCTACGGCCTGTACCCCAAGCGACGCCCGTAACACCAGCACCAATCCGGTTACGGAGCCAGGAGATAACTGTCTCAATAGCACTACTCCAGTACCGCCAACCGCCGCCGTTTCGCCAGTCCTACCCGCTACACCACCACCAACAACCCCGCCAGTGGCTTGTTCAAGCCCAGCCGCTGGTGGTATGGCGACCTGCGCTCCCAGCACGCCACCGCCAACCCCAAAGCCTACAGCGCTAGGTCCGATTGCGAAGCCGAATCTCAGTCTGATTTTTGACTGGCTACGCGGTAGCTACTTCGTACAGATTAACTGGGCAGCACCAACCGGATCAACTGCTAAAACGCAATATGATGTCATTCGAGACAACAAGACCATCGGCACAGTAACGGCCCTTAACTATGCAGATTACAATATCGCCGCTGCCGGTACCTACAGCTATAAACTACAGGCTCGAGAAGGAAGTCAGGTCACCAGTTCGGTCGTGAGCACTGGTACTGTGAACTGCTTCTGGATCTTCTGTGGTTTATCACAATAGGAGATTTCTAGCACGTCTTACTTAAAAGTGGGCAGACAGCCCTCTTTTAAGTATTAAGCAACGAAGCTATCGTAAGACCAATCGCCTGCGCACATTCGACAATAATTCAGGTTGCAAGCCTTCGCTAGCCGACGATCCAGAAGACATAGGTCTGGTTACTGAGGCCCTGAGGCCATCAATGTCGGCAATAATTAATTTACCTTCAGCTCGTCGAACCAAACGCTGGCGAACAAGTTGGGTCATAATCCGACTAGCCGTTTCTCGACTCATACCCGTAGAGCGGGCCAGCATAGCGTGCGACACAGCCAAGGGGATAATGACCTGCCTAAGACCGTGACGCCCTAACTGCTCTGCAAGATCAAGCAATCGATAAACGAGCCGATCATGAGCCCGTCGTTGATGCAAAAGAACTAAATTCGCCTGAGCCGCCGCCAACTGACCACTTAACTGACTTAATATAAGGCGCTGGAAATCAGTATCAGTTAGATAAAGGCCATCGAACTGAGCTTGAGTTAAACGACAAACGCCTAGCTCACTTAAGGCGACATAGCAGATTTCCGTAGATTGATCATGCATGGCTCCAGGCAAGGGAAAGATAGTGCCAGGATAAAGAGTCTGGATAGTAGCGGCTGTACCATCGAGGTATGTCATCTGAACGGCGACACAACCGTAGGCTATATAAGAGACCCCATTCGGCGTGTCGCCTGACCGGATAACCTGTTCAGCGCTTCGATAGGCAATAGATCGACCGTTTTCAAAAAATACTTTGAGTTGATCCGTGGTTTCGCAATTGGGTGAATATATCATTATGCAACTTAGCCTAACCAGGGATTATTAAAACTTAATGAAATTTTGTACTTTAGACATCGCTTTAGAGCTACAATATTTAATAATGTTTTAATAATTTAGCTGTACAAAAGTATCAGTTGCGCATATAAGCTAAGCAAAGGTTTGAGTAAGCCAAACTATGAGACTCCTGATCATTGAGGATAATGTTGCATTAATAAAGGCTCTTCGCCAAGGACTACGCGATCATTACCGCATAGATATTGCACGCGATGGCGAAACCGGCCTCCATGAGGCTCTACACACCGTCTACGACGCCATCATTATGGACCTTGGCTTGCCCCGTATGATGGGCACAAAAGTCTGCCAGGAGCTACGACACAGTGGCAACACCACGCCTATTTTAATTCTCACGGCTGACGTGCTCGTCGATCACAAGGTAGAATTACTCGACGCTGGCGCCGATGACTACCTAACTAAACCATTCAGTATGGATGAACTGCGAGCTCGGTTGCGAGTGCTTTTGCGCCACAAGACTGGCCAGACTTACGACAGCAAGCTTGTCCTCGGAGACCTCGAGCTCGATCGAGCTACGCGCCAAGTAAAGCGAACCGGACAGCTAATAGACCTCCGACGCAAAGAATTCGATGTCCTAGAGTACCTTATGCATCATGCTGGTACGATCGTCACACGGACAATGTTGATTGATAATGTCTGGGAAAAAGACAGTGAGGTCTGGGCGAATGCCGTTGACGTCCATATTAAACACCTGCGCGATCATATTGATCGACCATTTACAAAGCCTCTGATAAAGACAGTCTATGGCCTTGGCTACAAGTTAGAAGCACCAAAGCCTGCAGCACCTATCCCCAAAAGAAAGGAGGTGAGAGCATGACCCAACTATTACAAAAAGTACTAACTGATCCGTCGGCCCGTAGTAAGCAAGAGCTACCAGTCGAGACAGCTCAACTAGCTACAAGCTATATGCCTTGGCTACCTGAAGCATAAGCTTTCTTATTAAAACTAAAGAGGTAGGCTCTGCCTCTTTAGTTTTTATTTATAATAACAACCAATTGGCTTGTAACCCATGAAACCAGACACTACCCCACTACGACGCCTTACGACATTTTTTCTTCAGCCACACAAACTCCCAGCCGATGATCGACGGCGCGAACCTGTTCTAAACGTCTTGCTGACTGGTCTCATGCTAATCAGCTTTATAGCGGTTGGGTTGTCTACAACTAGTTTGGTTGTCAGCACTCATCCCAACCCAAGTCCTTTCTCATATACACTTGTATTCTTGCTCGTGATAGTAGGACTGTGGCACGTGTCGCGTAGTGGCTTCTATCGTCTCAGTGCCATCATACTTATCGGCTTCGTCTGGTACTCAGCTGCCCAATTGATGTTTAGCTGGAGTGTAGCATTGCCTCAAGCCCAACTCACGTTTGCGCTTACAATCGTCATGTCCGGCGTACTACTCGGCAGCACAGCCGCGATCGGCATCAGTAGTGCCACGGTCCTATCTATACTGATAGTTGGCTATTATCAAGCAAATGGTTACTTAGAGACATCGACGGCCTGGCTCAATCGGTCCCTCTTTATGGGCGATGTCATCAGCTACTGTATTGTCCTCAGTATTATTGGTCTAGTTTCCTGGCTATCTAATCGCGAGACGCACGCATCGCTGAAACGAGCCGAAGCTTCAGAGCTTGCCCTCACACACGAACGAGATAATCTGGAGAGAAAAGTTCAGCAGCGTACTCGTCAGCTCGAAGCCGCCCAGCGTCAACGCCTACTAGAGCTCGGAAAATTAGCGGATTTCGGAAAGCTCAGTAGTGGCATCTTCCACGACCTCAGTCAGCCTCTCACGGTGGCTTCACTCAACCTAGAGGCACTCAATCAGAAACAACGCTCAGCGATCGTTAAAGATCTCACCACTAGCATTAACCAGCTCCAACGTTACGTCGAGGCCGCGCAGAAGCAGCTACGACAGGAGAGTATCGTGGGGCGCTTTTCTGTAAAATCGGAACTTGAACAAGTAATCGATATCTTACGCTACCGAGCTCGACATGCCCAAATCGAACTCGCACTTAACTGTCCTGATTGCCGCCTGACCGGTGACCCTATCAAATTCAGTCAATTAGCGGCCAACCTCGTCAGTAATGCGATCGATGCCTATCCACTACATTCCAACCCAAGCCACAAGCGACTAGTTAATATTACAGTGAACCGTCGACAGAGTGCTATCACTCTAGTAGTGCAAGATTGGGGCCAAGGTATCGCGCCTTCGGCTATTAAACATATCTTTGACCCCTTCTACAGCACAAAACAAGCGAGCTGCCGCAACATTGGCATCGGCCTCACGACGGCACGAATGGTGGCTCATGAGGCTTTTCGAGGCTCGCTCACCGTCAAAAGCTCCCCCGGGCAGGGCACGGTGTTTACCGCTCAACTTCATGACGTAGTGGCAAAGTAGTTGTGAATAGCATCGAGTACGGCCTAGATTTCTTACGGCAAACTCAAGCTCGAGACGGTAGCTTTGTCGGGTGGGCAAGTCGCCAGCCAGATAATTTTACGCACATCCAATATCGACCGACGATTTTCTTTACAGCCCTTATCGCGCAAGCACTTCACACAGTGCCGACCACACAATCAATTACGCAGTCTGCGACCGAAGCCCTAACATCACAACGCAGCCCGCAGTGGACATGGAACTACTGGCGACGAGACCGACGAACGTTTTATACGGAACCATATCCAGATGACCTCGATGATACCGCCTGTGCCTTAGCCGCTGTAGCTCTACATCAACCACAGTTACTAGACGGCGATGTCTTAGCACGTGTCGCGCAAACCCTTATACAGACAGAGGATTCACCGGGCGGACCATATCGTACCTGGCTCGTCGGTGCAGACTCAGCAGATACCTGGCAAGACGTTGATGTGGCAGTTAATGCCAATATCGCTTTTCTCTTTAAGCAGCTCAATATCACAACACCAGGCCTAGAAGACTATCTCATCAAACGAATCCAAACAAACAAACTGACGTCACGTTACTACTGCGGCAGCGCGCCCACAGTGTATTTCTTAGCCAGGGCCTGTCGGCCCGATTCTCAATTAGCACGCCACATCAGCTACAACCTGCGCCAGTATCTCAAGGTCACTACACCTGTTCGAACAGCGCTGGAATGCGCGCTACTTCTCAGCAGCGCCCAACGCCTTAATGTGTCATCTCGGATGTGGCAATCTCTCCGAATGCAAATATTATCGAGTCAAGCCACTGATGGCGGCTGGCCGGCAGCCAGTCTCTATATCGAACCTCAGGTGGATGGGTGCCCCCGTTACGCTGGTTCACGGGCGCTTACCACTGCTTTTGCGCTTGAAGCTCTGTATCGGCCATCAACCAAGCAAGGGCAAGTAGTCAAGAAACCGGCAAATAGCACCGTTAAACATGCTCTAAAAACGGGTCAAAACTTACAACAGCCCCTGCGGGACACTTACTATAGCTACGTCCGACGCATCGCCGAACAGGATCACAGTGGACAGATCACACAGATAGCCAACCGTTTTGCCCAGGCCTTCGGCACAACTCTACCACCCAACATAATGACAGCCCTCAACCAAGCGGGCCTCAATGGCTGGATCGCCTACACGATATATGATGACTTCCTCGATGAAGAGGGGAAGCCAGCCGAACTTTCAGCTGGCCATTATGCAACTCGGATAATGCTCGACAACTTCAATCAGGCCCTTCCCGGTAATCCTAAATGGAGCCGACAGGTACAAGCCGCTCTCACCAAGATGGATGAGGCCAATACATGGGAGATTACTACTTGCCGAACATCCGCAGTAAAAAACTTGATGGTGACAAATCTACCAGACTATGTCAGCTACGAACAGTTAGCCAATCGATCCTGGGGGCATAGCCTGGTGGGTAGTGCTGTTCTACAAACCTTGGGCTACGATACCACTAGCGCCGAACATCGACAGTTCGAAGAATTCTTCCAGCACTTCTTGATCGCTCGACAGCTTCACGATGACGCTCATGACTGGCTAGAGGACATGCAGCGAGGTCATCTCTCAGCAGTTGTCTGTCTGCTTTTAAGGGGCTTTGACAAAGCCGAGATATCTCTCGACAAAGATCTACCAGCCCTGCAATTGCTCTTCTGGAAACAAACCATCACACAGATCACCCGACTTATTACTCAACAACTTAAGCTCAGCCAGCAACCCCTCGATCAATGTCGGGCCGTAAAGCACCCACAATATCTGCAAGCTTGGCTCGATCAGCTCGCAAGGGCCAATACTCAAGTTGCTCAGAGTAAGGCCCAAGCCCAAGCTTTCATCAAGACCTACACTAAGTCCTAATTAGAGAGGATCTGGTAGCGTGGCTGCAACCAGAATAGGTCTTCGGCTAACCGTTGCAACTGTGCTGCTTCACTAGCGGCCTGTTCTTGCAAACCTTCGGCTAACTGCTCGAGATGAGTTGCCAATACAGTGAAGTACTCGCCCGATCGAACTTGGGCTCGTAACTCATGATGGGTGTCGGCTTGCTCAGCTAACTCCCAATGCCGGCTTGGCATCGGGGCGCAATCCAATGTGCATGTCTGATCTTCGAGTTGATACATGCCTAGTCCAGAACGCTTACAAATTTCTTACCGGCAATAATAAGGTGATCTAGCAGATCAATGCCCAGAATCTTTCCAGCCGAATGTAATTGGTGCGTAACTGAGATGTCAGCATCAGTGGCCGCGAGGCGGCCTGAAGGATGGTTGTGAGCCACAATCACAGCCACCGCTCCATGCACAATAGCTGGGCGAAAAACCTCTCGAGGATGGACAATATTAGCCGTCAAGCTTCCAATCGAGATAACTTCTTCATAGATTAAATGATACTGGCTATCCAAGTACAGGCCCCTTAACTGCTCTTTATGAAGACCGCCCATATCCTTAACGTAATCGAACGCTTGGTGGGCTGTCTTAATATAAACAGGCTTACCATTGCGCTGGGCATAAAAACGACGACCCAATTCAAAGCTCGCGATCACCTGAGAAGCCTTAATGAGTGGAATATCAAGGGCTGCCGCTAGACGCTCTGGGCGAGTCTCATTCATAAGTGTAAGTTCGCCGTACTCCTTCACGATACGCCGTGTCATCGACATAACGTCTTCCTTCTTCGTACCGCTAGCTAAGATAATCGCTAGTAACTCTTGATTGCTCAGGGCAGCAGGCCCGTTCTGAAGAAGTTTTTCGCGAGGTTTCTCTTCGAGTGGTAAATCCCGCACCCGAAGAACATACTGACGCTCGGCTGCGCCAGGCTCACTTAAAATCAAATCATTATCACGAAGTGCGTAGGGGAAAGAAGTAGTTGCTGTCATGTCACCAGTATACCAACTCAGTCAGGCTTTAACATGAAAAGACTATGAAATGTGCCGGCTTTTTATCGCATCCCCATCGGCTCAAAATCTTGCTATCTCAACATTTGACTCCTCCGAGAAAAATATCAATTATGAAAATGTTATGAAATACGGCCAGAAAATAGTTTGACTCCATATTCAAAAACCCGCCGAAAAAAGGCGGGTTTTTGAGGCGTTTTCTTTAAGAGAAAACTTTTCTTAGAAGTTTATCGATCCTCGCGGGGACGAGCTTCATTGACAATGATTGACCGACCGGCCACTTCTTTGCCATTCAACTCTTCGATAGCCTTCTTAGCTTCGTCTTCGTTAGTCATTTCAACAAAACCAAAGCCACGTGAGCGACCAGTTTCGCGATCTGTCAAAATAGCTACTGATTCAACCGCACCTACGGCTTCGAATAGTTCACGAAGTTCATCTTCAGTAGCTGCCCAAGCGAGACTACCAACAAAAAGTTTCTGTGCCATTACTTACCTCTCTTACGATACGAGAGGTAGCTGGCATGAGCTCAGTGAGTCGCTCCTCTTCGCGAACTTGTATGATACCTAGAACTTTACTATGCGACTCGTTTCTAGCACCCAGACTATACCACAAGATAGATGAGATGTCCACTGGATTAGGGGTTAGGATCTACCTATGGCGGATTACCAACTTCTAACTCCTAATTTCTAACCCCTACGTATATAATACTGCTTATGCAAGAACGCACTACACGAAAAGTCTATGGTATGAGTCAGAGTCGGGTCTGGACAGTCATGGTCTTAGTTCTCCTACCGATAGTCGCGATTGCCTGGCGCCTCATAAACCTACAAGTAGTTCACGCCGCCAGCTTCCGAGCCAAGGCTGAGGCTCAACAATCTCGGCAATTTGAGATCCCAGCTCAACGCGGCGAGATTTTTCTCCAAGACAATGGCGAGCTCTATCCAGTAGCCCTAAATAATTCCCTCAAGTATCTCTATGCTGATCCAGGTCTCATCAAGGACCCTAAAGATGTCGCGCAGAAACTCGCACCGGTACTAGGCGTCGACCAAGTCCAACTTGCCAGCCAGCTAGCCACTAAGACTCGCTATGTTGAGCTCAAACAACAAATTAGTCGTGAAATGGCCAAAAAAATTGCTGAACTGCGTCTGACCGGCTTAGTCCTCCGAGAGCGTGACTATCGCTACTATCCAGAAGCTAATCTAATGAGTCACATCTTGGGCTACGTCAATGCTGACGGCAAAGGCCAGTATGGGGTCGAGCAATATCTCGATAAAAGTCTAGCCGGAACGAATGGTGAGCTCAAAGCCGTGACCGACAGTCAAGGAACACCGATTTCTACCCAAGACAATATCGTCCAAGAGCCAAAGAATGGCACTTCCGTAGTGCTGACCATCGATCGCTATATACAGAGCATCGCCCAGATCGCTCTCAAGAATGCCATTGAGAATAATCACGCTCCGTCTGGCAGCATCATTGTGATGGAGCCTAAAACTGGGGCTATTAAAGCCTTGGTAAATTACCCAGATTATGACCCAAATAATTATTCAAAGGTAAAAGCCAGTGACTATGCCAGTTTCGTTAACTCCAGCATTAGTAATCAATTCGAACCTGGTTCCGGCTTTAAGCCACTGACTATGTCGATCGGCTTAGAAAGCGGCAAGGTCAAAGCCAATACTACCTTCAATGACACCGGTGAAGTTCAGGTGGGAGAGTACACAATTTACAACGCCGAAAAGCACAAATTTGGCCAAGTCGACATGAGTCTCGTCATTAAGAACTCTATCAACACCGGCATGGTCTATATCTTAAAACTTCTTGGAGGCAACCCCAACCAAATTACTCGAGCCGGTAAGGAGGCCCTCCATAATGGCATTCTGAAGTTCGGCTTTGGTAAACCCACCGGCGTAGAGCTCGCCAATGAAGCTGGCGGCAAGGTCAAAGACCCTAATGCCGCAGACATCGACTATGCCAATATGACCTTCGGGCAGGGGATAGCTACAACCAGCTTACAAATGGTCTCGGCTGTTTCGGCCATCGCCAATGGTGGTACTCTCACCACACCATACATTGTCGACAAAACCGTCAAACCCGATGGCTCACTAGCCGATGTCCAACACAACAATCGTAATAACCAAGTAATGAGTACTCAAACCGCTAGCGATGTCGCAGCCATGATGGTTAAGGTCGTCGAAGGGGGATCAGGATACCTGACCCGCATACCTGGCTATAAAATTGCCGGCAAGACTGGTACGGCTCAGGTGCCACGAGCCGACGGTAAGGGCTATGAAGATAATAAAAACATCGGCTCTTTTGTCGGCTTCGCACCAGTTGATGACCCTAAGTTCATCATGCTTGTCCGCATTGACTACCCGCAGACCAACACCTTCGCCGAGCGAAGTGCCGTGCCGGCTTTTGCGGAGGTGGCAAAGCAGCTCTTCCAGTATTACAACATACCCCCTCAGAATTAGTCGGCGAGTCCTGAATCCCGCCATTTTGAACGAGGCCCAGGCAGTATTCTCTTCTTAGGAACGTAAGAAAGCGTATACGCAGTACCGCGACTGAGCACCACAGCAAAACGCCACCTGGGGCCGTTCTAGAATGGGCGGGATTCAGGACTCTAGGAAAAATCATATATAATAAGCATATGCGTAATGACTCTACAATAACCTACCCAAGTGAACTCATTATCGTTCGTCATGGTGAATCCGAGCTCAATGTTCGTAAGGCTATCGCAATTGCCAAGCATGATACTGAGCGCATCTTACTAGAACCAATCCGCGATGCTGATGTCGAGCTAACTGATCGCGGCAAGGAGCAGGCCACAGCCACCGGCAAGGCACTCCAGACTAACATCGACAAGCTCGACCTGGCCTACGTCAGTCCAGCCATCCGCACAATGGATACCTTTCACCTTATGGAGCGCGAGCTCGGCTACAAGGTCGACCTACGTACTGATGACAGGCTGCGCGAGCGGGAATTTGGCATCTTCTCACAGATGACCATGTATGGCATTGAGAAACACTATCCACAAGAAGCCTCACGCCTAAAGCTCGATGGCGACTACTACTACCGACCACTTGGCGGGGAAAGTTATCCCGATATGGGGTTGCGTCTGCACAGCCTACTGCACTCGCTCTATAGCCACCAGCCGGGCAAACGAATATTGATCGTAACCCATGCTGATGTCGTGCAGATGATTCGCAAAATGCTCGAGCGCCTAACTGAGGCTCAGCTTCTCGAGCTCAACCGAACTGATGATGTGGTAAACTGTGGTGTCACTAGCTATCACTACGATGCGGCGACCAATTACTTAAAGCTCAAGAAGTATAACGAGGTATTTTACTAATGCAGAAACGACGCCTAGTCTTTGATATCGAAATGGTAGGGGAGGATTTCGACGCCATCGATGAACTAACCCAGAAAGATTTAATGAAAGCTCTGCCCGACCAGAAGCTTGAACCCGGCCGCTACGAAGCCGCTCTGAAGGATCTCAAAGATAAGCTGGTTTTTAGCCCACTCACTGGCAAAATCATTGCTATCGGCGTCTATGATCCAGATCAAAAAAAAGGTGCCGTCTACTATGATGCCCAGGATAAAATAACTGACGAAGAAGAGATCGACACTATCAAATATGTCCCCATGAACGAAGCTGAGATGCTGACAAAGTTTTGGGCTCTGGCCGAGGTTCATGATGAGTTCATTAGCTTCTTTGGGCGCCGTAGCGACGTACCATATATGATGATCCGCTCCGCCATCAATGGTATTCGACCAAGCCGAGATCTGACTTCAAACCGCTACAGCAATACCGGCATCCCAACCGCCACCCACTATGACGTCTCAGACCTCCTGACATTTAATGGCCTAGCTATGTATCGCGGCAGCTTACATCGTTGGTGTCGCGCCTTCGGTATCGATACACCCAAGACCGATGATATGAGTGGTGATAAGGTTGGACAGGCTTATAAGGACGGCAAATACCTAGAGATTGCCAAATACAATGCTCTCGATATTATTGCCACATCGGCGTTATTCGATCACTATCAGCGTTATTTCCAAAATTAACTAAATCAGGAGCTACTCATATGTTGAAAGTTGGTACCAAAGCTGCAGAATTTTCACTTCAGGATCAGTCTGGTGCGACACACAAGTTGGCCGACCTAAAGGGGCAATACACTCTCATATATTTCTATCCTAAGGATGATACGCCTGGCTGTACCGTGCAAGCTTGTGCCTTGCGCGATAACCTCGAAGACCTCAAAAAAGACGGCCTGAATGTGCTGGGAGTCTCAGCTGATGACATCAAGAGTCACGAGAAGTTCGCCGGTAAATACAATTTACCATTCCCGATTTTGTCAGACCCCGGAAAAAGCATGATTGAATCCTACGGTGCCTGGGGTGAACGCAATATGTATGGCCGCAAGTTCATGGGCGTCATTCGCTCGGCTGTAATCGTCGGTCCAGACCTTACAATCGCTGCCCATTGGCCCAAACTTGCTCCACTGAAGACCGTTCCCGAAGCTAAAAAATGGATGTCTGAACAGGCTACAGTCTGATCTATACATGAATTGGCTCATTACGACGCTCATACTGATTGCGCTCTGCTTCGGCCTGGGAGCTTTCTTTGGCGCGCCATGGGTGCCAGCTTTCAAGCAAGATATCAATGAATTACTGGATCTGGCAGGCGTGAAAAAAAGTACCCGCTTCATCGACCTCGGCTGCGGAGATGGTAAGCTCCTACTAGCGGCCGCCCAACGGGGAGCACACGTCACTGGTTACGAGATCAACCCGATTATGTGGTTTATTGCCTGGCTACGGCTCATGCCGTACCACGATCGGGTTCAAGTGCATCTCGGGAGTTACTGGGGTCAGCCACTTCAAGATTATGACGTTATATGGTTATACTTAATCGATCACCATATGCCGCGTATGGCTCGCCAGTTGCAACGGCAAGTGCGACCCGAGACACAGATTGTCTCCTATATCTTTGCCTTTCCACATATCAAACCAGCCAAAGTAACTCGCAATAGTTTTTTGTATACCGGGCGCAGTTTCGGTACACTAAAGCAGTAGCCATTTTCCGCCGTAGTCTGAATGCTACTATGTCAATTACTGTCTAATGTTCCGAGAAAGAGGTGGCGAAGAAATGAAATCACTTGAAGCTAAGCCGCTACCATACACAACTTTGCCCGGCCTCAGCAAAAAACAGCTGGCCGAGCACTACAAATTGTATGAAGGCTATATCAAAAAATACAATGAGCTGAACGAAACCGTAAAAACCGTCGATCGATCGGCCACCAATGCCACCTATTCAGAAATCCGTGAGCAAAACCTCGAAAAGGCTTTTGCCCTAAATGCTATTAAGCTACATGAGGCTTATTTTGCCAATATGGCTGACCAGCCAACTGACTGCGCTGGCAAGGTCAAGGATTTAATCGAGGCTCAGTGGGGGAGCGTTGAGAATTGGGCTGAAGACTTTGCCGCCCTCGGCATTGCAGCTCGTGGCTGGGTAGTCCTGGGTTGGGATAATGTGCGAGGTGTTCTCGAAAACTACATCTGCGACGCCCACAATCAAGGTGGCGTCTGGGATGCTCAAGCCATTCTCGTACTTGATGTTTACGAACATGCCTATTTCCTAGATTATGCTACCGATCGCAAGGACTACATCGCTGATTTCATGAAATCAGTCAATTGGCCGGTCGTGAACGAGCGCTTGGCATAGCCTAGACTTTCGCAGCTAGATATTACTTTTTGTCAGTTTTGAATTTGCTAGATTACAAGAAAGGACAATTATATGTTACGACTCAATCAACCAGCTCCTGACTTCAGGGCAGCCGCCTACCAAAAAGGCCTTGAGAACGACTTCAAAGAAATCTCACTCAAGGACTATGCCGGCAAGTGGCTTGTACTGTTCTTCTATCCACGTGATTTCACCTTCGTCTGCCCAACTGAGATCGAAGGTTTCCAGAAACACCTGAATGACTTCAACGAAGCCGGAATCGAAGTCTTGACTGCTTCGACAGACACAATCCAAAGTCATAAAGCTTGGTTTGAACGCGATCTAAAAAGCGTGGCTTTTCCGGCTCTTGAAGACCCAACTCACGCTATCTCAAAAGCCTATGAAGTCTACGACGAAGACAACGGACAGGCTGAACGTGGTCTCTTTATCATCGATCCCGACCAAAATATCCGTTACTTTGTCGTCTCCGATGGAAGCGTCGGTCGCTCAGTCACTGAGACACTACGGGTAGCCAAGGCCCTCCAAACTGGCGGTCTATGCCCAATCGACTGGCAGCCTGGCGACAAGCAACTCGAGCCAAAATAACCCGGTAAACATCTCTATGTTCGCAGTATCCCGCTCCGCGCAGGTGAGAGCGGGGTTTGCGCTGACCGAGAGCTGTGAGGTCACCCTGACCGGAGTTTGGTGATTATGGCAAATAATGTACAATAAGTGCTAGAAGAATTAACACGATATAAACACATGCCACCAGTCACACCTCAGCAACCAAAAACACCAAACCCCGTACCATTATCGAGCCCTGCACCAGCTGGCGATACAATGCCAGCGGGATTTGGAGCCGGGGGCACGCCAACTCCTCCTGCGCCAATGAGCCCACCAGGGCCAGATAAAAAGCCAGTCATTATATATGCCGTCCTCGGGCTACTAGTGGCCATCTTGCTGGGGACTAGTATTTGGTTCTACACTCAATACACCAAAGCTCGTCAAGCTAATAGCTCACAGTTTGAATCTGGTCGTACCCAGGGCAAGGATGAGCAAAAAAAGGCCGATGACGCAGCCGCCTTAAAGGCCTCACTGGCCGACACACGTACTTATGTCGCGCCTAAAGAGCTTGGTGAATTTAGCTTCGACATCCCAAAGAGCTATAGCATGTCTAGTACAACCGACCCTACTAAGGGTACGCCGCTGATTTTTCTTGGCAACCCCGAGCGAGTCGAGACCACCTCAAAGTTTCAAGCCTTACGACTAACCATCAAGAACAGCTTGATAGGTAAGGAGAAAGAGAACTATGAAAGGCTAGCCCGAGATAAAAAAATCGGTCTCACTGGCCCAGAAGAATTTAAGATTAGCGGCTGGACGGCCTATCGCTACACTGGTAAGTTTGACCAACATGACAAAGTCGGTACCGTCGTACTAGTCGAAGTCCGTGATAAGACATTTGTTTTTCAGACTGACAATAACGAAGAAGCTGATCTCCTCGAAGCCTTTAACCGTACGCTTGATTCAGTACAAATCCGCTAATCAAAGCCCCTACGCTTGCTGATCAAAAGCTCAAACCGTTAGTCTAGGTATAGATGAGGGAACGCGCCCACGGGCTGCCTCTAGCAAGCAACCGACAGGAGGGGAGTACAGCGTGGAGACTGAGTCAGACAACACCCGGCATATCATTCAACAATATTTGATAGCTGGATTGCAAAGCCGCGAGCAAGCCTTACGGGCAGCGCAAGGCCAGTCGGCTGATATTTTTCTAGCCGTAGCCGATGATTTTGTAGTATTTAGTCAACTTACCAGCCGTTGGTACCGAGCCGCTGCCAACCCTAGACACATACATGATCACCGTCACCACGGCCGTGAGCTCTCACAGGCCCTCGTTCAAGCTGGTTTTCGGCTCGACCGTCAGCATCGTTTACCAAGCTTGTTTGGTGATGAATTAATCCAAAGTCAGCTCATCATTGAACTCTTGCAGACTGGCCACCTCGTCGGCGCACGCCCGCAAGTTCGGTTTCGACGTCGTTATCAACGCTTCTTCCTATATCTAGAGGGCATACGCTATCCGGCTATAATTCGCCCAGTCCTGTCTAAGTCAGATCCTACGAGCTATCTCTTGCGCCATCTGTCGGTACCGACTCTGACAGCCTTCATTCTTCGACGGGACCTCCAGCAAGCTGGGATCCAGACATATATCCATCCCGGTAAAGACCAGCCACTCCAGATCCGACTGTCTTGCCTGGAGCAACTCCGGTTACCATTCGGCGAAACAACAAATTCCTGACACCACATCAGGGCCGTATATCTTAAAGTAGAAGCAGTTTTCGTAGCTCAGGTATACTGTATATATGACTAGTCCACAGCCACGTTTGCTTTTTGTCGATGAAGATACCAGCTTCGCTCGTGTCTACGCTCACCACTTGCAGGAGAGCAGGTATGTGGTCGATATCGTCAGCGATAGTCGCACAGCACTGTCTCAACTCAAAGCTACACCATACCAGGCAATTATCACCGAAGTACTCTTGCCAGGTCGTAACGGTCTAAAGCTGATTCAAGATCTACGTCTCTTGCCTGATTACGTTGAAACGCCGGTCTATATCCTAACTACCCTTGAGGCTGCCGACATCGGTCTGGCTCAATCACTGGCTGAAGCCCTTGGAGTCAAGGCATACCTCGTCAAGCAACGTACCAATCCAGCCGCCCTACAAAACATCTTGAATTTTACCGAGAATCAGCCCGTACCGTGAGTCGCTACCGTACTACTACCGGCTTCGTGGTCGGTCGTCAAAACTTCGGCGAGGCCGACCGCATTCTGAAACTTTTCACCCAAGAAGACGGCCGAATTGACGTAGTAGCCCGTGGCATCCGTAAACCACAGGCCAAGCTAGCCAGTCGCACGGAGCCATTCTGTGAGATTGAGTGGCGGCTGGTGGAGGGTAGGGGGCTGCCAGTGGTAATTGGTGCTGAGGTACACACCAGTCATCGGCCACAAGCTCTAACTGACGTCTCCCTGGGATGGTCACTCTTAGAGCTAACCGGTCGTACTTTTCCGGAGAATGAAGCTTGTCTGACTTGGTACAATTTCCTCCAGACAACATTTGGCGGCACACTCACCACTCAGCCAGCTGTAATTTGGTTCGTGGCGCTCGTCAAAAGCCTTGATCAACTAGGACTTAACCCAGCCCTTCCAAGTCGACCAGATCATGCCCATGTTCTACATCTGGCCGATGGACAATGGTCTGAGGGGGGAAGTGGAACGCCAGTCTCAGCCGAGGCTATTCAACTCTGGCAGGCAGCTCGGATTTGGCCACTTGAGCAAGTCCTTAAAGTCAAGCACGCGGCGTTAATCGCCGAAGAAAACAGCCAAATAATTGAAGAGTTCTGGAACTATCACACCGGTCACCAACTCCAGTCTCGGCTTTATTAAACTTTAGCAACTTCTAGATTCTACTTCCTAATGTTATAATATTCCAGATATGACGACTCCCGCACCAGATAAGCGCAACCAACTCGGCCTCGAAGAACTGACATCTTTCGCCAAACGACGAGGATTTGTCTTCCAGGCTAGTGAGATATATGGCGGCCTGGCTGGCTTCTGGGATTATGGTCCGCTCGGCGTTGAGCTAGTAAATAACATTAAGGCCAGTTGGTGGCGTGAGTTTGTTAATAAACGCCCTGACATGGTCGGACTCGATACCGCAATCATCCAAAACCCAACCCTTTGGCAGGCCAGCGGTCACGTCGATGAGTTCGTCGACCCCATGGTAGACGATAAGGTCACCAAGAAGCGCTATCGAGCTGATCACTTGGCTGGAATCGATACAACTGACCTAGATAAGCTTAAAGAAGCCCTCAAAGACACCAAGAGTCCAGATGGCAATGAACTGACCGAGCCCAAGATGTTCAACCTCATGTTCACCACCAAAGTCGGTGCGGTTGCCGATGACGCCGCCGAGACGTACTTGCGACCGGAAACTGCTGGCGGTATCTTTACCAATTTCAAGAATGTTATCGATACCACCCGGCAACGCTTACCATTTGGAATTGCCCAGATAGGGAAGAGCTTTCGTAATGAGCTCACGCCGGGTGAATTTATCTTCCGTGTTCGTGAGCTTGAGATCATGGAGTTTGAGTATTTTACCAAGTCAGAGGATGCTCCCAAGCACTTTGACGACTGGCTGGCCATTCAGAAGGCCTGGTTAACCCAGATCGGCCTCAAGCCAGAACACTTTCACGAGTATGAGCACCCATCAGATGGTCGGGCCCACTATTCAGATCGAACAGTTGACCTTGAATTCGATTTTCCGTTCGGCACCAAGGAAATTACCGGCATCGCCAATCGCACCAATTACGACCTGACTCAACACAGCAAAGTATCCACAAAAGACCTAAGCTACTTCGATGAAGATACCAAACAACACATCGTTCCATATGTTATCGAGCCAACCTTTGGCCTAGGTCGCATTGCTTTAGCCATACTGTGTGACGCCTACACCGTCGAAGAAGTAAATGGGGAAGAGCGAGTGGTCCTGCGCTTCGCCAAAGACATCGCGCCAATCAAGGTAGCCATTTTGCCACTATCGAAGAAACCCGAGTTAGCTACAGTGGCACGAGAAATCTTTGCCGATATCGCCGGCCCCTGGCGAGTTGACTATGACGAGACCCAATCTATCGGACGCCGTTATCGCCGCCAGGACGAAATCGGCACCCCGTACTGCGTGACTATCGACTTTGATACCCTCGATGATAAAGCCGTAACCGTACGTGATCGCGACACGATGCAGCAGGAACGCATCGCTATTGCCGAGCTCAAGACTTACCTACAAAGTCGACTTACCTAAAAAGCCTATCTTAAAAAACGACCCTTCAGGTAATAATCCGAGGGGTCGTTTTTTTTTGCGACTTATACCTGTGCTATCACAATACCAGGGGGATGCCGACGAGTACCGCACAAACGGTAATCGAGTGAACAACTGCCCAGTCGACCTCCAGTATGCAATGGTTGCGGTCGCGTCTCAACTGACCGAAGACGCGACCGCAACCATTTCTGCAGTGCTACCATCGACGACCCGACCACACGGAGCAGGAAAGTAAGTAGTAAGAACCACATCCCGCCTGAGCTGGCTGCATGCCCATAATTGAGACCTCCGGGAGTGTCGAGAAAAGGAACGATTCTCTGTTCTATCACAGATTGCAGGAGTAAAAACTAAACTGTCTTAAAAATAATACCCACCACGATGCCGATCAGAGTAGCGATACCACCAACGATCAAGACCTTCAGGCCACTCCGGAGTGGGGGACGTTGCGTAATTTGTCCCTTGAAGTAGCCGAGTACGAAGAGGCCTACTAGGGCAGCCGCCACGGCCGCAAACACCGCCACCTCACCGGGCAAAAGCATGACTGGCAGGAGCGGCACCAAGCCAGCCAGAGCATATGAGACCAGCATAATCAGCCCACCAATTACCGGCCGAGTTCGTCGTGAGCCAGGATCATTCATATCATGCTCGGTTTCTTCGCTGAGGAATTCGCCAGCTGCCATCGAGATGGCTTCGACTGCGATAGCGACCAGCCCCGCTAAGATTATGAATTGCTTGTCGGTCGTAGCTACCGCAATACCAGCAATCAGGCCGGTTGTCGAAACTAAGCTATCTTCTATGCCAAAGAAGCTGGAGCGTACGTAGTCACCGACCAGAGCAGTTTGAAGTTTGCGCTTATGACGTGGCATATCATCTACATTATAGGTTAGAACTCAGAATTTCGGAATTAATATTTAGAGATAGATTAAATATCTTGTTCCTAAATTCTAAATGCTAACCCCTAATTCTACTTATCCACAACATTATGCCTAAAACTAGTTGACGGTGGGTGAGAGTGGGTTTTATACTGTTGTTAGTGGGTAAATGTGGGTGAGATCATCAGACAATAAGAGGACTTCACACCACATGGATTACTTCGAAAGAAAGCTTGACGACAAAAATCGCCTGACCATTCCCAAGGAATTGCAGGCAGAGTTCGGGCCCGACATCATAGTAACCCGCGGTTTCGGCCGATACCTGCACCTTTACCCAAAAACTATCTGGGATTCAGAGATGGAACCGGCTTTGAATGGTAACATCCTGGACGAATCGACCGCTGACTTAAACGTTAAGTTTCGCAGCGGCAAAGTGAATGCTCGCCTTGACCTAAAACAAGGTCGCATCACTCTCGAGCCCCATCATCTGGCTTACGCCGGCATCAACCGCGAAGTTATCGCCGTCCGCGCTGGGAAGTATTTTCGCTTGATGGCACCTGAGACCATCTAGCTGCTTCTCACCAGGTGAGGGGACTGGAGTCACACCCAGTCATGTACTTTAAAAGATAAAAACAAACAATGTTAGCTATTTGGCAGTCAGTGGCGCTTTCGGGACCACGGCGTATCCAAATTGTGGTTAGTACAATCCAAATTCAAAACTCCACCTCACAAACTTTCAACTCTCTTTCCAGATACCTCAATAGGTATCACAAGGACTGATCAATTTTTGATGACTAGTCCTTGCCACACACATATTCCGTCAACTGACGGGAACCACCTCACAAAAAACAAAAACAAAGATCGACAACTGGCTGCTAAATAGGTAACCTTGAAAAAATGAAACGACATACACCAGTCATGCCCGAACGTATTGCCGAGACACTGCGCCCTGTTGCTCATGGGGTGTATATCGATGCAACCGCCGGCTTTGGTGGTCACGCTCGTCTTATGATCGATACACTGAGTACAGATGGTCAGGCCTACCTAATCGATCAAGACCCAACGGCTCAAGCAGCCTTGCAGAATGACTTTAGACAAGACTCTCGTGTCCACATCATCGCCAGCAACTTCCGCGATATACCCTGGGAAACTTTGCCGCCAGCGCAAGCCATACTGTTTGATCTCGGAGTCAGCTCCGCTCAGCTCGATGAAGCCGAGCGTGGTTTTTCCTTCCAGCATGATGGGCCACTTGATATGCGGATGGATACCGACAGTGAATTCACGGCTGCTACTATCGTTAATACTTGGAGCGAGGAGCGCATCAGCGACACTCTATGGCGCTATGGGGAAGAACGACAGTCCAGAACGATTGCTCGAGCCATACTAAAAGCTCGGCAAACCACTAATTTCCTCCGGACAGAGCAGCTAAAAGATCTGATCCATGCTACGATAGGGAACAGTAAGCGCTACCGAATTGATTCCGCGACGCGGAGCTTCCAAGCCCTGCGTATCGCTGTCAACGATGAGCTTACCGCCCTGAGCGAAACGCTGCCTCGCGCAGCTGCCGCTCTCGCACCTGGTGGCCGGCTGGCTGTGATTAGCTTCCATTCCCTCGAAGACCGTATCGTGAAGCAGTCCTTTAAGCAGCTGACTGCCGCTACTATCGATCCGATTACCGGACAAGTAGCTGAGTCGTCCATGTATGTCATGGTTACCAAAAAACCGCTCACCGCGAGCGTCACCGAAATTGATTCCAACCCGCGAGCTCGGAGCGCCAAATTACGCGCCATCCAAGCCGTCGAAAATAAAATTAAAAAATAAAAAGGAGATATGCCATGAGCATTCCAGTTCAGAATCGCAGCCCACGCGCGATCAAATTAAAAGTCCGCGTCGTCCAATAAATACTTGCGTTTCACTTGCGCTGTCACATTGAGCTTTGAGAGGGTCGCTAACCACTTCGCTACACCCAAGACATTGAAACCCTCTTCTACACAAAATAAACACAAAAAATCAAATTTAGAATTTAGGATCTAGGAATCAGTTGCACAGAAGACGAAATTCAAACTCCTGATCGCCTCCTAACTTCTAGCCGCTAAATTCTAAAACACAAACAGGAAATACAAGATGTATCCAAGTTCTGCGCGCGTAATGCGCAATCAAAACTTAACTCGCGTCCAGACTCGCGTCCAAGCTGGTCCGATATCGGTCAGCCTCATGCTTGTTGCTCTCGTCGCCTTACTGGCACTGTTGTACCTAAACCAGGTTACGAAAGCAACCAGCTTGAATTATCGTATCTCCACGCTTGATGCTAAGCGTACTGAGCTTGAGGCTCACACTGAACAACTCCGTATTGATGCTGCCCGCTTGCAGTCGATTGCTGCCGCCAAGAACTCCCAGGTGGCTAGTGCCATGGAGCCTACCAGCAGCGTGAACTACGCCAAGTGATAGAAACCTGAAGCGTTAGTGATATAATTTTTAAGAAGTAATAACCAAGAGAAAATTATGATTCCTTCTAGCGTTCCACTGCCGGACTTCGACCGTTTCACTTCCGTTTTACTGCCAGTCCTGATTTTTTCTTTTGCTGGCTTTATACTGGCAATGATTCTGACACCACTCTTTACTACCTTGGCCTTCAAATACCAATGGTGGCGTAAGCAGCGGTCTAACACTGTAACCGGCGAGAAGGCCGTTGTATTCTCGAAGCTACACGCCGAGAAGCACAAGCGTAATATCCCTACAATGGCCGGTAGTATCATTCTGGTGGCTACGGTTATTATTACGCTGTTTTTCAATCTTGACCGACGGGAAACCTGGCTACCGCTAGCTGCCATGCTTCTCTTCGGCGGGCTCGGGCTGGTTGATGATCTCTCAAATATCCTTGGCTTCTCAAATAAGAGCGGGGGACTCAAGGCGCGCACTCAAGCCCTGGCCCTAATTTTTCTAGCTACTCTGTTGGGCTTGTATTTTCAAAATAAGCTCGGTTATGACCTCATCCACATCCCGGCAGTCGGCAATTTCTCACTTGGCTGGCTCTACATCCCGTTATTCGTACTAGTTGTCTTCTCAACCACCAAGGCCGTCTCCATAACCGATGGCCTCGATGGCTTAGCCGGCGGACTCCTGTCAATTGCCTTTGGTGTTTATGCCGTGATCGCATTCTTCTCTGGACTTCCATTTATGGCTGCTTTCTGCGGTACCATCGTCGGGGCGCTCTTAGCCTATACATGGTTCAATATCTACCCGGCGCGATTCTTCATGGGGCAGGTGGGCTCTACGGCTCTAGGGGCCACTCTGGGCGTGATTGCCATGCTGACAAACAGCGTCTTCGTATTACCAATCATTGGCGCTGTCTTCGTAGCCGAAGCTGGCAGTAGCGCGATCCAGATCTTTAGTAAGAAAGTATTGGGCCGAAAGGTCTTTTTGTCAGCACCGCTCCATCACCACCTTGAGGCTATCGGTTGGCCTGAAACCAAGGTCACCATGCGGCTATGGATCATCGGCGCTGTAGTTGGTACATTTGGCCTCCTGATCGGACTAATAGCCCGTGGCTGATATTCTAAATGTTATCCGCGAACGACCTCACCACCGACCTGATTACTTCCTCGGCCTGATCATCCTCGCCCTCATCGCTACCGGCGTTATTATTATCTACTCGACTGGTTCAATTGTGAACTTTAACATCACTGGTGGTGCCAGCGATCGTAATGTCTTCTTCACGAACCAACTCATCAGTCTTTGTCTCGGATTAACTGCCTGGTGGTTCACATCCCGAATGCCGTATCGAAACTGGCAAAGGTACGCTGGCTGGATGCTGGGGATTTCCTTTGTATTAATGCTCCTCGTAGTCGTTCCGGGTATCTCTTCGCCAGTCAACGGTGCCAGTCGCTGGATTCGACTGGGGCCAGCTTCATTTCAGCCGGCCGAATTCTTAAAGCTCTCCCTTATTCTGTATCTGGCTACTTGGGCCGAACAACACCGCCAGTCAATGCGTGACATCAAGAAAGGTCTACCATGGATCCTAAGCGTATTAATTATCAGTGCCGTCCTAGCAATTGTCTTGCAGCGTGATATGGGGACCGGCATGGTGATTATCCTGGCTGGGCTGACGGTCTTTTTTCTGTCCGATGTGCCACTGTGGATTTTTGGAGTGGGCTTAAGTGGCCTAGCGGCCGGTGCTGTCCTCATGCTGGTGGCTTTTCCGTACCGCTTGGCGCGAATTGCAACCTTCTTCAATCGCCACGACGACGTCTCAGGCGCCGACTATCATATCAATCAAGCCCTGATTGCGCTCGGCAGCGGGGGAATCCTCGGGCGAGGACTGGGAAATAGTCTGCAATCCTACGGTTATCTCCCTGAGGCCACCAACGACTCCATCTTCGCCATTCTTGGTGAGCAGTTTGGACTCTGGGGGACGACTGCGGTAGTCGGCTTATTTGCCCTGTTTGGCTGGCGGGGCTTTCGCATTGCTCGATTAGCCCCTGATCGCTTCGGGCGCATGGTGGCAGCCGGAATTACCATCTGGATCCTAGCTCAAGCTCTCATCAATATCTCGGCCATGCTAGAACTTATTCCGCTGACGGGTATCCCGTTGCCATTTATCTCCTATGGAGGGACGAGTTTGCTGGCAACCATGACGGCCATCGGCATTTTGCAAAATATATCACGCTATACCGAAAGGGAAGTAGAGCATGAGGATAGTCGTCACGGGCGGCGGGACCGGCGGTCACGCTACACCAACATTAGCCCTCTGCGCGGCGCTGCAAGCCCGCGCTAAGGATAAATCACTACGCCTCGACTACATCGGTTCGGGGGAGGGCAGTGAACGGCGACTGGTCGAGTCAGCCGGCTTGAATTATCACGGCCTACCAACCGGAAAATTTCGCCGGTATGGTCGTCATATACTAGTCGAGCTAAGTGACCTTAAAACAATGGGGGCAAATGCCCGTGATCTCGGCCGCTTCGTGCGGGCTCGCGGTCGAGCTCGCAAGCTCTTGCAAGAGCTCATGCCCGACCTAGTCTTTGTAAAAGGTGGTTTTGTTGGCTTGCCAGTCGGTCTAGCCGCCCACGGGCTCGGTATCCCGCTGATTATTCACGAGTCCGACGTCAGCATGGGGCTCACCAATCGCATTTTGGCTCAGCGCGCCCAAGTGATTGCGACCGGTTTTCCGCTTAAAAGCTTCGATCATCTCAATACTCGTGCCCAGTTTGTCCATACCGGCAATCCAGTCCGCCAGGAGGTTCTCACTGGATCAGCCCGGCAAGCCCACAAGGCACTCAAAATACCTGACAAGAAGCCTGTGATTTTAATCATCGGTGGCTCTCAAGGAGCGCGAGCGATCAATCAGGTCGTGTGGCAGAGCCTAACCAGCCTGACAGCCCAGGCCACCGTCTTGCACGTCGTCGGAGAGCGTTGGCTACATGATGCGCAAACCATCCAGCGCGGACTTACACCTATCCAGCGACAGCACTATCACACCCATGGCTTCGTGGATGCCGATTTACTGAAGGACATGTACGCCGTGAGCGAGGTGGTAATTAGCCGCTGTGGAGCGAATATCCTGACCGAGCTCGGGCTCCTGAAGAAAGCTGTGATCGGCGTACCACTCGACAGCTCGGCCAATAATCACCAAAATGCCAATGCTACTTTTTTAAGCAGGCAAGGTGGCTTGCGTATCATTCACGAAATTGATCTAACCGCCCAGATACTGGGCCAATCTGTGGCTGAGCTCTTGGCCCATGACCGTGACCGGGCTGAGCTTGGTCGACACTTACGAGCCGCTGTTGTGCCACGGGCCGCCGATCATCTAGCTGAAGTTGTACTTGATTACATTGGGAGGAAGCAATAATATGCCAGGCAATCCCAAAAAGTCAGCCCGACGAGTGCGTCGGCGCGGTAGCCTACTCCCAATCGGCCGGCCGACAGCGACTCCAACTGAGAACGGGCCGGTAACCCCTGGGCACCAGCGCAGTGGACCAATTCTACCTGGTGAAAATACCAAGGGGAAACGTCGACCACACTGGCATATTATTCTACGTAATGGCTTATGGACGGTTGGCATTGTCATACTGGCCTGGATTCTGTTTGGCTCTCACTGGCTGGACATTCGCGGCGTCGAAGTTCGCGGTAACACCACCATTAGTCAGCCTGAAGCCGGGCGGCGACTTGAAGCTTATCTCAGCCAGCGCCCGCTCGAACGTAATATTCTCTTCACTCGAACCAGCGAGCTCGCTCGCCAGCTAAAAGCTGATTACCCAACAATTAATAAACTGAATATAAACCGAACACCCTTTTTGAAGCTCCAAGTAAATGTCACTGAGCGCAAAGCTGCCTTAGTCTGGCAAACCGGGGGGAGTCGATGGGTAGTAGCCGAGGATGGTATTATCTTGCGGTCGGCCGGGGAGGGCGAAACATTTGAAGGTACGATCATAGACAGTGCAAACCTCCCGGTAAAAGTCGGGGACCAAGTGGCTAACAGTCAGTTCATCAACTTCGTGCACGATGTCTATAGTCAAGGCGGGGAACATGGCTTTCGCATTGTAACAACTACTATTGAATCCACCACTCGGGAACTCAAGGCGAGTATAGATAGCGGCATATATATACGTTTTGACACTACGCGCTCGGCCGAGGAACAGCTCGCTGCTGCCCAGCAAGCCATTGAGACCGCCCGTAAAAACAATAAGCCTGTAAAAGAATATCTTGATGTGCGTATACCAGGCCGAGTCTACTACAAATAATCTTGCTATACCGCTCGAGCTTAGATGCCATGAGCTACAGATTCAACCTTCTTCGTTTATACAGGCAACGGCGGGCGACTCTACGTCACCGCTAGCAACGCCGCCAAGATCACCAATCTTCACCTTGATAACGAATATAACCCAAATCCACAAACAGAGGCTTTAAAGACCAGTCGATCTCATTATCCAGTCAAATGGTCTCAATGAGCTAGAGGCCGTTGGTTCAGGAGGCGTCAAACTTGTCAATAATACGTTTGTAGGGGCAAGACCCGCTGGCTTACAAGACAAGGTGCCAGCTAGCACGATCACCGATATCAAGCAGTACATAAACGCCAACACTTCGGGGCAACCACTAAGTAGGGTAGAGATATCTACAGATACCAACAGATAGGGAGTAGCTAGATGGAACGATACCGCAACATGGATCGTTCCATATTTTGTTCAGGTTAGGTGAGGAGGGTAGAGACCCACTGCTATAGTTCAACCAGAAGCGCCATCTGTACACACCTGTGAAATGCACTTATTTCACAGAAATATTTGGGGGAGTGGTCATTTGCAGCTGTATAGCATGCCTAAGCCCTACAAAGGCACGTATAAGCAAAAAATATTAGCGGAAGCGATACATACTGACAATAATTTTGCGACGCAAAAAATATATTTAGCCACAGGTCTAATGTATTTAAGTAAAATCTACATTAAAGGAAGATTTTGCAGCTGTAGTTTTTACTTATCATGACTTACCCTTACTAAATTCAAAAAAGCAGTTGAGATTATTCTAAGATATTCTAGCTCTCAAGGTGTGCAGAAAATAGTCCACTTGAGGCCTAAGAATCATATGGTATCCATAGGATGCGTTTCATAGAGACGCACCCATAGTTTATGTCGCAAAAGATACATTGTGCGACACTTATAGTATTTAAATAAGGTGTACAATATATCATCTTCCCTCGTTAATAATCACAGGGGTTATGTTATATTACGGCTCAGCTAGGTTTTTGCGATGAGCCTTTGCTACGTTGCCGATTACGATTGCGGTTATTGTTACTACGATTGTTATTACGAGAACGATTCTGGTTATGATTCTGATTACCAGAATTACCACCAGATGATGACTTCTGACCGCTACCGTGAGCGGCCCTAATCAGCTCCGAGTAGTTACGCGGAGCGGCGTTGGCGACTTCAAGTTGCGGACGGGGTAGGGCGGCAGTAGGGGCAGGCTGGCCCGAAGCCAGGCGTGGCTCTTCTTGGGTAGCCGCGTCGGGCTTCTTGGCTAGTCCAGTCCACTCACCAATCATTTGCTCAATGCTGGCTCGGTCATGGTTGTACACTTGACGCGAATGCTCGATAATTTCACGTGAAATATCCGCCGTTGGGTCTGGGACTCGCAAGGTTTTAGCTGAGAATGGAATGCTCGTCTCCCCGGCTATCGACATCGTTACATAGATGTTCTGTAGGGAAAGGTTACTTAAGTCCCCTGCTTCAAAGATTGGTTCAAAATAGCGTGCCAGTGCCGTTGCATCATCTGCTCCTACCCGGAAAGTCATCATACTGCCAACGTTACCGAAGACCGCATCACGAACCTCCTGGGGCATCTGAGCCACATACTGATTGGCTACCGTCAGGTACAATCCATACTTACGGGCTTCCGACAGAATTACTGCGAACGAATCAGTTGCGAAGTTCTGGAATTCGTCGACGTACAGATAGAACGGTCGGCGTTGATCGAGTGGTATATTCGCTCGACTCATAGCCGCCAGCTGGATCTTCGTAATCAAGAGAGCTCCGAGTGTGGCGGCATTATCCTCCCCTAACCGACCGCGAGACAAGTCGCAAATCAATATCTTGCCATCGTCCATGATCTGTCGAATATCAAAGGACGAGCGGCTCTGACCGATGACATTGCGGATTAATGGATTAGCCGTGAAAGCCCCTACCTTATTTAAGATTGGCGCCACAGCTTCGGTTGCAAACTTATCATTCCAGGCCGCAAACTCATTTACCCAGAAAGCTTTAACCGTCAGGTCGGACACTTGATTGACAACCTCTGTACGGTATTTCTTATCAGTCAGCATACGAGTAATACCCAAGAGACTCGCATCTGGTACTTCGAGGAGGGCTAGAAGTGTGAAGCGCAAGATGTGCTCCAGTCGAGGACCCCAAGAATCGGCAAACATTTTCTTCAATACGCCAATGATTTCTGAAGCGATCGAAGCTCGCATATTCGGGTCGGCGTTTTCCATAGGGTTAAAAGCTATTGGATGCTCGAAGTCCGATGGGTTAAAGTACACTACATCCTTCATACGATGCTGTGGAATGTACTTCAATACGTCCTGAGCGAAGTCACCATGTGGGTCAACTACCGCAAAACCTTGATTATGATAGATGTCTGAGAGTGTCAGAAGCAGCAATGCGAATGACTTGCCCGAGCCTGATTTTCCAATGATGTACAGGTGGCGCTTGCGATCCTCGCGAGCCATCCCGAACTTCACATTACCCTGTCGAAAATTCGTCGTTCCAATCAGACTCAAATTCTCCTGAGCCGTGTTAGCTAGAGTCGGAAGATTAACTGGTGGCTCACCGACTTTGCCGGTCGTCCAGGCAATGTTTGGCGTCTCGACATTGGTATGTGGTAGATGATAGAGACTAGCCAGCTCTTCGACGTTCAGGACGAAGCCACCACCGGCAAAGAAACGAGCCCGATACTCCTGTAGAGCTTCCTCGCTCGTATCATAGCCGCCGCCAGCCAAGCTGTTGAGATTAATCGTATTAAATTGCTTATAGCCGCCAAACAAGGCCTGCAATCGCTGTTTGGCGATGTCGGCGCTGTCGCCAATATAAGCCACGCGAACTTTGACTTCGTAACCGATCTTCTCAGCTTTGGTCTCGATTGCTGCATTGACAGTCTGTTGACCCGGCGAAAGCTCTTTCTTATCTTCTTTCTTCTCTGGTTTACCGTCACTCTTTGGTGCGAATAACAGTTCCAAAAAGCGGGCAATTAGTTCAAGCGGCAGGAGAAAGAGCTTAATCTCCCAGCCGTCAATCAGGCTAGATTTCTTGCCTTCCTTTGACTCCTTAATGTATTGCAAACTTCTAGCATGCCAACCATCATCAATTGGCCGAATCAACGTCTGCACCCAGAGCTGCTCAGTCGGCTCCAACTTCGCCAGCACGGTTGTGATGCCAGCTAAAGGATCAACTTCGAAGGTCGTAAAGGTCCGGATTGGAAAAATAAAATCCTTGGTCGTTTTGATCTCGGACACTACCGTCAACTTACCGTCTACCGGACGCCTGGCATAATCTTCAACATCTGCCAAGATCTGAACCGTCGGATACTGGGCATAAATCTGGCTCTCAACATAATCTCGCAAATGGGCTGGCACCCAAACGTAGAAGTTAATCACACCGTCATTCGATACCACCTCGAAGCTTAGATGTTCCTGGACATGACCCTCGCGCAACAGTTCACTCGGCGACCGTAAGATGCCATGTAATGATGCATACAACTGCTCAGCCGAGAGCTCAGCTTTGTCATTGTTCTTGGGCACAATAATCTGCAACATCGTGTGCTCAGTGTTTTCAACAAACTCCACCTTACGACGATTTTGCCAGATCTGCCATATCAAATAAGCTGCAATCAAAGTCCAGCCCCAGTACTGGAACAAAATAATACCAATCAGTGAGAAAACGGCGCCAAATAGCGAAAGTAAGAAATTCATAAGATTTGTAGCGTGAAGAAACGTACACGACTCTAAAAGTGCACGGGCTCCACTTCTATTCTACCACTAAGGAGTGACACTCAGCGATGGACAAGATGTGACCGCGGAAGAACGTTATTTCTTCGGTCGACCGCGGCGCTTTTTCTTTTCAGGAATGGCCGCTTCATCAAGGCTATAGAGACCTTTGCCAACTCGCTTAAACTGTGGCTTTTCCTGCAAGTTAAGAGCGATGGTAGCCACCTTCACCTGTCGACGGGAGAGGACGCGTTTGATAATCTCTTCACGGCTTAAAGGTGCTTCTTCACGTAAGATTTGCTCGATAATATCAGCTACAGTACCGGCCTGATAGCCCCACTCGGCTAATGCGTAAATGCCACGGCCAATCAAGACAAAACGTTTATCTTTGATGAGTTCATTGTGAACTGCCTGAGTCGTGACTTGCTTAGGATTGGCATTCAGGCGGCCAATCTTCTCGGCAATCTCGGTAAAGTGCATCGGCCGACCAGCTTTCTTCAGTACTAAATAAGTCTTATCGCGAATACTCTTTGGATTAACCTCAGGCCAAGTGATCAGACCCCAATTGCCGTCAAGGTCGACGATTAGCTTTGAGGCCGAAGCCAACTCCTCGAGGGCTGGCTTAGCGTGCGGACCATCAATTACCCCATGTAAACGATCAAATTTAGCTGGCTTATTGAGTTGCTTTACAGCTGACACGAGATCCGTGTGCAGGCTCAGGACCTGACCGCGATCGTATATCTCGGTCAGAGCAACTACTGGCGACAGAGATTCCGTCTGCTCGACAAGTACGATGTCGGGAGTAACTCGCACCAGATAGGCTAAATTAGCTCGATCAGCATCTTCTAAAGCAAGCGCCCGAGATACGGTACCAAGCTGGCTCAAGCCGCCTTGATCCTGTAAGTGCTGCAAAATTGCCTGATGAGCCTCGTCGTCAGTTGTGGTCTGTTCGCGGATCTTCGTCAGAGCCGTCTTCTCAATCTGACGTACCCGTTCGCGAGTAATGCCTAGCTGGGTGCCAATCTGCTCCAGTGTATGGGGGCGATAGCTTTTCAAGCCGTGGCGCTTGGCGACGACTTCTCGATCACGATCTTTTTTAAGTACATTCAAGCTATCCTCGACCAGCTGGTCGATACTTGAACGAACTGAAGATGCCGTGGTGTCTACGGTTGTACTCATAATCTGATTGATACCTCACCCTCTTAAAATTTACGTATGTCCTAAAAACTCGACTATTATTATATCATTACTATGTGTACTGTCAACAGTTACGACGGTACTTTTTTATGGCTTTGCTAGGTACACTCCGAGTTAGATTTAAGATTCTTTTAATAATTCAAACCACAAGCATCTTCGAGAAATCGCTACAGATAGATTATTTGTCAGTTAGTAAATTTGTGATGATATAGCAATTAGGATT
>CAZHSY010000006.1:37288-63209 GCA_964535385.1 uncultured Candidatus Saccharibacteria bacterium
TATCTACAATTACACTGACTTAAGCACCGTAAGCGAAACGCCGCAGCTAGCCGCTCTAAAGTGGGCGGCGTTCAGAACTCACTGACAGCCTAGTCATCTGTGGCTGCTGCCACAGATGACTTAGGCTTAGTCCAGGTTGCAAAATCACAATCCGGATATCGCGAGCAACCCCAGAAGCGGCGCCCCTTCTTCGTCTTGCGCTCAACCAACTCCCCTTCATGGCACTTCTCGCACTCAATACCGGTTTTCTTTAGGATTGGCTTGGCATTTTTACAATCAGGCCAGCCCGAGCAAGCGAGGAATTGCCCGAAACGTCCCTGCTTAATAACCATGGTTTTTCCACACAGTTCACACTTCTCGTCAGTCTCAATCACTGGAAGCTGAGCGCGAGGAATCGTATCCTGCTTCTCCTCGATGAGCTTGTGCATCGGATCGTAATATTCTTTAATAACCGGCTGCCAGGCCTTCTTGCCCTCAGCTACCAGGTCAAGATTATCTTCCATCTCAGCTGTGAATTCAGGCTCGGTAACAAAGTCAAAGTGCTCCGAGAGTAGATCCGATACCACCATGCCAGTTGGTTGTGGCACTAAGCGTTTCTCTTCATTTAAGACATAGCCGCGCGAGATGATCGTGGCGATGGTTGGCGCATACGTACTTGGTCGGCCAATCCCAGCCTCTTCAAGCTTCTTCACTAAGCTGGCCTCCGAGAAGCGAGCTGGCGGTTGAGTAAAGTGCTGCTCACCAGCGACATCAATAAGCTCGACTTTTTCCTTAGCTTCGACAGCTGGCAAAATCGGATCATCATCCTTCTTCTGCATCGGATAGACCTTCGTAAAACCAGGAAAGACCATAACTCGACCTGTTGTACGCAAAGTATAGGTTTCTTTACCCTGAGCCGTGATATCAATACGTGTTTGCTCAAACTGAGCTTCAGGCATCTGGCTCGCCAGGGTACGCTGCCAGATGAGCGTATATAGCTTGAGCTCTTCCGGAGCGCGTCCACTCACCTGTTCAGGAAGGAGGCCAGGGTTGGTCGGACGAATCGCTTCGTGAGCCTCCTGTGCGCCCTTGCTCTTGGTCTTAAAAAACCGTGGCTTTGGCAAAACGTATTCTTTGCCGTAATTTTTAATCAACGCCTCAGCAATAGCCTTGAGGGCCTGACCCGAAAGCGATACCGAATCAGTACGCATGTAAGAAATCAGACCGGCTTCGTACAGCTTCTGTGCAATTCCCATGGTGCGGCGCGTGCCATACCCGAGCCGACGGTAGGCATCCTGCTGGAGTGTTGAGGTCGTAAATGGTGGCACTGGATTACGCTTAACCGGCTTCTTTTCGACGCTCTCCACCACATAATTCGCTTGTTTGAGATCAGCGACATAATCAGTGCTGGTTTTCTCGTCTTTTGGCTCGGCTTTCTTGCCGGCCACTTCCAGTAATTGGGCAGTTAAGTCCCCATCCCTTGCCTTTAAATCAGCCGCAATCGTCCAGTATTCTTCGGGATTAAAAGCCAGAATCTCCTTCTCACGGTCAACAATAATTTTGAGCGCTACACTCTGTACCCGCCCAGCTGAGAGCCCATACCGAACCTTCTTCCATAATACGGGTGACAATGAATATCCCACCAAGCGATCAAGCACGCGACGCGCCTGCTGAGCATCGACCAAGTCTTGGTTCACTTCGCGTGGATGAGCCACCGCTTCTTCGAGAGCTGACTTAGTAATTTCTGAGAAAGTAATACGCTTTAGCTTTGGTGCCGCTTCTGGACCCAATATTTCCGCCAAATGCCAAGCAATGGCTTCACCTTCGCGGTCCAAGTCGGTCGCGAGATAGATAGTGTCGGCGTCTTTTGTGGCCTTCTGGAGGGCTTTGATCTTCGCTGCACTTCCCCGCGGCACCATATACTGGGGTTCGAAGTTATGCTCGACATCAATACCAAGTTTTGACTTCGGCAAATCACGCACGTGGCCGTAGCTGGCGATTACTTTGTACCCCTTACCGAGATAAGACTCAATGGTCTTACCTTTGGCGGGACTTTCGACGATTAAAACAGATTTCTTCATTAATAAACAACAATTATATACGTAGTTTCACGAGTGCCGGTTTGCGATAGGCTTGCCGATTGTAATGGCCACTTATGAAGCTTGTCAAACTTTTGTGATTACGATCGTGATTATTTGAGTCGCACCCACGCACTACCGCCAAGGCTGCGAATGTGGCCGGTTACTTCTAGAGTATGTAAGGCCGCCAACAAACTAGACACATCGCCGGTCGTCGACTCGACCAATGCGTCAGTTGTAAGCGGCGCCTGCGCCAAAGCCTTAAGGACAACGCCAGCCATGCCATCTGGTAGCAACTCCTCAGCTCGGTCAGTCTTGATTGGCGGTTCATAGCCCAGCCCCACACATATATCACTCACGTCTGTGACTGCCAGAGCCCCAGCCTTTATTAGATTATTCGTTCCGTCTGAGCGTTGGCTGAGAATCGAACCAGGCACGGCCATAACTGTGCGACCTTCTTCGAGAGCCAGCCGTGCGGTTATGAGCGACCCCGAGCGCACATCGGCCTCGGGCACCACGACCCCCTCTGACAGGCCAGCAATGATACGGTTGCGAGCTGGAAAATGATGCTTTATTGGCGGCGTGCCAGGTGGGTACTCGCTCAACAGCGCCCCACCTTGCTTCAGGATATCCTTCGCCAGGCGACGGTTTTGGGCTGGATAAACCACATCCAGACCGCAGCCCAGTACGGCAATCGTCTGCCCACCAGCGTCTAAGGCAGCCTGGTGAGCAATAGCATCGATACCATGAGCCAAGCCGCTGACGATCACAAAGCCAGCCTGCGCCAGCTCGTAGGTAAAGCTATAGGCTACTTCCCGACCATAGCTAGTCGGCCGACGAGTCCCCACCACTGCCAGAAACCGGCCAGTCGGGATCTCCCCTAATCGGTAGAGGCGACCGGGCGGTTTGTAGACGTGCTTGAGTAATTCAGGATATTGCTTGTGCTTTTTAGCAAATGATTGTATAGCGCTCATTACTACAGTATCTGGATAGACTATTAAATCATTATGAATTACCTATAAAAGGTATTGACTTATTTTTACTAGTATGTTACTATACATCGCGTACCTGTTATGGTCGCTTTGGCCGCTGGTATGACATTGAAAAACGAATCTATCCATCTGGAAGAGAGTGTTCTGCTAAATGCGGGGCCATATCCTAAAACTCACCCTCCTTTAGGTATTCCGCTTTAGCAGAACACTCCCTTTCATAGCCACGGTCGTATGAATTTACTTAAGACGACTGTAAAATCCGTTTGGTGGCCTGGAAGGGATTAATGAAAAGTCCATATTGGTTTCGACTGGTATGGTCTTTTCTTTTGGGCGTTTTTGAATCCCATGCGGCTTATTGCTAGCATGCTGGTCAGCGTTGTACGCTCCTATGAAATTTCACCGTACCTCGAGTACGCCTCAATTTCATGCGGGGCTACTGCCTTGACCAACGCACCAGAAAGTAACCCGGTACTAGGTGGTGACCGGAGAGATTTCTGAAATTAAAGGGCCTCGTAACCTTGTGTCACTACCCAAAGGGAAACGGTGGCTTACGTTAATTTCTTAGGCTGGCTATCGAATCTGAGTTCGGGCATATTGTCGATGTCTATCTTGTAGATTTGCTCGTAAATTGATGACACATCTAGCCCCGTGGCCTGCTCAACTGTAAAGCCAAGCGTAGCTATTGCTTGATGAACAAGGGCTACAGAGGGTGCTTCAATCTCAATATATGGGCGAATAAGTGGCCACTCATCAACCATAATCTCGGTCCCTTCTAGCTCATATAGGGTTCTATAGTTTTCCTGATAGGACTTTGATTGGACCCCAATTTCCTTCAATAACAAAGCGGTGTCCTGAAAGTCACTGATTTCAACTTCAACCTCTTTTGTATCTGACACACCTTCGCCGGTCACATGTTTTACAGCTAGAGTACTGAGCGACCCATTTGTACGTAGTCTGATCCATTTATTGCGTTCTTTTGGCAATGTATCGTATGTATAGCGTCGCTGCAGAGTGCGCTCGTAGATGCGTTTCCCGCCGGCTTCGAGAATTTTCTGACCAATAGCCGCTGGATCGACGTCCAGGATGCGTAGTTCATGTTCTGAATTCATGCTAAAACTATAGCAAATTCCAGGTTAGAAAAAAATCTTTCACTTGTATTTATCTTGCAAAAGTTCAATCGCTACTTTAATAATGCCTGGTAGTTCAGTCTGCTCATGGCCGGTGAAACGATCGAGAACAAAATCGCGTAATGGCTTGTGGCGCATATGATCATTGCTGATGCCAATCCGCAAGCGGGCTACTGAGCCGTACTCTTTGGCAATCGAACGCAGGCCATTATGATGAGCGCCAGTACGAATGCCATCGCGCCAGCGGATCTTGCCAAATGGCAAGTCACGGTCATCGACAATTACACAGATTTGTTCCGATTCTAGATCAAAATATCGACCGAGAGCGGCAATAGTGCGACCGGAATCATTCATAAATGTCGTCGGCTTAACCAGGCACAGCTCTGGCGAGACCTCTGCTACCTGAGCATTCCAAGCCGGCCGCTCGCGCCACTGAGTACCTGTCTGCTGGGCCCAAGTCTCCACCACTGCAAACCCAATATTGTGACGCGTCAGGTCATAACGTGCGCCAGGATTACCAAGACCAATCACGACATGTTTCATGGTCGTATTATAACCCTTAAATTAGATTGTACTAATTACTTATATTTGCTCTTAATCTCGACCTTGATCGGAATGCCCATCATCGGCCATTTCTTACGAAAACCATTCTCCAGGTAGCGTCGATAACTAAAATGTACCGCTTCCGGGTGCGCTCCAAAGATTGAAATAACACACGGCAAGGTTGAGGTTTGAACGGCATAGTTCAGCTTCGGACGAAACCGAGTCGATGAAGCCGGCGGCCGATGACGTGTCAACTCAGTCAACACAGTGTTGAGTTCCTTGGTCGATAAGCTAGTACGAATGTGATCGGACATCTTCTGGAAGACACCTTTTAGCTCCGTAATCCCCTCGCCCTTCAAGGCTGAAACTTCCACCAGCGGCGCCCAGCGCACAAAATCCATAGCCTTTTCCAGATCTCCCCAGGCAAACTGCAAGGCCTCATCGTCAAGCAAGTCAACTTTATTCATAACCACCACGAGACCTCGACCAGCATCCTGTACCATACCGGCAATTCGCTGGTCTTGAGCATTGCCAGCATCGAGCGCGTCCACTACCAGCACACAAATATCTGCCGTCTCAATCACGGATTGAGTACGCTTCAATGAAAAGAACTCTATCCCCCGCTCGATTTTACCTGGCCGACGTACGCCAGCTGTATCAGTGAATCGCCACAGCTGACCGCCAATCTCCAACTGAGCTTCGATAGGATCACGAGTCGTGCCCGGTACTTCACTCACGACGGCCGTCTGAGCTTGCGTAAGGGCGTTCAGGAGGCTTGATTTACCGGCGTTTGGATGACCGACCAAAGCAATGGTTAGTGTAGCTGGCGGCTCTTGCAAGGTAGCCCCAGCCTCACGACCAATCATCCAGTTCTGCAGAGGTGCGAGACCTGAAGCGTGCTGGGCCGAAACTCCCAGCGGCTGACCAAGGCCAAGACGCTCATAGACAGCTGGATTAGCTTCTCGTTTGTCGGACTGATTAGCTACCAACAGAACCGGCTTACCAGTCTTACGCAAGCGCCGGACGAGTTCTCGTTCATCATCGTGAATTGGCATGGCCGCATTGACCACCATCACTACCCCGTCAGCCATCCGTAGCGCCCGATCCAACTGCTGCATGGCCGGAGTATGCAGAACGTCACCGTGTCGCGCGAAACCGGGTGTATCCTGTAAGCTCACGGTCTTATCGTGTATGACCACCTGGTGAGCAGCTGTATCACGGGTGGTGTGAGCCTCGGCATGAACAATGGCCTGCCGACGGCCGAGTAGCTTGTTCACCAAGCTCGACTTACCGACATTCGGTACGCCGACGAAAACAATCCGCGGGATGGGTGTAGTTGATTTCTTCATAATTATATTCTTATCACGGAGCTGGCTTATCAAGCAGGTAGTGTACCACACGACTGGTCTCAGGAAAACGGTCAGGGCTATTCAACATCACAGTCACGATGGCGTGACCAGCCGCATCGACGTCATAGGTAATCAAACACTGACCGGCCTTATCGGTCGTACCAGTTTTAACTCCCTGCACAAGTTTGTCGATTGCTAACAGTTCGTTCGTAGAGGTTAGTCGCAAGACCACCCCTTGCTGCGTGATGATAGTTGCAGTCGGCTGCTTAACAATGTCACGTAAAGCTTGACTGGTCAGTGCCACGCGAGCCAGTGTCGTCATATCAGCTGGAGTACTTACGTGACCATCAGCATCCAGACCGCTGGCATTCGCAAAGCTTGTCTTGGTCATTCCCAAGTCACGAGCCGCTTGATTCATCGCTGCCACAAAAGCCGCCTCACTCCCTGAGTCAAAAGCCGCCAGAGCCACCGCCGCATCATTGGCTGAGTAAATCAGGAGAGCTTTCAGGGTAGATTCGACAGTCAGGCTATCGCCGACCTTCAGACCAATTATCTGACTATTTGTGCCATTGAGGGAATAAATCGCTGACGTCACTGGCACTGACTCAGTTAATTTGTGGCGACTTAATATAACATAGGCTGTCATGAGCTTGGTTAGGCTGGCCATCGGTCGAGCCTGGTCAGCCTCGCGGTCCAATAGTACATTTCCGGTTGTTAGATCTGTGACCTGTACGCCCTTAGCCTGGGTTAAGCTCCCAAGGCTGCTCGTATCTTGTGTGATCGGTTGCGCCAAACTGGCTGTCGGCGCCTGCACTACATGAGCAGCTGGCGTCTGATCCAATGCAATCGGCCATAAGCCCGTCACGGCCAGCCAAGTCGAGAGTAATCCGCTACTGAGAGCATTCATGTCACAACCTCCAACTGACCAGGCCCTAGATTGCCCAGACTATATTGGCCGATATGTGTACGTTTTAGGCGCCGCACAGTGTAACCCAGCGTTTGCAGCGAGCGACGAATTTGTCGATTACGACCCTCCCCTAACACGACCCGATAGCTGCCATCTGGCTGATCTTCGACTGCCTGAAAGTGGCTCCGTCCATCCTCGAGCTCAACACCATCCAGAAGCACCTGCCGATCAGCTGGTGTCAACCATCGATCGAGCCAGATGAGATAGGTCTTCTCATGGCCTCGGCTGGGATGACTCATCTCCTGCACCAGACCACCATCATTAGTTAGGATCATCAAGCCTTCACTATCCTTATCGAGGCGACCGATAAACTTGAACTGAGCATATTCGGGTGGTAAATCAGTAAACACACTGGCATCATTCCCCTGTGGCTGATGTGATGAGACCCGCCCAACCGGCTTATAATAACGGACTACCACCACCTCAGACTGCGCAACGCTGAGTGGCTGCCCATCGAGACTGACTTGATCGGCCTCGGTAATAATTTGGCCAAGCTCAGCTGACTGGTCATTCACGCTCACTCGGCCAGCCGAGATCAACTCGTCAGCCTTGCGGCGGGCCGGTGCCACGCCAGCTTCGACCAACCATTTATTGAGTCGCATCGGTAACAATCTCCGGTAGTGGCGTGAGTTGATCTAAGGCCGTTAGCCCTAAAGACTTTAGAAAATTATTGGTCGTCCGATACAGCGGCAGGCCCTCCTGCTTACCCTGTGTAGTAATCAAATCGCGCGCTAGAAGCGCCCGCACACTGGCATCACTGGCGATACCACGAATCTCATCAACCTGAGCCTTTGTAACTGGCTGTTGATATGCCACGATGGTCAGTACCTCTAAGGCAGCGGCTGACAACGGCTGAGCCTGATCAGACAAGGCCTGCGCCACCTCAGATCGCAGATCGGCCTTCACTTCCAACTCATAGCCGTCGGCCCCTCCGACCAACTCAATCCCCCGCTGCTGCAAGGCTTGATCAAGTGCCTGCAAAGCATCTTGCGTTTGTTCTTCGGTCAATCGTAAGACCTCGCCCAAGCGCTCAACCGTCAGCGGCTGAGCGCTGGCGAAGAGAACGGCTTCGAGTAAAGCTATGGTCTGAATCTTAGATGGTACTGACATACGGACTTCCCTCCTGCCACTCGAGAAAAAGTGATTCTTGCTTGATAAGCTCCAGAAGTGCTAGTAGATGCAGCACGGTGCCCCGTCGATCACCTTGTCGGACTAAATTATTGGCCGCCGTCGGTACTGTAATATCCTGTACAAGCCGGTGCATAGTCCGTGCGATATCGTGCCGCGAGATGGTAATCGGTCGACGCTCTAAGGTTACCGGCTTGCGTACTCGTAGCGCCACTGTCCGCTGGGCCTGCAAGCAAGCTGCTTGATTTAAATTTGGCGCCGGCAGTTGCTGCAACCACACCGAGCGCCCTCCGCGGCCCAGAACACTCTGCCAATCGCGCGCGAAATCATCCCGCAAACGGCGATACACCTGCAGGACCTGAAGGCGTTTGGTCAGCTCATCGAAGTCGCTGGCATCATCCTCATCTTCATCGGGAGCTTCTGTCTGACCAAGTGCTCGGCTCTTGTGTAAAAGCAGTCGAGCCGCCACATCGATAAACCACGACAGTTCCCGATGCGACACACTGTCTAGCGCTGTAACATAGGCTAAATAGTCCCCCGTCACCTGCGCCAGTGAAATATCGGTCACCTCTAGCTCTCGCCGTTCGATAAGATGGAGTAATAGATCAAGCGGACCCTGAAAATTCTCCAACTCAACCGTATATACCTGCGGATTTGTCATACTTGTATTATAACTGAGATTACCGCTTGATAAGCTCGAGGACCCTATGCTTAATCAGCTCCCGTGTCTCGCGAGTGCCATCAAGACTCTTCTGATACGGATCTTCAATTGGCCAATATTCAAACTTCACACTCTGACGCAGATAATCAGGTATCGTATGATCTTCGGCCATTACGATCACTTTGTCATAGTCCTGCAACATTTCAGGACGTAACGGGGTCTGCAAATTATCTGACACATCTACACCCTCTTCTCGCATCACTGCAATGACATTCAATGCTCCAGAAGAGGTTTTAGCCCGTTCGGCCAAGCTCTTATGGGGTGTATCAACTACCGTCCCCACCGAATCGGCGTCATGACTCTTGGTATAGAGGTTATACAGCTCAGCTGCTATCTGACTGCGGCCCCGATTTTGCGTACAAACAAAGAGAACCTTCATACTACAGCTACGGTGCCAAGCGATTGATATCACGTGGGAAAAGTGTAGCCTCTTTAACATTATTGAGACCAATGATTTTCTGGGTAACGCGCTCCAGACCCATGCCAAAACCACCGTGTGCCGGCATACCAAAGCGCATAGCAGTCAGAAGTGGTTCGAATCCAGGGTCTTTTGGATCACCGCCAGCCAGATCCTTGAGCTGCGAGACAAGTGTTTGGTAATTGTTTTCGCGCATGCTACCAGTTGTGATCTCGACGCCACGGAAGAGTAAGTCAACTCGGTCAGCTACGAAGGCGTTTTCTTCATTCGTCTTATGATAGAACTTCATCTCGCTAGCCGGCCATTCACTCACGAAAATTGCTTCGGACTTAAATTCTTTCTTCGCGTACTCGCAGACCCAACGCTCTTCGTCTGGTCGTAAGTCCTTTTCACCCACCGTTGACTGATCATGAGCAGCCGAGTATTTCTCATGAATCTCAGCCATGGTCATGACCGGAATATCTTCTGCCAAAAGTGGTTTGGTTGCATTCCAGCGCTTGAGCTCAGCTTCGTGCTCCGACCAGACTGCCTCTACAACTGATCGCAAGAGACCACCCAGAAACCGCTCTAGGTCTTTCAATGTAATAAATCCCATTTCACCGTCTATCGAGGTAAATTCGGTCATGTGGCGTGTCGTCGCACTGAGTTCAGCCCGATAGACAGGCGCAATCTCATAGACTCGCTCAAAGACCCCCACCATCATTTGCTTATAGAACTGTGGGCTTTGAGCTAAGGTAGCAACCTTCCCGAAGTAGTCCATGGTAAAGACCTCAGCTCCCCCCTCAGTTGGTTCAGCAAGCAGCTTTGGTGTATGAATCTCAGTAAACCCATACTCGTCAAAATAGCGTCGCAATTCACGACAAATCGTGGCTTGAACTCTAAAGATAGTCTGCTCTTGTAAATTACGTAAGCCAATTACGCGACTATCGAACAGCGTATCGAGGTTCTCGCCCTTATGAAGTAGCGGCTTATCAATCTCAATCAGCGGCTCATCTGTAACCGGCACCATAACATCGAGCTGTGGTCCATGCAATTCAACGCCACCGGGAGCACGCTCATCCCCAAAGACTTCACCGGTTACCGTTAAGACAGTACCGACCTGCAAACCGCGCAACTTTTCCACCTCAGTCTTATCTTCGACGAGGATCTGCACCACGCCAGTTCGATCACGAACGACCAAAAAGTTCAAACCACCGAGCAAGCGGCGCTTATGCAGCCAGCCTTGAATGGTTACGGTTTTATTTATTTGTCCGGCTAAATCACGTACTAAAGTCCGCTGTATAGTGTCACCCATAAAGACAAGTATACCAGAAGTCAACAGGTTTAATAGACTACGCTGCCGGTGGTACCGACGGAGCGGCCGGCTGAGCGGCTTTTGTCGCTGGTGACGCAGCTGCAGTACCGCCAGTACTGCCTAAGACGCGCTTAGTAGTTGCTACGACATCCTCAAGCGTGACCTGACTCTTGACCAGATACTCATCCACGCCAAGAGCCTTACCGCGCTGTTTATCACTCTCCTCTGAGAGAGCCGTCATCATAATGACCTTGGTGCGGGCTGTCTCTGGCGTCGAACGCAAAATATCCAGTACATCAAAGCCTGAAATTCGTGGCATCATTACATCTAGCACGATCAAATCTGGCTTTTCTTTGACAGCTAGAGCTAGTGCTTCTTCACCATTTGCAGCGACTGCCAAATCGTATCCTTCGGCTTGAAACCGTGCGTAATAAATATCTCGCAAATTTACATCATCTTCGACGAGTAGTACCTTCGTCATACCTTCACTATCTCCTGCAAATTAGTTGTTATGGTTATTCTAACACGCATCTTGTACTTCTCTCTAGACATTCCGTACCAGTGGCAGCGTAAAGCTGAAGATACTACCCTTCCCCTCAGCCGCCTCTACCCAGATCCGACCCCCGAATTGCTCGACAAGATTGCGAGCGATGTAGAGCCCGAGGCCGGTACCACCAATCTCGCGTGTAAAACTATTATTCACCCGATAGAACTTCTGGAAGAGGTGCTTCTGGTCCTCGGGTGAAATACCAATCCCCTTATCTTCTACTGATAACGTGACGAAATCTTTATCGGCCAGCAAGCTAACATCAATCGATCCTGCTGGTGAATATTTGATCGCGTTATCGATCAAATTAGCAATGATTTCACGCACACGGTCAGGGTCGGCGTTGACTTTGTAGAGGGGTGCCACTACCTTGCCTTTTTGATAGTCAGAGCCAAAATGGGTCGCGATCTGTAGGTTTTTCTGCTTAGCAATAATATCCATCTCGGACACCACTTGCGAAAGCAACTCCGAAAGATTAAACAGCCGTCGAGTAATACTCATACGATTGTCTTCGATCTTCGTAACCGAGAGAAGATCACGGAATAACTTGCCAAGGTGCAGCGAAGAATCATGAGCTTTCTTCAAGAAATCAGCCGCACGTTCATCGATCGTGGCTAGCTTCGGATTGAGTGCCATCGATAGATAGCCCTCGATAGCCGCTACCGGCGTGCGCATCTCGTGCGAGGCCGTCGATATAAACTCATTCCGCTCCCGTGCTAGCGCTGTCTGGCCAGATATATCATGGAAGACCCCGATCACCCCACCGATATCGCCATGGGTATCTAGAGTTGGCGCGATTGAGATCGAGAAGCTTATCTTCTCCTTATCACGACTCAGCATATGAAGTGTATCGACGGTTTTTTGCTTACCAGTTTCCAACACTGCCTGAAACGGATCAGTGTCCGGCGTGAGATCTGCATCATGTTGATCCTTTAGCTGAAAGATCGTGTTATAAACAACGTCCTTGGCACTCGGCGCATCCCAGCCAGTCAGCTGCTCGGCAGCATCGTTGAAGAGCACTACTTTCAGGTCTTTATCCACAGCTACCACCGCATCAGCGATAGCACTCATCATCAACTGATCCTTGAGCTCGCTACTGTCGAGCTGGTGAGTCAGACTATCCGCAAAGCGCATCGTCCGCACCATGCGATCCACCTCGCGACCGATCACTACACTGACCGCAAAGGCTGCTAGCATCTGGATAACTTGAAAGATGCTTAAGAACCAAGCATCATACTGCTGACGAAACCAAAGAGCACTGACAACAAAGAATACCAAGGTAATAGCCGACGTCAGTATGGTAGTCAGTGAGCCAGCCATAGCCCCGCAGATCAAGCCAATCATCCAGAGTGAGAACCATGGTGAACTTACTCCGCCAGTAAAAGCCGCCATCACGAGCAACGATAAAAGTGGCGTCAGAATAGCCAACTGAATAGCTAGATGAGGCCAAGATTCGTGCCAGCGTCGCCAGACAAGGTAATTGTATATAATTCCGAAGACACCGATCGTCGGCAAAATGAGTACGTAGCGACTGTGTTCGCGGACGGCAGGAAAAACCGCGTAAGCAGCCAGACTCAATACAACAAGTAAGCCGTCAGCCACCGTAGCAAAGCGTACCAGCAGACGAAACATCTGCTCGTCGACGTATTTCCGTTTACTGCGCAACGTGATAGGCTGATGAGCAGTTGTGCTGCGCGGCGCTCGAGCGCCCCCACCCTTGGCTGATGTATCAGGTTTGTCGGCCATCGTACTCGCTATTATTTATCCAGATCATTGTAGCATAAGCATTACCTGACGAAACGATTGAAAGAGGTCATCATGAGTAAAAAAAAGATCCCGATTCTGGCCATCACTGGCTTCCTTGGCGCTGGTAAGACGACCTTCGTTAATCAGCTCCTGCGGGCGCCTCACGGCCTAAAAATCGGCGTGGTCGTAAATGACTTCGGCAGCATCAATATCGATGGCGAACTCGTCGCCGGCCAAACCGACACCATGCTGGAGCTCTCCAATGGCTGCATCTGTTGCTCGCTCGAGACCCTCGACCTCCAGGAGGCAATCGGTCAATTCGCTTACCACGGCAGCGATATTGATCTAATTGTCATCGAAGCCAGTGGCCTGGCTGAACCCCGCGACCTAGCCCTGACTTTGCGCGATATGACAGGCATCGGCGTTAAGCTCGACGCAATTGTGACCATCATCGATGCCGAGCACGTGATGGAGAATGCTAAGGAACACGCCAACGCTTCAGATCAGATTGAATTTACTGACTTTGTGGTCATTAATAAGACCGATACTGTAAACCGAGAGCGCATCGACGAGATTAAACAGCTTATCGAGATAACCAACCCTCGGGCTCGCGTCTTCGAAGCCGTGAAAGCCGAGGTTGATATACGTTTATTGAGCGATCCTGATCGGACGTGGCAAGAAGAAGAACACCATGATCATAGCCACCATACACACGAACATCTTCATGAAAAATACTCTCACCTCTCACTCGAGCTAACAGAGCCACTTGATCCGATGAAATTCCAAGAGTTTGTAAACACCAAAATCCCCAAGAACATCTATCGAGCCAAAGGCTTTGTCGACCTTGGTGAAGTCAAGGGGCACCAGCGTAAGTATATCTTCCAGCTCGTCGGCAGTCGTTCTGAATTGTATTGGGACAATTGGACTAAAGATGAGACTCCGGCGACACGCTTAGTCTTCATCGGGACCGATTTTGATGCCCAACAACTCGAAGCTGATCTCAAAGCCTGCATCGATCCTGAACCAACGACACAGCTCGAGGGTATTGAACTCAAACTTCCCCAGAAATGGGAAGGCTAGACAAAAATGACAAAGCACTACACCGATGGAGCTTTCGCCCTGGTTGTACGCCAAGAGCATTTTCTTCTCACCAATACTCACTTTAAGGATGGTGCTTTTTGGTCGATTCCCGGTGGTGTTGTCGAGCCCAACGAAACACCTGCCTAAGGTGCAGCTCGTGAAGTACTTGAAGAAACCGGCATCGTTTGTCAAACCATGATCCTCCTAGAAGTTATTGACGTACGTACTACAAAAGATCTACGTCTAAGTTTTTATCTAGCTAAATATATTTCCGGTGATATTACGATCGACGAAACGGAAGTCGAAAGTGCTGAATGGTTTCATATATCTGATTTGGAACGTCTAGATTTTGCCTACGACAATACCTTGCCGATCATCAAAAAGGCGCTTGACATACACTCAAAGTCTTTGCTAGCATGAGGCGCATTATGATTAAATCAACCAACCGCGACCATTTTCACGCTTGGTATCACGCCTTGGCCCAGAGGTTGGTTTAATCGTACACATAAATATCTTGCGATAAAAAACAGCCTCCGGGAAACCAGAGGCTGTTTTTATATCCACCATCAAATCATTAGCAAGGAATCCATCATGAATACCCTCCTCACCATCGACTTTAACCGCACCCTGTTCGACCCCGATACCCGTACGCTCATCCCCGGAGCCATCGAGCTCTTAGACTCTGCCACACGTCAGGGTTATACGTGCACCTTACTTGCCAAGGCTGCGCCATCACGAGCTGACTTGATAACTGAGCTCGGCCTAGCTCCATATCTGGCCGAGATTATCCTCACCGAAAACAAAACCCTTAAGCAACTGCGCGAGCTCGAGCAGCGTTACGACGTCCGACCAGAGCATTGCCTGATGATCGGCGACCGCGCTCAAGGTGAAATCGAGCTTGGCTATAAAGCTGGCTGGCGGACTATCTGGGTACGAGCTGGGCGTTTCGCCATCGAAGCTCCACTTGGCTTCACCCCAACCCATACCGTTTCGCAATTAGCCCAAGTCAGCCCTCTCATCTAGTTGGTAGTAGCCTGCCAGCAGTTCACTGCAGTATCTGCTGGCTGCCTGCGACTTAACGCAGGACGTACCTTACGAAAGGATAAACCGTGATGGATACTCTTCACGATAAGATGAGCAGTGCCATTGCCAAAACCGGAATCTGGAGTGGTAAACAACGTCAAAGTCATGCCTTTCAGTTTTGTCCCCACAGCTTTGAACTGGATGCGGCCCAGCGAGCTGAGCTTGATCGGCTGGCTGTCGCCATCGACGATTGCCTAAATGGCATCAGTCGAATCGTAGCCATCAGCGAGCAACCTGATCTATGTAGTAGTCAGTCGATCTATCAGCGAGTTGGTCGAGTTCTGAAGCCAGGCTCACCACACAAGCTACCCGCGACCCGGCCGAAGAATCTGCCAATCTTGCGCAAGTGCGACATCCTGGTGGATGCCGATGGTCACTTCTGGCTAGCTGAGGTCGATGCCACCAATCCCCGCAGTTGGGGTTATTCCATTCTCGGTCGGCAGCTCAGTGCTTGTCAGCATCCCGATCAAGCTACGTTGCCTGGTGTTGCGCCACTGATTGCCGATGAGCTCAAGCATCGCGGCACCACTGAAGTGACCTTCCTCTACGGTGATACTCAGCGTTTCTACCGACCAGAGTTTGAGATCATCACTCGTGAATTGCGGGCTCACGGCATCGCCATGCAAGCCGTCAACGAAACCGAAGTGCAGGTACTGGATGATCAGCTCATGCGCCGTACGACTCGAGAGCCACTCAGCCACACCTTGGTGGACTTGCCACCCATGAACCACAATGGGCAGCTCATCAAATGGCTCAAAGCCGCTACCCTGTCTGGCGAGGTGCAATACCTCATCCCACCTAAGTATTTCCTGGCGGCTAAGACGCTGCTTGGTTTGCTGTCCAACCCAACCGGCGAGGAAGCGCTCGAGGCCTTGCTACACAGCCAGATCTCTAAGAGTAGTCTGGCAACGGTCCGAGCTCACCTTCCGCAGACGTGGATCGTGGGACGCGACTGGCCCGAGCCACCGCGCCCGAATGGCACTGGCTTGATCCTGAAGCGTTCGATCAGCTCCGGTATGAAGAATATTTTCTTCAGTACTGAGGCTGGGTTTGCCGAGGCTCTGGCCGAAGCGCTGACCGACAAGCATGGGAGCAATATTCTCCAAACCGAAATTCAAAACCGGGCCTTCGCCTGGCAGGTCTTCGGAGACGATGGCCAACTGATTCCAGCACAGGATCGTTACCTGCGCCTGACAGCCTACATGAGTCGTCAAGCAGTCGAGGATATCGCAGTAACCGCCTGCACGACGAAGCGTGTACACGGCGGGAAGACCGCCATTATCACTGGCACTATTCTGGTGTAAGTACCAGAAATAGCCCAACCACCCGAAAGTGGTTGGGCTATTTTATTCTTTAGTCTGCAGCAATTTCATCAGCTTACCATGAAGCCTAGGCTTTTGAGGACGTCAAAATCCCCAAGAGCACCTACCACAAAAAAGGGGGGGCAGGCTCATAACCACGATTCAACAAACATTTTATACTTGACAATATGCCTATTTTTATGGCATTATATATCAGTACCTTCGACGGAAATGAGCACCAATGCGCACTCTGATCAACAACAATGTCTGGCTGATCATCGGCCTGGTCTTTGCCCTCTACGGCAGCGGCTACCTGTATCTCACCCTCCGAAAGAACTTCGGCACATCGTTGTCCTACGCAGCGATTGGGACCTACATCGGTATCTTCGAATTGGGTGCTGTGCTAATCATGACCAACTCTCCGTGGGCCGACTGGTCTGCTCGGGGAGTGGCCCTGACCGCCATCGGTATTCTGCCACTCCTCGTCAGTCTGATATGGCTCATCCGCATACTGGAGGCAACCGGGCCTTCGGACCCCATGCCGGCCAAGAAGATCTGCGCTAGTATGGGCGTCTTCTATCCCGCCCTGGGCCTCATCGCCCTGGGGATGTACGTCTGAGTCCTATACGTACGGGCCCCGCTTCCACATGGAAGTGGGGCTCTAAACTTTTTATGAGATGTCTCTCTGTAAGCGTTCCATCAACCGTGCGTAAAACCTAAGATTATGAATACTCGCGAGCTGCCCAGCTACTGCCTGGTCAGCCCGAAACAAGGCGTGTACGTAAGCCCGTGAGTAATGTGTACAAGTATGGCAATCACAGTGTGGATCAATTGGACCTAAGTCCTTTTGCTGAGCCAGATTCTTCATCGTAATACTGCCACTAAAATCACCATCGAGATCGAGCGATTCTGGCTCACCCTTCCAGACGTAGAGCTTACGATGGCGAGCCTCGCGGGTCGGGATGACTACATCAAACAAATCATAACCCATCCGCACGCAAGCCACGATCTGCTCCGGCGTTCCCACTCCCATAGCGTACTTGATAGCTTCAGTCGGAGTGTCATCGACCACAGCTTGGAGCGTCTCGACCTGCAATTCGTTCTTTTCATTAATTGGAAACCCGCCGTATCCATACCCTGCAAACTTTAATTTACTCAGCTCCTGAGCGCATGAACGACGTAGCTCACGGTCTCCCCCGCCTTGGACAATGCCAAAGAGCAGTGGTTTTCTATCAAGATCCTTAGTGACCGTATCGAAATGTTGGCGAGCTCGCTTGGCCCAGCGGACCGTACGCTCGACGCTCTTCACCTGTTCCGCGAGTGGCATATCCGGCTTGGTGCAGTCATCCAAGATCATGATTATGTCGCTACCCAGCTTCAGCTGATAATCAATACAGCTCTCGGGTGTCAGCATTAGCTTATTACCAGCCGAGTCCTGAAACATTACACCATCCTCGGTGAATTTCCCGCCGGTATTAAACTCGCGCACCAAGCTCATAGCCTGAAAGCCACCCGAATCGGTAATAATTGGTCGCGCCCAACCCGTAAAGCGATGCAAGCCGCCGGCTTCAGCAATAATGTCAACCAGACCGAGATTAGCCAAGTGGTAGGTGTTCATCACCAAGCCTGGAGTTTTCGTGGCTAGAATAGCCTGTGTATCGACGGATTTAATCGTAGCCCGCGTCGCATCCGGGAAGAAAGCCGGGAGTTTTACCGTGCCATGATTGGTCTGCAAAGTCTTTTTCATAACCGCAGTATTATAACTTAGAAGTAAAAGATTTAGAAATTGGGGCCAATTAAGAAGAAACAGCTTAGGCCAGGCCTACCAGTAGAGCACTACAAGGCCAGGCCTACTAGTAGGCCTGGCCTTGTACAGAAACCAGCGTCCGACTACTTATAAAACTTCTTTACTTGATAAAGAATATACAGCCCAATCAGGACACTCAACACCGCACCCAACAAGCTCGTAATCAGCGTAGCTGGATAGACAAAGGCATTTACCACGTTGTAGACGAAGTAGATGATGTCAGCCCAGAAGAGCAATTTCCAAGCGCCGAGCGAGCGACGACGTAATCCAGGAAAAGCCACCAGTTGAATAATACCTTGTCCGAGCAACAGCAAGAGTGGTACCCAAATAAGCACTCCAGCTGAATAACCAACACTAGCCGATAATGAGGTTACGAAGGCGCCGAGTCCAATCAGCGGCAAGAAGGCCAAGACACATAGGATACCGAGTACCAAACTAATCCATGGCAACCAGGATACCAGCATCTTCCGCCCAGCTTCAGGAATCTGAAATGGGGCTTGTTTCGTAAAATATGGCTCAAGCAACTCAACGAGATTGCTGCCACTAGATTTTGATTTTGACGTTGTGCGCGACGGCATAGAATAACTCCTTTAGAATAAGTTTTAGAAATAACACATTGGTCTACGAAAGATTGTACCGCTAAGCATAAGTAGAATGCAAAACCATGCACATGCGGAGCTTAGTTACCACATTTATAAGGGTTCGTATATTCACGCCCTCCTTGTGAAGCAGCGTAAGCATCACCATTAATTATTCCGCCCGCATTATAGAGCTGGTTATTTTCGCCCGAAATCTTCCAAACGCCATTTTCCTTGGTAAGGGCTAGGTGTAGTGTGTCATTGGTGTATTTAGCAACTTTCATATCGGGTGTTGCATAATGGCCACTCTTAATTTCTTTAGCCCATCCAACATTATATGAAGTACGACATGGCTCAACACCATAATTTGGATGACCAAGATCAGCCGATCCTGTCAGTTCGGCATAACGCGCAGTCGAGAATGAATACGCACCAAGTTCAGCATTCCAGTCAACCGTCCGCCCAGCCTTATCCTTGGCTTTATCAGTTGAGGCCACCATACCCCAGGCCGTATCCCAATCGTGAGCACCGAGAGCATCAACATATTTATCTCCAGCCGCCTTCACGGCCATAACTTCACAATACTCCAAACTACTATCAGCATCCCCCGTATTGCGCAGCACTACACCCTTCGGTATGTCCTCTAGCTCGATGATTCGCTTACCTGATGGTTTTACATCACTCAGCTTCACGCCGCACGGATTAGTCGACTGACTGTCAACTACCTTGGAGTTACTCGATGTACTATTGATCGAGTCAGCAGATTGATTGGTCTTCTTCCCTAACATATTCAAAACCAAAAAACCAAGACTACCCAACACTATCAGCACCCCCAGTACAATACCAATAATCAATCCAACATTGGTCTTTTTTGGTGGTGGCGATGGAGCTGCGCCATTCACGACAGCTACAACTGGTGGTACCGGCCCACCGGCCGTTGGGGTTACTGGCGGTGTGGCTGGAGCTGGAGTCGATACAGGGACTGATGCTGGGGCTGGGGATACAGCCGGCGTCGCGGCAGGCGTTGGTGCGACCACTGGTGTAGGTGGCACTGGAGGAACTGTTGGCGGTACAGCCGGAGTTGGAGTTGGAGTTGGAGTTGGCGGTGTGGGTGGCGCTACTGGTGGCTGTGGATCCACGATGATTTGAGCTTTCGTTTATGTTTAGCTTGAAAAATGAGCTTAAGCACCGAGTTAATAGCTCCATAATAGCGGATCAAACTGAAAAATTCAAAAGTGCTTAAGCTGACTCTCAAAACTCCTGCTATTCCGAAATTTCATTTCCCTGAGTCAGGGGAAGCTTGTTCTTGTGAGGAGCCATAGCTTGAACTATGGTAACGCAATAAAACAAGTATCAGGTTGCCAGGAGATGGGGCTGCAAGAAGAAGGAGTTTTGAGAGTCTGGTTGCTTAAGCTTTAGGCCGCTATGTCGAAGGCTTTGAGCTTCTTCTTAACGCGCTCTGTGCCAGCTGTCTGTAGCTTGAGTAGCTCAGCGTAGATACCGCCTCGCTTGTGGGCCAACTGCTCGGGCGAACCTTGCTCGACGATCTTGCCGCTCTTGAGACCGATAATCATATCAACACTGGCAATCGTACTCAGGCGGTGGGCAATAATGATCGTCGTACGACCACGCATCAGTCGCTCCAGAGCCTGCTGTACCTGCGCCTCTGCCTTGGCATCCAATGAGCTGGTGGCCTCATCCAAGATCAAAATCGGTGGATTCTTCAGGAGCGCCCGGGCAATAATAATGCGCTGCTTCTGTCCGCCTGAAAGCTTAACTCCGCGCTCACCAACCTCGGTCTTATAGCCCTTTGGCAATTTGGCAATAAAATCTTGGGCGTTAGCCATCCGTGCAGCAGTTTCAAGTTCCTTCTGGGTATAACGTCGACCCAGCCCATAAGCGATATTTTCTTCGATAGTCCCTGAGAAGAGCGCAGGGTCCTGAAAAACAACCCCCACTTGCTGTCGTAACGAACCTTGGGTTACATCCTGGATAGAGTGCCCATCAATCAAGATCTCGCCTGATTGAGGCTCATAAAAACGCACGATTAAGTTAGCAATGGTTGATTTTCCTTCACCCGACTCCCCCACTAGAGCAACCTTACTATGGGCTGGGATCGTAAAGTTCACTTTTTTCAGAACCATGCCACCTTTCTTATAGGCAAACACGACGTCGTGAAAAGCCACTTCACCACCCTCCACTGGTAGCTTATTAGCACCACCAATATCAACAATCTCTGGTTGGATATCCATAATTTCAAAGTAATCTCGACTATCCGCTTGAGCCCGCTGAATTGATTCGATCATCCAGTTGGCTCCGAACAGCGGCATACGAGCTTGGTTAGCCAGCGTAATCAGTAACACTGCTGTACCGACTGAGTAATCGCCACGCAGGGCCTGCCAGACAATCACAGCGAAGATCAACGTGAAGACAACTGCCAGGCCAATCTCACGGGCTAGGTCATACATGTGCCATTGTCGAGACTGCTTACGAGCTTCATCCTCAATGGCTCGGCGCTTACGTTTAAAGAACAGCAGTTCACTCGTCTCTTGGACAAACGACTTAACCACCCGAACCTGACTAATCGCCTCAACAAACCGGCCATTAGCAATATCACGATTGTGGTTAATGCCTTTTTGGTGTTTCTGCCAGGCTTTGCTCGAAAGCGATGTTACCCATATATAGAACGGAAACAGGATAGCTAAAAGCAGGGCGATGGGCCAGGAGTAAAAAGCGATCGTCACCAGCGTTACGACAGTCGTAAGAATGAACTGCATAAAGTTGTTGGCTAACGCGTTCATGAGTTGTGAGAGACCGCTAATCGAACGCTCCAAGCGAGCCGTAATCTTACCCGTCTGCTCCGAGTCGTAATAAGCTACTGGGAGCGTCATAAGATGCTCATAGTAGCGTCGACTGAGTAACGTCTCCAGCTTGACCGACATACGATCGCCCAAGAAGCCAGCGATATTACCCAAGAACGCTGAAGCCACACTAGCGACCAGCATCAAGGCAATCGGTACGGCTACTTGCTGCCATGTAATAACTACACCCTGTCCGCGCAATGTAATAAGGTCAATCAGTGCCTTAGTAAGGAACGGTACGATTAGACTCAGTAAAGACAATACAATGACAAAGGCGCTGACTGTCAGGTAGTAATACTTCAAAGATGATGAAAAACGGAAGATTTTCAGAAGATCTCGCATCCGTTCATTATAGACCAATTCACCGAACAGAAGCCAGATAGGTTAGAATATAACCATGAAACACCTCAAAGAGTTTTTTTCCGACCGGCCAGAGCGCAGCTTTCAGCGCAATGGCGTACTCCTCCATCAGGGAGAAGCCGGAACGGAGGTGCTCTACATTACTGATGGCTACATTAAGGCCTATACGATTGCCGACGATGGCGATGAGAAGATGATTAGCATCCTGGGGCCGGGCGATGTAATTAACCTCGAAGCAGCTTTTTTCGCAAATCATCTCCATGATTACTACTATGAAGCCTTAAGTGACGGCGTGGTACGGGTCGTTGAGGCTGACGCCCTCGAGCAAGAACTCAAACCAAATCAAGATGCGATTTTTGGACTCGTACGCTACCTTATGACTCGCAATGATGAGCTGGCACAAACCCTCGATAATATCCTGCAAGCCAAATCTGACACCAAGCTCATTAACTACCTGGCTCTACTCGTTCAACGTTTCGGCACTGAAATCAGCGGCATAGTCACCCTCCCCTTTCTGCTCAGTCACGCCCAGCTAGCCAGTATGGTCGGAACTACTCGTGAAACCATGACGGTACAGATCCGTGAACTGACGAAGGCTGGTATCCTCAAAAGTAATCGTAGTGCCTTCGAAATCAACTTAGAAAAACTGCGCGAACGAACAGACGTCTAACCCCTTAATAAAGAAACCGGCAGTTCTTAGAGACAAAGCTCCAAGAACTGCCGGTGTAAGCCAGACTCTAGCGAGTCGGGTGAAGGTATTGACGCTTGACGATCAGGAACATCAAGCCGAGTGCGAGACACAGGACACCAAGCAGGAAGGCCGTGCGGCTGTTGCTGCCGGTGTAGGCCAGCTCGGGCTGATCGGTCTTCGGCGGCGATTTCGTTACCACCACCGGCGTACCGATCTCAACCTTGAGTGGCGGAGCCGTAGTCGGTGCCACTGTTGAAGTGGTGGGAGCAACCGTGCTGGTCGTCGTTGAACTACTCGGCGGCGTCGACGTGGTCGTGGTAGATGTGGTAGTAGTCGGCTCCACCGTGGTAGATGTCGTTGGTGGGATCGTGCTACTGGTGGTGGTAGATGTCGTGGACGACGTAGTGGGACTCACCGTGGTCGATGTCGTGGACGAAGTCGGATGCTTGCAGCACTTGCCGTGCTCATCCCAGTACCCGTCCTTGCAGTCCTGGGGCTGATCGTCGTCTCGATCTTTACCAGGTCGATCACCTCGGTGATCCTGGCTCCGATCAGAGTCGCGTTCGCCGTAACCACCATGCTTGTCGCCACCGGCCGCAGCTGTGCCAGCCAGAGCGAAAAGCAGTGTGAGTGCGGCGACTGCCAGTGTCACACTCGCGCGTCGTGTAAGGTGCATGTTCAGCGGTACCTTTCGGTAGAGGATCTGAAGCGGTTTTCAAGTAAACCGTACTACTATACAGATAGTATATAGTTTTGTCAAGGAGAAAATCCTCTTGCATATCGCAAGACTTATCCTGATCCAATCTTTGCCCTATAATGTCAGCTGTTATGCAAAAAGTTATTCTTTACTATCTGTTTACTCCGGTCCAGGATCCCGACATGACTGTGCGTTGGCAGCGCGAACTCTGCCAACGACTCCAGCTCAAAGGTCGGATTATTATTAGTCCACACGGTATTAACGGCACCTTGGGTGGTGATATGGAAGCTCTCCTTGAATACAAACGTGAGATGAATCGTTCGGCTATCTTCCGTGGGATTACATATAAATGGAGTGATGGTAGCGGGCAAGAATTCCCCAAACTTAGCGTCAAAGCCCGTTCCGAACTGGTAGCTTTCGGGGCTCCGGATGAAGTCCAGGTCGATAAAGATGGTGTGGTTGGTGGCGGCAAGCACCTTAAGCCAGCAGCCCTTCACAAACTCATAGCCGAGCGCGATGACGTGGTTTTCTTCGATGGTCGCAATACCTACGAAGCAGCCGTCGGGCGTTTCAAAGACGCTGTCGTACCTGATACGCGGACGACGCCGGACTTCCTTAAAGAACTCGATAGTGGCAAGTATGATGATCTGAAAAATAAACCTGTAGTCACCTACTGTACCGGCGGTATTCGCTGTGAGATTCTGAGTACCCTCATGAAGAATCGCGGCTTCGAAGACGTCTACCAGCTCGACGGCGGGATCGTGAAGTATGGCGAAAAATATGGCGACGACGGCTACTGGGAAGGCTCACTCTATATCTTTGACGGCCGTATGGAACAGCGCTTTAGTGAGAATTCAATCGACATTGGAGAATGCAGCCACTGTGGTAATAAGACCAGCCGATATATTAATTGTAATAATGTCAGCTGTAATGATCTTGTACTAGTATGCGAACAGTGCGCCAAAACTTCCCTCTGTACAAAATGCGCTGTTCAAACTAGTGCCAGCACTCCACAGCCCTAGGCACTGCCTGATGAAGGCTGCTAAATAATTAGAGCTCCATTCAAGAGACAGGACCTAAAGAAGTGATAAAATAGTACTAATGGTTACGCCACATCAGCCACAGATACCCCCGCCAAAAATCAAATCTCGCCGAGTTATATCTTTTCTATTCGTCATCATTGTCCTCTTGATTATCGGCGGGAGTATTGACGCCTCTATCGTTGTACAAGATCGCATCATGGCAACATCCGACAGATATTTTGAATCTGATACTAGTGAAATTACCAATGGGATTGTTCGCGAAATAGAGAATTATAATACCCTACTGTATGCCGGGCGTGGCCTCATCACTAGTAGCGAGGTAGTCACCCAGACTGAATGGCAAGACTTTTATAAGTCACAGGCTTTCTCGGATCGGTATAAAGGAGTCAGTACAGTCTATTTCATCAAACCAGTCGCCTCTAAGGATGTGGATACGCTAGAGAGGCAGATGCGTCAGGAACCATTCTTCGGAAAAAACTTTACCATCCAGCGCTCATCCCAAAAAGACATTTACGGAATTGTCACCCTCATCTTCAGTAGCAATGATATCTCCTCGTCCTTTGGCTTTGATGGCTTCTCTGATTATCGAAAGGCCGTTTACGATGCAGCAACTGCTTCAGGTAAACCAGCCGCCAGTCAGCCGTTTAAATTCAACACCGGTCACTATGGCTTCTTCATTGCCCTGCCAGTCTTCAAGGCCGACCAATCGGTGCAAGGCTATGTCGCAGCTTCATTCCGAGCAAATGACTTCGGTAAAGCCATAGCCCAATACAACAATAAGAATATCCAAGTCGATATCGCCGATATTACCGACCCCCAACAACCAATTAGTCTCTATACGAGCTCAAATCAAAAAGATTTTCGACAACTTTACAGAAAAACAACCTTAGAAGTTGCCGGCCGAAAGTGGCAGCTCACCTATTCAGCAGCTCAACCCTACAATGACTCTCGCTTAAATAAGCTAGCACCAAAATTTGTCATTCTGGTTGGCGGCCTACTAATACTCTTGGTCTGCAGCGCATACATCATTGTTATGCGCCGGCGAATCGTTTAGCTTTCCTTGCCTGGCTTGTGGTGATGTAGTAGCAAGTAGGTAGTTAATAATGTACAAGCGAGGACAAAAAGGCCAATAGTCACGTAGGTCTGTCCGTCGCCATGATGCGTAGTCACGTCAATGCCAAGGATTTGAGCTAATTCCTTAAAGACACTGTTAGCCAAAACCGTGCTACCTTCGACTTCGCGACCCTCATCTCCGGAAGCTACCTGGTCGCCCGACAAGGCTGGATCATTACTCTTGGCCACACCTGGCGCAATAGAAGCGTTTACGGGTAGTTGCTCGCATTCCGAAGGGTTCAAACTATACTGCGGCTGACTACTACTGTACGTCTCATCAAGAGTGCACTCCAGATGGGTAATATTCAGATCAAGATCTGTGGAATGAGCTGCCTGGCCCTGATGTACGACTAACGTCATACCCAAACTAGATACTACAATAACCAGCCCAACTTGCAGTAATACCTTCGCCCGCAAC
>CAZHSY010000007.1:0-36265 GCA_964535385.1 uncultured Candidatus Saccharibacteria bacterium
TCCACCATAAGAAGACCAGTCTCTTCAGGATGTCTGGTCTTTTTGTTTTTTTTGGAAACCTAGGGTGATCACGACTGAACAAATGATATGATGTGTCAATGATGACCGTAAAAAATGTCTTGGCCAAGATGATTGATATCACTCGCCAAAACATAAAAGATATCCTGGGGTTGGCTATACTGCTCATCGTAAGTGGGTTTCTGATACTCTACAGACTGGGCGCCAAACCACTTATTTTCTTTGACGAGGGTATTTACGCTGATATAACCAAGAATATGATCTCTCGAGGTGACTTGTTGAACCAGTTCTTTGCGGGCAGTCTATGGTTTGAGAAGCCACCGTTATACATGTGGTCGAGCAAAGGCCTTTCAAGTTTATTTGGCTATAATACTGTATCAGTAAGGCTTACCTCCGCCCTGGCCGGCATTAGCCTTATTGTTCTTACCTACTTTATTGCAAAAGATATTTTTAATCGCAGAGCCGGATTCGTTGCGGCGCTAGCAGTTTTACTGACCCCGGCGATTATATTCCGATCTAGACAAGGATCACTGGATGTATTACTGACTTTTTTTGTGTATCTTGGCTTGTGGGCATCCCTCCTTGCGAGGAGATATAAAACGTCCTGGTATGGCGTAGGCATCGCTTTTGCAGGAGCCTTTATGACAAAAGGCGCCGCCAGCTTGTTACTGCCAATAACGATATTGATCTGGCTGATTACCGACAAAAAAATACTGCAGACTACTCTCAGGAATAAACACTTCTTCTATTCTTCTATTCTTTATTGCTGAGCCTACTATTAATATTGCCGTGGCATGTCTACTCATATGTGGCACATGGTAATTCTTTCATTAGCAGCTACATAGGCTACCATGTGCTCTCGCGAAGCATAACTGCAATTGAGGGCCATACTGGTGGCCCGCTCTTCTATGTCTGGCTATTACTAAAAACTTATTTACCATGGATATTGGCTTTTGTAATATCGTTGGCTGTAATCGGTAAGCGACAAAATTCGAATCAGAGATATAAGCTAAGGATATTTCTTATATTTGCAGTAGTTTGTTTTTTGTTTTACAGCATTGTCGTGCAGACTAAGCTTGATTGGTACATTCTGCCAGTCTATCCGGCTGTCTCGCTAGTAATCGGTGGTGCAGTTAGTCTGGTGGTTAGAAAATGGCAGCAGCTTGCCTTGTATGTGGTAGCAGGTTTGTTAATGGGCGGCTTGGTTATCGCGGTTGTGCCACGGGCGAGATTGAGAGTGACTAATTTTGTTGTAAATAGCTACGGCGGCCTGAGGTAGTAAAAATCACAGGTATCTTGTCTAACTTCAGATGATCCAACTCCTAAACATATCGGACACCTAGGTCAACCGCAGCATCCTCAAATCCTGGTATCGAAGTAACTACTCTAACGGCGTCAGCATGCCAAGCGCACTGTGTGGTCGGTAGGTCTGGTGGCTTAGCGGTCCTCAGTTGAAGACGCTCGCTCCTATATTAATGATGAGGCCGCCAACCAAGCCCAAGACTCAAGCAAAACCGCTATCTTTGTGCGCGGCACCGACAGTGTCTTGACGATTATCTTTAATTCACTGGAGCGGGTGTTTGGTCCGAAGTTCGACTAAGGGAGCTACGGAGCGACCGTCAGTAATTCTTGCCGCTTCATGCTCGAAATGCCATCGGCTAGGGCGTAAACCTGAATGAGCCACTGACCGCTCGAAAGCCCCTTATTACCAGCTTGCCAGTAGAGGTTGGTTTGGCCGTCAGGGCTTTCATTCTGCGAGAGCTCGACCGCTTGATTGGTGGTAGTCTGGATGGCGCGGACACGGCACAGAGCGTTGGTCGCCACGCTGGCGCAGGTAGAGTTGAGATTGTCACTCAAGTAGGCAAGTACACCGCTCTGTGGTTGAGATAGGAGAATCGAATGGGTATTCACGACCGATCCGGTCGGGCTTGGAAGCGAGATTGCCGCTAAGGCGGCAGTAGTATCAACTAGTCCATAGCCGTACTGACTGACCCAGTTTGCTCCGTTCATAGCACCTAGCTTCTTAGCTGAATTAATGAGAGCTGCACGGACCTGAGAAGGCGTGAGAGAAGGGTTTTGAGCGAGCAAGAGGCCAACTACGCCACTCACAAGTGGCGCTGAAAATGACGTGCCATCGCCACAGGCATAGTTAGATGTTTGGTTGCTGGCGGACCAAGCCGTAGAACAGATATTTGTGCCGGGCGCCATGATATCAAGCCGGTTGCCATAGTTTGAGAACCCAGATTTAACGTTATTGGAATTTACGGAGCCAACCGAAATAACACCACCGTATCGGGCTGGATAGCTCAGGCAGTCACAGCCGTTATTACCGGCCGCTGCGACTATCACGACTCCTTGGTTGAGTGCGTAATTGATCTGCTCTTCGAGTATGGAGTCGGGCTCGGAGCCACCTAGGCTGAGGCTGATGATCTTTGCTCCCTGATGGACTGCATAATTGATGCCGAGGGCGACTGATACGGTTGAACCATTGCCACTATCATCAAGCACGGCCACAGGCAGAAGCTTACTATTCCAGATGACACCCGTAGTGCCCCGGGCATTGTTGCCTTGGGCACCGATGATGCCACTGGTCATGGTGCCGTGGCTTACTCCTGAGCTCGCGGGACTTGTCTTGCCGGCCTGAACATTCGGGCTATTATTTATAAAATCATAGCCGAGTGAATCATCGATAACGCCATTGTTGTCATCATCAAGATTATTGCATGATTTATTAAGAGCGAGACTGCGGCTCGTACAATTTGGCGCAGAGCCTTCGCTACTAGTAGCTCCAGACTCGCCGGAGTTGTATACCCATTGATTACTGAGTTCTTGGTGATTAAGACCGAAACCAGTATCAAGTACAGCAGTGATGAGGTCTTGGTTGCTTGTCTGGTTGTCCCAGCCAGCCGGTAGGTTTATCTGATTTAGATATGTGGCTTGATGGCTACTATATAGCGTGTCAGTAGGCGTGAGTGAGGCTTGATAAGCATGGTTAGTATAAAATGACGTGCCTGGCGTATCCGTAATATCGGAAACTAGGATGCGATAAGCGTTCAGTTCCGGAAGAGGTATGAGATCTGTGAGAGCAAGATTATTTCTTGATAAGAAGTTGTCACGAGCTGCTTGGGAGGTAAATCGAACAAGCCTCTCATTTAGTTGGGGTAATGTAGACAAAGGGTAGGCGTGGTGCTGTGAATCAGGATAACCCGCTGGTGGCTCGGTAGGATTGTGTAGAGGTGCTGGTTGTAGGGGAGATGAACTTCGCGGTATTGGCACAGGTTCGGGTCGAGGTTGGTCCAGACTCGGGCTAGGTTGGCCGGGCGGGAGGATGGTATGCATTCCGGCTAGCCCAACAAAGAGCATGCAGGCAGCCAACAGGATGGAGAGTAGGCTGTGATGGGCACGGTTGGTGGGTGAGGATGGAGACTGAGAGGCCATATGTTCGAGTCAACAGTTTTTGTTTAATTTGCTTTAGCCTTAACTCTATAGTTTGCGTCAGATAAAGTCCAGGTGTAATAATTGTGCGACATAGATGAGCTTTGCCACAGAGTACTTACATACTGGGATGCAAGGTGTATTAACGACCTTGCTAGGCTCTGGTATGTCAGCTCGGGCAGTAGCCATGAGCACCATGCCTAAGTTTGGGCGGTTTATGAGCCACTCGCTTGTGGATCTTGCGGTACGGGGATTGAGAATAGGGCGGTGGTTTTTATATGCACAAGTTTCATCGACTGACTGGCGGGTGTGAAAAAGTGCCTATAAAAAAACCAGGTTAGTTGGGTTGTGGGGACCTTCCTAACCTGGTGGTTTATGTTCTGTGTTTGTTTTTGAGTAATATATGTGTGCAGCAGCACATACTGATAATATAGGTCTGCAATACCTCCTGTCAACAAAAAAGTTGTGGATAACCACAACTTTTTTGAAACTATGGATTTACCTAGCTGTCTTGCGTGGCACTAACGAAGTCTGTCTGTATGCTATTTGCGGATGCGTCAGTGAACGCACCGTGCCTAGCCAATGAAACATTTCGTGTAAGGTCGAGGTAAATTTCTTGAGCCGCTTCAACGTTTTCGGATTTTCCAGCCCAAGCCTGCAAGGCTGGGTCTTGGACGGCCCGCGAGAAAGAGTAGGTAACGGGCCAGGGTTGCTCACCGGAGGCGCCAATGGCTTGGAGGTTGTCACGGGCCTGGTCGGGCTTTTGACCGCCTGATAGAAAAACGACACCAGCCATTGTTTTGGGTACGGTGGAGCTTAGTACTTTGAGGGTGGCCTGAGCAACCTGATCTGGAGGGGTAGTTGTGGCGTTGGCTTTGCCGGCCAGAACCATACTGGTTTTTAGAATGGTACCACTCAGGTCAACTCGGTAGGCTTGCAGCATGTCTATCAAGAGACTAATAGCATCAGAGGTAGCTTCGGCGGCTTGCTCAAGTGTGTGGTCACCATCATACATGACTTCTGGTTCAACGATTGGCACAATGCCATTGGTTTGGCAGATAGCGGCATATCGAGCCATGGTGTGTAGGTTGGCGTGGAGGGCCCCCTTGGTAGGCAAACCAGGAGCTATCTTGAAAGCTGCTCGCCATTTAGCAAAGCCGGCACCAAGCTTGGCGTATTCCTGCAAGCGTTTGGCTAGACCATCTAGACCCTCAGTGACGGTTTCTTCCGGGAAATTATCCAGAGACACTAGCCCCTTATCTACCTTAATCCCGGGAATAATACCCTTGCTTTGTAAGTAGGCCGAAAAAGTCTGACCGTCGCGAGTACTCTGTCGGATAGTCTCGTCATAAAAGATGACACCTGAAAGGTACTCCTCTATACCAGGGGTAGTGATTAGCATCTCTCGGTAGTCACGACGGCTTTCTTCGGTGCAGGCGATATGGAGGGCATCAAAACGCTTGGTGGCGCTCTTGGTGCTTTCATCGGCCGCCAGCAGGCCTTTATTGGTTGCCATCAGGGCTCGAGCAGTGGCTTGAAGGGAGGGGTTCATGAATAAAATCTACCTATTCTAAATGATATCTGTATCATATCGAGATTATGAACTAGGTGTCAAACTGCTTATGGTTATTTACATATTAATTATGTTAAAGCATGATATCTATGTATTTTATAGTCGTTTAGCTTCGAGTTGAGCCTCACGCTTCATGGTGGCTTCGCGGGCAGCTTGGCGTTTGTCATAGCGTTTCTTGCCTCGACCAAGGGCGATCTCTAGCTTAACCAAGCCGCGTTGGACACCAACGGCTGTTGGCACGATGGTTAGTCCTTGTGCATGTTTAGCCTCTTGGAGTTGCTCAAGTTCTTTGCGTTGTAAGAGTAGTTTTCGTGGTCGAGTCGGCTCATAGCTGGCTAGGTTACGGGCGTGACTATATTGCCGGATATGGGCGTTTACCAGGAAGGCTTCTCCTTGATTAAGGTGGACAAAACTACCCTTGAGGCTAATTTGCCCGGCTTTTACGCTCTTGACTTCGTGGCCAGCCAAAACCAATCCGGCAGTGTAGTGCTGTAGTAGGCTGTAGTCGTGTTTGGCGCGACGATTGAGGGCGAGAACTTTCATAATGCACATTATACCGCCTTTTAGGAGTAATAACCTGGTCAAGCGAGGTATTGCCACATTATAATAGGGCATGTATGTTTACATCTATTCATCAACAAATTACTGAGGCCTTGCAGTCGGCCGTAACATCGACTGGATTAGATATTGATCTAACAGCTGTCGCCGGGTCGATATCATTTTGCGACATTGAGTTTGGAGACTTCGCGAGTAACCTTGGTCTCACACAAGCCAAAAAATTACATCGTTCTCCAATGGAGATTTCCCAAACACTCGCCGACCACCTTCAAGCTACTGAATTGGTGGTCTCGGCTGAAGCCGCACCACCGGGTTTCCTCAATATTCGTTTGAGTAGTGGCTTTTGGTCCAGTCAGTTATCGGAGCTAACAGAGACGTTTTACTCCAGTCAGCGCGGGCGAGGCAAGCGGGTCAATATTGAGTTTATCTCAGCCAATCCAACCGGCCCATTGGTATTGGTTAATGCCTGGGGTGGTTTCTATGGTGATATCTTGGCCCGGGTTTATGACTCGCAAGACTATGAGGTGACCCGAGAGTATTATCTAAATGATGGTGGCAATCAGATTTCTCAGCTGGGGCGAGCCATTCAGCAAGCTGCTGGTAAGGATTTCTCGGAAGCTGAATCGGTAGAACTATATCGTGGATCATATATTGATAAACTGGCCGCTGATTTGAGTCAGGAGTATGGATCAGCCGAGAACCTCGTGGCAGCCGACCCTCAAATCATAGGAGACACTGCGCAACGAGTAATTTTTACTCAACTTATTCAGCCAACGCTGCAGCGCCTAGGTATCCATCATGATGTGGTCACACCAGAGACCAGCCTTGATAACCAGGCAATCATCAAGGCCTTGAGTGATCGAGGTGGCGTTGTTGAGCGTGAGGGCGCGACTTGGTTGAGTGGGTCCGCGATCGGCCTAGATAAGGATGAAGTATTGGTACGCTCAACAGATAATCAAGAGACGTATTTCTTGAAGGATATTTCGTATCAGGTCGGTAAATTAACTGACCGCGGGTTTGATATCGCTATAACAATTGTTGGGCCAGATCATCATGGACAGGAGCAGCGCTTGGTAGCTGCTTTGGATTTTCTAGGAGTGCCTGGGTTTATCCCGCTGTGGACACAGACGGTGCGACTCATTCGAGATGGTCAAGAGTTCAAAATGAGTAAACGTCGTGGTAATTACATCGTGCTCGATGATTTTCTCGATCAAGTTCCGCCAGAGACAGCTCGTTTTTTCTTTGCTATGCGGGATACAAATTCGCACTTCGATCTTGATCTTGATCTCTTAGCACAGCAGAATAAGCACAATCCGCTCTATTACGTTATGTACGCCTACGTACGTACTCAATCGGTCTTGGCGAAAGCCGATGTATCTCGTGAAGCCTTGCGTAAACAGGTGCTCTCGCCTGACCAGTTCGGCATAGATGAGCGTCGTTTGATCAGATCAATTACTCAGCTTGATGATAAAATTACCACAACAATTACTACACAAGAGATTCATCCAATCTTGCATGCCCTCATCGCTGTGGCGGGCGAATTCCATGACTGGTATGAACGACACAATATCTTGCAGGCATCACCTGAAGAACAGCAGGCTCGTTTGATTATCGTCGATCGCTTGGGAGTTGCTCTAGCCGGTACTTTGAAGCTTCTCGGCATCACTCCACTTGAGAGGATGTGAGATGGCAAAGTCACGAGTAGCTCGTGCAGATGGTCTTCTGGCAAGTCTGAATGAGGCTCAGTTAAGGGCTGTTACTCACGATGCGGGCCCGGCTCTTGTCCTGGCAGGGGCAGGTACAGGTAAAACGAAGGTAATTACGACTCGTATCGCGCACCTTATTCAGAGTGATCGAGCCCAATCGGAACAGATTCTAGCCCTAACTTTCACCGACAAGGCGGCCGGTGAAATGGAGGAGCGGGTTGATCAGCTACTTCCATATGGCTATGTCGAAACACAGATCATGACGTTCCATGCCCTTGGCTCAGCCCTCTTGCAGGAGTTTGCCTTAGAGGCTGGATTGCCTCCGCAGGCTCGTTTAGCGACCCCACTTCAGCAGCACGCCCTCATGCGGGCGACGTTGGAGTCTCTTAGTGATCTGGTGGTGCTACGGCCAGCTCATCATCCACATCAATATATATCACAAATTCTCCAGTATATTTCTCGCTTGAAAGATGAAGGTATAAGTGTTGTAGAATTTACAAAATTTTCTAAAAAAATTCACGAGCAAGCAGCTTTAGATTTCATCGACCCAGATCAGTACGCAGAACTTGCGCAGATTTATGCAGCCTATGAGGAGGCGAAGACTCAAGCTGGGTTTATCGACTTTGGCGATCAGTTGATGTTGACCTATCAGCTTCTAGATACCGTTCCGCATGTTCGGAAGATTGTGCAGGAACGATATCGCTATATTCTGGTCGATGAGTTCCAGGATACTAATACTATCCAGGCTAAACTGCTTTACCGGCTGGTTGATTCGAGTACTCAGAACCTTATGGTGGTTGGTGATGACGACCAGGCTATATATCGATTTCGTGGCGCAGAGCTACAGAATATCTTGGATTTTCAAGTTCAGTTTCCTAAGGCAGAGATTATTGTACTACTCGAGAACTATCGCTCTACACAGCAGATCATTGATCTTAGCTATAGTCTGATCCAGCATAACAACCCGCAGCGACTAGAGGTAAAGCTAGGTATTGATAAACATCTCCATGCTCAAAGCCGCGGTGTTGAGCCAGAGGTGCGAATTTTGCCTGATATACCCCAAGAGCTCCGGGCGGTAGTCGAGCAGGTTAAGCATCATTTGAATGAGGGCTTATCAGTGCAGGATATCGCAGTCTTAACCCGTAACAACAAACAAGTTAGCCTCGTGACTCGAGCACTCGAGCAGCAGGGTGTAGCCGTAGGTACTCAGCCAGCTGCTCGCCTTCTGCATCGACCAGTAGTGCGACAAGCGATTGATTTCTTGCGAGTCTTGCATGACCCACAAGACTCAGCTGCTCTCTATCGGTACTTGATGGCGCCAAAATTAGCCCTTGAGGCCAATGAGGTGATGCAGCTTTCGGCCGCAGCTCGCCGGACGCACCAAAGCTTGGCTGAATTCATAGAATCGCAGCCTGATGGTGTATCGAACAGCATTGTTAATCATCTTACTGCCCTTGAGGGGTATCGACGTCTTAGCAAGGAACACTCAGCGGGAGAGGTATTGTATCAGTTTGTAACCAGTGACTCGTATCTAGATGGCCTAGTTGAACGGTCGCAAACCGAGCCCGAAGCCGCTCGCGATGTGCAGGACCTAGCCCGTTTCTTTCGGTTGATTGGTGAGCTTGAAATGCTCGATGGCCTGCGTGATACGGCAGCGGTGTGGTCACACATTCAAGATATGTATGAACTGGCGATTTTAGCTGAACCTGATGAGGTTGAGAGCCGAGAGGGAGTGGAGGTTTTGACTATTCATCGTTCCAAGGGACTGGAGTTTAGTGCAGTCTGTATCTTTGACATGACAGAAGGGACTTTTCCGAGCCGTCGTAAGTCAGAAATGATGTATTTACCACAACAAATATTACATTACGAGCCAAAACTTCTGACACAGGAGCATATTCAAGAAGAACGACGACTGTGCTATGTCGGCTTTACTCGTGCTAAGCGGTGGCTGACGATCTTTTATTCACAAGATCACGGCGGTAAGCGTACCGTGAAGCCATCTCGATTTTTGCTTGAAGCTTTCGCCCATGAAAACCACAAGGTACAACAACTTACTACCGGTCATCCAATTGCTATTGAGAACTTTGCTCCTACTCAAATGCAGTCGACACTACTGAGCTATCCGGAATCCGAAGATGGTTGGCTCACTCTGTCGCCAAATCAATTAGCCGACTACCAGGCCGATCCGTATCGCTTCTACGTTCATAACGTCTTACAGTTCCCGCAACCAACCACTCATCAGCTAATTTATGGAACAGCCATTCATGGTGCACTCCAGTATTTTTTTGAGGAGCAATTGGCTGGTCGATTAGCTCAGCTTGACGATGTACTGGCGGTCTTCCGACACTTGTGGCGTAACCAAGGCTTTGCGTCGGAGCGTCATCAGCAGGAACGTTTTGAAAGCGGAGAGGCGACATTGCACCGACTCTGGGAGGAGTTTCGAGCTCAAAAGTTACCAGTAGTGGCAGTCGAAGAGCCGTTTGATATCAAGCTCGAGAATATAAAATTACGCATTCGTGGTCGAGTTGATCTTCTGCTAGAAGATGGGCACGGTTTGGAAATACGGGACTTCAAAACATCGGCCGTAGCTAGTCAGCGTCGGGCCGATGAACGGGTGCGAGATAATCTGCCATTGTTTATCTATGCTCTGGCTATGCAGCGCTTGCGTGAGCAACCAGTTACGCTGGTGAGCCTACAGTTTGTGAATACTGGCGTCTTGGCAAAACGTAGTAAAATAGACAACGAAAAGACACTTGATAAGCTCTCTAAGATCGTGGCCGGCATCCGAGCCAACCAGTTTCCCAAACAGGGTTACTTTACTAATCTAGAGATCGAAGATTTATGACTAGTTTTGTGAGCTATCGTGATCAAGAGTGGCTTGAGAGTCTGCTGGCCGATATTTGGTATCGTTATTTTCCAGACGTTGAGCAGCAGAATGATGTACGGATTCTCTGGGCTCGTCGGGCTAAGCGTCGTCTTGGCTCGATCTCACTGGATCCACTTGATATGCAGACTAGCATCATTCGAGTTAATCGACTATTTCAAGATCTAGAAGTGCCTGAGTTTGTGATAGTGGCCACGGTTTTTCACGAGATGACTCATTATGCCCATGGCTTTCATTCGCCACTCGAGCAGAAGCATGCTCATCCACATAGCGGAGGTGTGATTCGACGTGAGTTTGCCGAGCGCGGCCAGGTCGATCTGTACCTTAAGCAGCGTCGTTGGCTGAAAGAACATTGGGTTGATATCTTGCGGAAACACAGAATGTATCCATAATACCGATACTGCTTATGACCTGTGTAGAGCTGTCAGGTTTGTTATACTGCTTATATGCTAATTATGATTCTTTTGGGATGTGTTTTGCTTGGTTTGCTGGTGGTGATTGTTTTGCTGGTGCGCCAGCAGACTCTCAGTAAGCCAGCTGAGGCGGGGCTTGATCAGACTTCTTTGCAGCTTTTTAAGCAGGACTTACAGGGGATGCAGCAGCTTCTCCAGCAAACTCACGTGCAGATTGGTGAGCGGTTGGATCGTAACAATAATGCTATGCAGCAAAACGTTCATGAGCAGATGAAGCAGTCGGCTACGATCATCAAAGATGTTACCGAGCGCTTGACCAAGCTCGATGAAACCAATCGAAGAGTTGTTGATATTACATCGGAGCTGCGTACCTTGCAGAATGTCTTACAGAACCCCAAGCAACGTGGAGTCTTGGGGGAGTACTATCTAGCACAAGTCTTGGATAATGTTCTCCCGCCCAAGCAATTCCAACTCCAGTATGCCTTTAAAGACGGCGATATCGTAGATGCTGTGATCATTCTCGATAAAGGTAAGCTGCTGCCGGTTGATTCGAAATTCAGCCTAGAGAACTATAATCGTCTCATTGAGCAGGTCGATGGACCGGAGCGTGAGAATTATGTTCGACAATTCAAGCAGGATCTCAAGAATCGTATCGATGAGACGGCTAAATACATTCGCCCTGATCAGGGAACAATGGACTTTGCTTTTATGTTCATCCCGTCTGAAGCGATCTACTATGATTTATTGGTTAACAAGGTCGGTGCCACCAAGACGGCCTCGCGCGATCTGATCGAGTATGCCTTCCGAGACAAGCATGTCATTATTGTTAGTCCGACATCTTTGATGGCTTATTTACAGACTGTTATGCAGGGGCTTCGATCGTTGCAGATAGAGGAGCAGGCCCTCGAGATTCAGAAGCGAGTTGGTATGCTTGGTCGACATATTGGCGCCTATGAAGCGTACATACAGAAGTTGGGTAACTCGCTTGGGGTGAGCGTTAATCATTACAATAACGCCTACAAGGAGTTTCGTAAGGTAGATGCTGATGTTGCTAAGATATCAGATAAGACACCAAGCGTTGAGCCTCTAGTCCTTGATAGACCTGATATGGAGTAATTAACAGAAACTAGCAAAGCTTTCTGTTATGAGCTGGAATGTGTACACTAGGGGAGATATGACTGCAGTTCAATCTCACAAAAAACGAATCCTCTCGGGTATCAAGCCAACTGGCGATGTGCATCTCGGCAGCTACCTGGGCGCCATGAAGAATTGGGCACAGTATCAGGGGCCCGACAGTGAAGTGTTTTTCTTTATAGCTGATCTGCACGCCCTGAACGCCCGACTTGACCCGGAGGCGTTACGCAGCAATACACTTGACCTGGCAGCTTGGCTCTTGGCCATGGGAATTGATCCGGCTCAGAATCCAATCTTCATCCAATCAAATATCGCCGAGCACAGTGAGTTGGCTTGGATTTTAAATAACTACACAACTATGGGCGAGCTAAGCCGTATGACTCAGTACAAGGATAAGGCACAGAAAGGCAGTGCTGAAGGCCAGTTGGTAGGGTTATTTGATTATCCAGTCCTCATGGCAGCCGATATCTTGCTCTACGATGCCCAGGAAGTGCCTGTCGGCGAGGATCAAACCCAGCATGTTGAGCTGACGCGAGATATTGCTACGCGGTTTAATAATCTCTATGGACAGCTCTTGCGGCTACCTAAGTTTACTAACCCATCTGTAGCTGCGCGCGTTATGATGCTTGATGACCCAGCCCGTAAGATGAGCAAGAGCGAGGCCGGCGAAGGTTGTCTGTATTTACTTGACGATGAAGCGACGATCCGTCGTAAGGTACAGCGCTCGGTAACTGACTCCTTGAACCAGGTTCGATATGATCGGACAGCTCAGCCAGGCGTAGCTAACCTCTTGGAGATCATAGCGGCTTTTGAGGGTCAGTCGGTAGAGGAGGTAGCGAACGGTCTCTCTGGATCAGGTTACGGCCAGCTTAAACAACGTGTGGCTGATGTGTTGGTTATAAATCTCTTGCCATTGCAGGAGAAGTTCCGTCAATTGCGTACTGACGAAGCAGGCCTGAAGGCAGTTTTGGAGCAGGGTAGGCAATATGCACAACCTATCGCTCAACAAAAGCTCGAGTTGATCCGACAAGCAATTGGCTTGTTGTAGAAACTACACCTTTATTTTACAGGTTAGAATGAAGAAAAAGCAGTCTAATTCTTGACAAAGCATAACCGGTTTGCTAGAATAGTATCAATCTAGTTCATTCAAATCAAAACAAAAACAAAACTTCCCGTCCCTTCCACGCAACTATTGGGACTTATGATAGCTTGCATTTGCCAAGCGAACAGTAGGGCAACTCCGACCTGATGACACCCCCCTTGTCTCGGGTCGGACTTCCCCTACTGTTCTAGGGTTTTCCTGGTACAAAAAAACTACCAGGGAGCTCCATCCCCGCAGGAAGATATTGCTTTCTTGAAATCCCGTTAGTCTCCGAACCATCAAGAAAACGTCATCTTACCGTAAGGATGGTAGGGAAGTCGGCCACGCCCATCTCCACTAGACAAACAAACGTACCTTTGAGATAAGCGAGGCCTCAACACCCGGTTCTATTAGGGTTAAACCTAGTAAAACCACTCCGGGGCAGCACGTGCTACATAGATTCTTATCTTACAGGGCAGATGTTGCTGCCCCGTAACCATTTTTTATTTACACCGTATTCCGACACACCATGTAGCCAGCATGGTGTTTTTTGTTGTACTTAGTGCGCTTACATTATTATTTTTGGCCGTTGGCTCCACAGCTATTTATTGTGTAGTGAACATTTTTATTACCCAACGTATTGAATATTTAAAGTGTTCAGTAGGAGGCAGTTTATATGGTTCATAAATATAGTACTCAATAAAAAATGAATTGTATTCAGTTTGAGAGTGGGCGACGCTTGATCGCAAAACATGAGATAATCAAAGCTATGCGCTTACAGGAGACAAATCGCTTAACCTTATTAATCTCATTGAACCTCTGTCTGGGGCTCTTGTCTTGGTCGGTATTGCTATTTCTTTTCATCGCCACTGCGCCTCGTGATATTGGGGCATTTGGCGTTACTATCTGGTTTTTATCCTTATTTGTGGGCTTAACTACTGCTTTGAGCTTGGTCCGCTATGGTTGGCGCTCTAAGAAAATAATGGCTGATCAGAAGCTCGAAACGTTTCGAGGTATCTGGCGTACAAGCTGTATTGTGGCACTCTTCTTGACGGTAATGTTGGCCATGCAGAGTCTTCGCACATTGAATCTGGGGGATGTGCTGCTCTTTCTGATGACAATTGCTATAATTGAACTATACTTTCGAACAAGAAAAACTCGTGTATAACGTATGACAAATTTATCCGATAGCTTGCAGGAGCTTAAACAAACCTATACGCAGGAGATTGCAGCCTGCCAATCTGAAAATGATCTTCAGCTTGTAAAATCTCGCTTGCTTGGCAAGAAGAGTCTGTTAAGCCATGTCTTGAAGCAGGTCGCGCAGCTGACAGGTGAGGGGCGACAGCTCATTGGTCGTGAAGCCAATCAATTGAAAGTAGATATCGGTAGGGCTCTTCAGCATCAGTCTCAGGCGATTCTTCGGCGGGCTGAGGATCAAGAGCCGTCCATTGATCTCTCAATTCCAATCCAGGCAGCCATGGGGGATGGTCACCCACATCCCACCCAAGCAGTCATGCAGGAGATCTATGATATCTTCTTGCGACTTGGCTATGCGGTGGTTGATGGCCCAGAGGTCGAGACTGACTGGTATAACTTCGAGGCATTGAACATGCCAGCTGATCATCCCGCTCGTGAAATGCAAGATACCTTTTACATTAAGGCGTCTCGAGACGACCAGAGTCTCGTGCCGCGTACTCATACTTCCTCGGTTCAGATTCGGTACATGGAGGAACATCAGCCACCGTTTCAGATTATTGCTCCTGGTAAGGTGTATCGAAACGAGAACGAAGATCGTACTCACTCCTGGAGTTTCTATCAGGTTGAAGGTCTGGTTGTGGGCGAGGCGATTAGCGTAGCCGACCTGAAGGGGACACTGCTGCACGTGATGCAGGGCTTACTTGGTGAGTCGGTTAAAGTTCGCTTGCGTCCGAGCTACTTCCCATACACCGAGCCTTCTTTTGAGGTAGACGTGTGGTATGACAACGAGTGGCTCGAGATCTGCGGAGCTGGCATGGTGCACCCCGATGTCTTGCGGCGCTGTAAGATTGACCCAGAGCGTTGGAGTGGCTTTGCTTTTGGTTTCGGGCCAGATCGGATTGCGGTGGTGAAATACGGACTCAAAGACTTACGTACATTATGGCGCCCAAATTTACTGGAGGGCCTTGAGTCATGAAGCTCGCTATTGCAACTGTGAATAGATACTTGCGAGTACCGCGGTCGACCGAAAGGATTGTCGAGCTGCTCGGGCAGACGGAGATTGAAGTAGAAGATATATTGTCTGGACCGGTCTTTGACCCGAAGATTATCTTGGTACAAATCAAAGCCGTGGCGGCTCATCCGAATGCTGATCGTTTGCGCCTGGTAAGTGTTGAGACTGGTTCTGCGACGGTTGAAGTGGTCTGCGGCGCTCCAAATGTTGTGGTCGGCATGCGGGTGGCATTAGTGCAGTCCGGCGCTCGGCTGCCAGACGACACGCTTATTGAGACAGGTACGATCCGCGGTCAAGTCAGCCATGGCATGTTAGCTAGTGGTCGTGAGCTCGGTTTGAGCGATGATCATAGTGGCATCCTTGATCTCACTCACCTCACCGACCCGCTCGGAGCATCATTGTGCGACATTATGCCTTCTGGTGATGTCTTAGACATTAAGACCCCGGCCAATCGTTGGGATTATTTGAGTGGGGTAGGGGTAGCTCGTGAATTAGCTGCGTTCGATGAGCCGGATCAAGCTTATATCGGACGTCAAACCAGGGAATATGACTATCAAGACACAGAAGTAGTAGATGTCAAGGCTAGAGAAGTCTGTCGGCGGTTTGTGAGTGCTCATTTGCGAGTCAGGAACGATGTAGAAACACCAACATGGATTGTGGATAACTTAGAGGCCAATGGATTTGTCAGTCACAGCCCAGTGGTCGATATTACGAACTTTGTTATGCTAGAAACTGGCCAACCGTCGCATGCCTATGACGTTCAGAAGTTGGCGACTCCCCTGGCAGTTCGCCCAGCTCAGGCTGGTGAGAAGTTGACTACGATTAGCGGCAAAGAACTGGTGCTATCGGTCGATGACGTGGTCGTGGCCGACACTCGTGGTCCGATTGGTTTAGCTGGTGTCATGGGCGGTGCTGAGTCTGAAATTGACTCGAGGACAACAGAGATTATCCTGGAGGCTGCTCATTGGGATAAAACTACGACTCGGCGTAGTAGCTTGCGCCATGGTTTGCGTACTGAGGCTTCGGCTCGATTTGAACGGGGACTACCACTCCCCTTGCCCAGGTTGGCATTTGATCGGCTCTTGCAACTTCTTGAAGAAATTTGTGCAGCTGAAATCGTTACTGAGCCATGCGACCAACTATATACCTGGCCATGGCGACGATTTTTGGGTCTGCGAGTCCGGCGGGCTGAACGAATATTGGGGACGAGTATCGATGAGAAGCAGATCGTTACTCATCTGACTCGGTTAGGCTTTCTAGTAGAGCATTTCTCACTCACTAAGGAACTGCGCTCTCATCTGGGGAAGCCATATATTTGGGGGGCAAATTTTCGGGCTCATGGTGAGACTGGGTTCGACTGCTCTTATCTGGTAGATCGAATTTACTCAAAGTTAGGAATCCAGGTTGGGCATACGGCACTTGGGCAGTTTCATCATGGTGAAGCAGTAGATTCAAACCAGCTAAGGCCTGGTGATGTCTTGTTTATCGAGGGTAAGATCGAGAAATCTGTGACCGATCATTATTACACGACCAATGAAGCCGGGGAAAAGGCTAAGCACAGGCTCGAGACTCCCCTGGCGGTTGGTCATAATGGCATCTATATCGGTGGTGGTAAGGTGATTCAAGCCAGTCAGTACCATCGTCAGGGCCAGAACTGGGCGAAGCGTGAGGTTGGCGGTGTGATTGAGACTGATGTTGAGGAGTTTCTCGATGATCCCGGCTATCTGGGCGCTCGTCGCTATGTGGCTAGCTTTAATCACTTGATTGCTGTCGAGGTGCCATGGTGGCGGACCGATATAACTCGAGAGATTGATCTCATTGAGGAGGTTGGTAAGGCAGTTGGCTATCAGGACCTCGCACCGCGACTCCCCCAACAGCCAGCTATGCCGAGTACCGCACAATCGTTACTCCTGGATCAGATGAAGCTAAGGCAGACTTTAGTGGCGCGTGGCTTGACCGAGATATCATCCTATAGCTTTGTCAGTGCTCGTGAGGCCGAGGTATTACATTTGGACGTCGACCGACTCTTGCCGGTGGCAAATCCACGCTCTCCCGAGCAAGCCTATTTGCGCTCTACACTCCTGACCAGCCATTTACGCTTATGGGCTGCTCAAGCGGTTGGTCTTGATCCGCAAACCACCGTATTCGAGGTGTCTCGGGTCTTTGAATCTCGAGATAATGAACTTCCTCAGGAACGCACCCATTTGGGTCTTAGTACGCTGGGGTTGATGAGCCTGGATCGTTTGCAGGCGTTGATTCACCGCTTAGCTGTCCAGGACCATATTCGGCTGGAGTACAAGCCTCTGAGTCAGTCACAGGTGTTTATTCCGCAGCAAGCCGCCCAGATCGTCCTCCCAGATGGCACTGAGCTTGGTATGATCGGTCACATTCGACCTTCATTGGCGCGTCAGTTTGGCCTTGATAAGCCGGTTGCTTGGTGTGAACTTGATATCAAGCAGTGGTTCTTGGCTCGACCGACTAATCTGCGCCTTAAGTCTACGCCTGACTATCAATTGGTAGAGCGTGACATCTCCCTTGAAGTACCCGATACGGTTTGGTGGCAGACTATCGAGCAGGTGCTTGCGACTACGTCATCAGTCTGGTCGGTTACTTGGTTAGACCAATTCCAAGACGAGAAACTCCTGAAAGAAAATAGACGGGTATTAACGTTTCGACTTATTCTTGATCTAGGTAATAGACCAAAGCTAGAGCGAGTTAATCTTACTTTGAATAAAATTACTACTCAATTACAAGAAGTCTTAGCGAGCCACGGCACAGTTATCGTACGGTAAGGCTCATACTGACCCTGCTCGCCGACGCTGCACATGCGAAGCGGTAGTTAGTGGGTACCATTGGAAGAATCTGATTGATCAAAATTATAGACCTTAAAAAGGTTGTGGTTAGTTGACTAACTGCAGTATGCTTGAAGACAAATGGAGTGAGTGGCTTTAGCCCTGAAGATGTAAGCATGAGACAGACACCTAGCCATCGTTTTGCCTTACCGAGTTGGTTGTCGCGATCTGGTCATAAACCAACTCGTTCAGCTCGAGTGTTGTTTTTGATACTTGCGCCGTTTATCGCTCTTATACTTCTGAATGCTGCAGCTGCCGCTTGGGTGGAAGGCGTCATTTATCCTGGCGTGTCAGTGGCCGGTAAGAATTTAGGTGGCCTAACTCGAACTCAGGCAGAAGGGGTCTTGCAATCGATGCCTTTAGCGCGTCATTACCGAGTAGCAGTCGGAGACAAGGTATTTGAAGCCACTAATGATCAGCTTGGTGCAGAGTACGACATCCCAGCTACAGTTAATCTGGCGTACTCGCTTGGTCGTCAGAGTAATGTCGCCTTGCTCGGCTTGTGGCAGGCGCCGCGAGACGGGCAGTTGGCTTTTGCGTATCGCATTGATCAAGAGCGGCTGGATAAGTTTACTAGTCAGATCGTAGACTCAGTCGGCACCAGTCCGAAGAATGCTGGGATTGTTGTTCGGGACGGCGCAATTGTAACTGTTCCAGCTGAGCCAGGTTTTCAGGTGGATGCACAAAAGTTAACCAGTCTGATCGCAAGTTCTTTAGGAAGTGCTACCGATCAGGCCTTTCGTTTACATCCAGAGCCGGTAGATGCGCCGATTCAGGAAAATGACACAGCCGATGCTCGCAAGGAAGTGCAGACGCTGTTAGCTCGACAGGTAACGTATGTCTATGAGGGGCGAACTTTTAAGCCAACTGCAGCTGATGTTGGGCACTGGATAGCAGTTAATCCGGTCAAGGAGAACCACGCTACCAATCTGACAGTGAGCATTAACGAACAAGAGGTGCGGGGCTATATTCAGTCACTCGCCAATGAGATTAACCAGCATGCAGTCAGTAAGAAGGTCACTGTCAAGAATGGTCAGTCGACCGTGGATCGCGAAGGGCAGGATGGCCTGGCGGTTGACCAGGAGACTGCAGTTCAAGCCACGCTAACTGGTATGAGAGCGGATACTGAGTCGACGACCATCACCTTGCAGACTAATCCGGTTCCTTTTAAAACTGAGACGTATCGGACAACAACCCTGGATGCACCGAAGTATATCGAAGTAAATTTATCACGCCAGCAAGCTTGGGCCTATGAGAATGGCCAAGTTGTCTACTCAACGCCAATTACCAGCGGCGCTACCGGGGCTGGCTTCCCGACAGTCACCGGGCTCTTCTCGGTGTACTACAAGGCTACGAATACCTACTTGAACGGTCGGCAGTATGGATATAACTATAATGTGTTCGTAAAGTATTGGATGCCGTTTTACTCGGGCTATGGCTTACATGATGCCAGTTGGCGATCCAGTTTTGGTGGATCTGATTATTATTACGGCGGGAGTCACGGTTGTGTGAACTTGCCAGATGCCGCCGCGGCCTTTCTATATAATTGGGCCGACGTTGGTACGCCGGTCTGGGTACACACGTAATGCAGGCGTAGGTAGTAGTTCTATAGAGGTGACTATCGTATAATCATAAGCACTATGCAGCCGAATAATTATACCCCTGAACGGCCTGATTTCAATACGGAAGCTCGTCAACCGCTTGATCTGGAGCGGAGTGCCGCTGCGCCAGCAGAGAATTCGCCACCGACGACTCCCCCGCCGGAGATGGTTGTATCGGCTACCACTCCACCACCTATTGCTCCGCCACCGTCGCCACTTGAGTCGCTAGCCCAAGTGGCTGATACTGACGACATTAGTGATGCCTGGGTAAATCAGGCTGAAACAATCATGGAAACTCAAGCGCAAGATCCATATACGGAAGAGCAGCAGAGTGCCACTTTGAGCCGTGATTATCTAAAACAAAAGTTTGGTCTTGATGTTGATAAGACATAGCGTCACGAGACAACTGGCTGGAGGTGAGCCGGCATGATTCTTATCCTATTGGTTATTTGGTTGGTCGCACTAGCCGGCTTGGTTGGGGGATTTTTCTGGTGGCGCGCATCTCGTCAGCGGGCTAAGGATATTGAACGCTCCTTGAAGATGGTTCCATTACTCCTGAAACTACCGCCCCAGGAAGTAGATGATGGAGCGGCTCGTGATGAGCGCGAGAAGATCAAGGAAAACATCGCTCGAGCCGAAGGGGTCTATAGCTTGCTCTCGGGTCTCAGTACAAATAAGCGGTGGTTGTATTCGCAGCGGCATTTGAGTTTTGAAATCGTGGCTCAAGGAGAGCAAATTTTCTTCTATGTGGCAGTACCGGTTAATCTCGTAGCCTCGGTTGAGAAGGCTCTGGTGGCTGCCTATCCGACGATTCAAATTACACCGGCAGCTGACCATAATTTCTTCTCGGAGACTGGCAAGATTAATACCGTAGTGGGCGGTGAATTCAGCCTCTCGGCCGATAGTTTCTTTCCGATCCAGAGCTATAAAACACTAGATTTTGACCCTCTGAGTGGAATTCTGAGTGGTTTATCTCGACTGAAGCCCGATGAAGGGATGGGGATTCAGATATTGATCCGACCGGCTAATCCACGCTGGCCTGACCAAGCTCGTGAGCGAGCCAAGGATATGCTTAACCCACAGCGGGCCCGTATGCACAGCGCTTCTCACATCGCTTCGAGTATCGCTATGGCGCCAATCAAGAATCCGGATTGGTACGGTAAGGAACAGGCCCAGGATCCGACAAAACAAGCCGACTCGATTGATCAGAAGCAAGCTCAGAGCATCGAGGAAAAAGCCTCGCAGCCAGCTTTTGAAGCTTGTATTCGGATTGTAGCTAGCTCAGGTGATATTCACCGCAGTCAGATGCTTATCCAGCACGCCGTGAATGGTCTGGCGCAATTTAATTTACCAGGAAGTAATGGCCTGGTCTTTCAGCCAGCTCGGAACGTCCAAGATCTGGCTAAAGATTTTATTTTTCGGTTTTTCCCAGCTGGAAAAACCCAAGTTGTCCTCAATACGACCGAGCTAGCTACGATCTTTCACTTACCCGACGCCACACTTGAGTCGGCCGCTCAGGTGGAGCGTAAGGGCATCAAGGAAGTCTCAGCGCCGGCTGACTTGCCGGATGCTGGCTTGGTCTTGGGCAGCAACTTCTACGGTGGCCAAGAGAAGGTAGTCCGTTTAACTGACAAGGATCGTTCACGTCATATGTATATCATTGGGCAGACTGGTACCGGTAAGTCGGTTATGCTTCAGGATATGATCGTCCAGGATATGGCGCTTGGTAAGGGGCTATGTCTGATTGATCCGCACGGTGAGTTGGCTGAGGATGTCCTAGCCAAAGTACCGATCCATCGTAAGGATGACGTGGTGTACTTCAATCCGGCTGATACGTCTATGCCTCTGGGCTTAAATATCCTCGAGTTTGATCCGGCTCACCCGGAGCAAAAGGACTTTGTTATCCAAGAGACAATCGCTATGCTCTATAAGCTGTATGACCCTGACCACCAGGGAATTATTGGGCCACGCTTTGAGAACTGGTATCGCAATAGTGCCCTGACCGTCATGTCCGATCCGAAGGGAGCAACCTTCCTGGAGATTCCTAAGCCTTTCTTGGATGATGATTTTCTGAAGGCTAAGTTTCGCCATGTGACCGATGTGACCGTACAGGACTTCTGGATCAATGAAATGGGCCAAACTTCAGATCGAGACAAGAGCGAGATGCTTGGCTGGTTTGCGTCGAAGTGGGGTGCCTTTATGTCAAATGAGACAATGCGCAATATTATCGGCCAGCATCAGTCGAGCTTTAATTTTACCGATATCATGGATTCTCGTAAGATTCTGATCGTGAACCTTTCTAAGGGGCAGGTAGGTGAGATGAACTCTAAGCTACTCGGTATGATGTTTGTCATTAAGATCTTAGCGGCGGCTCTAGCACGGTCTGGTAGGCCAAAGGAAGAGCTGCAGCAGTTTACGCTCTATGTCGATGAGTTCCAGAACTTTGCAACTGATTCATTTGCGACGATCTTGTCGGAGGCTCGTAAGTATGAACTGAGCCTGGTGGTAGCTAACCAGTTCATAGGCCAGCTGACCGATCAGATTAAGGGGGCAGTCTTTGGCAATGTTGGTACGCTTTTCTCATATCGCTGCGGGCCGGAGGATGCTGAATTCCTGCAGAAACAGTTTGAGCCTAGCTTCGACGCCAATGATTTGGTGAATATGCCGAATTTGCAGGGCGCAATCAAGCTAATGGCCAATGGTTTGCCCACTAAACCGTTTTCACTCAAGCCAATCTTCCCGCCGATTGGCGACCCTGATATCCCTGGAGCGCTGGCCATCAAAGACCTCTCACGGCAGAAGTTTGGTCGTCCGAAGGCTGAAGTTGATCATGAGGTTTCGAGTGCGTTGACGTTGCGAGCAGCGGAGCCGGCGCGTAAACAATGAGTAGACGATGCTGTTTCGTGATGTAATTACTGACGTTAGCCTCGGTCGACAGAAGCGTAGTGTGTTGGCTTTTTATAGTAAGCGCCAAGGCCAGGAGGTTCGCCGCCGGGGTTGTATGATGGTGTTGGCAATTGGTCTATGTATCGTTCAGGGCTTTGGTGCCTGGCTGATGCATAGACCTCTGCGGGGGCAGGTTTACGCATCAGATAATAATAGCGATCAGCGACTGACGCATATTCAAACAGTAGAAAATCTATCGGTACTCGACGCTCAGGGCAAGCCGAGTAACGCAGCTGGTCAAATGGTGCGACCTGGGCAGCGCCTACGCTACACTTTGGCGACGCGTAATCCAGGTACGCGAGAGTACTCGGAATATTCATTTCAGAATGATATATCGGATGTACTTCAATACGCTACGGTAGTTGATCCTGGTGGCGCTAGACTCGAGGTAACGAGTGCGAGCAGCCAGTTGGTTTGGCCAAGTGTGACGGTGGCCGCTGGCGAGACGGCTGTCCGTAGCTTTACGGTTGAGGTGAGCGTACCGGTAACATCCCATGCGCAGGGGCAGGGTGATCCAGTCTCCTATGATTTGCGGATGACTAATCGCTTCTATGGCAGTCAGGCTATCGTTAGCGTAGCACCTCCGCCGACAAAGTGGTTCGAGATTGCCAGTCAGGCTCTGCCTCATTGGTCGCCACTGACCGTGGCTGCCATCGGCGTGGTGGTTTTAGCAGGTGCACTTTGGCTATGGCTACGTAGTCGCTTGATACAGCGCGAGTTGCAGATATTTGAACAGAATGGAGGCCACCCGCGATGAGTCAACCAGCCAAAATTCCACCACCAATTTTGCCGGCCAACCGCCTGGAACGTCAGGCCGCCTACAGTCAGAATATGCACCACTTGCGTCGTCAGCTCAAGCCAGGACAGCGCTGGCTGTCTAAGTTACTACATCTTCATTGGGTTGAGGTAGCGGCTGAATTCTTGGAAGAAACAATCTACCGGCCGAGCTTCTTTATACTAGCTAGCCTGGCCGGAATTGTTGGTGGAGTGGTCTGGTACGGTGTGGCTTGGCATTTTCAGTACGGGGTGTCAGGAGCCGAGGTATTGATTTGTGCTTTAGCTGGCGGGGCTGTTGGATTGATCACGGAGTATGTCCGGCGGTTTATGCATCGCCGGACCAAGGTTTAGGGTCGGGTCCAAATCTGATACACTTTAACATAAGCATCATGAAGAGAGCGCTGAAGTTTGGACAATTTTTAATAATAAGTGGTCTCCTGCTGGCTATGCAGGCTGCACCACTAGCGGGGGCTGTGGATGCTGTGGTCGCGCAAACCTATAAAGCTGATCAAGCTTTCGAGGCTGGTACAGTTGTATCTCACGCGTCAGATAGTATGCAGGTAGTAAAATCCGACACTACCAATCGCAAAGATGTGGTTGGCGTGGTGGTTGAGCCAGCTGATTCGTTTGTTAGCTACAATAGTACCACTAGTAGTTTATCGGTAGCTACTAGTGGTGTCGTTGTAACGAATATTTCGACAGTTGGTGGCAATATCTCGGCTGGTGACCCGCTAACCGTCTCCCCATTATCCGGATTTGCCATGAAGGCAAACTCAGCAGGTCGGGTTCTAGGCCGAGCCCTGACGGAATTTACCGATAAAACCAGTGGCGCACAAATCCGTGATATTCAAGATTCCCAAGGCAAAACCACCCAAGTGGCAATCGGTCAGATTCAAGTCACGCTTGGAGCAACTGATTGGTCGGGCGAACCTGGTCGAACCAATGTGATCGTGGATAGCTTACAGGTGGCCGCCAGCCAACTGGCTGGCCGCCAGGTGACTTCCTCGAATGCTATGATGGCGGCTTTAGTGTTGAGTCTGGCAATTCTAGTGGCTGGAGTGGTACTCTTCTCATCGGTGAGTTCGAGTATGCATTCACTTGGTCGCAATCCGCTCTCGCATGGTGTAATTCGGCGTAGCCTAACCCATGTGATCTTGATTGTGCTAGGCCTCTTGGTCGCGAGTGTGATAGTAGCTTATTTAATTATTGGAAGGTGACAATGTACGCACAAGATACATTACTTATCGCGCTAGCTGTCGGTCTGATCTCGGTCTTATTATTGTCTGTGATAAATATTGGTTGGTGGTTATGGGTCCGCGCGGTCTTGCATAATCTAAAGAAACCAGTCTCGCTGGAGGTCTTGAGTGTCGAAGAACGGCAGAAGCTTAAGAAGCAAGCGCAGACTCAGTATGAAGCTAGTCTAGTGCGCGAGCTCAAACGCTTCGAAGGTCAGCTCGAAGCCTTGAGTAATACTCTCTTGACTGATTTGAAGCAGGATGTTCAAGCTGGTGATCATAGTATTACGCAAGCCACCCAGGCTCTAACTGAGCAGGTAACGAAGCAATATAATGCCCTCTTTACGCAAGCTAGCAGTCAGATGAAAACCCATGTGGCGGCAGTCGATCAGACTCTCAATGAACAAACTGCCACCTTAGCTAAGAGTTTGGCGGCTATAACCGAAGAGCGTAAGCGAGTTGTAGTGGCGAGAGTAGAGGCTGACCTAGCTGATATTTTGAGTCAATATCTGAATGCTAGTTTGGGCAGCTTGGATTTGACTGGCCAGGAGCAGCTGATTCTCGAGCGTCTGGAAGCGATTAAACCTAAGCTCAAAGAGGACATTAATCATGTCGGTTAAATCGCTCCCACCAACTATTCAAACTCTGACCGACTTGGAAGCCATTGAGGAGTATATTGATCGGATTATTGCTGCTCGGCGTAGTCAGCAGGCCCCAGACCTTACTAGTGTACCAACAGAAACTCAGGTCTGGCTACAGAGCCTCGCTGGATCTGACACCATTACGGCTTGGGAGGCGGCTCGCCAGCAGTTACGTAGATTAATGGCTGAAGTACCGGTACTGGATGTCATCTCAGCTCAGCCGCTTACTATTGAGGAAAGGCAAAGCATGACGGACTGGTTTCGGCGGGAGCTGCGAGCCGATATTGTAATGCGCCTAGCCCTGCGGCAAGAGCTTTTAGGCGGTGTGGTTATACGCACAAGTCGCCATCAGTATGACCTATCGGTGGCTCAAGATTTGCAACATGGCCGCGAGACACTGCAGGAGATGATTCATGTCTGGGCCTAAGTCAGATTTCGCAACTCTAGTGGCCGAGGGGCAGTCTACCGGCGAAGTCGTGGCTGTACAGCGATTTATCGTGCGGGTGAGCGGGCTGGAGACGGCTGTAATCGGTGCGGTGATACTCTTCGAGAATGGTGAGCATGGCTTTGTACGGAGTATTCGTGACGGCCAGGTGCTTGTACTGACTCTCCTGAGTGAGGGTGTGCCGCTCGGGACATTGGCAGTCGTGAAGTCATCGGAGCTGATGATTCCAGCCGGTCGCAAGTTGCTAGGGAGAATGGTTAACCCACTCATGCATCCATTGGATGGCAAGGGGGTGGTGCTGACCAAGACCTTACGGCCAGTTTTCAAGTCGGCACCCGGCTTTGCTGAGCGCGCCATTCTCGAAACTCAGCTTGAGACAGGGGTGACCCTGATTGATACTCTCTTCCCGATCGTACTCGGTCAGCGTATTGCTTTGATGGGTGATGCAAAGTCGGGCAAGACTACATTCTTTGTGCAGGCGGTAATTAACCAAGCGCGCCAAGGCCGGGCTATCGTGATCGTCTTAATCGCCAAGCGTCGTACTGACGTGGAGCAGCTTATAGCTCGCTTTAAGCAAGCTGGGGTGTCGGATAAGATTACGTTAGTCGTGGCTGATGTTTTTGATTCGGTTGTCCTGCAGTGGCTCGCCCCCTACGCCGGCTGCGCTCTGGCCGAAGAACTTTGGGAAGCCGGCGAAGATACGGTGATTGTCTATGATGACTTCTCGTCGCATGCTAAACTGCATCGCGAGATCTCGTTGCTGACGGGTACGAATCCGGGACGAGAGTCATTTCCGGGAGACATGTTCTATACGCATTCATCACTCCTGGAGCGAGCTGGTAAGCTGAAGTCGAATAATAAGACCCTGACAGCCCTTCCGGTAGCCGTTACTCCAAATGACGACATTACTGGCTACCTATCGACGAGCCTGATTTCTATGACGGACGGTCAGATTGTGTTTGATCTCAACACTATGCATCAGGGTGCTCGTCCAGCTGTGAACGTGGGCTTGTCGGTCTCGCGTGTTGGCGGTCGAGCCCAGAGCCAAGAGCACAAGGAACTGGCTAGTGAGGTCGGTAAAATCTTAGCTCGGTCTCGTCAAGCCGAGCAGTTTAGTCACTTCGGGACGGAGCTCTCACCCGCCATGCGCAAGGATCTCTTTACTTCGACGCTCTTCAAATCGCTCTTCAATCAGGCGCCGGATGAGCTGTTTACCTTACGCGAGCAGCAGATTATGCTTCACGCTGTTTTGCAGGGTCAGAGCCAAGCTAATTTTTCAATTCATTGGCTCAAATCTGTGATTCGGGACGTCGCGTCCCCAAGTAAAACTAAGCTGACTCCAGAACAATTAGCCGTCCAGCTCTTATCGAGTAAACCAGAGGTACACGCATGACGACGATTCGCGACCTTGATCATGATTGGCAACAGCTTGGCATAATCGAAGAGCTTACCGGTGCTCTCGAGGGCATCGCCAGCTATCGGATTCGTCAGGTACGTGATCGAGTTTTGCTGTCTAAGCAGTTCTTTAATGAACTGTGGGGCATTTATCAGAGCTTGCGGGTAGAGAAGCCAGCGACAAAAGAACGCACCGATCAAACGCGTAATCTCTTCATCGTGATCACGTCGACGAGCGGCCTATCTGGCGATATCGATGAAGCGATCGTGCAGCGGGTGCTGACTGATTATGTGGCTAGCGATACTGACTGTATCGTGATCGGTGCACGGGGCACGACTCTCCTACGGGCTCACGGTATTAAGCCAGTGCACACTTTTAGCCAACCAGATATTAGCCAACCGATCGATACCAGTGCCGTGGTGCAGTATATGCCGAACTATCGAGCCACCTACGTCTACTACCAAGAGTTTCAATCGCTCATGGTACAGCAAGTCCAGAAGACAAAGCTTATCCTGGAGGCTCAGGCCTTACAAAGAGAGGAAATGACACAGATGAATCGTGATAATCTTATCTTGGCTGCCGACTATCTATTTGAACCAACAGAGGCCAATGTGGTTGGTTATCTGGAGCACGTTATGCTTGGGGTGGCTTTGACGCAGATGATCCTTGACTCACAGTTGGCGCAGTTCGCTGCTCGCTTTACTTCTATGTTGGCGGCCAACAGTCGGGCTCATGATACTAAGCGTGAAGCTTTGCTGCGACTCTTAGCAGCTAAGCGTCAGAAACGTGACGAATCGGCTCACGAAATCGTCTACGCCATGGGGGGCTTGCGATGAGTCAGAAACCAGCAGCTTGTGGGACTATCATTGGCCTAAATGGTCTGATTGTGACGGTTCGACTTACCGCCGACCGACCCGACCCCCAGGAGTTATTAACGGTGGTCGATCGGAGTAATGCACTATTAGTCTGGCATGAGTATGTTGATCGGGAGACAGCTCGTTACATTAATATAACTGGTGCCACTGGCTTGGCTGCCAAGCAAAAGATCACCACTACTGGGCAGCCGCTCTTGGCGCCGAGTGGTAAGGCTGTTCTTGGTCGGGTTTTCAATGCACTCGGTCATCCAGTTGATGGGTTGCCTAACCCAACCGAACTCGATGCTATTCCGGTGTTTGCGAAAGCTGCTCAGCCCGAGTACCGTCCGGTCAAGGCTGATATCTTAGAGACCGGTATCAAGGTGATCGATTTTCTAGCACCGTTTGTGAAGGGCCGTAAGATCGGCATTATCGGTGGAGCTGGGGTTGGTAAGACCGTCCTGACGACGGAGTTGATCCGTAATATCTCAGCTAGCAAGGCGGCGATTAGCTACTTCGTGGGTATCGGTGAGCGCATCCGCGAGGGACATGAACTCTATCAAGCCCTCCAGCAGCGTAAGCTTCTGGATAATACACTGATGTTCTTTGGCCAGATGAATGAAAATGCTGGTATGCGCTCGCTGGTCGGCCTGACGGCGGCGGCTAGTGCTCAGCATATGCGGGATGTAACTAAGACTGACGTATTGTTCTTTGTTGATAATATTTATCGTTATGTCCAGGCTAATAACGAACTCTCGACCATGCTCTCAGAGATTCCTTCAGAGGGTGGCTACCAGCCAACACTTTTCTCTGACTTGCATCGTTTAGAGGAAAGCTTGAGCTCCAATGAGAATGGTTCAATCACTAGTGTTCAATCCATCTACATCCCGGCTGATGACTTGTCCGATCCGGCGGTGGTTGAGATATCCGAGCAGCTCGATAGCGTCATTGTACTGAGCCGCAAGGTGTCGGAGGCGGGTATCTTCCCAGCAGTCGATCTATTAGCTACTCGATCCTCGCTCTTGACTCCTGAGTTAGTCGGGGATCGACATTACGGCTTAGTCCGGCAGTCCCAACAGATCTTGGAGCGTTATCAGAGCTTGCAGAGTATTATTGCTATTATCGGTGAGAGCGAACTCTCGCTGAATGACCGCTTGGCTTACGATAAAGCTAAGAAGTTGGTCCAGTTCTTCTCGCAGAATATGTTTGTGACCGAAGACCTGAGCGGCCTGAAGGGAGAGACCTTTACTCGCGAACAGACATTGTTAGGGGTGGAGGCGATCCTGAAGGGATGAACGCCCTGGCACCAACCTTACAAGTGAAAGTCATTTCTCCCTTTGAAGTTATATACGCTGGAGCAGCTGAAGCTTTGAGTGCTAAGAATGCCCTCGGCCCCTTTGATGTATTGCCGGGCCATGTTAGCTTTATGACGCTGATAGTGGCTGGTGAAGTGGTTGTGCATACTGGGACTGATAAGCGCCGTTACACACTGCGTCACGGGATCCTTAAGGTGCACAAGGATCAGGTGGTATTGTTTGCGAATATTTAAAATCTTTCATTTAAGAGGAGAAGTTGGTTGGTCTGATTTAAGGTGACAGCCTTATCTCGATCAGGTACAATGGAATTAATGAAAGCATTGGTCTACGAGAGGGGCGTACGCTAGTATGGCGACGCAGCCCAGTCAAAACTATAGCGCCGAACAGATCCAAGTCTTAGAGGGTCTCGAGCCAGTTCGTAAGCGTCCTGGAATGTACATTGGTGGAACCGGTAGTGAGGGCTTGCACCACTTGGTTTGGGAGCTGGTCAACAACTCCATTGACGAAGCCTTGGCTGGAGTCGCTAACTACGTCGAAGTTGCCCTCGAGGCTGATGGCTGGGTACGGGTAACTGATAATGGTCGTGGTATTCCGGTTGGCATAGTTAAGACCACTGGCAAGTCAGCTCTTGAAACCGTCCTGACCGTCCTGCACGCTGGTGGTAAGTTCGGTGGCGGTGGTTATAAAGTCTCGGGCGGTTTGCACGGAGTCGGTGTGTCGGTGGTCAACGCTCTGGCGACCGACTTGATTGCTACCGTTAATCTCGACGGCAAAGTTCATGAACAGACCTACAAAAACGGTGTGCCTACCAGTGATATCAAAGTCGTTGGTAAGACCGATGAACATGGCACTTCAATTCGCTTTAAGCCAGACGCAACTATCTTTGAAACAGTTAATTTTTCTTATAAGACAATTCTTGATTACCTGCGTCACCAAGCTTATTTGACGAAAGGCGTGCGTGTTAAACTGATCGATGAGGTTAATAACCAGAACTATGGCTTTTACTTCGAAGGCGGCATCAAGAGCTACGTCGAACACCTCAATAAAGGCAAGGAAGTCATTAATGACCCTACCTTCTATGTAGAGAAGCAGCAGGGCGATGTCACAGTCGAGGTAGCTATCCAGTACGCCGATAGCTTTAATGAGCAGGTTAAGAGCTTCGCGAATAATATCCATAACCCCGAGGGCGGTACTCACCTGACCGGTTTTCGTACGGCGCTGACTCGTGTCATTAATGACTACGCTCGTAAGAATAGTCTGATTAAAGAAAAAGATGAGTCACTGACTGGTGATGATGTGCGCGAAGGCTTGACGGCTATCGTTTCGGTGAAGCTACCTGACCCGCAGTTCGAAGGTCAAACCAAAGGTAAGCTTGGTAATCCTGAGATTCGCGGTATTGTTGATAATGTCACCTCGGAGTACCTGGCCTATTACTTAGAAGAAAACCCAGTCGAAGCCAAGAAGATGATCTCCAAGGCCTCACTCTCAGCCCGGGCTCGTTTAGCCGCTCGCGCTGCCCGTGACACGGTGATTCGTAAGGGTGCCCTCGAAGGCATGACGCTACCTGGTAAGTTGGCCGACTGCAGTTCGAAGGATATGAAGAAGTCCGAGATCTTCATCGTCGAGGGTGACTCGGCTGGTGGCTCTGCCAAGCAGGGTCGCAATCGAGAGTTTCAGGCCATTTTGCCTTTGCGCGGTAAGATCTTAAATGTCGAACGGGCTCGGCTCGATAAAATGCTGTCGAGTAATGAAGTCAAGAACCTGATTATCGCTATGGGTACGGGGATTGCTGAGAATTTCGATATCGAGCGCTTGCGTTACGATCGGATTATTATCGCTACAGACGCCGATGTTGACGGCTCGCATATTCGCACCCTCCTTTTGACCTTCTTTTTCCGTCACATGCCGGAGATCGTCGAAGGTGGCCACATCTATATCGCCCAACCACCGTTGTATAAGATATCCGTTGGTCGTGAGAAGTACTATGCCTATACCGACCAGGAGCGCGATAAGCTCCTGAAGGAAATCGCCGACAAGAAGGCTGCCAAAGCCGACAAGAAAGCTGCCAAGACTGAAGAGTCGGCCGAGAAGGCGGAGGCTCCAGATGTCGAGACGGCTGCCGATTTGGCGGATTTGGCTGAAGCCTCTGAACTGGCGGAGGTCGGTGAGGCTACAACTGAGGATTTGGAGGCTGAAACTGGTATCAAGATCCCAGGCTTGTCGATCCAGCGCTATAAAGGTTTGGGTGAAATGAACCCCGATCAGCTTTGGGAGACCACTATGGATCCCGAGAATCGTGTCATGCTTAAAGTCTCAATTGACGATGCCGAGAAGGCTGATGCGATTTTCTCCAAGCTCATGGGCGATGAAGTGAGCTTGCGTAAAACTTTCATTCAGACTCATGCTAAATCAGTAACTAATATCGACTTTTAGGAAGTGAACCATGAATCCTGAAGAAACCACCCCAACTCCAGAAGACCAGGTCAATGAAGCCCTCCAGCAGGGCGGCGTCGGTACAGTTCGCTTTCAGCCCATCGAGACCGAGATGGAAAAGAGCTATCTCGAGTATGCGATGTCCGTCATCGTATCGCGGGCCTTGCCTGATGTTCGGGATGGTCTGAAGCCAGTTCACCGCCGTATTCTGTACTCGATGCAAAATCTCGGGCTTCGAGCTAATGCTAAATACCGCAAGAGCGCCAACATTGTCGGTGATGTATTGGCTAAGTATCACCCACACGGTGACGGTGCCGTATATGATTCAATGGTCCGTATGGCTCAGGATTTCTCTTTACGTTATCCGCTGGTAGATGGTCAGGGTAACTTCGGCTCAGCCGACGGCGATCGCGCCGCCGCCTATCGTTACACCGAAGCTCGTATGACTCGTTTGGCCGAAGAAATGCTGACCGATATCGATAAGGATACGGTTGATTTTATGCCCAACTACGACGGTTCGCACCGCGAGCCGAAGGTATTGCCATCGAAGCTGCCTAACCTCTTACTTAATGGCGTGCAGGGTATCGCTGTGGGTATGGCGACTAATATTCCGCCACATAATCTTAATGAGATTGTCGATGCAGTCATGCATTTGATAGAGAATCCCCAAGCTACTGTGGCGGATTTAATGCAGTTTGTGCAGGGACCAGATTTCCCAACAGGCGCTACGATTCACGATGACGGTGGGATCGCTTCAGCTTACGGTACTGGTCGCGGGAGTATCCCGATGCGAGCCGTGGCAGAGATCGTTGAGTCGAAGAAAGGCCGCCAGTCAATTATCGTGACTGAAATACCCTATCAAGTAGTTCGGGCTAGTTTGGTTGAGAAGATTGCTGAGCTGGTAACCTCTAAGAAGATTGTCGGCATTTCAGACGTCCGAGACGAAAGCTCCGACCGAGAGGGTGTCCGCTTGGTGATTGAGCTCAAGAAAGACGCCTACCCACAGAAGATCCTCAACCAGCTCTACAAATTTACGCAGATGCAGACGGCTTTTCACGTTAACATGCTGGCTCTAGTTGACGGCATCCAGCCACGCGTACTCACGCTCGAAATGGCCTTGCGCCATTACCTCGACCACCGTCAGGAAGTTGTTCGTCGGCGGACCGAATTTGAGCTCAAGAAGGCTCAGGATAGGGCTCATATCTTGGACGGCTTACTAACTGCGCTTGATGAGATTGATAGGGTTATATCGACTATTCGTCAGAGCGATACTCAGGATGAAGCTCGCACTGCCTTGATGGGTAATTTTAAATTAACCGAGATTCAGGCAAATGCAATTCTGGCTATGCAGCTTCGTACGCTGGCTGGTCTGGAGCGGAAGAAAATCCAGGATGAGCATGCCGAGTTGCAGAAAGTTATTAAAGAGTTGCAACATATTTTAAGCTCGGCGGCTAATATCTTGGCGGTTATTAAGGAAGAGCTTGAGAGCCTCAAAGAAAAATATGGCGACGAACGCCGCACTAAGATCGAAAAGAAGGCTGTCGGTACGTTTTCCGATGAAGATCTCGTACCAAACGAGGACGTTATCATTAGTCTGACTCATGGTGGATACATTAAGCGTATGCCCTCAGACACCTATAAGAGCCAAGGCCGTGGTGGCAAGGGTATCATGGGCATGGCGACTAAGGAGGAAGATGTGGTCGAGCATCTCTTAAAGGCCATGAATCATGATTGGGTACTGTTCTTTACCTCTAAGGGCCGAGCCTTCCGCTTGAAGGTCTATGAAATACCAGCTGCTAGTCGAACTGCTAAAGGCGTCTCGGTGGTCAATATCCTTAATCTTGCACCCGAGGAGAAGGTTACCTCAGCCCTGACCATGACGAAGGGCGAGGACTTTGAATTTCTCTTCATGGCGACCCGAAAAGGCACCATTAAGAAAACCAAGCTTTCAGATTTTATGAATATTCGCTCGACTGGTATTATTGCCATCAAGCTTGATGCTGGTGATGAGCTTGGTTGGGTCAAAAAAGCCCGCGAAGGTGAGGATATTATCCTCTCAACCTCCAAGGCTCAGGCATTACGGTTCGGTCAAGAAGCGGCTCGGCCGATGGGTCGGGCAACCCGCGGTGTTCGTGGTGCTCGCTTACGGCCAGATGACGCAGTCGTTGGCGTTGATGTCGTGGGTCAAGAAGAAGGCCTGATGTTAGTTATCTGTGCTAATGGGTACGGTAAGCTCACTAAGACCAAGCAGTTTACAAAGCACGCTCGTGGCGGTGTTGGTATTAAGGCTGGCGTGGTGACCGCCAAGACCGGTGAGGTAATTGATGCACGAATCATTAATTCTTTGGAAGATGATCTCTTGATTATTTCCCGCCAAGGACAGGTAATACGCTTGCGACTAGCTGATATTTCGGTCATGGGCCGAGCGACACAAGGCGTTCGGATTATGAAGCTCAAGGATGGTGATAGTGTCGCTTCGGTAGCGCTCATCGAGTTTGTAGCTGACACGCCAACGCCGTCCGAGTAGGCGATCTTCCAGAAACGCGGTAGGATAAAGAAGAGGTAAACGTAAGTACTATGATCCACCGTACAGTCCATACACTAAAGAAACTCCCCACCAGATTGCGTTCGCGCATGAGTCACCATTTGATTTCACCCCGGGCAATCCTGGACGAATTAGATGTTCAGGAAGGTGATACTGTATTGGAGTTGGGAAATCCAACCGGATTCTTTGCCCAGACTACCCTCCAGGCCGTCGGTGAACCCGGCCGAGTAATCGTAGCCGGACCCAATCAAGACTCGTTCGATCGGGTTGCTCATCTGACGCGTTATCGTCAGTTGGAGACAGTGCTTCTGGCGGATGTCTTGTTGGGTCGCGCGTTTGATCATCACTCAGTTGATTGGGTAATCCTAACTAACCTACTCTCGTCATCGGTTCATCCAGGTCATTTCTGTCTGTCGATTGGTAATTACCTCAAGCGTTCAGGTCAGGTTGTTTTATTGGATTGGGATACCACTCTAATACCCGGACCAGAGGCAGCTCGGCGTGTCAGCCGAGAAGATGCGGTACGCCTCTTAACTGGTTGCGGTATGACTTTTTCACGCACGCTTAAAACCCCCGGTTATCATTACGGGCTTGTGTTTAAACTGAAAGCCCCGGTACACTAGATATTAATTGATGGGGAGCTAGAGAGTTATGCAGATTTCCGAATACCTGTATGTGCCGTTACTGACCTGGGTGATTGCACAGGCTGCAAAATTCTCCATTGCTACTCTACAGGGGAAGTATCGACCTTCATTGCTCTTCTCGTCGGGCGGTATGCCCAGCGTACATTCGGCGACCGTGGCGGCACTGGCGAGCGTAGCACTTATTGAAGGCGGTCCAGCCAGTCCATTATTCGGGATCACGGCGACTTTTGCCGCGATCGTTATGTATGACGCTCTGGGTGTGCGTCGAGCAGCCGGTGAACAGGCTAAGACGCTTAATCTTCTCATTGATGACCTGCTCCAGAGCGGTACCCTCAAGACCCAGTCTAAGTATGGACACTTGCGCGAAATCCTCGGTCATCGGCCACTCGAGGTTGTGATTGGCGCCGTGCTTGGGTTTGTTTTGAGTTGTTTCTTGTTGTACAGCACTGTTCTCGAGCGAGCCCCGTGGCTTCTGCATGTACCCGGCAGCATCGCTCGTTTGATCGAACTTATTGTCCTTATCACAGTCGTACTTGGTGGCGTCTTTTCTTGGGGCGTATTGGGGCATAACAAACGCTGGCGGATCTTTCGACCCTTCTTCACGCAAATTCTTATCAGTAATCTCGTCTTCGCAGTGGCGCTTGCCGTACTGCTCATCTTCCAACAGCAAGGCATCGCTACATTTGATACCTGGCTATTTGTTGTCTTGGCGTCAGTAGTCTTCGTGGGCTGGCATCTGACTCTCTGGTACCAGTTGCTTGTTAGCGGTCACTTGCGGATCGCCGTGGCTCCAGATAGTTATGCCAAGGCCCGTCAAGAAAAATGGCTGAAGAAGACTCGGAAGCGCTCGCGAGTCTCGCGCTAAGTAATTGCGCTTTAAGTCGTCTTAACTTCAGCACCCGTTCTCATAATAGGACTTGACACTCCAGATAAATATCAGGTAAGATTGTATGCAGGTAGCTCGTACGTACAAGCGAGCCATACTTCAAACACGAAAATTTTGGTCAACGTTCCCGTTGGTTCCCCCTACGTGGATTGCGTTGATCAATATTTTTTCGCTTGTGGATGGGCTACAGATATTTGACAACTGAAACGTGTCAGTTCAATAGACGTTTGTACGTTCTTAAATGAACAACTTCCAAATTACAAAACGTACAGGATCGGTTGCATCTAGCTTAATAACGCTGCTGCTAGTTGTAACGTCAAAATGAAGCAGTGTAAGTGAAATTTATTTCACTTGTGTATGAGAGTTTGATCCTGGCTCAGGATGAACGCTGGCGGCATGCCTAACACATGCAAGTCGTACGGGAATTTAGAATTTAGTTTGTTAGAAATTAGGAATTAGTTTTACTAGCTCCTAGCTTCTAGCCTCTAATTTCTACTTTTCAGTGGCGGACGGGTGAGTAACACGTTGGTACCTGCCCCGAAGAGGGAGATAATTCACCGAAAGGTGGACTAATACCCCATAGTTTCCAGCTTGTCTGGAATAAAGCTTCGGCGCTTCGGGAGGGGCCTGCGTTTGATTAGCTAGTTGGTGAGGGTAATGGCCCACCAAGGCGACGATCAATA
>CAZHSY010000008.1:0-30908 GCA_964535385.1 uncultured Candidatus Saccharibacteria bacterium
AACCTACGATCTCCTGCGCCAGAAGCAGGCGCCTTACCAACTTGGCCACGTCCGAATATCTATTTAGTTTTTAGTTACTGCATCAAACAAAGTAACATTATCCTCGGTAAGCCGCTATGCTGTTATTTTTAAGGATTCTCTCGCGGTTAAAACGCGATCGAATCACACCAACTTGGCCACGTCCGAATATTACAAATCTTGTAACTGTTGAATTCTACCAATTTTATAGTAAAGAATAAAGCCCTTTCCTTGGATTTATTACCAGGCCAGGCCTTGCATATCTGCAAGGCCTGGCCTGGGTGGGGCGGCAAGGATCAGCCTTGGCGAGGTGCTTTCTTGCATAGTCAGACCCGCCCTTTTCTGGGATAATCGTGTCCAGTACCTATTCGTCCACTCCATTCCCCGGGAGACAACATGAAGCTCCGCACACTGGCTCGCGCCGCCACCAAAAGCCGGGTCAAGCCACGTACGGCAGTCCTGATCGGACTGGGTATTTCCCAGGCCAGCACGATGGCAACCACCATCTACCTGCACCGCGGGCTAGCGCACAATGCCGTTCAGTACACACCGCGCACGCGGGCTGTCCTCGAGCTGGCAATCCGCACCACCACCGGCATCGAGCCGAATCAGTGGGCAGCGATCCACCAACAACACCACGCTCACACCGATGAAATCGGCGACCCGCACAGTCCGCTGCTGACTTCCATCGGTGAGGTGCAGATCCACAACGTGCGCCTCTACCAAGCCGCCGCCAAGACCGAGCCAGTCCTGCGCCGTCAGGCTGTGTTGGATCGCAATCACCCGGCTTACTTCCCGCAGTTGCGGGGGTGGCGGGGCTTGACCATCGGCATCGGTACAGCCGTGATAGTCTTCGGCCCAATCCCAGGCGCCATCATCTCCTTCGTACACTGGCCGAGCTACATCATGCTCAATGCCTCGATCAACGCCTGGTGTCACGCGGCAGTTAACCCGAAGACGATTGACAAGCAAAGCTACTTGTCTCGCGTGATGTACCGCTCAGGCTGGCTGCTCGGCAACCGGGAGACCGATACACCGGACACCAGCCTGAATATCCCACTCTGGGCGCTCTTCACTGGTGGCGAGGGGCTGCACAACAATCACCACGCGGCGCCCCAGTCACCGGTCTTCGCCCGGCGACCGAGCGACATCGACTTCGGCTGGCTGGTTATCCGTGGCCTCAAGCAGCTTGGTCTTGCTTCGGCCGATCCGCTCCAGCCCGCTTCACAGGCCGCCTAATGCGTACAACACCCCCGAGAACGATTGTTCTCGGGGGTGTCTTCATGCCATAGCACGAAGCTTTGGCTCTTCGAGTGGTGTACTCATCACCTGAGCCATGTAATCCAACACAATGGGACTCATGGGGGCCGTGATGTGATCAATGTAGCCATGGATGAGTGTCACGCCCAGACTGCGACGCTGGCCAAAATGCTTGGCGAGCAAGCCATGCATAGAACGCGGCGCAATCACAACGTTGTGAGCGTCACGCACCTGCGACGAGGTAAAAGGAATGATGAGCTGATCGAAGGGCGAATAGATCGCATGAATGCGGTTCGCCGGAAAAGCTCGCTGACTACGAAGGTCGCGCAGGCGCTCAGAATGAAGTCCCAAGTGTTGCGCGAGGCCGAGGCCACGAGCCAGGAACTGATTCGCCAGCCATGTCCCGTGGGTTGGCGGACACATCTCGAAGACGCTTCTCACCCGCTCCGGTTGGATATGTGCCAGAGCATGAACGGCCGAAGCACCTTGGCTGTGGCCGATCAGCGTAACCGCGCGATATGGATTGGCCGCGAAAATCTTGTCCTCGAGCTCAACTACCATGTCATCGAAGTCACCAATACCGAGCTTAGGCAAGCTGAAACATTGCACCTCAAGGCCGAGACGGCGTAGATAGCTGGCCATCGGTGCGTAGTAGGCGCGCTCCGCCAGCTGCGGAGCGCCCGTCCCCATCACCAGTGCCACGAGGGGCGCCAGATCAGGATCTGAACCGGTAGATACCTCGTGCATACTGCACCATCCTTTGGCTAAAGGGTCGAATACTGTATATGTGCATGAGGTTTGTATGTGTGCCAAACCACTTACGCTTAGATCATACCCCCGAACATAATATTAAATCTAGTTTGTGGGCGTGAGTCTCGAGTCGCATCTGAAGCATGCCTTTCATGCAAATATTGATGCATTTCGGTGTAATATATAAAGATTATGGTAGCCTCATCCACACCACTCTTAAAGCTCAAGCATGTGCGTAAAAAATTCGGCAAGCTTCAGGCTGTACGCGATGCGAGCTTCCAGGTACTACCGAAGGAAATTGTGGCCTTTCTCGGACCCAATGGTGCGGGTAAGACCACGACCATCCGGATGATCCTTCAGCACACTCATCCTAATGGCGGCGAGATCTCGTGGTTTGGCAAGGCGGATTTACCCTCACAGATTATTCATCGCGACATCGGCTACCTCGGGAGCGATATGGTGTACGAAGACGGCTTAAGCGTTAAGCAATACTTGTACTTCGTTGACCACATCCGAGGCGGTGGGAGCATTAGTCGCATTACTGACTTAGCTCACCGGCTCGACATACATCTCGATCGCAAGATCCACACCCTATCGCGTGGGAACAAGCAAAAAGTCGGCCTGATTGCCGCTGTTATGCACCAGCCCAAACTTCTGATTATGGATGAGCCCACCAGTGGCTTCGACCCACTAATGCAACAAGTCTTCGCCGACATCATGCGTGAGCACGTGGCGGCCGGTGGTGGGGCGCTTATCTCCTCACACATCTTGAGTGAGATACAGCACATGGCTCATCGCGTGGTCTTTATCGCCGAGGGGACAGTGCTTGGAGAGCAAAGTGTACACGACCTCCTGCGCGACAGCCCACAGAACATCGAGCTTCACTTTTCGACCCAAACGAGCGCCGAAAAAGCTCGCCAAAGCCTCAGAAAACTGAGCGGCATCCAGGTGAATAAAGGCAAGAGCGAAGCTGTCACTGCGACCTACCGTGGCTCGGTGCCGACTCTACTTACGAAGCTTTCGAGTCTAAAACCAGATCAGTGCATCATTCGTGAAGCCGAGCTCGAGGAGATCTTCATGCAGTATTATCACAAGCCAACCGAGGCCGTACAGTAATGCAAACTTTCTTTAGTAAAACTCTCTACCAAAAGCGCTGGATGACCCTAGCCTGGGTGCTCGGTGGGGCGGCGCTGGCGGGCTTTACCTTAGCTTTTTTCCCCACCTTCAAAGACAGTAATTTAGCCGAGACACTTAATAAACTGCCGGCTCAACTTTCGAGCCTGGTCGGTGGACTTGATAGCTTCAATACCGTGACTGGCTACGTTGGTGAACAATTGTTTAACTTGCGTTTGCCACTGCTCACCATCATTTTGGCCATCAGCATTTTTACCAACCTCACCGCTAGCGACGAGACCACCGGCACAACCGCCGAACAGCTCACTCTGCCTATTGCGCGCTCACGCCTTCTCATCGAAAAATATGCAGCGGCCGTCACCATCATTACCCTAGTCAATGCTGCGTATATCGTAGCCATTCTTACGACTCTGCATCTAATCCACGAAAGCCTATCCCTTCCCCATCTTCTTGCCACGACTTTCGAAACCTGGCTTTTGGCCCTCGTCTTCGGCGCCCTGGCTTTCGCCCTGGGTGCAGCGACTGGGTCGAAGGGCCTCACGATCGGTGTGGCTTCGTACGTGGCTTTTCAGTCCTATCTTCTGACTTCACTGGCAGCCGGAGTGGAGTCACTCAAAGATTTCGATTACCTCTCACCATTTCACTATTACAGACCAGGAGAGATCATGAAGCATGGTTTGCAATGGGACAATGCTTTTATACTCATAGCTTTCACCGTGATCTTTTCGCTTATCGGCTGGCTGGCGTTCCGACGCCGCGATCTAAAGAATTAGCATTGAGTCGCCGTAGCTTAGGAAGCGATAATCACCCGCCAGCGCATGCTCGTAGGCTGTTTTCAGAAAGTCTTCTCCAGCGAAGGCAGCGGCCAGCTGCAAGACTGTTGAGTCAGGGGCATGGAAGTTAGTTAGGAGACGATCGACCACCTGAAAGTCATAGCCGGGATGAATAAAAATGTCAGCTTCACCACGAATGCGTTCAGCGGCTGTGTCTTGCATGATTTCACCAGAGGCATGCTCGAGGGCGCGACAAACCGTCGTCCCAATAGCGATTACCTTGTGACCAGACTGCTTAGCTTGACGAATACTTTGTAGTGTCGCCTTGGGAATTGCATAGTACTCCTCGTGCATAACGTGCCGACTCAAGTCGTCAGTGCGGATCGGCAGGAACGTACCGCGCCCGACGTGCAGTGTTAGTGGCGCCACGATTACGCCTTTATTCTCCAGTTGACCAATAATCGCTTCTGTCAGATTGAGGGACGCCGTCGGGGCAGCCACCGAGCCAGCCTGTTTAGCGAAAACTGTCTGGTAGCGATCGACATCGCTCTGGCGGGCAGCCCGTTTCATGTAGGGCGGTAGCGGCACCTTACCATACCGCTCAGCTAGCATACTGGCTGGCAGAGTTGAGCGAATCAGAGCTTGACCATCGCCAAATATTTTTACTACTTCGACGCTCTCGTCACCGATGTACAGAGCTTCGCCGACGCGCAATTTACCCCGATATAACACACGAGCCGTATTGCCGAAGCCGGCCATGCCAGCGTGCTTTTCGGTCAAGAAAAGTTCACGCTTCCCGCCTGTCTCAGTGGTAGCTTCCAGCCGAGCCTTGATGACACGCGTAGTATTAATGATCACTACATCGCCTGGCTCAATGTAGTCGACGACGTCAGCATAGGCCTTATCGGCAAGCTGCTGGGTCGCGCGGTCAAGTACCAGCAAATGGCTCGTACCGCGGGTGCGTGGTGGCACTTGGGCAATACGATCGAGCGGGAGGGTGTAAAACTCAGATTGTTGTGGCATAGTCACTTAAAAAGCCGTTAGGTCGGGACGGTTTTCAGCAGTCTTTTGAGTCGAGCTTGCGCGGCGCCAATCACGAATCACCGCATGGTTTCCACCCAGTAATTCCTCGGGTACTTTTAGGCCCCGAAATTCCTGCGGGCGTGTGTAGTGGGCGTGCTCGAGTAAGCCTTGAGAGAAGCTTTCTTCCTCGTGCGAGCGGGCATCACCGAGTACGCCAGGAAGCAAGCGTACAACGCTATCGGCGACAAGCATAGCTGGTAGCTCACCGCCGGTCAGCACAAAGTCACCGATTGAGATCTCTTCATCGACCAGGGGCATAATCCGCTCATCGAAGCCCTCATAGTGGCCACAAATAATAATCAAACCATCTTCGCGTGCGAGGCGCTTGGCGGCGACTTGAGTGTAAGCTTTACCGCGCGGCGTCATGAGGAGAACTTTTGCGTTGGGATTGGTTTCCTTAGCCATCTCGACGGCTGCATAGATTGGCTCGGGCTTCAAAAGCATGCCAGCTCCGCCGCCATAGGGCGTGTCATCGACTTGCTGACGGGGACCAATTCCAAAGTCCCGTAAGTTTATGTAGCGAAAAGCCACCGCGCCGATATCCATAGCCTTGTGTAGCATGGAGTGGTCGAGGGTTCGCTCAAAAATCTCTGGGAATAGCGTAATAATATCGATTTTCATAGACGTGATAAATTATTGACAATCTGTAAAATATTAGCATAATAACTATTATCTGTCCAGATGCGCGAGCTAGCCTACGGCTCGACGGCGACGACCTAGCCACAGTCCGAGCACCAGCCAAAAAACCATCGCCACTAAGGCCGTCACGAAGGCAAACCCCGAACCGAATTCATGGATCACCACAACTGCTCCAGCTGTAATGAGCCCACCGCCCATAAAAGGCTCAAACACCAGCTGCTTGTAGGCAAAGCCTTCCCGAGCATGACTTTTATTGGTCGGGTCAGCCAAACGATTCAACAGCAATCCAGTCGCCGTCATACCCATCGACTGCCCAGTGTTCGTCACGCCTTGCTCAAACCAGTAGCTCGGGAACATCCGTGGAGCGAGGACTGCAAAACAGCCCAATATCCAAGCGATACCGGCGACCGAAAGCACAATCACCACCGGGAGATTGTCTTTTAGAACCGTCAGCGATACTGTCGCGACAGCGCTAGCGATCAGAACATCGAGGGCGATGGCCGACACAATCTGCACAATACGGCGCTGGATAAGGTGTTGTCGATGGACTTTCTTCAAGAGTAGCTGCAAGGCCAAGCCACCGAGCATCGCAAATGGGAACAGTGGTACATACTCCATGAACTGCAGTCCCGTCCAAGCCGTTAGAGTCACTGCCTCGAGGCCCCGCAAGAGCCAAAGCGCTCCAGCCCCCAGCATAATCGAAATCACAAAAGCCAATATGACAAACATTACCGCCACGGGATTCGTGTTGATCTTGTCACCGAAACGCACGAGATTATAGCCGCTACGGATCAGAATCCGACGCTGTTCTTTCCATGACTCTTCACTAATCAAATACCCATGCTTGCGATTTCGCCAATTCACCAGTACTACCCCACTGATAATTGCCGCTACCAGGCTGATAGTCGCCAGGCTAACCGCCACGTCTGAGCCGGCACCCCAGCCCAGAGCCTGAAAGGACGGTGCCAGTCCAGCGGCTGTCCCATGACCCCCTTCAAAACCGATCTCGATCAAAGCGCCAGCCAAGGGACTGGTGCCAAAGAAGGGTGTTAAGATCAAAACCGTTAGAGCAATCCCTATCACATATTGCCCCCAAGCCAAGGTGTTACCAAAAGCGATCATCGGGCCAGCCAAGCGCCAGACTTCCTTGCGACTCGGGATGGTCTTGCCTAAAAACAAGCCGGCAAAAACGATATTAATCAAATACTTCGGGAAGGCCTGCCATATATTAGTGATCTCAGCTGGAATCGTGCCAAAGACTTGAGGCCCCAAGAGGAGGCCGCCAACGCCAGCGATCAGAGCACTAGGAATAAAAAGATGCTGGAGGACCTTTGACCCGCGCTTAATAAACCGAGCGAGCGCGATCAGTAGGGCCAAGATGACCAAGCTCTGAGCAAAGATAGGCATAAGGGCTATTATAACAAAGTTTATATTTGACTAACGCTCCAAAATAGTACACAATCACACACACTTCCTACCCGTTTATGAGCGTACGATGCCACGATCACCCAGTCCACTGACAGTCAGCCTGGCTCCCACGCATGATTGCCCTCGTACAGCTCGGGTATCGGCCAACTAACCAGAAAACCTGGCCGTATCGCTGTACTAACTGCCAAGCTACCTCGCGAGACATGCACCTACCGCTCGACCGCCATCATCACGATGACTGTCGCTGGCTCAAGGCCTGGAACAGGGTGCCAGAATTCGTACACCACTTCTTCCTTGAGTGTGGGAAGAGCCTCGACCAAGACAAGCAGTTCGAACTGCGTGAACTCTGAGAGCTACAACCCAAAGACCAGATCCGCAAAGGTCTGGTCTTCTTCTTTGACGGTGATGTGAATCTGGAGTACTGTTCTCCCGACACCCCAACAATGTACCGGGTCACTTTTGAATGAGTTCCAGGTAGGGTTATCTGCAAGTAACGGAGTAAGCCGTATATACAATAGCGATGTTAAGTACCACGGCAGAAGCGCCACTTGGGGCCATTCAAGAATGGGCCGCCCGGCGTCCTGCTACCTCAGTGTCTGACTACCCCATAATGTACCCGGCCACTCTGAGTAGTGTTGAGTGGTATTTCTCCTTGAGGAGACGGAACCAAGTCATATATATAATTACGACGAGTGAGCACCGCAGAGGAAAATGCCGCTCAGTACACTCCAGTGTGGCGGAATTGAGAACTAGATATCCAAATCGAGATCTTCAATGCCTTCTCGGGCCTTAGTCTTAGCATCTTTTGAGTTATCTGCCTCAGCTTCCATTGCAGTATCGACATCCTCAGCTACCACATCGCCATCAGCTGCAACTGACTCAGCCTCTTGCTCGGCTTCGGTTATTTCAGCGGCTGGCTCTATCTCTGTCTCTTGTGGAGCTTCGGCCTGGCTTACCTCAGCTGTCTCGGCGGCGTCACTACTGGCACTGCCAGCCTCGTTGCCTTCTGGATCGATGATCTTGAGATTCAGCCGTTCATCGGACTTAGCGCCAACCACCCGCAAGAGCGTGCGAATCGCCTTAGCAGTCGAGCCAGCCTTACCGATAATCTTCCCCATATCATCCGGATGAACCGAAAGTTTCAGGAGTACACCTCGATCATCAATACTTCGCTCGAGCACCACATCATCTGGGTGATCGACGAGATTCTTTACTACATACTCTACAAATTGTTGATCTAATGTTACTTCAGTCATATCCGACCTCCTTCAAGCGCGGTAATTAACTCTCTAGAACACGCTTACCGTTATATTATACATTACCAAAAACTAGTGTTGACCCCTCATCTGCACCGACTGACTTATACAAAAAAGCACTCTGCTTGGGAGTGCTTTTTATGTAATCCTCTGAAGGATGCTTTAGGCTTTTTCAGCTGCTTCGGCAGCATCAGCGGCGGCCTCTTGAGCGCTGGCGTCGGCTTCAGTGGTTTCGCCGGCGTCAGTCTTAGCATCGACGGCCTTAGCCTCGGCAGCATCACTGACTTCTTGAGCGACTTCGACGGTATCAGCTCCAGCCTCATCAGCAGCTTCTTGCTCAGTGACTTCTGGCTCCTTCTTCGGCTTGCGATTCTTCTCGGCCAATTTAGCCCACTTTGGCAACTCGATGCCTTCACGAACCATCAAGCGAAGTACCGTATTAGATGGCTGAGCTCCTTGGCTAACGCGGCGCTCGATGCCTTCCTTATCCATCACCAATTCTTTGGTATGAGGATTATAGCGACCGAGCACTTCGACGTATCGACCAGTCGGCGTGAACCGCTTCTCGGCAGCCACGATACGATAGGTTGGGTATTTGTTGCGACCACCACGGGCCAGGCGAATAACGAGCATTGCTCTCCTTACAGATTTATTACGTATCACGGCTCAAGACCGTGATTTAAAAAGCTGGCAGTTGCCTACCAGAAAAGACTCCTTATTTTAGTAGTAAATAGGTTGAATTGTCAAGGTGCTACGGCCTAACCCTCAAAACTCCTCTCAATCCAAGATTTCAGTCTCCTGATTCAGGGTGAGTCTTTTCTCCTTCATCTCCATATCTAGAGCTATAGAGAGGAAGGAAACAGATCTCGGGCCGGCAGGATATGGAATTGCAGAGGGAGGAGTTTTGAGATACGGGTACTACTCAGGTAACTACAGGCTGCTACCGTCTGAGCCGGATGATTGATCGGCGCCAGATTGGCCATTTTGTAATGAATTACCTTGGTTACCACCCTGGGAATTTGGTCGAAAACCATTGCTTGGAAAACGCCATTTCGATTCATCGGACTACCCGACTGAGTATCGCTGGCCGACTTCTGATAGGCCACGCCACCCAGAAAACTCCCAACAGCGATAATCGCTGCCGTCAAGGCAACCAGCAAATATGGTGTGAGTGTTTTCGTTTGCAGTGGGTTATTCTTCAAAGACTTCGTCTCCACGTATATCTATCTCCTTATACATCCCTAAGTATGTCCAGCCAAGCTGTTATTTTCCTGAAAGAGTTTCCATTACTGTCATCCTGTCCGCCAGCCGGTGGACAGGATGACAGCTTTCCAGCGCCCGGCCACCTCCGGATATGTACCCGGTCATTCTGAGTGAGCTAGCTGTGGCGTTCTAGATGAGGAGCGCAAATATCCAAGCATGTACCCGGCCATCTCTGAGTAGTGCTGAGTGACATTTCTCCTCGAGGAGACGCAGGCTGAGGCGTATATGAAATACGTCGGGCGAGCACCGCAGAGGAAAATGTCGCTCAGTGCACTCTAGAGTGGGCGGGCCTTTATGATTCGACGACCATCTCTTCGGCCTGGCGTAAATCTATAGCCATAACCGTTGAACTCAGCTTCGGGCTACTCGTCACTCCGAACAACTCATCAGCCTGCAGCATCGTCTCGTGATTGTGGGTGATAACAATCAGCTGTGAGCGTTTCTGCAAGTCTTGTAAAAGCTCAGTAAAAGCTCGTGAATTAGCATCATCCAGGGCGGCATCGACCTCGTCGAGGACAATGAACGGGCTCGGATTCACATCTATAATCGCGGCTAGCAAGGCAATTGCCGAGAGAGCCTTCTCACCGCCTGAGAGCGAGCTAAGTTGTTCAACCCGCTTTCCAGGTGGACGAGCTACGATATCAATGCCAAAACTACCATCCTCCTGAGGGAGCAACTCCAGTGCTGCTGTCCCGCCATGAAAAAGATGTTTGAAATATCGGGCGAAGCCTTGATTAATCTTCTTAAAATTGTCAGTAAAGGTCTTACGAATCCGTCGCTCCAGCTCCGCCAAAACTTTCTCGAGATCGGTCGCTGCCACCTCGAGATCAGTGGCTTGCGACTCCAGGTACTCCAGACGCTCTCGCAGCTCGGTGTGAACGCCAACCAGAGCCTCGTCAACGTCGCCGATCACTGCCAACTCAGCTTCAAGTCTCGTAATCAGCACCCGATCCACAGCGTCGGATTTACCTGCTGTAATTGTCAGTTGCCACTCACGAGCTTGTTCCTTGAGGGCTTGTCCCTCGGAGGACAGGCGATCGCGACCTTCCTCTAAGCGCCGGCCGGCTTCAGCGGCTAGACGCAAGGCCTGTCGAGCCTCGACCAACCCAGTCGAGAGTCCTAGCTGCTGGATTGGAGTCTGGGCGGTAGCTGCCTCGGCTAAACTCTGACGCTTGGTGCGAATGATATCTTCTAGCTCAGCCTGACGCCGGGAGATTTTTACCTGTTGCTGTTTGAGCACCTCTAGTCTGCCCCGACCACTCTTCGGCATGGCTGCCAATTTAGACTCAAGTTCTTTCTTAGTCTTCTCGAGGGCGTTAATGTCCAGCTCAACCGAACGCTGCTTAATAATCTCGGCTGTTTGCTTCTCAACTACCTCTTCCCGCTTACTCAGCTCGCGAGCGATGCCCTGCTGCAAACGACTAATCTTGGTCGGCAGATCAGACAGATCAGCTTCTGTAGCTAGCTTCACCATGCGAATCAGCTTGTGGAGGAGAATCTGCACACGCTCTGATTCCAGGGCTTTTTTCTTCTTAGTATCTGCAGCCTTTGACTCGGTCAGAAGTACCCGCGCCAGACCGAGAGCCTGCTGCAAGTAGGCATTGCGCTGATTGGCGGTCAGCTTCTGACGTAAGCCAGTTAAGTCAGTATAGAGGGCCGTAATTTTATCGTTAAATCGCGCAATTTTCTCCTCAAAACCCGCATTTTTCTTCTGTAATTCGGTGAGCTGCTGCTGTAAGCGCTTGAGTTTATTTTGCTCAGCTCGAAGTGCACGCTCAATATCGGTCGGCTTCTCCTCGGCGCTCGCCGCCACTTCCGCTAACTGTACTTCAGCCTGGATCTGGGCTGACTCTGCTACTACCTGGCGCTGCTCAGTCTCGAGCTTTTCGAGCTCGGCTACGACCGTCGATTGCTGCTGGCTGGCCTGGCGCTGTGCACGCTCAAAATCCTTAAGGGCAGCTTCTTGAGTCTGGATCTGAGCACGAGTCTTGGCTTGAGCGGCTTGATTATGTTGGATTTGCTCCTCAAGCACCTGTGAGGCAGTTCGTAAGCGAGCCTGTTCGTGAGATAGCCAAGCTTCGCGAGTAGCTCGCAACTGCTCACTAATCTCCTGACGGCGAGCCAGAAGCTTCACCTGTCGCTCTGCTTGCGCCTGCTCCGGTGCCAGAGCCTGCATTTCAGTTCGCAACTGCGCGGCCTGCGCCCGGGCCTTCTCAAGCTTACGAGTATCCTCGACTCGCTGCAGCTCATAGGCCCGAATACCACTGGCTTCCTCGAAGAGCAGCTGTCGTTCGCTGGGGCTGGCTATAAGTAGCGAGTCAACCATCCCCTGGCCGACAACCGTATAGCTAGCCGCACCGAAGCCAGCCTGAGCCAGAATGCGCTGCAAATCCTTCACCCGCACACTGCGGCCACCTAGTGTGTACTCCGAGTCTCCCGAGCGATACAAGCGTCGACTGACGATCAGTTGTTCGACTCCGAGCTCCGTATCGCTAGCCTTGCCACGCAAGGTCAAAATCACCTCAGCCATACTAGCTCGGGCTCGACCTTTATCCTTACTATCACCACTGCCCGCATAGATCAGCTCGGTAGCCTTCTGAGCACGGAGCTCCCGAGCGTTTTGAGTGCCCAGTACCCAACGGATCGCCTCAGCAATGTTCGATTTACCAGATCCGTTTGGCCCAACCACAGCCGAAACCCCCGGCTTGAAGTCCAGCTTCACTCTGGCGCCAAAAGACTTAAAGCCAGCTATTTCCAAGCGGCTGACATACATGCGAACACTTCACCCTCATTAGTTATGGTTAGTATATATGAGTTAGAAGTTGGGAGCTAGAAACGGCATTAGAAGCTAAAAACTGGGCGTAAGGTACGGAAGTAGAAACCAACCTCTAAATACTCACTCCTAATAATGGGATTTTCGTATTGTATTCGGTGTAATTATAAGTAGTTTTTTTATGAAAGAATAAGGGCGATGAGCAATATGACTTTAACAAAAACTGATCTCGGACAGATACAAGAATTAATCGCATCGGTTTTGGAACCGTTTGCGGCAGCTATGACCGAGACCATGGCCAGCAACATTGCCGAGCTGAGATACGAGATGCACCACGAACTCCATAGCTTCCGCCAGGAGTTTCGAGCCCACGTCGAGCGTAATCAGCGAGAGCACGAAGAATTCCGAGCTGATCTCAAGCAGCCGTTTCGAGCACATAATGAGTATATCCTAGCCCTTTTTGGAGATCACCAAAAGCTCGAGAAACGAGTGCGCAAATTAGAAAAAAGAGCTTAGCTTCTAGTCTTACTGGGCTTGTAAACCTTCAGGGCTTCGGTAGCGGCAGCCTGTTGAGCGGCCTGCTTGGAGTTCCCCTTACCTTTGCCACAGAGTCGGTCGCCTAGGTAGGCGCCAATCGTAAAGATCTTCTCGTGGTCAGGGCCTTCTTCGCCGAGTAGCTCGTAGTGTGGCGTGATGCCTTCCTTCTCTTGAGTCAGTTCCTGGAAGCGACTCTTGGCATCAACCCAGCTGCCGGCTTTCAAGATGCCTTCGAGAGCTGAAATAATATGCTTCTGAATGAACCGGGCGGCCACATCATAGCCTTGGTCTAAGTAAAGCGCCCCAATAATTGCCTCGACCATATTGGCGAGCAGCGCCATACGTGTCCGGCCACCCGACTTAGCCTCACCCCGACTCATTAGGAGATACTGACCGACTTCCAAGCGCTCAGCCACCTCAGCTAGTGACTCGGTCTTCACCAAGGCACTACGCCAGGCCGTCATCTCTCCCTCGGGATTATCAAAGTTGCGGAATAAGTAGTCAGTAACGACCAGCTCCAGCACAGCATCACCCAAGAATTCTAAGCGTTCATTGTGCTTGAGCTCGTGCTTCTTGTGCTCATTTAAGTAACTACGGTGCGTAAAAGCCTCACGATAGAGATCGGCGTTGCCAAACTCAACATCGAGAATCTTCTCAATAGTAGCTTGTTCCTTCAGCTGGATTGGGGCTGGATTGTTCATACGGGTTGCCTATCCTTAATTATAGCAAGAGCCCGCTGCATGAGGGTCTTAAGGTCTTTGTACTCGAGTACCTGCTCGGCTTTCTTAGCTGGGAACCAACGGGCCGAGACAATCCCCTCTGACTCTTCGACCACCACTTCCTCATCCATATCGAGCGATTCGATTAAGAAAATAAAGGTGGTCATAAAGATCAAGCGGCCTTCAAAACGATAGAAGAAATGCACTTTGTCGAGCTTATCGATGATCTCCGTGCGATGCAGACCCGTCTCCTCACCGATCTCGCGAACAGCCGTCTGCTCAAGCGTTTCGCCGGACTCAACGTGACCCTTTGGTACGCTCCAACGGCCTTTTAAATCTTCGATCAGCAAGAACTCAAGACCATGTTCGGGGTGATCACGAAAGACGACACCGCCAGCTGAGTATTCACGGACAGCCTTAGTGCCACCGCGACCGCGGCGTTTCTGGTTCGAATGAGCCTGATTCGGCCGACGTTTATTCGTCAGATGCTTGTGGCTTGGCTGAGCTGGACTCGTCGCTGCTGTCTGGTTCGTCTGAATTGGCGACACCGCCTGAGCCTGGTTGGTCGATTTCGTCGACTGACTCTTGCTCGGACGGCCGTTGTGACGACGCGGCTTTTTTCGGCGCGGAGTCTGGCTTGCCTTCTGTGGCCAGCTGTCGCTGGACTTTGTGGTCTTCGGTTGGGTCATAGAATTTACTCTGTCGATAAATCGTACCGAGTACACCATTGATGAATTTCGAGGAGTTGTCACCGCCGAAAGCCTTGGCCAACTCGACCGCTTCATTGATAACCACCTTGGGTGGTACCTCTCGCTTAATCATCAGCTCATAGACTGCCAGACGCAAGATAGTAAGATCCATCTTGGCAATCTGGTCAATTGGCCATTCTGGAGCAGCCGGGGCTATGAGGTCATCCTCTTGCTTGGCGTGCTTGAGCGTACCTTCGATAAGGTCACGCACAAACTCGTCTTCGTTCATACTCTCCTGATACACAGCCAGATTACGTTCGATAATCTGACCCATATCGGTCTTTAAATCCTCAATATTCGAACTAATTCGAAATTCGTATTCATAGAGCGACTGAAGAGCGATGATACGAGCGAGGTGGCGATTGGATGACATACGGTGTGTGGTGCGATTTACTTGATTACTTGTTAACGATTAGCTTTATTTTACCGGTTTACGCCGATTCGTGCGAGCCCTTGCTTTGCAGCCCGCCAAAACTTACGTGGTACTACGAGGCCTGACTCTGGCTCGGTGACGAGTTGAGTGGTTTTCAAGCTATCATGCGCGCGACGATTACCCTTGCGAGCTTTCGAGACACGTTTCTTAGGAACAGCCATGTCGAATAAGTCCTTTTAATTTAGTGATATTTCACCTGCAGAAAGTTCAAGAGCCAACTATCTTGTTCTGATAGAGCTGACATAGGATATGCCTGAATGCTTAATGCATGTTCGAGGGCTATTGTAACAGATTAGAGGCAGTTTTGCAAGGTAGTGTTTAATAAAAAGAAGAACCGCCACGGGGTGAGCCGTGACGGTTGGGGGGTAGAACGAGATCAGGGTCGGTAGCGATCCGGATCATACGGCTCTAGCTCATCATGCGCTCGACTCTCAAGCGCCCGCATGATGCGGAAGAGCAGGGTCAGCGCCATGAGTCCCATCAGGCTCGCTACGTATGCCAAGATGGCGTAGGGGTCAGCGGTGATGATGCCGAGGCCGAAGACATGCAGGCGTGCACCGGCGATGAAGATGATGACCAAGGTGACAGAGATGAACACTCGGAAAGAGATTTGCAAAGTACGGAAGTTACGCATATTCATCACCTCCAGGTGAATCGTCGGCTTGCGTAAGAGAGCCGGTTGAGGATCTTCCCCACCAGAGGACACAGACAATATGGACTCTGGTGGAGTCCCGACACTCAAAGGAGAGTGTCGGGACAAGGTGAAGGGATCGGCAACCGTCAGCTGACGAACAGCTTGACGCGGCTGATGAACTTGCGATGCTGATTGACCGCGTCGTTGTCCACCAAGATCCGTTGGCGCAATACCTCGCCGAGCATGACAGCCAGCTGCTCGTCCGAGAAGGACAGATACTGGCCAAGCTCGAGTTGGTGGTTCAGACCCCTCGGAAAACTACTCTCCGGTAGCATGCCAAGGAGTCGCAAGGCGCCAACGGAGAGGTACTCCCAGTCACGTTGCTTGAGCGACACCTCGCTCGGCAGCAATGCCAGGCCGTACTGGTCGAGAGCTGCCTCGATGACATCGAGACTCTTCTTGGCGATTCCGCCGGAACCCTCGAGCTCTTCACGCGACATCCAGCTGAGCTGGCCAAGCGTGGTGAAGCCACAGCGACTGAGCGTGTTGCGAATCCGACCGTCGAGTGCAGGCGACAACGGAAATGGATTATCGTTGATGCGCGGCTTGGCAGCCAAGCTATCATCGACATCCGAGATGCTGTCACTGGTCGCAACACCACCCCACTCCTGTGACATGGTGAAGTCGACTTCGACTCCTGGCAGTGATTTCAGGTACCCAACGAAGGCGTTGAGATGGTCGAAGTGCTGCTGGACGAGTTCGGAAGCCCGGACGTTCTCGCCCGAGATGCGGATGTTGATGAGGAACGCAGGCATGCGATCCCTTTCGGTAGTAGGTACATAACTTAGCAGGGTTTCCCCACCAGAAGGCATAAAGATTATGAGCTCTGGTGGAGTCCCGACACCCAAAGGTGTCGGGACAGTCGTGGAGCCGGGGGGAATCGAACCCCCGTCCAGAAAGCGAGTATTTACCACGCTACGACCATTCCTGATCTTTGAGCTTAACGGCTGCTCAGGCGACAGGTCGCCAAGCCGAATCGTCTATTCCGAATCGTCAATCAGTCTCTTCCTGATCGTCAGTCGTCTATTCCGACCGTCATTCTCCGCTTCTGTTGCCAAGCTGCGGTGAATTGGCTCCGTCCTTTTCGCTTTTGAAAGCGGATGACGATAATCGTGGCTGTTAGGCGGCGATTATTGGTGGTGCCCTGTTTTACGAGTCTGAGCAACTCGGGTCGCGAAATAAATTCCCTTCTCTTCCTGTCGAAACCGATCGGCCCCAGGATGTGACTACATGTGGTAGCCATTGTCGGCCAGGTCCCGCACACGGCAGAACTGGGCCGGCGTGGAGTCGGTCGGCAGACCGGTCTCTGTGTCGAAGCTACGGATCACGTAGCGCTCGACCGGGTTGGGGTACATGCCCTCGGGCAGCCCCCAATCGTCGGCGTCCAGCGCCATGAAGCCCTCGGTGGGGATCATGTCGTGGAGCTTGAGCAGGTCCGGATGGACCGCGAGGATACTGACGAAGCCGCGATCCTCTTCTTCGCCACCCACTTCCTCGTGGGTGAGCAGGTAGATCTTGTCCGGCATGGACTTGCCTTTCGGCTCGGGGAGGGAGAGGGCTTTCTCGCTCCGAATTATGAAGGTTCTGGGATGTCCCAGCCACAATGTATGAGGATTCGTACACTCTGGTTGGGCCCCGACCCCTCGTGAGAGGAGTCGGGGTAACGCCGGGCTCAGAAGGCCGGCGAAGATGCCCGAGGCGCTATTACTCCGCGCGTGGCGGACGCTGGTGATCGAGGCCGAAGCCTACAGAAGATCGCCAGCGGCACACTCGGGCTACGAGCCTGTTTTCTACAAACAAACTCGTGCGAGCTTAGTGTTCCCCTTTCGTGGGATCGGAGCCTTTCAAGAACCGATCAGAGAGGGAGGGAACACTATGTTAAAACCGTTGGGGCCCTCTTGTCTGCCTTTTATTTCCTACCACTCTCGTGGTCACGCCCGAAGACGTAGCACTGTTGCTCAGTGCAGGCGCAGCCCAGTAGTTATCTCCCATGCGACCAGAATCTAGGTCACGATGCACATCACTCGAGAAACCATCAAGGCCTCCCGCTTCAGAACATCCCACGCCTCTGGCGTAGACAACGGCTAGCGAACGTACCAAATTGCGTAAGAAATGCACGACGTCCTGGACGCCACACATAAGAGCCCGCAAAATGGCCTTACCTAGAGAGAATTGGCTCTATACTCTTTTTGCCTACGTCATTGAGTAGATTGCTCCACTCGACCCCCGGCAACCGTGCACCTACAGTGCAAACCCCACAATGTGGAGCACTCGATGACACTCGAGCTTCGGTGGTTTCTTACTGACATGGGTATTGAGACAACGAGGACGTTCACACGCCCGCACTTCTCAATTACTTCCGTCAGATTTAATTCTCTCCAGTGAACTATCCGGAAGTTTTCACTCCCAGCGCGGGGGCCATAATCTTGTCACCGCGCTGGAAGCAAAAGGCTTCCAGAAATGTTTCCATTTTTAAGTACGAGACTGATGTTTTTACATTGATACACTCAGGCGCTCTTGTAGTATGAAACCAGCGCGGGATTCAAAATGCAGTTTCGTCCTTTTGGACTCATCAGCGAGGACATACATCCTCGGACTGCTCCCCTCTGAGAGCAGGTATAACCTGCCCCAGACGGGTGTGAGCTGCGCAGGTTGCGCTTGGAAGCCACATCTCACTGGCTTGAGGTTAACGTCCTGCCTGACGGGTTGGTGTGTATCGGCTTCTTTTTTCTCACCGATAAACTTCTGTTGCCAGGCACCACCATGGTGCCCTGGGTGTCGCTACTCGCGATCCCATACCTCCCAGTCGCCTGGATGCTGCTGGTCGAGCTCCTTGCAGAGCTCCAAGTAGGTCTGATCAGTGATGATCAAGACGTCTCCGGTCGAGAGAACCTCGACGAGCCAATCGCACCGCTCGAGCTGCACCGTTGTCCCACTGCTGGGACGCGGCGTAGCACAGCGACGAGTGAACTTGCCTGCCATATCACCTCCTTTCAGAGGTCTTGTAGGAGTGGGAACGGAAGTGGTGACTACACGTAGCCACTGGGCGTGTACGGCTCGGGGTCGTCAGGCGACTCCTCGGCAGCACACACGTGGCCGTCGATGTGGCCGAGCTGGAAACCGACACGGAGACCGAGTCGCAACATGCAAGCTGCAGCAATCTCCGGTTCAACTCCCGAGTCACGGAAGAGACTGTAGAGGGCGGCAGCCGCAGGACTGGCGACCTCTTCGATCGCAATGATCTTGTCATCCTCGTCGGACAACAGCAGCGCCGGCAGTGCCTCCTCGAGGATGCGGTCGATGATCCCCTCATCGCGAGCGACCCTGTAGGCCGCCAGCTCAGAGGGGTTGAGTGGGTTGTCTGTGTTGGTGCTCATTTTCTAAACCACGCTTGGGCGATCCAGAAAACGAGCACCAACTGAAATAAAGGTTCTTTTTTGTTATGAATTCATAACAGAATCGCATAACTGTATCGGAGTGTAGCAGAATATGAGTTTTTTGTCAATACTTATTGTCAGTTTATTTATATATTGTATATTTATACCTGTTGGTATTACTATATTTTCTGTTATGGATGTATTCACAGCCATTTTACAAGGCCAGGCCTACCATTTTGGTAGGCCTGGCCTTGTAAAATGAAGTGCTTGTAAATTAAAAGGACCCAAGATTGAGTCCTCTGAGTTGATCAAAAAGTGTTTTGGAGGGGTGGCCCCGTATGGTGGCAGGGCCACCCCTCTTCTTTGCGTGGCCCGTTTTCTACCCGGCCAACCACGAGCTCATGTCGTGTGTGGCTTAGGGTGAGATCAGGAATTCATTCAGGCTAGTGAGCACTAAATGCACGTGATCAATTCGGCCTACGGGCAGGCCCTACTTCTTGGTGTCTCTCTGTCTGCTCTAGGCGAGCAAACCCCAGAGACTTAGTAGCCTCCAGGTTCCATTTCATTCCCCTCTCGGGTAGTGCCGCCCTCTCTGGAGAGTGGCATGAGGAGTAACATCCTCCTCGTGCCAGCTTCGGAGGCCTCAGGGCATGACCCAAAAGCTCCTTAGCTAACGACACCAGCATTATACTGGCTAATTAATTATTTGTCAATATATACCAACAGTTTGAAATAAATGAGAAATAACCTACTGCTTATCCCAAGCCATTTCAAACAGTTGCCGAAAAACAGCTACAATCTGCCTACTCTCAATGATCACCCCGATAGGTTCAGCTTCGCCATAGGTTTGAACAGTCAGCTTATCACTATATATATTAATTTCACCCTGGGCTTTTGCCTTCATCTTCTTCACTAAACGATTGCTGCTCGGATCAGATGGTACTTCAATCGAGCCAGACGAGAAAAGACGGCTAGCAATTTCTTTCTTCTGACGCTGCTTTGGCCCCTCTTCCAAAATGTCTGGAAATACTCGCAGAACCTCATCTACATCAGACATGGCATAGACAGTTTCCTTACGGCCAGCCTTGCGCCGCAAGTAGGCATCCATAGTTGAGATAGCCTCTTTGCCTTTGAAGAATCGCACTACCGGCGCATCTTCGACTTCGAGACGGTTTACACTTTTCAGCTCAGTCATCACGTCCTTGAGCTGAGTTTTGCGCTGAGTAATCGCCTTTTCCATGACATTCAGATAGCGCTCGATCGCCTCTGGTGGTTCGGCGACATAAACGGTCTTCTTGCCCTCGATAGACTCCGAGACTAAGCCCACTTCAGCCAACTCGGCGAGGATGACATAGGTCGTCGCTCGATTCACTTCGGCCTGTTCGGAAATGCGCTGCACCGCAGCCGGACCGAGAAAAAGCGCGGCTACGTAAACTTTAGCCTGCTTCTCAGTCAGTCCGACTGCTTCAAGTTTTTTGGCAAGATTCGCGATCTGCATAAGCTTGTTCCTTTTGCCGACAATATATCACTGTTGTTGACAGTTGTCAACATTTATACATAAACAACTGATTCTTCCTAAGCAGATGCATTGACTTATAAAGCCTCTCACGATATAACAAGTATCGCGTATCCGCACCTATCCCAAACCCCAGAATGGACATCCGATGCTCAAAACCATCTCTCTTCGTGTTCCAACCGACCTGACTCGTGATCAAGCTGAGCAGTACTGCACCGATAAGGCTCGCGACATCGCCCAGCTCTCCGGCCTCCAAGTGAGTGGCATCCGCTACTGCCACAATAACTACTCCCAGATCGCTTCGGCACTGATCGAGTTTCAGGACTACCCATTGGGCAACCCGGTGCGCTATGAACCGCGGCTCATGCGCCAGCTCCTAACCAACATCTTCTCGCCTGCACTCGATCACCAGGAGCAACACCTGCGGGCCAAGTCGCTCAGTACCCTGCAGCAGGTTGGTGTAGTCAGTGTTGGTCACCTGGTGTGCGGTTGCACGACTGACTACTTGCTCAGCGCCGAGGCGCCCAACTTCGGTGAAGCCATGCTCAAATACGTCCAGAAGCAACTGGCCGATATCGGCCTGAGTATCCCGAACGCCGAAGTGATGCCCTAACACTCCACTTCTCTGCCGCCTACCTTCAAGGGTAGGCGGCTCTTCTTTACTGAGAGCGAACGACGAAATTCACGAGCCGGTCAGGCACTACAATAACCTTTATAATCTCTGCTCCCTTTGTCCAATCCTGCGTCTGATTCTCCTCACGAGCAGTTTTCTCGAGGGCGCCCGGCACACGACCGGCTTGTGTGATAAACTCACCGCGAAGCTTACCGTTGACCTGGACGGCAATGGTAATCACGTCTTCTTTCAAGAATTTCTCATCATAGGTTGGCCAGGGCTCGAGGTGAACACTTTCGGCTTGGCCTAAGTCCGACCAAAGCTCTTCGGCCAGATGGGGAGCGAATGGCGCCAGGGCTCGCACGAAGGTCAAAGCAACCTCCTGCCAGACTTCAGCGCTGACATTCCCCTCGCGGTGCACTACCTGCAACTCATTCATGAACGACATCATGGCGGCAATAGCCGTATTGAAGTGTACGTCATCGAGATCTTCAGTCAACTTCTTAATGAGCTTATGTAAGCTCGTTAAGAGGCCGGTCTCAGCCACCCCAGCTGGAGCCACGTCAGAGTTTTGCGTATACACACCACTCAGCGTGTCGTAGGTCTTAAGCATGAAGCGGTATGGCCCCTCGAAACGACTAGCATCCCACGGGCCACCTTCCTCCCACGGACCCATGAACATCAAATACAAGCGAATCGCATCCGAGCCGTATTTATCCAGATAGTCAGTCGGATCGACCACATTACCCTTGGACTTACTCATCTTATTGCCATCCGGCCCGAGAATCATGCCTTGGTTGATCAGCTTCAGGAAGGGCTCTTTAAAGTCCAGGAGCTCTTGGTCACGCAAGAACTTGGTTATAAAGCGGGCGTAAAGTAAGTGCAAAATGGCGTGCTCGATACCACCAATGTAGCGATCGACTGGCGCCCAGGTCTTAACCGCCGCCGGGTCAAAGGCAGCTTGGCCATAATGCGTATTTGGGTAGCGCAAGAAGTACCACGAGGAGTCGACAAACGTATCCATCGTGTCGGTCTCACGATGAGCGTCAGCTCCACACCGAGGACAACGTACGTGGGTAAAATCCGGATGGGCTAAGAGTGGTGAACGGCCAGATTCATCGAACTTCTGATCGAGTGGCAAGACAACCGGCAGCTCGGCTTCGGGCACTGGAACAGCACCACAATGATCACAGTGGATAATCGGGATCGGTGCACCCCAGTAGCGCTGACGTGAGATCAACCAATCGCGTAAACGATAGTTCACCTTAGATACACCCAAGTCGTGAACTTTTAGCCAATGAGTGATTTTATCTTTGGCTTCGTCACTGGTCAATCCATCAAAATCGCCCGAATTAACTAAGACGCCACCGCCAGTGTGGACTTTATCGCGTAAGAACGTCTCGAAGACAAAACTATGCAACTCATCCTGTAGGAGATTTTCAAGCTCAGCCGGTGACTTCCAGCTCGCGCTAAACATACCCTGCTCGTCAGCTTCGAGCTGGGGTTCCTCGCGCTTATCACTGGCAATCTCAAACAATACCCCAACTGCTTCAATCTCTCGAGCTACGCCCTTAGAATGTGCGTAGTAATGATGATGTATCACGCCAGTCTTGGCGATGTATTTCAGATCTGTAAAGCCCGTCTCCTCAGCCACTTCCCGCCGGGCTGCCTCGACAACATCTTCTGCTTGCTCACGTCCGCCACCGATTAATAGATGGCCACCATGATCCTTACCCCAATTAATTGCCAAGACTTCATCGGTCTGAGGATTGCGCACCAGAGCGACGATACTACGACGCTGTTCTGGGTCATCTTGCGGCGTGCCTGTGACTGGCTCGATCACCTCGATAATTGGCAAATCAAACTTCCGCGCGAACTGGTTATCGCGCTCATCGTGAGCTGGCACCGCCATGATCGCACCCGTCCCATAGCCCATCAGGACGTAGTCGGCTATCCAAACTGGAATCTTCTCACCCGTCAGGGGGTGCTTCACAAAACCACCAGTGAAGACGCCGGTCTTTTCCTTAGCCTCCATGCGATCGACATCGGTACGCGTACCGGCCCATTCGACATACTTGGCAACCTCTGCCTCTTGCTGACTGGCGGTAAGCTGCTTGACCAGTGGATGCTCGGGTGCCACCACCATAAAGGTCACGCCATGCAGCGTATCTGGTCGGGTGGTGAATACATCGAGAAAGCCAGCGCCATCATCAAGCTCAAACCTCACCAGCGCACCATTACTACGGCCGATCCAATTTATCTGCTGTTGCTTCACTCGCTCTGGCCAGTCGAGATCATTGAGATCATCGAGTAGCTCGTCAGCGTAATCCGTAATCGTAAAGTACCACTGCTTGAGATTCTTGCGCTCCACCACATTACCACAGCGATCACACTTCCCCTGGACTACTTGCTCGTTAGCCAGGACCGTCTTGTCATTTGGACACCAGTTAACCACGCCATCCCGTTGCACAGCCTTACCGGCCTGAAAGAGCTTGAGGAAGAGCCATTGCGTCCAGCGATAGTAGTCGGGACTCGACGTATTGACCTCACGATCAAGATCATACATACCACCCATACGAATGTATTGTTTATGAAAACTAGCAACATTCTCGGCCGTCCACTGGTCAGCTGGAATATTATTCTTGATCGCGGCATTCTCAGCTGGCAAGCCAAAGGCGTCATAACCAAGGGGCTGAAGTACATCAGCCCCACGCATGCGTTGATACCGCCCAAGCGTATCGGCGGGTGCAAAATTGTACCAGTGGCCAACGTGCAAATTGCCTGACGGATAAGGGAACATAACCAGATTATAAAATGGCTTCTCCGGCTGCCCAGGAGTCTTGTACAGACCACTCTGCGCCCAGATCGCCTGCCACTTTGGCTCGGCGGTTCGCGGTTCGTACTTCTTATGGTGAGGATTTGGCTTATCAGACATAGTTTGGATTATACCTGATTACCAGATGTGAAGGCTACGCCTGAGTCCGGTAAGATCCTACTCTAGCCAGCACCAAATAAATGCGCAATGCGTCTTGGCGGCGACCTTCGATCCTTCGGATATCTGTCCGTTCTTGCCGCGCGCCACAACCTCATACACATAGACGGTATCAGACGCTAAGCCAGTATTGTCAATCAAGCTGGTCCCGGTAGTGGTTCGAGCCGGGGCGCCATTACGAGTAACAGTGTAATCCTGAATCCCGCCGCCACCAGTTGAGGCCCTCCATTGTAATTCGAGATAGTAGCCGCCCTTAAGCCAGTCAAAATTTAAGCTACGCGTGGTTACAACAGGCTTACTTGGTGTACCCTCTGTAGTTGGGCTGGGGCTACCAATTGGGGTTGGAGTTTTTGCTGGAGTCGGTGTTGGAGTTGGAGTTTTTACTGGAGTCGGTGTTGGAGTTGGAGTTTTTACTGGAGTCGGTGTTGGCGTCTTCACTGGCGTCGGTGTAAGTGTAGTTAATGACGGAGATGGAGACGTAGCCACTAGACTGCCTACAGTTGGCACTGTCCAACCGTAGGCCTTTGCGCCTGTGCTAGTCCACTGCGGCTCAACCATCTTGAGCTTATTCCAGGGAATATTCTTATAAGAAAAGGCATCGCTATCTGGCTTTGGGGCTCCAGCGTTGTAGTACACTTGGCGACCGGTTCGATCAAACTCCACCGAAATTCCAAAAGTACCACTCGTGTCGTTACAATAGGCACCATACTTTTGCAGAGCCTTGGCGATGGTTTTCTCCATTTTAGTAATACCAGGGATTGCATCAACGTTAACGGTGGGGTCTAGTTGGATTCGAGATCCGATCGGTATGCAGCTAGTCGAGCTATCGGTTCCATCGGCATGAGAGGCTGGATAGTACATGGCCGTTGTCTGCGCACAAGTATTAGGTACCGAGTATGATAGTGCGTGATCGATGACTCCCTGTTCGATTTCATAGGTTCGAATGATGTCGCCAGCTAAGCCAGCCACATTTGTGCCGCCACCTACGCCACTACTATCCATGCTTGTCTTGCTGGCGCTGCCTGGGCAAACTTCAGCGTTCACAGAATTAAATACCAAAAAGCAGTTATCCCGCCAGATCCAATAACTATAGATTGTCCGTGTCGAGTGATCGATCACTTCCATATGCCCATCACTGCCTCGTTGAGCAAAAGCTCCATTTGGGATTGGCACTCGCGCCCCGTTAAAGCCGCCACAAGTATCCCAAGGCGCAGACGGATCAGTCAGATAGCAGTAGGCTGTCCGCTTAGGAGATGAACCATCAACATCAAATACCGGAATAGCCCACTCCAAAAGCGAGCTCAAAGCACCCCCCTCGAGCGTCTTCAAACGAGGAGCAGCATCGGCCTTATACTTTACGTCAGTCGGAATTGGTTGGTTGAGCGGGGAATCATCAGTAAACATACGACCCGACGGCTGCTGGGTTTGAAAATTATACGTGTATGAAGTTTGGGTGGCCGCTCGAGTTAGGTATACCACAAATCCACCAATCAATACGGCAGCTAGAATAGCCAGCAGAGACCACTTAAGAAATTTTGGCTTACCCGAGAAAACCAGCTTTGGTTTGTTCATTTTTTTTACCGTAGATTTCTTTTTTTTAGATTTTTTAACCATTGCGCCTCATCATACATAAAAGCTTATGCTTAGACAAGTGTTTTGACCCTAGTTTTGAGTAAAAATCGCCCATAGATTTGCGTATTCCAGTAAATAGCTCTCATGTACCTGCGTCGGCCCATCGGGCTGTATGGGGTCATAAACTCGATATGTCAGTCTAGCTTCATCCCAGCCAGCTACAACTATCTGGTGGTTTTGGTGATTGTGCGAAAAGAACGGCTTCACACTGACGATAACCGGATCTCCAGCCAGCAACGAGACTTGCAAGCTATGTAGAAAACGCGCCTCCGGAGTCGGCAGCACACCTTCACCGGCCGACTGCCACTTAAAGGCATTGAGCTGGGCTTCGTTATACCCCTCTTGGGTACGAAAATACTCAGACGGTGAAAGCTTCTGCGACTGAAAATGCCAGTTGCGCCGCCAAGCGATCAGGCCGTAGTGAGTTAAGGTCTGCACTTGGCCAGCATGCAGCCACATGCAATCAGTACTAATCGCATGGAAGCGCTGAGCAATCTTCAACACATCTTCGGCCATAGCCGGAATGCCATAATAATGCAGCTGCATCACCATGCAGGCCAAGCCACAACGCTGACGAGGCGCTAGATCGACAATGTGCTCGAGGTCGGGCTTCTCCTGCCAGACGTGTTGGAGTTCGTGGGTAATAATGTTCACAGACCGAAGCTTTTCTTCTTAATCTTCTTCCAACTCTTCGACTGACGGACAAGCTCCTTAGAAGGATGAAGGCTGGGGCTCAAGAGGATCCGACTGGTCTCCTCGGTGAAGACACCGTTCTGCGAGCCTTTTACCAGGATCACATCGCCCGGCTGAACTAGCTTCTTCAGATAATGGCCAGCTTCGTATGGAGTCCGGAACTGCTTGACGGCAGCCTTGTCGAGCCCAGCCTCAACAGCCACCGGGGCTACATACTGAGCCGCCTCACGACCAACCGTCACGAGCAGGTCAACTTTCTTGCGAGCGGCATACCTGGCTACCTGCTGATGAAGGGCTGAGCTGTGGTCACCCAATTCGTTCATGCTACCAAGAACGGCAATTTTACGCTTGCCGGGCAGATCCATGAGCGTATCGAGGGCAGCTTCGACGGCAGCCGGGCTGGAGTTGTATGTGTCATCGAGCAATTGCGCCTTATTTACGGCCGGCAAGAGGCGCATCCGACCCTTGACCGGACCGACCGCCTGTAGGGCTCGAGCAATCTTAGGGACCGAATACCCAAGCGCCTCAGCCACACTAGCTGCGGCCAAGAGTGACGTCAGTGCGTGCGGTGCGATCAGCTGTGTCTTGACTGGCATCTTGCTGCGACCAATGACTAGCTCAGCACTGAGCGCACCGGCACGATTGCGCGTCAGCCCAGTAAACCGCGCCACGCCCTGCTCAAGGCCATAGCCATGAGCGTTCTTCTTACGCTCCATCACCTTGCGGACCGGCTCATTATCGGCATTGTAGAAGACTTGCTCAGCGCGTGTAGCCAGCCAGACAACATCATCACGTAGCTGCTCAAGGCTCTGGAAGCGGGCCATGTGGGCTGGTGAAACATTCGTCAGTACCGCGATAGTTGGCGCCAGTAGCTCCACCCAAGGGGTCATCATAGCTCGCTCATCCTCAGCAATTTCCAGTACCAGTGTGTCATATGGATAATCGGCGAGCTGCTCATCCACTGACCGAAAGAGTGTACGCCAAGCCGCCGGGCTCTTGAGATTATCAGGTGCCTTGAGACCAAAGATTGCTAGTGGCAGACCAATCTCAGTATTGTAGCTATCCTCGGAGAAACAAACCTTCCGCCCAAGCCGTGTCAGCGTCTCACCGATAGCTAGCTTGGTACTGGTCTTGCCAACGGTACCGGTTACGATAATGACCGTGAGCTGGCGGGTTTTGAGGAGCGTCAAGACGCGGCGACGGAGCTGACGGACAATGACTTTGTTTGCGTAACGTTTCAAACCCATATCATATTACCTTTTCTAAACGAAAGTTATTCTGACGTGCACATCTGGTGAGTTCTTTTGAGAAAGCATAGCCATAGCTATGTTGCCGATAAAAACTCGACAGAGTTGCCGTTAGAATAACTTGCAGTGGAGAGGTAATATGACATGGGTTTGGCATAATAGTTAAGATAATTCTACCACTTCCGGACGACTCAGGGAGCGATGTACGAGGTGCTCGACGAGCTCCTCGAAGGGCACTCCAAAAGCTGCTGCTGCCTGCGGTACCAGAGAAGTCTGCGTCATGCCAGGCAGTGTATTTACCTCTAGCACCCAGACACTTCCTCGACCGATAATCATGTCGGTGCGACTATAGTCGCGCAAGCCAAGCGTACGATGTACTTTCAGGGCCACCGCCTGGACATAGGCGAGAGCCTGGGGCTCGAGCGGTGCTGGCGTGATCTCCTCGGTCGCACCTGGGGTGTACTTAGCGTGGTAGTCAAAGAACCGAGCCTGACGCGGGCGTATCAAGGTCGGCGGTAGAGCCGCTACGCCATCATCGAAATCCACCACCGCACACGTTACCTCCGTACCACGAATGTATTGCTGCACCATAAAACGATCATAGCGCGTTGAGATGTGTTCGATAGCATCGGTCAGATCAGCCGCCGTATGCGTGATGACTACCCCGACCGAACTCCCCTCCTCGACTGGCTTCACCACGAGGCTTGGCCCAAAGACCATCATCAGCTGGCGCACCTTATGAGCTCGAGCCGCCACCCACTCCGCCCGCGTCAGCACCATGTACTCTGGGATCGACAACCCAACTCGCCGCAAGCGCCGCTGAGTCTCGGCCTTATCAAAAGCTACTCGGCTGGCGCGCGGGCCACTACCCTGATATGGCAATGTCGAACGGTCAAGAATCCGCTGCACCGTGCCATCTTCGCCAAACGTCCCATGCAGGGCGATGAAGGCGGCATCGAAGTGAAACGGTAAGTAGTCATGTACCTGCTCAGTGGCCAGCACCACACTCGGCGTATCGGCCGCTAACCCGAGCTGCGAGGGGTACACCTGCCACTTTTCATCACGAGTGATAAACACCGGCTGAACCCGAAACGGCCTATCCTCCAGAGCTCTCATAACTTGTTCAGCTGTTGCCCGCGAGACCTCGTGTTCACTGGAAGGCCCCCCAAACAATACAGCCACGCGCGGTGTTGTCATGCCTTGTATTATACCTGAAACAATCCTATACAAGGCCAGGCCTACCGTTTCAATCCTATGCAAGGCCAGGCCTACCGTTTCGGTAGGCCTGGCCTTGTAGGCACCCTTGTAGGCACCGTTTCGGTAGGCCTGGCCTTGTAGGTGCTGTCGTTACTTAGCGTGGAAAAGTTGCATGCAGCCAGAGGACAGCCGCCGTAATAGCGATCATCAGAAACGGAAATACTACCACCAAGAGCACTACGTACATGGCCAGGAGTGTCAGTGGTATCTGAAAGTAAAAGAAAAGTAGACCAATTACCAGCCCAATCGCTGCAATCACCGACCAGGCAACAGTCTTGACGTCGCCAGCCCGGAAGTTACGGGATGCCGGCTTCTTCATGAGCTCAAAGTGATTTGGGAACCGCAGAGCTGCCTTCAGGAAAACAGCCGGTCGGTACTTGCTCTGGGCCGCCAGAATAGCTAAGCCGTGCGGAAACTGTGGGCCGTAGCAGGACAGATAATGAGAGCGTGCCATAGGCATAAGTATAACGCAGAATATCCAATAGCGTACAAAAGAGGAAAGCGCGGAGAGCAGTCTGCTCTCCGCGCTTACGCTTAAAAGGGTCTGACCTTCACTCGTTCTGAACCAGGCGCAAGTACGGCACCTGGCCTGGCTCCTCGGTGACCTCCATGCCACCGCCGATCTGGGTCACCCCGAAGTGTGTACCGCCAGCAGCCTCGATGGCATTATCGAAGATCGCCTTAGCTTCCAGAGCGATGTCCGGGCGATCAAACCGCCTCACTGGTGCCGTCGCCTTTCAGCTCGTGCACGGTCATGCGACCATTCGGTCCACCGATGTTGATCCTGGCTCGTCTGACATAGTGTTTCCTTGCTATTCGAGAGTTTGTGAAGACTACTGAAACAAATGCGGGGCTTTCTCGGCCTGAGCCAAGAGCTCGGCGTCAGAGAAGGTCTCACGCTCGATCTTTACCCAACCTGGGCCATTGTTGGCCGGCTGATTCGGACAGACCGAACGCATCCAGTCCAGATGCGTACTGAGCGTACCGGTTGCAGGGTTCTGCCGTGTGTAGTGCAAGACCTGACAGTTGTAAATCCGCACGCCCGGATCCTGTGAGAGCTCCAGCTCCATCCAGCGTTCGGTCGACATACGCTCCAGCATGAAGCGTAGCGCCCACATCACCTCGCCATGACAAACAACGATCACCCGCATCTCGCTGCACTCGCGGTGCAGGGTGTCAAAGAGAGTGCGCAGTCTGACGGTCAGCTGAGCGATTGACTCGCCATTGGGCGGTATCCAGTAGAAGGGGTCGCGCTCTTTGATATGCGCGCTGTAACGCATGAGCTCGGCCCGCTCTTCCCACGTCCGGCCATCCAGATCTCCCCACTCCCGTTCGCGCAGCGAGGGATCGACATACCAGTCCGGGCCCCTGGTCTCCAGAAAGGCCGCCGTTTCTTTGGGTCGCACATAGTCGGAAACATACCGACGATCAAAGCGATTCAGATTCTCATCCCGTAGCCACGCCCCCGTCTGTCGAGCTTGCTGTCGGCCAAGGGTTGAGAGCCGGAATTGAGAAGCCGGCGTCTTGCGGAAGGCCTCGGTATTGAAGCTCATGTCGCCTTGCTTGATGGCTCGCAAGGCCTGGTTCTGTTCCGATTCCCCGTGACGCACGAGGACGAGATCAATTGGCATTGTCATGCCAGTTTCCTTCCAGATAGTAGGTGCTTATCATATAATATATAACATTTTATCTGTTAATACGAACGTATTACATACAAAAAAACCTGGTTTTTCAGCAATTGAGAGCCTCGTATTAAAATACAATATCAAATACACTTGCAGATTCCATGGGTGAAATCAAAAGGAGACCCTTGAACAGGGTCTTCACTCTCATTACGATCTGTCTTGCTGCTTTTGTTAAGTACCAAAAGTCAGGTTTTCGAATATAGTAATTATGTGGAGCTCACGGAAACAGCGGCTCCGCCTTCTCCCAGCGGTGCTCGGCAATAATTGAAATACATTTCATTCTTGGCCTCTCGCTCCTCGTGTGCCGAACTCCCCGGCATTGCTCGCTTCCATTTTTCACCAAATTAAAAACCCACTCTTACGAAAGTGGATTCTTAATTTGGTGGA
>CAZHSY010000009.1:0-30088 GCA_964535385.1 uncultured Candidatus Saccharibacteria bacterium
GGACGCACAGCTTAAAAGGCTGTCGCTCTAACCAACTGAGCTATAGGCCCGCGTCAGAATGCACATCGTTATAGTGTTTTGCAGCGGCAAACACTACCACTTTATGCATTCTTCCTTATCAAACCAAAAAGCGGCTTTCTAATAGTAATAGTTCTTATTGAGTAGGAATTACTATTGAAGCGCCTGGCTTTTTTGGTTTGGGAAACGTAAGAAATGCAATAAGAACTCACTTATTTAACCTGATAATGGTGCTTCTGTCAATCTGGAGATGCGAAATATTCGAATGTAAGACAGTCTACTTATGTGGGATGAGGCACATGTCGTGACGTGCATCATGGTCGTGCTGGGGGAATCTGAATCTCGCGCCTATTATAAGAAGGTGAAGCGCTTACCTCAGATTATGGTCTCAGTCATTGCTTGGCTAATTGGCCTAACGCTTGCGCGTCAGCAGATATTGGTTATTCCCCTGACTGCTTTGGTGGTAGCCGGAGCAGGGGTGGTGTGTGCAGCTCGTTGGCGAACTCGACTGGGCTATGTGCTCCTTGCATCCAGCTTCTGTATCTTCGGTTTGTGGCGCGGTCAACTTGCACTAGCGCATACCCCAGACACGGTAGCAGGGCTGATCGGTCAGAAAGTCACACTGACTGGCCGAGTTGTCAGCGAGCCGGGCTGGAATGACGACCACTTACATGAGTTTGTTATTGGTGAAGTTAAGCTTGGTGCGCGTAGCTATGACGGCACACTCAAAGTCAAAGCTCTGGCTGGACACACTCGCGAGGGTGAGATCGTGGAGGTGACCGGTAAAGTCGGGCGAGCTCACGGAACGTCGCCAGCTCAGATATGGTATGGCGATGTGTGCGTCCGCAACTATCGGCAGCCCTATCCTGTGCGCTTAAAAGGCCTACTGGCAGCTGGCCTGGCACAGGTCTTGCCGAGTACTCAGGCTGGCTTCATTCGTGGGTTAATCTTCGGTAGTCGGTCAGCTTTACCACCGGAGCTAGAGACGGTCTTGCAGCGCTTGGGCCTGACGCACATCGTGGCGGTATCGGGCTTTAATCTGACGGTGATTGTGGCCGCCTTGAGTGTCTTCGTGCGTCGACAAACGAGACTAGGCTACGTGGCAACTCTAGCCGGGATCAGTTTCTTTACTGTCATGGCTGGAGCTTCAGCTTCGATCGTGCGAGCAGCTGTGATGGCCGGGCTTTTCTTAAGCGTTGCGCGCGTCCGCCGCCAGCTCGATCCACGGATAGCTTTATTGACGAGTGTTTTTCTTATGACCGCATGGGATCCGGCCTATTTGTATCGCGACTTGGGCTGGCAGTTATCAGTCTTGGCCTTGAGTGGAGTGCTGTGGCTGTCACCGGTTTTTCTTTCGCAGCGAGAGAGAATGCAGCGAACTTGGCGGGTTGTCCTAGCAGCTACGCTGGGAGCGTATATCGCTACGGCTCCGATCATTGCCTATACCTTCGGTACCTTCTCGGTGATCGCGCCGCTGGCGAATCTCATTGTGCTTCCAGTTTTGCCGACCCTAATGCTGTTAGGCTACATCGCTTCACTTATTGGCGTACTCAGCCCGCAGCTGAGCTGGCTATGCCTACCACTTCGCTGGTTATTGGGCATTTTTCTGGAGAGTATTGAGCAGCTTGCTAACCTACCTTGGGCAAATGTAGATATTCAGTCGTTTAGCTTGCAGTTACTCATCGTGAGTTATGTTGGCCTGGTCTTTACTGCCATAGTTACTCGTCGCCACGCCTCAGCAATTGCTAGTCTCAGCTCAGCCAAGCCTTCAAAAATCCTCCACCAACAGCTATAATGACCCCGAGATGCTCCATTTAGGAGCTTACACAATAGTTCGAATTGTTATATGACAGTCATATCGTCTTGGGCGCGAAGCCCGTAAACGAGGCGTACAGACTCGTACGGTGAGTGCGGACTGCAGCGACCGGGGCGATAGGGCTGACAGAAACAATTCCTGTAGAGGAGAACCAAGATGTCTGGACATAGTAAATGGCATAGCATAAAACACAAAAAAGGCGCCGCCGATGCCAAACGTGGCAAGATCTTTACTAAACTCGGTAACGAAATCGCCCTGGCGGCTCGCGATGGGGCCGATGTCGAAACGAACTTTCGATTGCGCTTAGCTGTGCAAAAAGCTAAGCAAGCCAATATGCCATCAGCTAATATTGATCGTAGCATCGCCCGTGGTGCTGGTACGGCTGGCGGTGCTCAGCTCGAGGAGCTGACCTACGAAGGCTACGGCCCAGCCGGCGTGGCAGTGATGGTGCAAGCGCTGACTGATAACCGGAACCGTACGGCAGCTGATGTAAAAGCCGCTTTCTCGAAGCATGGCGGCTCGCTCGGCGGACAGGGAAGCGTGGCTTATATGTTTGAGCAGAAGGGTGTGATTTATGCCAAAGACTTAGCAGACAAAGACGAAGTCAGTCTGGCGGCTATCGAAGCTGGAGCAGCTGACATCGATGACAGCGGCGAGCAGGTGATTATCTATACGGCACCGAGTCAGTTGGAGACTGTCAAGGCCGCTATCGGTGAAGAGCTAATCGAAAACTCCGACGTCGAACTAGTCCCAAACCAAACTGTCACCGTCGAAGATGAGGCGAAAGTGAAAACCATCACGCGTCTCATGGAAGCCCTCGAAGACCTTGATGACGTCGCGACAGTGACTGGTAACTTCGATATCTCTGAAGAGCTGCTAGAGAAAGTTAGTTGACGCTTACGCTCGAAAAATATCCATTTTGATTTTATAATTCTCCTGCGTACCTTCGAATGAGAGGAGATTGTCATGGGGCGGTTCTACGATCGTCTTCAGGTCAAGTGGGATGAGGGCAAATTCGTCTGTGTCGGTCTGGATCCAGACATCACCAAGATCCTGCCGTTGGATTGGATGAGCGAACACAATTATCTAGGTGATTCGGACGTCTTCACGCATTACTTGACATCGATCGTCAATGCGACTGGTGACTCGGTCTGCGCCTACAAGCCAAACCTGGCTTTCTTCATCGGTCATGGTTTGCCAGGGATGCTGGTACTGGAGTCGGTCGTCGACTACATCCACGCCAACTATCCGGACGTAGTAGTGATCCTCGACGCCAAGGTGGGGGATATCGGCAATACCAACTCGGGCTATGCGCATTACGCCTTCCACGAGCTCGAGGTCGATGCCATCACTGTCCATCCGTACATGGGTCACAGAGCCATGATCCCGTTCCTCTCAGAGGTTGATCGCGGCGTGATTGTGCTGGTACGGACCAGCAACGAAGGCGCTGATGAGTTTCAAGGTTTGCAGCTGAGCGCGAACCTCTATACACAGGGTTGGTATGACCTTTACCATCAGGTGGCGGAGTCTGTTCGTCTGAGTTGGAACCTGAATAGCAACTGTGCGGTCGTCGTTGGGGCAACAGCTCCAGGGGAACTGATCGACGTCCGCGGCGTGATTGGGGATGACATTCCTATTCTCATCCCGGGTGTCGGTGCCCAAGGCGGCGACCTGACGACCGCCGTACAGAACGGCTGCAACTCACGTGGAGATGGCTTCATCATCAATGCCGGCCGCTCGGTCTTGTATCCGGCTAATCCGGAGAATGACCCCTTCCTGGCGGCTCGCATGGAAGTGGAGCACATGAATGACGTCATTCACCAGGCATTGTTCGTGCCACCAGCTGGTAACGACGTCTAGACTCTATCCCCAAGCTCCCGACGCCTTTCGTCGGGAGCTTTTTATTGATTCGAACCGGATAATATTGTAAAGTAACCCAATTGCACCTTACAGAACAGAGAGGATGGGTGCCATGCTCGGCATGAGTGATGAGTCGAACACTGGAGGTGGCTGGCCGCTAGATGAAACACCTCCAGTCCAGGAAATTCTCGAGTGCTTCCAGGATACACTCCCGGATGATGTGCTGACCGGGCTTAGGGAGCTCGACCTAGATAGAGAAGATCTGACGGGTCTGAGCGTCTTGGTCATCGACGACCTCATCACCAAGGCTGGCTCAAAGCGTGAAGCTATCGCAGCCCTGCGCGACATGGGTGCGACAGTTGATACCGCGCTGGTGCTCGTCGATCGTGAACAGGGCGGAGCTGACGAACTGGTCGAAGATGATGTCACTCTGCTGGCAGCTTTGCGAATCACGACTCTGTTTGATCACTACCTCGCAAGTGGTGTGATTTCTCCCGATATCTACGGAGAGGCGATGGCCTACTTGGTCGAACAGAACAAGTCCCAGTGAAGTTGTAGGGGACTTGAAGATGACTGAACGCTCGACTGCACTCATCTTTGATCGATGGGTACGAGTGACCTACCAGACGACACCAGAGTCTGAAGTTCGTACGATCGTTGGTAAGCTGCTCGTGCCAACTGCCAACGATGGAGATGCGCTGGCTATTCTGAAACTCTCAGATACAGCTCGGCTGCCGCTCTACTCCGGCATGATCATCAGTTGTGGGCTCGATGAAGATCGAGCTTGGATGGAGCGCCATTTCACCCCTGGTGTTCCCAGTAATAGTCATGCTCCTTGGTGGGTGTGACGCTTTCACTGCCTTTTTGTTCCGTCACGGAGCAAGAGGCAGTTTTATTTTATCCGGTATACTAGGGCAATGATAATCCTTGGCATTGATCCCGGCACCGCTACGACTGGTTTTGGCGTCATACGGGCTACGGGCATGAAGCGTGAGTTAGTTGATTGCGGGGTGATCTCAACGCCTAAAGACCTACCGCACAACCAGCGTTTACTCATGCTCCATTTGGACTTGGCAGAGCTGATCGCTCATCACAAGCCAGAACGGGCTGGGGTGGAGAAGTTATTCTTCGCCAGTAATGTCACTACTGCCATGTCGGTTGGAGAAGCCCGCGGCGTAGTACTGCTGACACTTGAGCAAGCCAAGGTGCCATTGGTTGAATTTACACCACTGCAGGTTAAGCAAGCTACAACTGGCTATGGTCAGGCTACCAAGCAGCAGATCCAACAGATGGTCATGAAACTCCTCAAGCTACAGACTATCCCAAAACCGGATGATGCAGCCGATGCCCTGGCGATTGCCCTGGCGACGGCTACCACAAAAGCCTAAGGGACGTATTTTGTACGGTACAATTACGGTATAATAGAAGACATGATAGCGTGGCTTGAGGGTGAAGTAATGAGTACGGGGGGTGAGTCGATCATCCTTGCGGCCAACGGTGTGGGCTACGAGCTGGCGGTGCCCACACGCGATCTCGCCAAGCTTCCAGCTGGTCAGCGCCAGGCGCTCTTCGTGGCTGAGCAAATTCGTGAAGATGCGCATGATCTCTATGGCTACGTGACAGCCGCCGAACGCGCGTTGCACTTTAAACTCGTCTCTGTGCAGGGGGTTGGCCCGCGCCTAGCCCACGCCATTCTGTCGGCCTATGACGCTAAGACGTTGACGGAGATTATAGATACCGAAGACCTTTCACGACTCAACCAGGTCAGTGGGGTGGGCAAGAAGACAGCTCAGCGCATGCTCTTGGACCTTAAGGGTAAATTAGTGACACTTGATGGAGTGGCTGCGTCGAGTGATGACCCGGCTATCGCTGCCCTAGTGCAACTTGGTTTCCAACGCGATCAAGCTCTGCAGGCCTTGCAGTCAGTCGATGTATCGGCCGAGACAGCTGAGCGGATTCGTCAGGCACTCAAGGTAATCAAGCGATGATCGAACGTCCACGCGAAGAGTTGCTGCCTGAGTCGGGACCGGTTGAAGAGAATGGCTTTGAGGAAACGCTGCGGCCACAAGCTTTTGGTGAATATGTTGGCCAACGTCAGGCAATTGATGCACTTAAGATCGCTATTCAAGCCGCCAAACAGCGTGGTGACGCGCTTGATCATGTCCTGCTATACGGTCCACCCGGCCTAGGCAAGACTACCTTGGCGCACATTGTCGCCCACGAGATGGGTGCCCAGCTGAAGATTACGTCTGGTCCGGCTATCGAGCGGGCTGGCGATCTGGCCAGCATGCTGACCAATCTTGAGGCAGGCGACATGCTGTTTATTGACGAAATTCATCGACTCGGCCGACTGGTCGAAGAAATGCTATATCCAGCCATGGAGGATTATGCGATCGACATTATGCTCGGTAAAGGCCCCTCGGCCCAATCACTGCGCCTTGATTTGCCGCCAATCACGATTATCGGGGCCACGACACGCTATGGTGGCCTGTCTGGACCGCTGCGCGATCGGTTCGGTCTGGTCCATCGTCTGGAGTTTTATACACCAGACGAAATTGCCCAGATTTTAGGCCGCTCAGCCCGCCTGCTGAATGTAAGTATCCAGGCTGATTCACTGGACGCTCTCGCTCACCGGTCGCGTCTGACGCCTCGCATCGCCAATCGGTTAATCAAGCGAGTGCGCGACTATGCTGAGGTGCATAATGGCGGCATAATTGATACCGGCACTCTCGACGCCGCCTTGGCCTTGCTTGAGATTGATGCGCTTGGGCTGGACTCATCGGATCGACGTCTGCTGGCTACTTTAATTGATCATTATGGCGGCGGCCCAGCTGGAGTAGATGCCTTAGCAGCGGCCCTGTCCGAAGAGCGACAAACGATTGAAGATGTAATTGAGCCGTATCTCCTGCAAATTGGTTTGCTACGTCGCACCAGCCGGGGGAGGCAGGCGAGCGATAAGGCTTGGGGACATCTTGGCAAGACACTCCCTACCGATCAGTAGGGAGTGTCTTGTCGGCGAGTTCTCGGTGCCGCTTATTTCCAGTCCGCTTTCGGGTAAGTGCCAGCTTATCTCTGATAGCGCTAGTTCTGCATAATATTTTGATATGCATGCAAGTGCGGTTAGTCTTCGCGGGTGTGTAGCTTGGTCAATCGGTGCACTAGAAATAAGCGGCACCGAGATTCGAACATAAAATAAATACCTGGTTTAAACCAAGTATTTATTTTATAATATATCTCATGTCACACATCTTCCCAGGTCAGGACGACTCAGAAGTCATTCAGCGAGTCGTCTACAAGCACATCTTCTCGGTGCTGCCGTTCTTAATCGTCTCGCTGGCAATATTCCTGATTGGTCTCTTCGTGGTTTACACGGCTGCCGCTGGCATCGAGCTCTCGCCGTTACAAAATTTTGGCAACTTGAACTTGAATAGTGGCATGCCGGGTGTGAGCCGTACACCAGTTCCGTCGAGCGTGCAGAGCTTTCAGATCCCTTGGCTTTTGATCGGCTTCGGCCTCTCTGTCATCGGTGGGTTTATGCTGCTAGCTTCAATCTACGTCTGGCGTCAGAATCGGATGATTATGACCAGCGAAAATGTAGTCGATATCGATCAGCGGGGTGTGTTTCGCAAAGATATCTCAACACTGCGCTTGAGCCGAGTGCAGGATATCAGTGTGCGTGTGGCGGGTCCAATGCAGACAGTTTTTCGCTACGGTACGATTGCTATTCAGACAGCCGGTGAGCACGAGAACTTTGTTTTTGATTACATTCCAAATCCCTATGATGTGAAGCGACAGTTAGTAGATTTGTTCGAAGAATTTGTCGAGCACCGCCCCGAGGAATCTGATGGCCTGCCACCCGTGAGGGAGCAATCTGAACCAGATCCAGATGCGAGCAATGACCATACTACAAGTCACGATCACGCGGCGACCCAGGCCCAAGATCAAGAGTTCCTGCTGCCCAAGAGTGGCGATATTTCGCGCGGCTAGTGACGGCCTCAAGGCCAGACTTGCAAGACTACCAATTCCTAACTTCTGAACACTAAAGCCTAAACCCTACAATGGCGCGAACGGGTTGCTGCGACCAGTCGAGCTGTCGGTCGGCTGTTCGTGAGACGGAATCAAGCTCTCGAGAGATTCGAGGGTTTTTTGATTGAACTTAATCTGCTTGGTCTGTACGGTGTCTTGACGCCTGGATAAGCTATCGAGATCATCTCTGGCAAAGAAGAGGTTGCTCGCGAAATAGGCGCTGTAGCCGATGAGACCGATCAGTATGAGGCCGGTTAGGAGGCCGACCTTAGGCAGCAGTGATTTGGCGACACCACCGAGGTTGGATACATTCATATTGAGGGTAAGCTTAGTCATTCGATAAATCCTTATGGTTTTAAGTATGCGTTGACCGACAGGTTGATGTCGAGCTTATTTGGATCGGTGTTGAGCTTGCTCAAAGATAGTGAAGTGACGGAATTATAGCGACTGAGATTTTCAAGCCGGTCAAGGAATTTTTGCAGTTGATCATAGTTACCAGACAGCTTCATAGAGATTGGTAGGACATACAGGCCTTTGGCTGGAGTGGCTTGATTGAGCTGGGGATTTGTTAGTTGGGCGGAGCCAGTAAATTGAATACTTGGCAGGGTCACGCCACTTTGCTTAGCCGCCTCCTTGACGCTTAGAAGCATTTCGGCCTGTTCGGCGCTGTGCGGCAAGGCACTGTTGATGTCGGCGATGCGGACTTTAGCATCATTGTATCGGCGATTGAGCTGTATGAGTTGCTCGGTGCGCTGTTGTTCGTCTTGCAGGGCGAGCTGCTTCTTGAGGCCACGATCCTTCTGAGCCTGCAGTTCCTGCATACCCCACCAGAAGGCGTAGGCACTTCCGAGTATGAGGAGTGCGAGAATGGCGCAGAGGGCGAAGAATGTCAGCTTGGCGCGAGTATCAGCTGGCTTCATTTGAGCGCTCCTTCCTTGAGGCCGACGGTAATATTGAGTCGCTTGCTGGCCTTACCCGTGTAGGGATCTTTGTCGTCATCGAGGCTTTGCAGGGCTGCCGAGGCGAAGCGACTACTGCGCTCGAGGGAGTTTTTAAAATTAGCTGCCGCTTGGTCGGACTCAGCGAAGGCAGCAATTCGTAGGCTGCTACCGGCCTCGGCGCTGACTTGCAGGCTATAAATGTAGACGCCGCTTGGAGTGACAGCTGAGACTTCCTTGAGTAGGTCTGTGAAGTGGGTTTGTTGCTTCTGGACTTCTTCGATTGACGACAAGCGATCAGCTAAGGTCTTGGCTTCACGCTCGACCGTAGTGTATTTGGTGTTTTGGGCTTGAGCAGCAGCTAGTTTGGCATCAGTCTCTGACTCATTGCTCCGCAGGAGCCACCAGCTGGCACTGAAAATTCCAGCAATAATCAAGGCGGTCACGGCAAAGGCAGCGATGTAGCGTACGAGCAGGCGGTTGAGTCGGCCATAGTGCTTTTGCTCTTTGACGTGAGGGGGGAGGAGATCGATCATCGACGTATCTCCCGGAGCGCCAGACCGAAGGCAGTTGTGAAGACCGGTCCGAGATTGCCAGGTAGTTCTTTGACACCAAGAATTGACTGAGTATCCCAGGGGCTCGAGATGTCGACTGTCTGCTTGGTGGCTTGGGAAATGAAATGGGCCAGGCCAGGCATGCGAGAGGCGCCACCAGTGAGCAGGATACGTTCGACCTTGCGGGTGTCTTTGCCGGTGGATCGCTCCTCGTAGAATTTTATAAGCTTATTGATTTCGCTGGCCAGCGTCTTGAGGGTGGTCGCTAGGGCGGCTTGTACTTTTGGCTGTAGGCCGGATGGAGCGACGCCAAATTTTACTTTTACCTCTTCGGCTTCGGCCGCGGACAGCTTGAGGCGCTTGACTAGAATATCGCTGAGGGTGTCGCCGCCGATACCGACGGTGGTGGTCAGGCGCACGACGTCCGTCACGATGGCCATATCGGTGGCGACTGATCCGGCATCGATGACTAGCACATGATCGGTTGCTTTGGGTTTGCGCAGCGCGCGGATATCGGCTACCAGGCTGGTCTCCATGCTGTGAGGCGTTAGTTTTAGGAAGTCAAGGAGCTTCATATAGCTGTCGACGATGGCGCGCGGTGCTGCCACGACCAAGACTTCATGTTCACGAGCCTTGCCATTACTGTCGTGGTGGGTGGCGACTATTTCGTAGTCGATGTAGAGATCACTATTAGGCATTGGGATGTATTGCTGGCTCTCCCAGTCGACGGCTTCACGCAGTTTTTTTGTCTCCATGGCTGGCAGGGTGAGTAGGCGAGTGAAGAGATGGCTTTGTGGTAAGCCGATCGACACCGAACGGGCGGTGATTTTGCCGGCAACTGGCTGATGGAAGCTGTCCAATAAGGTAGCAGCCAGTTGTTCGGGCTCGGCGATAACGCCTTCGATGATGGTGCTGTCGTCGAAGGCGCATGAGCCATAGCTTGTCACCCGCAGGCGCTTACCGTTGGCGCGCAGCTGCAAGAACTTCGCCTCGTGATTGCCAATGTCGAGCCCGAAGACGGGTTGGTGCTTATCGAAAACTGATAATTTCATAATTTGCTTGGTAATGCGAACATAGAAACGCTTATGCATATATTGTAACAAAGATTATGATTTCTGGAGCTTGTTTTTATGTGCCACTTTGTTTACTATGGGCAGGTAAACAAAGCATAAGCAACTATCATGGTAGTCAAATCTAAATCCCAAACTACTCGTAAGCGTCCAGCCACATCTACTAAGCGGTTCCTGTCACCGACTGCGCGTCTGGATAGAAAACAGCTATTTTTGGCGATCGGAGCAGTGGTAGTACTGCTAGGGGTAGTTGTAGTGATTTTTGCTTTTGCAGCCAGCAGTTCGAATGCTGAGCCAGAGACTTGGTCAGCCGATAAGGCCAGCGGTATCTCAGTGGTATCCGATAACACCGCTTCAGGCGGCAAGTATGTACAGTTCTTGGCGGCTACGCCGACGCCCGTCCCGCCTGTCAACAATGGCAGTTTTCCTACTGATGCGTCGACTGGAGTTCCGTCCAGCGTAACACTGAAGAAATGGACCGGCGCTATGCGCAGCTCGGCGATAGCTGGCGCCACCGAGACTGTAGATGGTGTAGCTTACAAGGTGATCGACGGATATTCGATTGATATACCCGCTGGACAGTACTTTTCTCTATCTGGATCAGGTAATGTCCTGATTCGCAACTCGCAATTTGTTGGCCATGGTATCCCGAGTAACACCATGTCATTAGTGCAGGAAGCTGACTCGGGCGCTACAATTCGGTTTGATAATATCACTATCAACGCCAACGGCTACGCCCGGGGCATTAACTCGGATGATGCCCATATCATCGTCAACAACTCAAAGTTCATCAACACATCCGACGCCGCGGTCGAGAAGAATGATCGCAATATGAAGACCGACATGACGGTGACCAATAGCTATATTGCCGTAGACTGTTCGTGGGAAGACCATGACCCTGGATCGCACACGGACGGCGTCCAGTGGGGCGGAGCTCGCAATGTCGTAGTTCGTAACAATACTATTTTGATAGATGCCTGCCTGGCCTATTATAAGGCCGGCAAAGAGCCATCTGACGCTGCGATAGCTGGCTGGGCCGAGTTGGGTAACGTCGACACTACCGTCGTAGATCATAACTATCTGGCCGGTGGTGGCTATACTGTGTATCAACAAATAAAAGACTCCTACAAGTGGAAGTCTGCGACTGTTACCAACAACGTATTTGACCGTCGCTATGGTGGCGGTGCCGGCTTGCCCCTCGGAGCAACCAGCGGCATCTGGGGCGCACTGTTCCCTGGTGGTCTGCCATCAAATCTAACCTGGTCGGGCAATACCTGGGACAATGGCACGGCTCTTCTGCTCAAAGACGCCAATTAAGTAGTCGGCCGGCCGGCCTTGGCTTGACCGGCCGCCAGGCTAGTTAAAAATCTTCACTGCCTGCATGGAGCTCAACTCTAGCACAGCCGGAGGCAGTGATACCCACATAGCAAAGCGCGCTTTGCTATGTGGGCTTGCGGCTTGGTTGACAAGTATATCCGAATTAGATTAGGGCGGACTTTCGGTCTACAAAGTGGTTGTGGTTAGCCTCTCAAGCGCCTATAATCACAAGCATATTCACTTTATAAAAAACTTATCTTTTGGAGGGTAATAAAAAAATTATGTTAAAGGGAATTCGCCAACAGAAGGGCTTTACACTGCTTGAGCTCTTGATCGTAATCGTGATTATTGGTATCTTGATTGCTTTGGTCTTGCCAAACTTAATCAACGGTCCAGTCCGGGCTCGCGACGTTCGTCGCAAGGAAGACCTCAATGGTATCTCCAGTGGTCTCGAGCAGTACTACAACGATAACTCGCTCTACCCAGCTACACTGGCTCAGCTGACAGGCACCACGCCGCCATATCTCAAGGAGATCCCGAAGGATCCTAAGACCAACGCTGACTACACCTACACCCCGTTACCAGCTGGTGGCCCATACACTTCCTTCACGCTTCAAGCTACACTCGAGAATAAGAATGACAAGGCTATTAATGTGCAGCCTGACACCTACCAAGTCGTCAACAAGCAATAGCCGGTCCGTCTAGCAAGCGCCCAACAGCGTTAAAACGAAAATCTCCTCGACACCGTACGTCAAAGTACGCCTTACGAGGAGATTTTCGTTTTTGCCTCCTTGGTCATCTTGCTAAACAAACCTCAACCGCCAGGATAAGCGGGGGTAGAGTTATGCCTTAATCAGTCACACTAGATTTGCTAGTGTCCAGATCTTCATTTCTCGACTATAATAAGCGGGAAGCACTATGATGACAAATATAGTGACAAATGTAGTGACAAATATGACGACAAAGACGACGAAACCAAAAGTACTCCTTATCGAGGATGATCAAGACATATCAAGTGTCTATGTTCAGCTGTTTGAGTTGGAGGGTGGCCTTGAGGTAAAGGTGGCTGACAACGGCCTCGAGGGCTTGAAGCTGTTTGCACTCATGGAGCCGGACATAGTTTTGCTAGACATGATGATGCCGCAAATGTCGGGCATCGAGACCCTCAAGCGCCTCCGATCTCTGCCGGGCGGGTCGCAGATCAAGGTGATCGCCCTGACGAATATGAATGACCCAGACACCGTGAGGGAGCTCGAGGAGCTGAAGGTCGCCCGGCACATCGTCAAGGCCAATACCACGGCAAAAGACATTGTCGACGTCGTACGGACCGTTCTCTAGGGCTCCTCAAAACTGACTCCCAAAGCTGACTCTCAAAACTGGTCGGATTGTTGTAAAAAGACCGCTTCTTGTGATACTATAAGCATAAGAGTTGCGGGGACTATCGCCCGGTGAGCATGATGAAAACATGAAAAGCTGCAAATATGAAAAAGATAAAGATACGGAGAGCTGCCAGGGTGGGCGATAATGGCAGGGGTATTGTCATGAAGCTTGGACTACGCCTAGCGATTAGCAGCCTGGTCGTCATGCTGGGTGTTGTATTTTTGTCTACATCAATTGCTGAAGCGGCCACGCCGACGGTCAGCACCAATCCCGTCACAGGTACACCCTACACTACGGCAGTGCTTGATGGCTCGATTATGAATAATAGTTCAAGCCAAGTTACGCAGCGGGGTTTTGAATATGGTCTGGATTCGGCCTATGGCTTGGTTGCCAAGGAGGATCTCCCGATACAGTACCCCTTAGACTACCTTGTAGGTAACAACACGCGTGCCAATGGTCAGTTTTTTTATGCAACCGATATCGCCATATCGCACTCTGGCAATATGTATTTTGGTGATAGTTATAACCGACGCGTACAGCAATTTGATTCGGCCGGCAACTTCGTAACCAAATGGGGTGGACTTGGCAATCCTTTGAGTACAATTTGGCAAGTGGCGGTTGATAATAACGACAACGTTTATGTTGTTGACACCGATCTTAATACAATTTTTAAATTTGACCCCCAGGGCAATTATCTGGCGGCCTTAAATATCGGCGCTGGCTCGATAGCCTTTGATTCTCATAATAATATGTTTATTGCTAGTGGGACTTCAATCAAGAAATATGACACTGATCTTAATCTGGCAGCCCAGTGGGGATCACAGGGGTCTGGTCAGGGTCAATTTATTGCGCTTTGGGGTATCGCTATAGATAAGTCTGATAATGTCGTCGTCAGTGATACGGTTAGCAGGCGAATTACTAAATTTGACAACAATGGCAACTTCCTAACCCAGTGGGGAACACCAGGTAGTGCTCCAGGCCAATTTGCGGCCGCTCCGATGGGTATCGCTATCGACAGCGCTAATAATGTCTTCGTTAGTGTTATGTATGCCTACTCGATTATGAAATTTGATAGTAGCGGTAACTTCCTAACCCAGTGGGGAACGTTCGGCACCGGCAATGGTCAGTTTAATCAGGCTCGCCGGTTGGCTGTCGACTCAAGCGACAACGTGATAGTCGCTGATGCGGAGAATAAGCGCTATCAGAAATTCACAAACAATGGCATATACCTGATGCAGTACGGGGCAAACCCCTCAGCTAATGGAAAATTCTACCTGCCTGAAGGCATAGCGACCGATCCGGCCGGAGGGGTTTACGTAGCCGACACAGGCAATAACCGCATACAAAAGTTTGATGGCGGTGGTGCATTCCAGTTTAAGTTTGGTACTAGAGGATCTGCTGCCGGCCAGTTCAATAGTCCGAGTGCGGTCGCCACCGATCCAGGGGGCAATGTCTATGTACTCGACACCGGCAATAATCGAGTTCAGAAATTTGATGCACTAGGGAATTATCTGTCGCAATGGGGGAGCTATGGTGGAGGCGATGGTCAACTCAATTCACCGATGGGCATTACAGCCGACACGGCCGGCAATATCTATGTGGCCGATACTGGCAATAATCGGCTCGAAAGATTTAATTCGGCTGGAATCTTCCAGTCTAAATTTGGCTCAGGCGGCAATGGCGATGGCCAATTTAGTTCGCCAAAGGGATTAGCTGTAGATGCCTCCGGCAATATCTATGTGGCCGATACTGGCAATAATCGAGTTCAGAAATTCAATAGTTCAGACTCATTTGTTATGAAATTTGGCTCAAACTTGAGAGGTAATGACTGGACTCCAGGGCCTCGAGCTATCGCTATTGACGGCTCTGGATCGATATTTGTGGCTCTCGGTGAAAGTCAGGGCATTAAGCGCTTCGATGCTACTGGCGCCTTTGTGGTGAATTGGGCACAAGCCGGCGCAGTATTTTCTCCGTATGATGCCAATGATGGATCTATTACGTATGTATCTGGCTTGGCGCTTGATCAGTTCGGCAGCGTCTTTGCGACTGACGGCTATGGCTTTAATTTTGAGAAATATTCACCGGCTAACCACAACGGTGATTTTGGCCTCAATGTCGCCGACCTAGCCTGTGACACCACCTACCACTACCGAGCTTACGCGGCTAATGCCGATGGTACCGGCTATGGCGATGATGCCAGCTTCACTACTGGAATTTGTCAGCCCGACCCGCCGTTTGATGTGCTGGCGACGATTAACTCCACGACCTCCATGCATTTGACTTGGACGGCCCCAGCCCAGACTGGATCGAGCCAAGTGGCCACTTACTATATAGAGTATAGCCCCGTTGGCGGTGGTAGCTGGCAGACGGCTAATACTTATAGCGCCAATACTGTTTATGACTTGACCGGCCTAAGCCCCGGTACGCAGTATAGGATCAAGATCATCGCAGTCAACGTGGATGCCTATGAGAGCGCGGAGTCCGAGCAAATTATTGGTACCACTGCCACTCCTGGCTTACACCTCATCTCTGACTGCCAAGGCCTGCAGGCTATCCAGAATAATCTCGATGACAGCTATGAGCTGGCTCGAGACATAGATTGCTCCGATACGGTCAACTGGAATGGCGGACTTGGGTTCCAGCCAATTGGGAATGTCATGGGCGATGCATACTTCCAAGGGGTCTTTGCGGGCAATGGCTTCACTATTAAGAATTTATATATCGGCGGCTCGACAGAGCATGTAGCGATGGGGATGTTTGAATCTACATTTAATGCCATTATTCAAGACGTCACTCTGGATAACATTACAGCTAGGCAGGGGCTGTCGCCGTATGGGGTGGCTTACTTCGGGGCGGTGTCGGGCTATAGCATCTCGACAGATATGCTAAATGTCCACGCCAAGGGTATAGATGCCGATGGGCCATGGGTATATGCCGGAGGCTTGGCGGGCCTGAGTTATGGTGCTGGCGACAATAGGCATGCAACATCGCGCATTTCGAAGAGCTCAGCCACCGGGTTAATAGGGGCACACTATAACAACACAGCCGACATGCCACCGGACGGAGGGGCTGCCGGCGGTTTGATGGGTTACGCTGATCTGTATAGCGTAGATAACTCATATGCCGATATTGCTTATTCCAATTCCCAGATGCCGTATAGCTATGGTGGTGTTGCTGGCCTTTCATTTGTGGCTAGAGCGAGCAATACTTACAGTGCTGGAGAGGTCGAAGATACGACATTCTCGCACACTATTGGTGGCATTGCTGGGTATCAGTGGGGCGGCGAAGATTATTCAAGTATGATCAGCGACAGCTTCTCGGTGCTGAGGGCTCCGGCGAATCCAACGCAACTGATCGCCGGGGGCGTGGCTGCTGCAGTCGACGGCGATAGCCAGTGGAGCCATGTCAGTAATGTGTTCTTTGACGCCGATGCCCTCGGTACGATCAATTGTGACCCGCAGCAGCTGATCTCGACTTGCCACCCCATCTCTGGTCAGCCCAACTACTTCAAGAACAATCATACCAACGCACCCATGAATAGCTGGGACTTTGACACCATTTGGCAAACTACGGCTGGCCTGCCGGTTTTCAAGCAGTCTGCCAAGATGGCTATCACGGCCATTACTCCCGAACGCCTGGCCGCCATTCGGGCTCGAGAGGCTGCCAAGGCCAAGGCTGGGGCCAGTCAGGCTGCTGTTGTTTCCCCAGATCCCACCGCAGTTCTGCACAGTCACTTTGTCAACCCCGTCTATCCCACCGACGCCAATCCAACCCCGCCCAAGAGCTTGTTGGACCGTGTCACCCAAGGTGTAACTGAGTTTGTCCGTAACCTCCCCGAGGGCACCGTCCGCAGCTTCCCATACGTCCTCTTCGGTATGGTTCTCGCCGCCGCTCTACTCATGCTCTACGAAGTTCGGCGTCAGTCAGAGCGTCTGAAAGTCCTCAAAGCCCTGATCGCCAAACAACGCTCCGTGGCTCAACAACGAGACACCTTCTGGCACATTGCTGCCAACTACCTCCGAGCTCCAGTCACCCTCCTCATCGGTGGGGCTGAGTTGCTTGAGCTTAACCAGTCCAAGTCTCAGGCCAAGGCCAAGGCCAAGCCCGAGTCTCGCAAGTCAGCTTTCTCCACCACCACCCTCTCCACCCTCATCCAGGGCCTCCAAGCTAAAGTAAGCACCATTATGTCTGGGATTGAGAACAGTCAGACCTTACGTAACATCCAGTGGCCCCCAGAACGCCCGTTAGCCAGTGTGGTAACCACTGCTCGCTTCCTCGTACCCATTAGTCTGGTAGCTGGCTTAGTACTCCTCGCTAACTACATCGCCATTGGCTTCCGGAAGTTCGAAGTCAGTACCTTGACCCTCTTCACTCAAGCCATGGTCTTTGCTCTGGTCGCTTACGCCCTCTACTGGGCCCTGACCAGACTCGGTGGCGTTAAAACCCGGGTTGCCAATGCCCAGACTATGCTGGATCGCCAGACCAAAGCCTTACGCGATGCCCGTCAGGAACTGGCCAGTCAGACCGTTACCTCTCTCCAGACTGACATTGCGCAACTCCAGACTGAAGTCGCAAAGATACCAGCCCGTAATGCCGCTCGACGCTCCCTCAGTGAAGGAGCCAGCCGCCTAAAGGAGATCATTGGCTCCTTTGCCTTGCTCAATGCTGCTGAGACCGGTCACTTAGAAGCTATCTCACCAGCCAACACGCACGCCAGTCTCGGGAATGTCCTAGACACTGTCCTGCAGTCCGAACAGTCAGAACTGACCCGTAAGCAGGTTGCCATTGAAAATACTCTGACTGACATCCAAGTACCTGGCAGTGCTCAGCTTAACCAACAGGTCATTGGTAGTGTGGTCGACAACGCTGTCGAGTTCAGTCCCAAGAACGGTACCATCCAACTCCAAGACATCCAGAAACCAGGCATGGTTGGTGTCGAGATCACTGACCAAGGCCCCGGTGTCAGCCACGAGCAACTCTCCCACATGCTTGAACCCTTCACCAAAGCTGATGGTCAGGACGCTCTTAAGATGGACCACGAAGGCTTGGGTATTAATCTTTACTTGAGCAAATTAATTCTGGAGCGCCTCGGTGGTGAGATCTCGGTCAAGAGTACACTCGGTCGAGGCACGAGTGTAGCCTTGTGGTGGCCAGCCAGTTAGCCGCTGCCAGGCCCGACTCTTAGAGTGGATTTTGGCATTTTGTCGGCGTCGGAACATCATCGATACTCGCTCAGAGCCAGAATGCGTCAGCACATACCGCATATCAAACTGCTTGTGGTAAAATATTTATCAAGAAAACTATGCGAATCGCGCCTGCCACCATCAAGGAACTGTTGCTCCAGAGTAGGAAAGTTACCCCTGAGAGCTTGAAGCAGATAGAGACCATTGCAGCCCAAACGAATGAGTCGTTAGATCAGGTTGTGGTGCGGCGCCGTGTGATTGGCGAGCGAGATCTTATGAAGCTTTATGCAGCTTCACTTAAGTTACCCTACGTAGATTTGCTGAACATTAAAATCCCGCGAGCTACACTGGGGAAGATTCCCGAGCGGATTGCTAAACAATACCAGGTAGTAATCTTCGGCCAGAAGAATGGTACTTGGCAGTTAGCTATGGCTGATCCAGGCGACATTCAGGCTGTCGATGTTATCGAGAAGCAGCTTGGTGGCCGGGTGCAGGTGTATGTAGCGACGACCGGCGACGTCCTGACCGTCCTCGATCAGTATCGGAGTGGTCTGGATAATGAAATCAGCCAGGCGATCAAGGACAGCTCGCATTCGAATGCCGTCAGTCAAGCCGCCGTCACCACCGAAGATATTTCCGAGGATGCACCAATCGCTAAGACCGTGAATATCATTCTCGAATATGCAGTTAAGTCGCAGGCCAGTGATGTGCATATCGAGCCGCGCGAGAATATTGTCCAGATTCGCTATAGAATCGATGGCCTACTCAAGGAGTCAATGACGCTACCGCGACAGATCTTGCCGGCGGTGGTGAGCCGAATTAAAATCATGGCTAACCTCAAAATAGATGAGCATCGCGTGCCGCAAGACGGTCGTTTTAAGGCTGTGGTTGGCGCTAAGACGATTGCCGTTCGCGTGGCAACGCTACCGATTCTGGATGGCGAGAAGGTAGTTATGCGTATTCTCGATGAGTCGACCAAGCCATCCACACTTGATGAGCTGGGCTTTACCGGCCAGGCCTTGGATTCAATTCAGGCAGGACTCAAGCAGCCACATGGCATGATTCTGGTAACTGGCCCTACCGGAGCAGGCAAGTCGACGACGCTGTATTCGATACTGACGCAGATGAATACACCAAATGTAAATATTTCGACCATTGAAGACCCGGTCGAGTATCGGATACCAGGAGTTAATCAGACACAGGTCAACGCTCAGGCCGGCGTCACCTTCGCCAATGGCTTACGGGCTCTGCTGCGTCAGGATCCTAATATCATTATGGTCGGTGAGGTGCGTGATTCCGAGACAGCCAACCTGGCCGTGCAAGCTGCATTAACTGGCCATACTGTCCTGACTACGCTACACACTAATAACGCCGCGACGACTCTGCCGCGGCTCTTGGATATGCAGATTGAGCCGTTTTTGATATCAACCACTGTCAACACTGTGATTGCCCAGCGGCTGGTGCGCAAGCTCTGCGCCAAGTGCCGCCAAGCCTACACGCCAAGTGGCGATCTCCTTAAAGAAATTACCGAAACCTTTCAGATCGATCGGGCTCTCAGCCGCTTACAGCCTGGCTCGGCAAATCAAGTCGCAGCCAAGATTTCAGCACCGATAGCTGATACAGCTCCAGTCATTCCAAAAGTCCCGACTGAAGCCCCAGTCCGCCCAGCCAGTGAGCATCGTTTGGGTGAGATGCGCAAGGTAATACCAGTGCCTAAGGACGTTAATTTTGCTCATTCTAATATCCTGGATCGAATTGCGTCTGATCCAAATATCATTAATCGAGCCGCTCAGACAGAGGCTGCTGTGCCCGCCATGCCCACCAAAGTCGTACCCATCCCACAGCCCACTACTGAGCCAGTCGCCCCGTCAGCACCTCCGGTGGACCAAGCGCCACCAGTCGCTTCGCCAAACACTGATGCTCAGCACCTGGTGCTATTCCGGGCCGTTGGCTGCAAGGACTGCGGTAGCACGGGCTTTACCGGGCGCATGGGTATTTATGAGGTTCTCGACATCACCCCCGAGATTGGCAAGCTGATCATGGCTAAAACAACTGCTAATGACATCCAGAAAGAAGCTGTAAAAAATGGCATGGTCACCATGCAAGAAGATGGCTTTCTGAAGGCCTTGCAGGGGGCGACGACGGTCGAAGAAGTCCTGCGCGTGACTCGCGACTAGTCCATGCAGGAGCAGTTTCGTTACCGTGCGCGCAGCCGTAGTGGCAAGATCGTTACTGGCGAGCAAACCGCCGAGCATAAAAAAGACGTAGCCGACGGGCTGTTCGCGAAGGATATGACGCCGATTGAGATTGAGTCTGCGACCCCAAAGAAATCGCTCAAGAAAGCACTATCTGTACTGCCGGGTGGACGAGTTTCGTTAAAAGAACGAGTTATTTTTTCGCGTCAATTTGCGACCATGATTGATTCTGGCATCCCGATCGTGCGCTCACTCAATGTCCTGAAGGATCAGACTACCTCTAAGCCATTGGCGATAGCCTTAGTGTTGGTGTCCAAAGATGTGGAGTCAGGCAGTACGCTGTCGGACGCTTTGGCTCGTTTTCCGAAGATTTTCTCAAGTGTCTACGTGTCGATGGTTCGAGCCGGTGAGGTTGGAGGGATCTTAGACGAGGTCTTGGAGCGTTTAGCCGACCAGATGGAGAAAGATTCAGACCTCGTCAGCAAGGTCCGCGGGGCGATGGTCTATCCGGCTTTAATTTTTGTTGTCATGATTGCGGCGTTGGCCTTCATCATGACGGTGGTAATCCCGCAGCTGACATCGGTCTTCGATGCTGTGGCAGTGGAGCTACCGTGGAATACTAAGATCCTTCTTGATCTATCTAGCGTGATCCGGTCTTCAGGCGCATATCTTGTAATTGGCTTTGTGGTCATTGGCGTGGTGATGATGCGGCTCTTCCAGCGTAATGTGAAGCTCAAATTCTGGCTACATGGTTTGATTCTGCGTATTCCGGTCTTTGGTACGATCGTTAAGAAAATTAATTTGGCGCGATTCTCCCGTACGCTTGGTTCACTTCTGGGAGCTGGCATCCCGATGCTCGAAGCTCTGCAGACTGTCAGTGAGTCGCTGGGTAACGTGGTGATGCGGGATGAAATGAAGCATGCTATGAAGTCAGTTCGTAATGGTTCGAGCTTGGCCAAGACACTGCAAGGGAGCAAGGTTTTTCCACCGATTGTGCCAGAGATGATTGCCATTGGTGAAGAAACTGGTGAGCTTGAGAAGATCTTGATGAAACTAGCAGATTTTTATGACAAGGAAGTCGCTAGCCTGGTAGCTAATCTGTCATCGGTGATTGAGCCATTGATGTTGATCGTGATGGGGGGTTTGGTTGGGTTTATTGTAGTGAGCGTGATAGGGCCGCTCTACTCTTTGACCTCGGGTTTTTAATAGTAGGGTTACACGAAGCCGCCCATTCTAGAGCGGCTCCAGCTAATCTTTCTTCTGCGGTGCTCAGTCAACGTACTACCATGTACGTCTTCTTCCGCTCCTATAAAAAATATCAGCTGTATCTCACTCAGAATGGCCGGGTACATGACTGGTGCTGGTCGGGAGCTGGGGGATTAGCGCTGCAGATTCCCGTGCTTGTCATCCTGAACTTATTTCAGAATCTTATCCGTCACGTGTAATATCCAATTCCTAGCTTCTAACTCCTAAACTCTAGTCCGTGATCCATCTGACAGCCTAAGCGTGATGCTTATCAAAATCGCTTTACTTTCGGTTTAACAGCTTGCTACAGTGTCCGTAACGTAATGCATAAAGGGGGCGGATATGTGGCGCAAAGTAGGTGTAATCGGACTAATGCTATTATTCGGGGGTTTGCCGGCGACAGCACTGGCAGCCTCAACGGCACCAGGTGGTGTGGTAATCCGTGAAGTCTTACTCGGTACAAGCGCCAGTGCAAATGAAGAATATATTGTGGTCACGAACAACACAGGTCAGAGCTTAGCTGTACAAGGCTTGGAGATTGATTATAAATCTGCCACCGGAGCGAGCTGGGCGCGTCGAGCGATTATTGCTGAGGCGCGCAGCTTAGCCCCGCAGGCTAGTTTAAAATTCGCAGCTCAGGGTGGTGATGTCGGCCTTACTACTGGGTTGGCCGCGGCTGGTGGAAACTTGCGCATCCTATGGAATGGTCAGGTTATCGACCAACTAGCCTGGGGTACGGGCAATAGCCCGGAGGGGTCAGCCGTGGCGGCTCCGGCGGTGGGTCAAACCCTGCAGCGCATTTGTACGAAATCCTGTCAGGACACAGGCAATAATGCGACTGATTTTGGCTCGACCTCAGCACCTGTTGCACGAGGAGCCACGAAGGTAGTGGGTAGCGTAGCGTCGGCTGTCGCTGCGGCCGGGAGCAGCGATTATGCGATTGAGATCACCGAACTTTTGCCCGATCCGGTGAGCCCACAGGCTGATGCTAAGGATGAGTTTGTGGAGCTCCATAACGCTGGCAGCACTACAGCTGAGTTGACAGGCTGGGCCTTGAGCGACGGCAAGGCCAAGACCAAGCTTGATGGCATACAAATCGCGGCTGGTGGCTACGCCGTACTAACCAGTGGCGCGACAACTGTATCGCTCAATAACAGCGGCGAAGAGCTATCGCTGATCGCGCCCGATGGTCAAGTCGTGATGGCGACACCTAATTATGGCAAGGCCCTTGCTGGCCAGAGCTTTGGTGCTACACCGGAGGGCTGGGGCTGGCTCGACAAGCCAACTCCCGGCGGCGCTAATACTGGCCTCTCGGCTAAGCAATCAGCTGAAAAATCTACTGCCAGTAAATCGAATAAGAAATCATCACCGAGTACTACGAAGAAGACCAGTAAGACCGCCAGCGCTGCCAAGCTAGCCCAAGCCAAGGGCGAAACAACGGGCGATGGCGACCAGTCAGAAGCATCCGCTCACGGCTTCGCGTGGGGCTGGGTACTGGCCGGACTAGGGGTACTTGCTGTAGGATACGGGGCATATGAATACCGTAGCGACATATCTGCACTCTACCGCAAGTACCGAGCAAAGCTTACAGCTGGGGAGTGATGTGGCATCACTCCTTAGACTCGGTGATGTTGTGGAGTTCGTCGGCGACCTCGGTGGAGGTAAGACGACGCTGATCAAAGGGATTGCGAGCGGACTTGGTATCACGCAAACCGTGACCAGTCCTACCTATAACATTCAGCGATCTTATCGCATCCCCAGCGGTGGTACGCTGGAACACTACGACTTATATCGCTTAGGTGATGACGAGATTATCTTGCACGAAATGCGTGAGATTATTGAGTCCGGCCAGTCAATTATCTGTGTCGAGTGGGCCGATCATTTTGGCGAGCACCTGACGGCTGATCGGTTTGTGGTGCGCATTCAGCACGTCGACGAAAATCAGCGCGAGATTGAAGTGCAAGCTACGGGTGAGTCGACCAGTCAACGCCTGCAAACTTTGATTGCTTCTCAAGATGGAGGCACCGCATGATTCTGGCGGCTCGAACCGATCAACCACAAGCCGAGTTGCATCTGCTATCGAATACAGGCAAAGTTCATGCTTCATATACTTGGGAGGCGCATCGTGAACTAGCAGCTACGCTTCTTACAACTATTCACCGTTTCTTGAGCCAGCAGGGGATTCAAGCCAAGGGGCTGGAAGGCTTAATAATTTTTACGGGCTCTGGTTCGTTTACGGGCTTGCGCATCGGTGCTACAGTCCTCAACGCCCTGGCATATTCGCATAGTTTGCCCATCACGGCTGGGGAGGGAGAGAATTGGCTAGAGGATGGGGTGCTCAAGCTCCGCACGGCTGCGCCTGGCACGTATGTCATTCCCAAGTATGACCGCGAGCCAAATATTACGAAGCCAAAATCTTAAACGAGCTTAGCCAGTTCAGCCCAGAAATCAATTGGGCTCTGCCAGTGTGCTTCACGGGACTCTTCCTGCGCCTTTAGCTCATCAAGTGTCATGAAGCGTATGGTTTCAGTTTCTAAGATTTCTTCTGAACTAATGTTTGCTCGGTACACAATCCATAGGACATGTTGATTATAAGAGTGGGCATGGGCTGGCGAAACAAGTACGGGCTGATCTTCGATTTTGGCAGAGCAGCCGACTTCTTCGCTTAGTTCTCGCTCCAGAGCTTGCCGGGCAGTTTCATTCCATTCTAGGCCACCACCGGGTAAATCCCAGCCATTACCACGCTCATTCACAGCTAGAATTTCATGCTTATTATTTATAATTAGCGCCTTAACACTGACGCGGTAGTAGGAATTTGGTACGTCTGGTCCCATTTTCATGAGTCTAGTATGCCTCATGCTTGCGATAATCTCAAAAAAAGCCAACAATGGAGGTGTACGAAAATTCTCTGAAAAATGACTGCACACACAATGTAATGATTGAAACCACAGGGGCTCGCACCGGCCTCGTGGGGCTTGAGAAAGAGGTGAACTATGGACCCAATTACGATCACGGTTGGCGTTGGTCTTGTGGCGTTAGCACTCGGTGCTGGCGGGAAGACGGCGCTTGATCGCACGAAGTCAAAGGCAGCTGAAATAGAGGCTAAGGAAATTATTGATGAAGCCCAGGCGAAGGCCAAAGAAGAAACACAGAAGGCTCAGGCAGAGGCCAAAAAGATTACCGATGAGGCTAAGGCTGAAGAAAAGCGCCTGCGAAGTCGAGTCGAAGAATCCGAGAAGCGAGCTGCTGATCGTGAGCGGTCTTTGGATGCTAAGTTTACTGAGCTTGAGAAAAAGTCTGATGGCTTAAAAGCCTCCGAAAAAGAAATCGATGAGATTAAGGACGAGCTCCGAGCAATTCGTAAGAAGCAAGAAGACAATCTCGAGAAGATTGCCAAGCTGAAGAAAGCTGATGCTCAGGCTAAGATTATGGAGCTAGCCGAGAAAGACCTTCAGCAGGATATGATTGATCTTATCGAAAAGCGCAAACGTGAAGCCGCCGAAAGTGCCGATGAGTTGGCTAAAGAAATCATGGTTGCCGCTATGGAGCGTATGGCGACCGAGGTCGCAACTGAGCGGGTAGTGACCACTGTGCCAATTCCGAGCGACGATGTGAAGGGCCGTATCATCGGTAAGGAAGGCCGTAATATTCAGGCCCTCGAGCGAGCCACTGGGGTTGATATCCTCGTCGACGAAACTCCCGGTGTGATCGTCGTGTCTGGCTTCGACCCGATCCGCCGACAAGTTGCCCGCGTGGCTATGGAGCGACTTATTAAAGACGGACGTATTCACCCAGCGCGGATTGAGGAAGTCGTCCGCAAGTCGCAAGACGAGATCGAGCAAGAGATTAAAAAAACCGGTGAAGAAGCCGGGCGAGAAGCTGGCGTGGTTGGCTTGCCGCCGGAGATTGTGCGGCTGATGGGCTCAATGAAGTTCCGCACCAGCTACTCTCAGAATGTTCTGAAGCACTCAGTCGAGATGGCTCACCTCGCGGCCATGATCGCCGAGGAGGTTGGGGCTGATGTTCGTATCTCGCGCCGCGCCGCTTACTTGCACGATCTTGGAAAAGCTGTGACGCACGAGATGGAAGGTAAGCATCATCATTTGACACGCGTACTGCTCGAGAAATATGGCTTAGATGAGCCGACTATACATGCTGCCGAAGCGCACCATGATGACATCGAAGCCACTACGCCCGAGGCCGTCATCGTGCGAGCCGTCGACGCTCTCTCGGCCGGCCGCCCTGGTGCTCGCGGTGACTCTGTTGAGAACTTCGCCAAGCGTATGACGGATCTCGAGAATATTGCCAAGACTTTCGATGGACTCGAGAAGACCTATGCTATGTCGGCTGGTCGCGAGATTCGCGTGTTTGTGCGGCCGGAAAAAATTGATGACCTCAGTGCTATCAAACTAGCTCGCGATATCGCTACTAAGATCGAAGCCACACTCAAGTATCCTGGAACCATCAAAGTGAACGTGATTCGTGAGACACGAGCTGAGGAGTATGCGAAGTAGAGTTTCATCCTGGCTTGACAGTATTGGCTTAAACGAATACAATACGAACATGATGACAAGCAAAACTTCTACCGCCAAGAAGGCTCAGTCCACCGACAAAGAATTTGATCGGTGGATGAAGCAGTTTATCAAAAAACACTTACCTGCTTTGAAAGCACTAGCTAAGAAGTAGACATTTTTGCTTACACGCGAAAAAATCTTACTTTTACATGACGCTATTATCTTCGCTTCAGGCGGGAGCACTGGTGTGCGTGATGTGAAGCTCTTCGAAGGAGCACTAGGTCGGATGACGCAGACGGCTTTCGGTAAGGAGCTGTACTCAAATGAGTTTTTAAAAGCTGGAGCCTTGCTTGAGGCCATTGCGAATCATCATCCATTTATCGATGGTAATAAGCGAACGTCTCTAGCTGCTGCTGAGGCATATTTACAGAGTAAGAAACTCTCTATTGATTTTACAAACGAAGAGTACGAGACCTTCATGCTACATGTCGTGAATGATCGTCCAAGTGTGAAGAAAATTGCAGCTTGGCTTGAGGAGCATTGTCAGTCATGAAAATACTTCATATCGGAGACGTCGTGGCGCGCATCGGGCGACGTACGGTACAAAAACTTCTGCCCGAACTCATCCAAGAATTTGGTATAGATTTTGTGATTGTTCAAAGTGAAAATATGACCACCGGCAACGGCCTGACGATTAAAGCCGTTCGGGAGCTCATGGACGTTGGCGCCGACGCATTTACTGGGGGTAATCATAGCTTTAAGAAGGCAGTTTTTAATACTTACTTCGAAGATGCTTCGATTCCGGTCTTGCGGCCAGCCAATTATCCGAGCGATAAGCCAGGCCGGGGTAGTCTCATTGCGAAGACGCCATTCGGAAAAATTTTACTGATCTCAATTGAGGGGAGTCGTTTCAACGCCGACCAGCGCGAGCAGGACCATCCACTTAAGAAGATTGATGAGATCTTAGAGACCCATCAAGGCGAGCAGCTAGCAGCTAGTTTGGTCGATATCCATGGTGATTTGACCAGCGAGAAAGTTGCAACCGGGTATTACCTCGATGGGCGAGTCAGTGTGGTGGTTGGGACTCACACCCATGTGCCGACAGCTGATGCCAGGATTTTGCCTGGCGGCACGGCGACTATCACCGACGTCGGCATGACCGGTCCAAGTGGTACGGTGCTAGGGGTGAAAAAAGACATCATCATCGATCGCTGGCTTCACGATACCCCTCATCGACATGAAGTTCCGACCAGTGGCCCGGCTGTTCTGAATGCAGTGTTGATTGATGTTGATCCGACGACCGCTCGAGCCCGTTCTATCGAACAAATCATTCGCACAACTGAAATCTAATAGGCCTCTGTTATACGGATCATGCTTCAGGATGGCGAGGGGACTCGCCGAGTGCTAAGTATAAGAGGTATAATGTGCCTAAGATGGCACAGCCTGCACAAACCAAAAAACAACGCCGCATCGCGCCGGTGTCTCCCAAGGGCTCTGATCGTGACACCTTGGCTCACTTACTGCGCGTTTCGCGGCGGCGGATGGATGTTTTTCGCGACATCGAGCCAGCCGAGCAAGGTCAGGCTCTACTAGCTCAGACCCGCAAGATCCAGACGTTCATACTAGGCCGCCTCCATAACGACGAGATTATTCGTCTACTCAATCACTTGGACCCCGATAGGGCTACGCAATTGATCCGGCAGCTAGCGCCGAATCGTGCCAAGCGTATTACGACCCAGCTCTCCGAGCAGATCAAAGGCAAAGTCGAGTTTCTCCTGCGTTTTCATCCGCGCACAGCGGCTGGCATGATGGACGTTGATTATGTACTGGTGAAGCCCGATGATACTTTTAATGATGTCGCGAAGGCGATTGAGGTCCATGACCGGCAGACAGGTCGGCCACCGATCGTGCTCTGCGTCGAGAATGGGGCTGTGTTGGGCGAATTACCATTGCATGTCTTGGCCTTGAAGCCGAAGACGACCAAGGTCAACCACTTCTGTCGTCGTCTACCGCGAGTGCAGTATGATGACGATGAGCGGGCTGTGCTGAATACTTTTGTCCGCCATCCGCACCGGCGTGTAGTAGTTATGGATGATGATCAGAGTGTCTTGGGTATCATTCACTCTGATGATGTCTTGTCCCTGATTGACAAACGAGCTATGCGTGATCTCTTCAAGTTTGCCGGTGTGTCTAATGAAGAGGATGCGCTTGACTCATCATTCTCGAAGTTTCGCCATCGATATCTCTGGCTGATGATTAACCTAGGGACGGCCTTCTTGGCTGCCTCGGTGGTTGGTCTCTTCGAGGGTACGATCTCGAAATTCACCTTGCTCGCAGTTTACATGCCAATCGTGGCTGGTATGGGCGGGAACGCTGCTACTCAAACGCTGGCCGTAGCGGTGCGTGGTCTCGTCATGAAGGAAATCGACCTCAAAACTGGCTGGAACTTCGTAGGTAAGGAAGTATTTGCGGGTCTTATGAATGGTTTGTTGAATGGTGTAATCGTGGGGCTTGTAGCCGTGCTCTTCAATAAGAACCCAATGCTCGGTTTCGTGCTCTTTGCTGCTATGGTAGCCAATCTCATTATCGCCGGCTTCTTTGGGGCGGTTATTCCGCTCATCATGAAAAAACTGGGCAAGGATCCAGCCACCTCGGCGACGATCTTCATCACGACCTGCACCGACGTCGGCGGTTTCTTTGTCTTCTTGAGCTTGGCCAAGGTCCTACTCGTTCCTGGCACGTAGCGGCGGTCATAGGGTACAATTCAAGATATGACGATGCAACCCTCCACAGTTTTGATTACTGGCGCTTCTTCTGGAATTGGTCTGGAGCTAGCCCATATCTTTGCCGAGCATGGTGATAATCTCGTCCTGGTTGCTCGAGACGAAGATCCGCTCGAGAAGCTGGCTCGTACACTGAGTAATCAGTACGGTTTGCGGGTGGAGGCGATCGCCATGGACTTGACGCGTCCGGGCGCAGTGAAGAAGCTGATTGATATGCTGAAAAAAGAACGTCTTGAGATAAATACACTCGTCAATAATGCTGGCTTCGGTCTCTACGGCGAGGCGACCAAGACCGATTGGGCGATTGAACAGAATATGATCACCTTAAATATTGAAGTCGTGACGGAGTTGAGTAAACACTTCGGCCGCCAGATGCTTGAACGTGGTCACGGTGAGATTCTGAACGTCGCCTCGACGGCCAGCTTCTTCCCGGGTGTACACATGAGCGTTTATTATGCGACCAAGGCCTATGTTCTGAGCTATACGCTGGCATTAGCTGAGGAGCTATCACGTCATGGCGTAGTGGTGACAGCGCTGTGTCCGGGGCCGACTAAGAGCGGATTTGCTCAGCGATCCCATGCCAGTAAGACTCGACTTTTTGGCAAGACGATGTCGGCTCGCAGTGTTGCTCAAGCTGGCTATCGCGGGCTCAAGCGTCGCCGTCGCGTTGTTGTGACTGGTGCTCGTAATAAATTTGCAGTGTCTCTGAGCCGAGTCTTACCCCGGCGCACACTAGCTGCTGCAGTTCGCAAGGCGAGTTAGTGGGGCTGCAAGCGAATCGATCAGTATATATTGGTGTTAAATAATTAAGAAGTCAGTAAACAAAAAGACTCAGGCATAAACCTAAGTCTTAATGACATGGGGTGAGTGAAGGGAATTGAACCCTCGACCTCCGGAACCACAACCCGGCGCTCTAACCAACTGAGCTACACCCACCATAAAGATTGTCTACAGCGGTCTTTTAATATTCGCTCTACCTAGCGATTAAGGTTAGAACACTTAATTCTTAGGTTCACCTGCAGCGAAACAACCAGTTTAAGCTATATCTACCACAATAAGGATGAACAGTACGAAATTATATCAGGAACAGATATACTAATCTAGTCTGGCGCCCCGAGTAGGATTCGAACCTACGACCTTGAGCTTAGAAGTCTCCTGCTCTATCCAACTGAGCTATCGGGGCGTATGT
>CAZHSY010000010.1:0-6790 GCA_964535385.1 uncultured Candidatus Saccharibacteria bacterium
TGGCTGGGGCGGAGGGATTCGAACCCCCGTATGGCGGCACCAAAAACCGCTGCCTTACCACTTGGCGACGCCCCAGTATATAGCTGGTACGGGATTATGTTTTTTTGTTGAGATGCTACGGCGCCGTAAGGCAAGGATTTTAAGGGCAATCTGGCAGATAAAACGCTATCTTACCGCACCACTTGGCGGTGTCCTAATATTTTCTTAAGAAGCGAGATATATTGTACAATATGCGGTCATTTCATTCAATGAAAAGCCCCGGAGATATTTCACTCCGGGGCGGGTTTTGCAACTGGGTCTTACGACTCGGATGCGTCCTGAATGTCCAGAACGGACTTTCGGTTGAGGTAGATGATGATTCCGATGCCGGTGATGGCGACAGTGGTGGAGCCATAGGCCCACATGTCACTGTCCAGTCGGGTTGCGGTGACCATCAAGGCCGTGATAGCGGCCACCATCAGCCAAAGGTGATGCCAGCCAGCGATGTGTCGCACCAGCTTCCAGCTCCCAATGATCAGAGGCTTGAAGGCTGTTGCCACTTCCCGGGGTGCGGACTTGCCGGCCTTGCAGACCTTGATGGTCAGCCAGGCGATGAAGGCCAAGAACACGCCAGCCAGGATCTGCTTGAGGGCGGTGACGCGTGCCGAGTAGGTTGCCCAGCTCACCATGCTTTCACCGAGTGCCAGGAGGTTCTGACCAAAGAGGCCAAAGGTCCAGCCGGTGCCGAACTTGTCGGCCAATAGAGCTGCAGCCAGGCTGGCTGAGCCGAGTGTGGCGAGTACCAGCATGCCGCCGGGCCGCTTCCACTTGCCGAAGCGGATCAGGTAGGCCAAGCCGACAGCCGCGAAGAGCGCGACCAGCAGCAGGCTGAGTTCTCCACCGAAGTGCATGGGGTGGTAGTCAAACTGGAAATCCTTCATGCCATGTCCTTTGTTCGAGAATGTGCTGTCGAGAAAACCCAAGAAATCGTATCCGCTAGTTTGCGGAGGTTCGGGTGGTGTCGCGGTATCGAGTGTGGGCGGAGCCGGTGGTGGCGCTGCGCACTGTCGAGCCAGTTCTTCGTAGATGGGAAAGGCGCCGGGGCGTGGATCGAGACGGCGTGGTCCCCTGCCGCCGTCTTGGGTCATCATGATGAGCTCACGCACACCAGGAATGTTCATGACGTAGGGAGAGCCGTCCCAAGGCCCTTCGCCAGGTCGGGCTTGTGAAGCATAGAAGCGATTGCGGCCGTTGTAGCCATAATAGACTTGCTTCACGAGCGTCGGATCGGGCGCGATGGTTAGCTTGGTGCGGGATTTAGCTTTGAGGGCTTGTACCGCAAGCTGACCTTGGTGGACAAAGTCTGGCTCTGCCACCGGTGCTCCACGAGTGGACGGGAAGCTTGTGCCGCCGCTTTTCACCAGTGAGTAGAGCTGGAAGATACCCTGACCATTGCTGGGGTTATCGAGGCCAAAGTGCTCGCGATAATGTATCGGGGCGATCAGGATGTTGTCGACACCTTCTCGGGCCGCGATCTGCGTGTACAGAGGCCAGAAGGTACGGAACCCTTCTGCCATTTGAGGCGTGATAACGCCGCTTGGCTGAACGATACACTGCGCACTTGGTGGTGGTTTTGCCGCCTGTGCTTCCTGACCAAAGGCCAGAAATACCCAGATAAACATGGCACAAACCACCGGCAAACGGATATATGTCTTGGTACTGCTCACCCAGATCACCTCCTTCTGGAGTCGGGTTCTGGATTTGGGTAAACCGTACTACGTTACACTAGTATTAGTACTTTGTCAATACTTTTTGTGGATTTTGATAAAACTATTGACATTATATATAGATGAGTGTAGCGTAGTACGGTTTGCTCGCAAACCATCCGCACCTCTCATAAGGAGTTATGACATATGAATCGAGCAATCATTTGGATTATCATTCTATTCGGGCTGGTGTACTACAGTCAGCAGTCCATCCTCGACACTCCACCAGCCAAGGCTGCCACATCCACCACGCTGTTGACTCGAGCACCGTCCCCTACCCCACTTGCGAAAGTGCTGCCTCCCAGCAGCGTGCCGATGCGGGTCACTATTATCGGTGATTCATTGACGGTTGGTGCGGTCGAGTATTGGCAGACACCGACTGGCATGGAGGTGAAGATCGATGCTAAGACCGGCCGCTCGCTGCGCCAATCCCAGTCGCTGATCAAGCAGACTGCTGACGCAACTGATGCCTATATCGTCGCTCTCGGCACCAATGATTGCGCCGCCAGACTCGATGATGCGGCTTTAAATAGTCTGATCATTTCATCCTTTACGGCTGGTCAAGCTAAGCCGATGATCCTGCTGACGCTGGGCGAAAGCGGCAAAATCCACGATTGCGCTGTACGCTTCAACGCAGCAGCTCGGCGTTTGGCCGACAATATACCTGGCCTAGAGCTAGCGGATTGGCAGGCTGTCATACGCGACCACCCTGAGTGGTATGGTGCGATTGGTGATGGGATTCACCTGACTCATGGAGGCTACAAGGCTCGGGCAGCTTGGCTTCGTTCACAACTCGGCAAGAGTTGATGCAGATGGCCCCGGGTAACATACCCGGGGCCATATCTAATTGCAAATTTAACAATAATAGTGTATAATAAAGGTAATCGATTCATCCGCTATTTTCTTGAAAGAGGTGAAAATCGTGTACCTGATCGCTGTGATCTTCGTGGTGTTATTCTTCATCGGTAAGTTCTCGCGATTCTTCCTTGGTCTTCTTGTGGCTTCACTGGTGCTTGGCTTCCTACTGGAAGTCTGCGCTAGGGTTGCATCCGCCCTACACCTCTAGGAGTGGCATGGCTAGATGCGAACGTTGTTACGGCAGTTTGGAAGATTGCCGTTGGTGTGGAGGTCGAAGCTATGGCTGCGGCAATTGTCACAAGGGCAAGGTCTGCAAGGCCCGCTGTTCTGGCTCGACAAACAGTCAGTCAGCTGGCGACGGCGAAGGAAGCGGAAAGTTCTGGAGCAAAAGTCGCTATTAATAGAGTGTTCGCCTAATCGGACGAGCACTCTCTTTTTATATAGCGAGTATTATCTTTGTTCTTGCCAGATAATCGTGCCGCGAGGAGTATCCTCGAGGCTGACCTTGTGACTGACGATTTCTTCGCGCAAACGGTCACTCTTAACCCAATCTTGCTCGACTCGGGCGGCATTACGTTCCGTCAGCAGCATGCCAATAACTCCGTTGCGGAGTGCTTGGATGCCACGAAACAGGTCAAGTCCAAGGATATTATCAATGTCACGTAAGAGGCTCTCGGCTCCCTCACCGTAGAGGCCGGCTTTTTCAAATTCGGCTAAGACGGCAAAAGCTTGCGGAGTAGCCAGGTCATCAGACAATGCGAGGCCGAAGCGATGACGCAGGTCGTCGAGTTTTGTTTGATCATCATCGCGAGCTGGGTTATTGATGATCTTGCTGGCAAATTCACGCAAGACCCGCAAACGATTCTCGGCATCCTCTAAGATATCTTGTGAAAAATCCATCTGTGACCGGTAATGACTGGATAGTACGGCTAGGCGGAAAGCAGCCGGGTCCTTAATGTCCTTGAGCCGCGTAATGTTACCGACACTCTTGGCCATCTTAGCCCGCTCTACAGTGAGAAACTCGGTATGAAGCCAAAAGCGTGCTAGGTGCCCCCCGGCTTGGGCAATTTCGTTTTCGTGATGAGGAAACTTTAGATCAATGCCGCCAGTGTGAATGTCAAATTCGGAGCCTAGTTGATCGGTACTCATGACCGAGCACTCGATGTGCCAGCCGGGTCGACCACGCAGATTCTTATCTTGAATTTTGAAATCCCAAGCCGGTTCATCCAGCTTAGCCGCCTTCCAGAGGGCAAAATCACCAGCTCCGGCTTTTTGCTCCTGATCATCAATGCGGGTTTTTGGATCAAAATCGACATCGATTAATTGACCGTACGTAGCGCCACGCTTCTCATATTGTTCTAGCGAGAAGTAGATGGAGCCATCAGAGATATAGGCTACTCCTTGATTAATGAGCTCGGTGATGAAGGCCTGCATGTGGTCGATATGAGCGGTGGCATGGGGTAAGGCAGTGATGTCATCGCGGCTGATATGCACGGTCTCGAGATCCTGCAAGAATTTCGTCTCGTACTCGTCGGCTAGCGTATGGAGGCTTTTCATGGGGTCGCCGTCCGGGTAGCGTTCGCTGGCCCGAGCAATCATCTTGTCATCGATATCGGTTATATTCATCACCCATTTCACTCGGTAGCCACCAATGTGACGCAATACCCGCTGTAGTAGGTCGTTAGTGATAAAAGTGCGCAGGTTGCCGATATGTACGTAGTCGTACACGGTCGGACCGCAGGAATACATCGTGACTTGGTTAGGGTCAATTGGTGTAAAGGCTTCTTTCTTACGGGTCAGGGAGTTATAGAACGTCAGCTGGGTCATGAGGTAATTCCTTTATCAAATGTAACGGCACGGAGGACTTCAGCGGTGCGACGACAGTCATCGAGGGCGTTATGCGCAGAGCGAGCTGATTGACCAAAAAGGCGGAACGTCGCTTCGGACTGAACGACATCGGTGCGCTCGTGCCGACAGAGGTAGGTATAGGCTAGCGACCAGACATCCAGGTGATGATAATCAAACATCGTTTCAGTTCGACCGATGGCTTGCACTAGGGTATTCAGCCAGTAGCGATCAAAGGTGACATTCCAGGTGGCGAGAAAGTAGTCTTCGCCAAAGGTCTCGAGAAAATCAGTGGCTACTTGCTTACGTGGCGGAGCTGTAGCAACTCGTTCAACTGTGATATCGGTATGTTCAAGCACCCAATCATCGAGCAGGGTTGGATCAGCCTTGATGTCGCTTAAAAAATGTTTCTTTTCTGCGAGGGTGGTCTTATCAAGTAAGATCGCGCCAAGCTGCGTGGGGTCACCTGGGTTGATGACGTCGTCAGTTACATCGTCGCGCAAGAATCCGGTACTCTCGAAGTCATATAGCAAAATATCCTTGGCGAAGCCCTTGAAGCTCATACTGTAATCTCCGTCCGACCAGCTAATGCCCGACTGAGTGTAACTTGGTCGGCGTACTCGACATCGGCTCCGACTGGCATACCCTGGGCAAGGCGTGTGACTTTGACGCTGTAGCTGGCGAGTTGTTTGGCGATATATAGAGCCGTGGTCTCGCCTTCGACCGTGGCATTGGTGGCGATTACGATTTCTTCTGGCTCTCCGACCTGAACTCGACTAAGTAGTGTGTCGATCTTGAGCTGTGACGGGCCAATGCCATCGAGTGGACTAAGTACGCCATGGAGGACATGATAGAGTCCATGGAATGAGGCGGTCTTCTCAAGGGCTACGATGTCGAGCGGCTGGGCAACAATGGCGATTACGCTGCTGTCGCGGGTTGGGTCCTGGCAGAGATCGCAGAGATCATTGGTTGCAAAGCTGTGACATTGTGAGCAGAAGCGTAGATTTTCACGTAACTCACTCAGTGCGTCGCTGAGGCGCTTGGGATCCCCGAAGCGCACCAAATACATCGTCAGGCGTTCGGCGGTCTTCGGGCCAACCGATGGGAGCTTGGCGAATTCGTCAACTAGACGAGTGATTTGCTTGGGGAGGATTTGGGGCATTGTTTAGACGGTAGGAACTAGTAGCTAGAAGTTAGTATTTGCCTACGGCAGGTAGTTGGTTACTATTTTCTAGATCCTATATACTAACTCCTATTTTATGATAATCCAGGCAGGTTAAAGTCGCCCATCTTGCCCTTCATGCGCTCAGCTACCTCGCGCTGGAGGGTACCCATGCACTGATTTACAGCTGACTCTATTAGCTTCTCGAGGCGACCAAGGTCATCGGTGTCGAATTTGTCCTTATCGAGTTTGACACTAGTCACCTTCTGCTCACCACTCATAGTGATGATGACTGCGCCATTACCAGCATCAGCTTCAACTTCAATTTTCTTCAGCTCTTTTTGCATTTTGCGAATTTCGTTCATTGCTTTGACTTGTTCAAACGCCATTTAAATTTCTCCTTATATCACATTGCAAATTTTGAAGAGGGGGTTTACATATGCTTACATAGCAATGGTTCGCGACGAACCCCAACTGCATTTCATTATAAATGATCTTTACGTTGACTGATATGATCGAGCCTTGGAGAGTAAGCCTTATGAAGGGCGACCTACCATTATCCGATAATGCCTTGATGACGAAGCATGTCGTGAATCATTCCGTATGGGTCATTGAATCTTTCAATATTTTTGGCGACAGACAGCCCCTGCCCAGCCGCAATTAGCTCATGGGCTACTGTTGCATCGAGCTCCTTGAAATTACCGAGTCTTCCGGATAGCACTCCAGCCCATCCGTGCATAATTAGCTCATAGGCTACTAGATTATAGTCAAGTCCCTTGAACTTATTGAGGTTTCTGACTACCGCCCGTGATTCCCCGGCGGCAATCAACTCATGGGCTACTGCTGCATCAAGTCCTCTTAAGTTCTCGAGGTTGCTAGCCACCGCCCGGGCCTTGCCAGTCATAATTAGCTCATGGACTAACTGACCGCGGTTAAGTCCCCCGAACCTATCGAGATGCGCGACTACCGCCTGTTCTTGCCCAGCCGCAATCAACTCATGGGCTACTGCTGCATCAAGCCCTTCGAACTTATGAAGATCAAGGGCTACCACCGATGCTTTCCTAGCGGCGATCAACTCATGGGCTACTGCTGCATCAAGCCCTTTAAACCTACCAAAATACAATAATACCGCCTCAAGCTTTCCAGCTGCGATCAACTCATGGGCTACCATTGCATCAAG
>CAZHSY010000010.1:6890-30024 GCA_964535385.1 uncultured Candidatus Saccharibacteria bacterium
CAAGCTTTCCAGCTGCGATCAACTCATGGGCTACCATTGCATCAAGCCCTTTGAAGTTCTCGAGGTTGCTAGATACCGCCCTAAGCTTTCCAGCTGCAATCAACTCATGGGCTACCGTTGCATCAAGCTCTTTGAAGTTCTCGAGGTTGCTAGATACCGCCCCAGCCCATCCAGCGGCAATCAGCTCATGGGCTATTAGATTATGGTCAAGCCCCCTGAAATTCGAAAGATTTTCGGCTACCGCCCAGCCACCGGCCTGTCCAGCGGCAATTAGCTCATGGGCTATTAGATTATGGTCAAGCCCCCTGAATTTTTCGATATCTTTGGCTACCAGCGATACCTGTGTTGTCGCAGCCAACGTACGGATTAACTGACCGTGGTCAAGTCCCTCGAACTTATCGAGGAACTTGACCACCGCCCATCCTTGCCTAGCCATAATTAGATCATGGACTAACTGACCACGGTTAAGTCCCTCGAATCTATCGAGATGCACGACTAACGCCTCGGCTTTACCAGCCTTAATCAGCTCATGGACCACATAATCCGGGCTGTCTGTATCGAAGATAGTCTTCATATCGATCAACCAGTCTCGACCTTTGAGCAAACTGTAAACACGCGGATCTTCGCCATATCCGAGGTCCTCAATATCCCGGTCTATCTGGTACAGGAAGCGCAGGTCGTCTATGGCTAATGACTGACCTTGTACTCGGGATTCTTCAAGCTTGGTTATGCGCTCCATGTCAGCAACTCGGACTTGGTAGGCCTCACCGTCAGGAAAATCCTCAAGCTTAGCCTCAACCACTGGAGCAATGTAGGGATCCAGGTGCTGATCATGGGCTATACCACGAACTTCGGCTATGCGATTATTCTGCATACGGATGGCAACTCGAGGAATATTCGCCGTCTGGTCTTCGTCGAGTGAATAGTAGACGTAGAAATCACCACCTTCCAGCTGTCTCATGGCTGTTTCGTACTCAGCTGTACACCACTCAAGTGGATAACCCTCGAGACTGCTAACCAGATCATGGGCATCGCTGCCTTGGTCGTACTTAATCCATCGACCACGTGTTTCGCGCAAGCCTTCGGCGGAATAGGCTGGTAGCTCAATAAGAAATTGCGCGTAGAGCTTAGAGAAGCTTTCGGTGGCGACGAGCTGAGCGTATTGAACATCACTCAGGCGGTCACTCTTATTGCTTGGCTTAAACCGCTCATCCTTCGGTACTCCGTGCTTCTGAACGCCTCTTTGGGCGGCTTTTTCACGCATAGCTTCGAGAGTTAGAGCCAGAGCACGTTGATTGAGCTGTGGGAAAGGAGCAACGGTATCTGCGGTGCGGCCTGCAAAGCGAGCTGACTCATGCTCTCTACCATCTCGATCTGTGGTAATAGTTTTCTCGAACTTCCCCATCTTGGTAATACTGGTGAAGGCCCAATATTTCAGCCAAGTTGGGTAGCTAGCATCTTCACTGGTGAGGTAGTCGAGCCAGCGATCTAAGCTAGCTTCTTGGTTGCTAATAATCTCATTGGCTTTATCTTCTCTGAAGGTGTCGGTGATTGCGATGTCTCCATAGCCCTGCTGGCGGGCAATGCGGGCTTCAAGCTCAAAAGCGCTCTCGGGGACATTTTCGGGCTTGATAATATAGCGCTTATGGTAGCTGTCCTTAATGCGCTCGAGGACGCGCGGGTCATCCGGGTGTCCTTCATGTGTGTGTTTCAGGACTTTGAGCCAATCCTCTATCTTTTGAGCAGGTTTGGTGTGGGGTTCTGAGTCGAGGCTGTGGGAGGGTACTAGTGCTCCCCTCTCAGTGGTTTGGGTAGATGGCTCTGGGGCTATATCCGGGTCACGGGAAAGCACAGATTCTTCGGTGAGATAGTCGGCGTCATGGCTGGCACGTTCTCGGCGAATTTGCTCGAGTTCGACCGGAAGCGAACGGTGTAAGCTCCTGTCTTGTTCATGTAAAAATTGCTCTCCGTAGCGTGCCTGTGGCATAAGTATATTGTACAAGTTTTTAGAACTGGCCGCATGCCAAAATAGGCCATGCTATAATAAACAAAATACGAACGAATAAGTAGGGGTGAATGGCTGAAGACGCGACTAATATAGCGCCGCCTGAAGAGATAGCGATTCACGAAACACTACATGACAGCGAGTAATAGTTTGTGATTACTGATATGAATCGACCGATTCATGCGATCCAAATCAAAATCTGAAACGTATTCGTCAGAGAGATGAAGAATTATCTCAACTATTTGATCGGCCTGTGGACAAAGGGAGTATAAATTGTACCCCCTTTGTCCACCTTCTCTAATCCAGGCGGCAAACAGAAACTCCTCGCCTGGGACACGGCTAGTATCTTCCACTTTATCCCGTAAATTCTAAGCAAGGAAGCTGAGCCGCTTAAGTGCTGGCTAGTCCGGGGCGGGGTATGGGCGGGTGCAAGAGATTGAAAACGAAGTCGAGCCGTAGCTGGTACTGCCAGCTACGGATTACGTGCAAAAGTTTCAGGATTCCCATCGCTTGCCGGAAGACGATCAGGCTTAGGGGTGCTGCACGGTGTAGAGCCGGACTTCGGAGGAATTGGTGGTGTAAATATCGACTAACTGCCAATTACTGGGGACTTGTTTCCAGTAAGGCTTATCACCTGGCTTACCGACGAGCCAGATTCGGTAACTGGCTGGTGTGATAGTAGCGAGATTATCGACATAGATCTGGTCAGCTCGATCATACAACAGGGCTGATTCGCCGTAGCCATTTGGCCGCCCACCAGTAGTGTTGAGGCGGAGTGTCGTGACTGGACTGGGATAAATGGCTGGTACCGCCACTTCGACTTGGCGATTACGGCTATCGACACATTTACTGCAGTAATAACTAAAATCAAAATAGGTATACAGCTCAGCTGAGATGATCTCGTCACCGGCTTGGTAGCGAGTATCGACATATTCTCCTACGCGACTCATGCTGTGAGATGCCTGGCGCCCGACATTGATGATACCGATACAGCTTATCAGTAGCACGGCAGCTAAGGCAGCCATTCCGTAGACATGGTGCTTCTTAATGAAGTAGTACAAGCTAATCCCCAGTAGCATGTATAGGCCATTGGCGGCGAAAACCAGATAACGATCTTGGTAGATTGGCTTAACGACAGACAAGGCAATGGTGCCGAGGATGGGTACCACTGTGTATAGGAAGAGCATTTTAATGGCCGGGTGCTTCTTGTGCTCCGACCAGGTTGTCCAGCAGATGGCAAATAGAATTAAGCCTGGTACCAACCAATACAGGAGTGCTGGCAGGTGCATACCATCAGTGAAGGTAAGATTTTGCCAAATATTATTTGATAGCGTATTAATGGTGGTCTTCGGTATCCAGCTAATCCCCTGGCCGCGAGTAATCTGGCCATAAAAGCTGGGTAGCCATGGAATAAAAAGGATGATTATCGCGATGTTTGCTAACCACCAATTGGATGATAGCCAGATGGTTTTCTTGAACTTCCAAGTATGTGGTGGAGTTAAGGTAATGACATACAGCCATTGAGCAGCCAAGGCGAAGACCGTGAAGTAATGGGTATAGAGCCCGGCCGCCATGGCTAGGACGTATATGATCCACCATGCTCGTCGGGCTTGGGGCTCGAGAGCTCGCAATAAGGCGTAGGTTCCTCCGATTAAGAATAGTCCAAGCACGCCATACATCCGGGCTTCCTGACTGTAACGCACCAGGAAAGGTGCTAGGGCTAGAATCGCTAAGGTGACCGTGGCAGCACCGCGGTTAAAGTAGCGTTTGATTAAGATATAACAAATGCCAATCGTTGCTAGGCCTGCAACGGCGCTCAGGCTACGGGCAGCCAGCTCGCTTCGACCGAAGATCTGTGTCCAGAAATGCGCGAGCTCATAAAACAGCGGCGGATGCACATCGCGACCCGATCCAGCCCAAATTTCGATTGGGTTTCGGCCGATCAGCATCATGGTGAAGCCCTCATCGTGCCAGATACTGGCTTTTGCAATAGTCGCAAAGCGCGCTAAAGTAGCAATCAGAAAAAGGCCACCAACAACCCAGCTCTCCGGGATGAGCTTGAGCTGTTTATACCATTTAGTGGGCTTTGTATGGGGCATAGTGGAAGCGGGCTGTTCGGTAACGACCGGTTATCAGCCCCCATTTAATAGTTAGCAAGTCTAGGAATACTTGGAGGGCAACCTTCATCGATTTGAATCCAGAGCCAGAGATCTTACTCCCCTCCACAACATCCTTCCAGTCGGGCACTTCGATGAGTTCGATAGCGTGGCCTTGTTTGCGTGCAATGGCCAGAACTTCCATATCAAAGCCCCAGCCGAGAATGCGTTGGCGACCAAAGACTTCACGGGCCGTCTCACGCTCAAAGGCCTTAAAGCCGCATTGAGTATCTTTAATACCGGGTACCAGTAATGTCTGCGTCAGCCAGTTACCAAAGGTCGAAATAAACTTCCTAATCCCCTTGTGTGATTGACTCAGGTCTCGCACACAGATAGCCACCTTACCCTGTTTTTGAATGATCTCGTAGACTTGATCAAGATACTTGAGTGGCGTCGCTAGATCAGCATCCATAAACATTACATACTTACCCTTGGCCGCAAACATGCCATCCCGGACCTGCTTCCCCTTCCCGACCTTGGGGCCGGTCTGCAAGAAGTCAAAGCGTTCGAAGCGACTAGCTTGAGCTTCGGCCACAGCTTGTGTCTGGTCTTGTGAGTCAGCATCCACCACGATAACTTCGGCGTCATATTTCTTTTTTTTCAGATAAGCCGCCAGCTCTTTCAGGGTGTTGTCGATTCGTTTTTCCTCATTGAGTGTTGGTATCAAAATTGACAGGGTTGGTGTGCCTTCGTGAGCGCTCATCGATTTACCTCAACCGTGTAGTACAGGATATGATTTGGAAAAACCAAGGAGCTATTTTGTTTGACGGTGGCTGTTGGATACTTAGCCTTGAGTGTATTGAGTACATCTTGGGCGTGGAAATTGCTATTGACGATGAAGACCTGAGGCCGGTCGCTGAGTGGTAATGAGGCTACATCCTGCCACTCGACACGCTCCCAGCCAGAACCGCGCTTGAGTCCAAAATCGGGATCTTTTTGAGTGTAGTCAGATTTGCGGCGTGTTAAATAATCGACGGTGCGAATCGAGTAGCCATCCACAACAGCGAAGAGTTTGGGTGGTGTTGTTAGTGAATTATAGTCGCGAATGTCTTTCGCGATAGCTACATTATCTTCAGCATAGGCATCATAGGTGTCAGGATTCCCAGCCCAGGCCACGAAGTAAGCCTTGTAGCCCTGCAATAGTGTGGCACCGAGTAAGAGTACTACTAGGAGTAACCCAAAATTTCGGGCGATTGAGTTGACTGGGAAGATTATGTACCAGCGACCAATAAAGTATGACAAGCCAATGGCCGCCAAGATAAGTACGGCTGGAGCTGCGCCAATTGAACGCAAGCCATGCGGCAGGCCCTCGGCGGTGAGTGCGGCTGGTAAGAGCATACCAACCATGATCGCGAGGACAGCGAAGTAGCGCGCGTGCCGGATAGCAAAGATTGACACTAAGATACCCAAGATAAACATAATGCCGACAAAGGTATTGAGGTAGGGCTCACCAGCGATATTATGCCGGGCATTGGTATCGCCCTTGAAATTGAACTGGAGAGCAGTCTTTTCGACACTATCAGCTAATGTCCCGGCTGGATTGCCATGATTGAGCGATGGGTTGAGGAAGCTCGTCCCCCCAGCTCGGGCGGCAGCGTCAGGATTTCTCACAGAATAGTATCCCAGCGGGAGTAAAACGATCAAAAATGTCAGTAAGGCGGCGGCTATATTACGCCATTGACCCTTCAGCCAGTGGTGACGGAAGAGTGTAATATAGCCGAAGAGGCCGGCTGTCGTAACGAGCATAAGTTGGAAAGCAGTATAGGTATAGGCACCCAGACCAAGGAAGAGTCCAGCGCCAATGAAATACGACATTTTTTTCATCTTGATTGCCCGCCCGCCAAAGTAAGCTACGAGGGCAACGAGAAGAGGTGTCATGCTGGCTCGGAAGCCATCGCGCGAGATAATCACTACCCAAGGTGTTACAGCCATGAAGAAAGCCGCAAGCAGGCCGACTCGTCGACCAAACCAGTCAGCTGCCCAGTAGTATACGGCGATGACTGCCAAGACTCCGAAAAGAGCTGGTGCCATTCGCAAAGCTAGGATGGTGTTACCAAGGACACGGACAAAGGCCGCTTGAAAGAAAAAGAATAGTGATTCACGTGGGCCGTTGGTAGCGTACAGTGGCCTGATATCGCCGCTAAAAATACGAAAGATATCCTGACCGTTAGCTGCTTCGTCTGGGTGTAGACCTGGAGGTATAGCACCGAGCTGATAGAAGCGGAAGAAAATGGCAATCAGCACGATACCAGCCAATACAATCCATGTGCCATATTTGGCAATGAAATGTTGTTGCTTGGTAGCTTTTACGGGTTTTGGGCCGGCCATGGGCTTTATACTTCCGTCCGCTGGGTGAATACGTAGCGTTTATACATAAAGTAGTTGTACGGCCACACGACGATAATGCCGGCAGCAATGCCAACCAGTGTGACACACATATCGAGACTCAGGTGGAGGTTAAAAATTCGCACTACAGTGTAAGTAAAATCAACCGGCCAGGTCCACCAGTCAGTAGCTAGCTTAATGACAAGTGGCCGCAATATAGCCAGCCCAAAACCAGTAATTAGAAAGAACTTCAGAGCTTGACGGCCTCCACCGCCCTGGGCTCGGAAGGTGAAGCGGAGGTTTAAGAAATAGCTATTAATCATAGCGATAAAGCCGGCAATTACCGAAGCAATTATGACGCCGGTAATGGTAAAGGTACCTTCTGGTGTAGCGAAAGCTGCCCAAATGTGAGTCGCGCCAATGGCTGTTGAGATCAGTGTAGCTATGACGAAATCAATAATCGTATTAAGGATACCTACCAGACCAAAGCGACTGGCTTGAGCAAGTTCTGCGCGTCCCTTTGTCTTGACGGCATCAGGATGGGCGGCAGGTTGTTTGGGTTTAGACATAGTTTAAGAGAATTTACTTTCGCTTGGTATTATAGCCGGAAATCACGATTTAGAGCAATAATTCTTACGTTTGCAGGCAGCCATGTTATTGGAAGAGCGACTTGCAAAAGCATCTCATTCTTTAATGTGCGTGGCCTTATGATTTGTGAGCCGCCAAAGACCGAAAAAGCATATGCTCGGCGCTAAAGAATAGCTCCACGTCGCCAACTGGCCCATTACGATGCTTGCGGATTAATAGATCGGTAATGTGTTGGCGTTCGGTTTCTTTATTGTAATATTCTTCGCGGTAGACAAACATCACGACATCAGCATCTTGCTCGATAGAACCTGACTCGCGTAAGTCGGAGAGTTGTGGAATTTGCGGATGTCGTGATTCTACAGCACGGGATAGCTGCGACAAGGCAATGACCGGCACATCGAGCTCACGAGCTAACCCTTTGAGTGACCGGGATATTTCGGAGATTTCATTGACGCGGTTGTCGCTGCCGCTACTCTTGCCGCCGCTCATGAGCTGGAGATAGTCGATGATGATGAGGCCAAGACCATGTTCGGACTGCAGACGACGGGCCTTGGTGCGCATTTCTAGGGCGTTCGTCATGGCGCTATCATCGATAAAGAGCGGAGCTTCGGCCAGAACACCCATAGCTGAGTTGAGTTTTTCAAAGTCCTTGTCTTCGAGATTACCAGTTCGGAGTTTCCAGGAATCAATTCCTGATTCCGATGAAAGCATACGATCGATTAGCTGCTCCTTACTCATTTCGAGTGAAAATATTCCAACCGGTATCCCCTCTTTAATAGCCACGTGCGAAGCTATATTTAGCGCCAGCGCAGTCTTACCCATTGAAGGGCGAGCGGCCAGGATTATCAGGTCAGAACGTTGCAGTCCGGCTAATAGGTTATCGAGCCCTGCGAATCCAGTCGGCACACCTCGTAAAGCCTGATTGTCCTTGTGCAGTGCATCGAGGCGATCGAAGCTATCAGCTAAGACTTCCTTAACTGATATAAAGTTTTGCTTGAGGTGCTTTTGACTAACCGAAAACAGCGCTTGTTCCGCTTCATCAAGGATTTGCTCAAGCTCGCGCTTCTCGTCACGGGCAAAACCAGAGATGGTGTGGCCGGCTTGATCGAGGCGTCGCAAGGTGGCTTTGGCGGCGACAATTCGAGCGTATTCGGCGGCGTGGGTGGCGGTTGGCACGCTGGCGGCGAGGTCAGTTAGGGCGGCCATACCACCAATAGTGACAAGCTGCTTGCTGGACTTAAGCGCCTCGGCCAACGTCACGAGGTCAATTGGTTTGCGAGCCTCATACAGACCAATGATGGCTTCATATACCATGCCGTGGCGTGCGTCGTAGAAGTCATCGCTAGCTACGATATCGGCGACCCGAATCAGGGCTTCGCTGTCGACCAGAATAGCGCCAAGTAGTGAGCGTTCGGCGTCACGACTGTGCGGTGGCACGAAGGCTGCTGTTTCGGCATCGCTGGGGTTCGGTGTCTTTGGCGCGCGATCCCTATCCATCGATTACCTCTCCACCCAGTATCTCTAGGGCACTCGCCACCAGCTCGTCGCTACTTTCGGTCTGAACAGATTCAGCTGCTCCGGCGGCATGGGTCACGCGCATCTCAATTGTTCGTCCAGCGACCTTGGACAGCACGGCTTCGATAAGCTGGCGATTTTTAGTCTCTTCAATACGCTCCTTATGAAAGCGGAACCGACAACTAATATGCAGCACACTCCCCTCGAGGTGTGGTTCGCCAGAGCGCAAAATTGCATACAATGAATTGTTTTTCGTCTTAATTAGTGACAGAGCTTTAGTAGTAATGACGGTGTCGTTAAGGGGTGCGTTACTGACGATCGGCTCAGGAGCCTTGTGCTTGACTGGAGTTGCCTTGGCTGGCGCTTTGGTGATTGGTGCGCTTGGCGCAGGCTTGGCTGGTGCCACCTGTGGTGCGCTCGGCATACCGAGCCGCCAGAGAGCTAGCTCGAGGGGGACTGACGGGATAGATGCATTGCGCTGTTGGCCCGAGGCTACGATCAATTCTTGCAGGATTGCAATGAGCTCAGCTGGCTTGAGCTGGGCAAGCGGTGTGCCGGTCGCGGTTTCTGGCTGGATGAGGGCTTGTCGGACACGAGTTAAGAGGAAGTCGGTGACGATGGTGGGTTCGGCGCCGTTTTGAAGTTGGGTATTTAAGGTCTGAATTGCCATCGCATGGTCCCCTATCAGAGCTTGGGTAAGAATAGCGTCTAGTTGCCGAGTGTCACCGAGTCCAGACATCTCAGCCACCAGCTGCACAGTAATCTTCTCGCCACGGCTAGCCACCATATCAAGGATACTCAGAGCATCGCGAAAACCACCATTGGCGCGCTCGGCAATCAGTACCAGGGCTTCTGGCTCGGCATCGATCGACTCGGTCTTGGCGACAACCCCCAAGTGGGTGGCGATGTCGGTAGCGGTAATGGCCCTGAAGTCATGGCGTTGAGTCCGGCTGATAACAGTGTCAGGCAGCTTGTGCGACTCAGTCGTAGCCAGCACAAAGACTGCATGAGCTGGCGGCTCCTCAAGGGTTTTAAGCAATGCATTAAAGGCCTCGCGAGTCAGCATGTGGACTTCATCGATAATAAAAACCTTATATTTGAGATGGCCTGGGCTGGTGGCAATCTTCTCCCTCAGGGCGCGCATTTCATCAATGCCACGATTGGAAGCGGCGTCGATCTCAATTACATCTAGCTCTTGATCAAGATTGTGGTCAGCCGGGAGACCATTGACTCGACGAGCTATGATGCGAGCCACGCTGGTCTTGCCTACCCCGCGCGGTCCGGTCAGTAGGTAGGCATGCGCCACCCGATCCCGCCCGAAGGCTTTGTCGAGTGTATCGGTGATATGACGCTGACCAACGACCTCTTGTAGATCGTTTGGTCGGTAGGCCCGATAGAATGCGACACCCAAAGCAACCCCTCCTCAACTCTTTACTCTTAGATCTTATTATACGCGCATTTTACGGGGCTTGTGGCGTGTCATTATGGATTATTTTGCGGATCTTGCTGGTTAACCGAATAAGATCCTGGAATAAGTTCAGGACGACACTATATACGCTGTAGGCCAGGCCTGAATGACCAGAAACTCCAGCACCCAATCACGCCCTTTATATTACCCGGTCATTCTGTATGAAATTCAGGCGGTGTTATCTTCTTAGGCGCAAAGAGGCGTATATATAATTACGGTGATGAGTACCGCAGAAGAGGAACCAAGTCTGGCCATTACTCCCAATACACTTGTACTCCCGGTCTAGCATCGGACTATCTTTGGTTAGTGTTAGCCAAGGCTGATCGCTTCAAAAACCACAGGCGTACTTGCGGTGCGACGAGGATTTTTGAAGTTTGAAAAACGCCGGCCAGTAGCCCAAAGGTAGCCGCTTGGGGAACTCTAGCCGATGACAGCTTCGATGGCTGCCCACGAAGCAGGCCTATCCGCCGGAATCACGACCGTTACCTCGTCACTCGGCTGAGCCTTGAAGTAGGTTACACTTGCGAAGAGTACGTGATACAGCTTACCGCCAGCTTCAACCATGTAGGTGCCGTCTTGGAGAACAATCTTGCCAATCAGCTTCTTGCGTTCGACAGGACCAATTTGCTTGTAAATAAAGCTGCCATCTTCAGAAATCGTGAGTTTGAGAATATCTCCCTCGACGAGCTTTGACTTCGAGGCATAGTTAGCCGGTACTGGGTAGGTCTTATCGCCAGTCCCCATCATATTTTGACCATCGAAAACACCCTCAATAACTTTACCAATTGAAGTGTCTGGCTCAGGTGCGAGACTGGAGTGCAGTGGGCTTGGTAGCTCCTCGGGCTTAATGCCCATTTTATCAAGCTGACCATGAAGGCGCTGTAAATTTTCCTCAGCTGTTTTTAGCTGAGCTGCTAGTTGCATCAATCGTTGATCATTTCCACTTTCGACCATATGTTACCCACTTTCTTTTTTCATATTTTGGCGGTTACAGCCATACATAACTAAAAACGACACCTCACATGTACGTTCAAGCGGAGTATAGAACATATTCCGAAATGACGCAAACACGAGCATGAAACTAAAAAGACCACCTAGCGTTAGATGGTCTTTTTAGTCGTAAGGATTAGCTTACTGGAGTTCGATGGTGGCGCCGGCAGCTTCGAGCTTGGTCTTGGCTTCTTCAGCTTCGTCCTTCGCTACATCTTCCTTCACCATGGTAGGAGCTCCGTCGACCAAGCCCTTAGACTCAGCCAAGCCAAGGCCAGTGATCTCACGGACAGCCTTGATGACGTCAATCTTCTTGTCGCCAGTGGCTGACAAGTAAATGTTATAGGCACTCTTCTCTTCAGCAGCTTCAGCCGCTTCGCCGCCAGCAGCAGGAGCAGCAGCTACAGCTACGGGAGCAGCGGCTGATACGCCGTAGTGATCTTCGAGTACGCTGACGAACTCTGAAAGGTCGAGAACGCTCATCTTATCGAGTTCGGCTACGAGTTTTTCAAACTTCGCAGGAACTTCTTTCTTCTCTTCTTTGGTTTCTTCAGCAGCAGCTTCGGTTGCTTCAGTGGTCTTATCTTCAGCCATTTTAATTCTCCTTTATGAAGTCAGCCTAGGCGGCTGCTTCCTTCTTTTCTTTAATTGCATTAATTACCTGCGCGAGACCTGAAAGGTTGCCGTTCATAACGCGGACGAAGCCGGTTACTGGAGCAGCAATCGTACCAACTACCTGGGCTAGGAGCTGTTCGCGACTTGGCAATGAAGCCAGGGCAACAACTTGTTCCTTAGTGAGGATATCGCCAGATTCACCGATAGCGCCGATAACTTCGACAGCTTCGTTGGTCTTAGCGAAATCTACGACGAGCTTAGCAGCTTCTACTTCATCAGTGCCAAAGGCGACAGCCATAGGGCCGGTGAAGACTGATAAGTCGGTAATCTCTTTGTTGCTCTGTTCGGCAGCTTTCTTGAGCAGGGTGTTCTTCGCGACAGCGAAGCGGATGCCCTTCTCGCGGCCGGTGTTGCGCAATTCATTGATTGCCGGAACGTCGAGTCCACGGTAGTCGGTCAGGACGGCAAGCTTGGAACTATTGATGCTGTCGACCAGTTTTTGCAGATCGTCAGTCTTTTGTTCGCGGGTTTTTGCCATATATGATCCCCGACAATGATCTTGAGCTAAATCGCTGTGTTGAGAGCTGTGGTGCTCGACGCCGTACCATCATGTACGGCTTACTCCGCTCCTCGCTCTCGCCTTGCGCTTTAACTCAATCTAATTGTCTTAACCTTTACTTTGATATGAAAAAATCTTCGGTGCGAGCACAGAAGACTACGAGTAATGACACAATTATGTAATTGATATCGTCGCCTCGAGAGCAGATTAAGCCTTTCTTGGTAGAATTGCAGCCCTTGTCTTCGGTTTCGTACCAGAGAATAGTACCAGATTTTAGGAAGTGCGTCAATAAAAGAAGACCACCCCGATCCAAAGATCGGGGTGGTGAAAGTTAAGTACTTCAGGTCTTGTCGAGACGCTGAAGCTTGAGTTCGGTGGCTCGCTCACCAGCTAGGCGTGTCAGCTCTTCGGTTTCACCGGTGGTGTTGACGAACGTCATGCCAGCGGCGAAACGAGGATACACCTCACTGAGCTGGCGGTACATCTCGTTGCAGATGTTGCGATAGCCAATGTGGCCAGCTGGTTGGGTCCTCAGCTCCAGCATGTGGTAGAGCTCGCGGAGGTTGGTACCGAAGCTGTAGTGCATTCGATGACCAAGCAGAGTGGCGTACTGCGCCTCTTGCCACTGTCCCCAATCGCACAACTGCTGGAAGAGCTGCTCGCTGCGCTTGAAAGCCGACCGGTAGAGGGTGAGCGCTCGCTCACCAGCTTCAGCCACTTCATTTGGGATCTGGTAGCCATAGGCCGTGGTCAGTGGTTGTCTCTGCCAGGTATCAACCATGCGATGGCGCTGGAGATCACGGTACGAGGCATATTCGTCGACAATCTCCCACCAGAAGTGGGCTCGTTCGATTCCTCGGTTCGGCTTGTGTCGACGGTTATTGCGCTTGCCGATGTAGGTCTCGATGAGCAGTGCAACATCGGTGTCCGAGAGCTGATCGGTCAACTTTTGCAGATCGTCGATGCTATACTCGTCAACAAAGGGGTATATCAACCAGGCCAGGATTTCCGATTCTCCCCGTGGCTCGTAAGTCACCAGCTGAACACTGGCCGGCTGTTCCGAGTGGATCGATAGTTGTTTACCGGGGATGCCGTCAGCAAGCAAGTCGATGACGAGCTCACGTACTGCCGTACGCGTGTTGCGTCGATAGGCTGCCGTACCCAAACCTCGCTCTGGTTTATCCACGCGCTCCAGGAAAGGAGCCAGGTATGGCAGGCGTCGAGCTTGCTCAATCAACTGAGCCGCCAAATCGTGTGCTTCAACCAACTCCAGGGAATTCAAGTGCATGATGAGGTTTTCGAGCGACTGCGCATTGCCCGTGAAGGCCACGGTTGAGCGGGTCGCCACCGGCAGCATGGCGCGAACTGCGTCGCAGGCCTGTGCTTTGGTGGCCGAGTTCCAGGCGACGTCAGAGAGATCACCGCGCTGGTCAGCTCGCGTCTGCTTGAAATGTTCATGCATGAGATGAACCAGCTCGGAGTAGGTCTCGAAGATGGCATCCATGGCTACTTGATACATGTCAGCCGTCTCAGGCACGAGATTCGGCGGTGTGTAATACAACCAGTTTCCGTCGGCATCCTTCTGATCAAAGAAGATGTAGCGGGTCGATTGCTCGAGGTAGGCCATGCCGATCCGAGGGTGCTCGACCTCCTTGGTGAGAAGGTTACTGATGCGCTCGGTCACGAATTGCACCGGCACCAACTGCTGCACTGAGTCATCACCGTAGCCAGAGACAACTCGCTGGATGAGACCTTGGGTATTGGTCAGACCATCGGCCGAAAACTCATCCAGCCAGATACGACGCATGTCGTTGGGTGTGCGTGAGGTGCGAGCCATTGAGGCTCCCACGAGCTCCACTGGCTGATCACCAGTGTAGAAGTAGGTGGATGCATCAGCATCAGTTACGATTTCCTCGACAAGCTTGCGCTCGTCATCGCTGTAATCGGGCATCATTCTATCCTTTCGTTCAGGTACAAGATCTTGAGGATTGTATCATAATCAATTGTCTTTAAGACAAAAAATAACCCCGGCTCGCTGGTTATAAATAAGCGAACCGGGGCCGGTAAGGTTGGTCACAGCAGGGCTGTCAGATATTCCCGAAGACGGGCTTGGACTGCTTCGACACTACCTTGACCGTCGAGCCAGGAGCACTCATAGCCCATGATTCCCATTGCCAGGGTGTCGCGATAGCCCTCATTGATGAGCTTGCGGTACTCAGAACCACGCAGTTCAAAGGCATCAGCTGCCTCATCGCGATCCGCGATCCGCTTCTGAGACACGTCCAGGGGAATATCCAGGATCAAGAATCGGTCTGGCTGGCAGACACGAGTTACGAGGGCTTGCATCTCGATAATGGTCTCGAGGTCCAGTCCACCGGCTAGGCCTTGGTACACCAAGGTGGAGACTTCACTTCGATCGGTCACTACCCAAGTGCCAGCGTCAAGTAGCGGCTTAACGACGCGCTTACGCATACCCAGGCGAGCCGAGATGAATACCAGGAGTTCCTCCATCGGCATGCGCTCCAAATAGGGATTTTTAGTGACAGCTCGCAGAGCTTCACCCCAAGGATCTCCACCTGGCTCTCGCACTTCCTCAACTTGCTTACCTTGCTTACGAAGCCACTCCGCCAGCAAGGCTGCCTGAGTGGTCTTGCCAGCACCCTCATCACCTTCGATGGCGATGTAACATCCACGTTCGGTCATCACGCTTCCTTCTGGTCGAGTGTCAGTCGAGGCAACATGTCTTCTGGCTTCCAACTGGCTTTCACGACTTCCAGCTCAGTCGAGTCTTGGTAGTGACCCTCTTCCCCATAGCTCCGGTCAGTCGGACCGGCAGCGAAGAAGATGATCTGACCAATCCTTTGGCCACAAACAAGGACCACATTGGCCTTGTTCTTATTGCGAATCTCCATAGTCCAGCGGTTGATGTAGCCGATATCACCCCAACCAGCGTCATCGCAGGTAGAGATATTGATGCGCCCCATTGAGGAACGGGCGTGCATCATGGGAACACTATCGCGCCGGGAGCCGATGAATTCGGGCGTGTGACCAAGGATACACTCTCCTGGTCGCAAGACGATGATCTGGGTCTCAGGTGGGATGCCCTGCCACAGTCGCCCACCGCGATGCTCCTCCGACCAATCTTGGTTCGTCTGAGCTCGGAAGGGACCCTTGTAGTAGCGGGCTACGTCCCCAGGATCCCAGGGGTTGAAGTCACCTTCGAAAGGCATGGCTTCACAGATGTAGAACCACTCCCCCAGCGTAATGTCGTAGCTGGCAGTATTGAGTTGACTCGGCACGAAAGGATCGATGACGATGTCGGTACGCTTCATGGCGGTCAAAATTTCCTGCTCAGAGAGCACGCCAACCGGTCGACGCATCAGTTCACCACGAGCGCGGCGGGTATCGTGATGTGCGTGTACGAGCAGTGTGGTATTGAGCCACTGCACCAGCTTTTGGCGTGGCCAGAGACTGAAATCCAAGTCGGGCATGAGAACCACCTCTTTTGTTTGATAGGTGCGAATATTCTTACGATCTTACATGTCAGCCACAGAAAACCAAAGCATAACTAAAAACACCCGTCAGTTGACGGATGTTTTTAGTCTAAAATCAAACAGATTCTACTTGGTGAGTTCGACTGGGTCGACCTTAATACCAGGCGTCATAGTGGCAGCTAGGGTGATGCTTTTCACATAAGTCCCCTTTACGCCACTTGGACGGTTGGTCTGGATGGCCTTAAGGACTGCGGTAGTGTTCGTAATCAAATCAGCCTCTTTGAAAGACAGCTTACCAAGAGCAGCGTGAACAATTCCATTGGCATCATTCTTGATCTCGAGACGGCCCTTCTTGATCTCGCTTACTGCAGCGGCTGGATCGGCAGTTACAGTTCCACTCTTCGGGGAAGGCATCAAGCCCTTTGGTCCGAGTGCCTTGGCATGGCGACCGAGCTGTACCATCATGTCTGGAGTAGCGACCAGAACGTCGAAAGTAAAACTTCCCTTGCCGATGGCTTCGAGTAAGTCTTCGCTACTGGTTTGACTGGCGCCAGCAGCCTTGGCGGCTTCGGCTTTCTTGCTGTCACCAGTGAGTACAGCGACGTTAACGTCCTTACCACTTCCAGCAGGAAGAACGGTAGAGGTACGGAGTTGTTGGTCAGCCTGACGGGGGTCAATGCCGAGACGAGCATGCACTTCGAGGGTAGGGTCGAATTTTACTTTAGATATTTTCTGTAGGAGCTTGACGGCCTCTTCTATAGTGTAGAGTTTCTCGAGATCGACTTCGGCGCGCATGGCCTTCATATTCTTCGAGTATTTCTTAACGCGTGGCTTAGATTTTGGCTTCGGAGTTTCTTCCTTGGCCGCTTCGTCAGCCTTGCGCTCTTCTTTAGCAGCCTCAGCCTCAGCCTCTTTGACAGCCTTGGCACTGCGTTTGCCGGCCTTGGCAGTTGTCTTTTCAGCTTTCTCTTCAGTGGCTTCTTCGACTACTTCTTCGGTAATCTCTTCGGCGATTCCTTCAACGATAGCCTGTTCTTCAGGTGTTACGTCATCGTTCTTAGTAATTTTCTTGTCTACCATGTTCTTACTCCTTCGTGGTTCGAGCGTCCGCCGATCGGTGGACTCCCACAGGTTATATCGTTTACTTAGCTTCTACTTCTACACCCATACTGCGAGCAGTACCAGCGATAATTTTCTTGGCCGCATCAATGTCATTGGCGTTGAGATCGGGCATCTTCTTTTCGGCGATTTCGGTCAGCTGAGCGTCGGTCAACTTACCTACTTTATCTTTATTCGGCACGCCACTGGCTTTCTTAAGGCCGAGAGTTTGCTTAATGAGCATCTTAGCCGGAGTGCCCTTTACTACGAAGGTGAATGACTTGTCTTCGTAGATTGTGATCTTGGTTGGGCACTGAGCACCCTTCATGTCCTTGGTGGCATCATTGAAGGCGTTGATGAAATCCATCATGTTTACGCCGTGTTGACCAAGAGACGAACCAACTGGTGGGGCTGGTGAAGCGCCTCCGGCTGGGATGACCATCTTTAATACTGCGGTTGCTTTCTTTGCGTCTGCCATTTTTTTATACCTTCTTTACCTGGAGGCTATCGAGTTCGACGGGTGTTTCTCGTCCGAACATTGATACCAGGACCTTAATCTTACCTTTACCTTCATCTATTTCTGAGATCTGACCATCGAAGCCTTTGAACGGCCCATCGGTAATGCTGACGAGTTCGCCGATTGAGTAATCAATCTGATACTTTGGCTCTTCAACACCCATACGCTTCTGGATGACACGAATTTCATCTTCGCTCATTGGGCTTGGAGTTGTCCCCGTACCGACGAATCCGGTGACATTCGGGGTGTTACGCACGACGTACCAGCTATCTTCGGTGACATCCATATTGACCAAGATGTAGCCAGGGAAAATCTTACGCTCGACGATGCGGCGCTTACCATTCTTGATCTCAATCTGGTTTTCCTTCGGTACGATGACTTCATAAATTTTGTCCTTCATACCCATGGTGTCGATACGGTGGAGAAGGTTTTGAGCAACCTGATCCTCGTAGCCCGAGTAGGTGTGGATAACGTACCAGTGAGCAGTAGCTGGAGCAATGGAATCTTTTTTCATACAGTTCCTAGGTTCTTAATAGTAGTAATCGCTCTAGGGCGTTGCGAAAGATGAGATCAAAGACTGATAGATAGACGGCTATAGCGACGGTAAAAGCCAATACCAGGCCGCTCAGTGTGAGGGCTTGCTGGCGGGTCGGCCAAATAACGCGACGTAACTCCTGGTAGGAGTTTACAAAATAAGTCCGTAGTCGCTGTAGTCTAGTCATCCTGGCTTACCCTCATAAATGTGTCTTCGATTCTCAGTCGCCAACTAGAGTCGATCTAACTGGCTTCAATCTAAAAAAGCCGCCGGGGGCTTTGCAGCCAATATATCTGGAAATGGCGTACTTGTCAAGCTAGGAAGAGCCATCTATTTTGCTTGCCTCTGCCAGGCTTTTAGCTGATGAGGCGTCGTGCTGCCGAGCACTACTAAACCAATACCTGTACCGATTAATACGATGGCTAGACTGATAGCAATATAGATCAGCGACTTGGCGATGGGTCGTGGGTGTGGCTCGGCGACAAATAGTTCGGATAGATTGTCGCGGTAGTAATGGTGAGCAATATAATGATACGTTAGCGCCCAGAAGCCCTGACTCCAGACAGTAAAGAGGCTCATTAAGGTGTAGATCAGGGTGGCTCCGCCGAGCGTTAGGCCGATCCGAGCCAGAAGCCGAGAGCTGACTGCGAAGACACCATAATTGACTGTGGCGAGGATGACGGCTCCAATCAAGGCGGCCGTAATGATAACACCACAGACCCAAACCAAACCAGCTAGTACGGCTCGCCCTCGGCTGCGTTGGATAAGCCCGTAACTACGGCTAAAACTCTGGCGTGCCGTTTGATTGGTAACCGCTAGCATGACTCGCGCTAGCGGCCGGTGAATCGCCAGCAGAATGAGTAGCATAGCGCTTAGTGCCAAAATAATATTAGTACCGAGATGATCCCAAGCGATGAGGCTCTGTTGTGTCGTTGGGGTCATTGCCAGGCAGATAAACAGTGCTGTCGTGAGTACTCCAAAGCACAGCAAGAGGTCGAGCAAGGCAAGCCGACAGTAGCGACCGATTTTGGCAAAGCTTTGTTGCCAGACATGGCCGACATGAGCTGGTCGGTGGTCGATATTGCGGACATTGAGTGTGTAGCTAACTAGTAAGCAGATGTGTCGGATGATCCAGACGGAACTCAGGGTAAAAACGAGTACCAGTAGGCTACTAATGAGTTGTGGTAGGCTTATGACGCGAAGGGTCTCGAGAGTGTATTGGCCGAGTCGCGATTCGTGAATATTATTGACGGCCAGCCAGACTGTGATGAGCCATGGACTGATGGCTAGTAGCCAGAAAAATGGTGAGATGAGTGTAGCGACGAGAATAGTCTGAGTGGCTTGGCGGTCGTGCGGGTAATTGAGTGATCGCCAGACGACTTGATGCCAAAAGCCACGGCCATGCTTGCGATGCGGTACGGCTTGACGGCTCGAGGTGTCTGTCGTCGAAGCTACTGGATCGGGATGCATGATGGCTTGGTGGTGCTTGGTGACGTGAATGGCCTTTGGGAGGGGTCGTTCACCGATGACGACGTGAGCGGCTTTGCCGGCCTGAACTTTTGGCTTTGATTGCCGTTCGGTCGTAGCTCGGCCAACTTTCTCGCCGGTATCAAGTGAGTAGCGCAGACCATCAACGGTGACGATCCGTTTCGTGTGAGACGTAGATTGGGGGCGTGCCATGGGTTTGATTGAATAAAACTCACTAGTGGTTTGGTTGACGGGCTTGCCAGGCGATCACGAGTTTGTCTCGCCGGGTGAGCCGCAAGCGACCATCCCCTCTAGTATACTGCTTTTGCTTTAATCGTTCGAGGATCTCGTGATATAGCCGCCAGGCTGCTCGAGCCGACCACTGGTAGCTGGGGTGGAGATCACCGATAGCTGGCCAGGCGTGCGTGTAATAGATATCGGCTCGTTCAGCCAGGCGATTAAGGGCTCGAGTTCGAGCTGGACTGCTAGTCACTTGTGTAAAATCGGCTAAGCTGCAACCAACTTCTCGTAGGACAGAGGTCGGGACATACATTCTTCCAAGTTCTAAATCAGCATCAAGGTCACGCAAAATATTGGTGTATTGCATGGCGATGCCGAGTTGTTTAGCGGCTTCTAAGGTTGACTTCTTAAAGCCTCCAAGAATTCGTGCCGACAGCACGCCCACTACCCCGGCTACTTGATAAGAATAGCGATCAAGCTCGGATACGGTTTTTGGCTGCTGGAAACTAATATCAGTTTCCACGCCACGCAAGACGGTCAAGATTTCATCAAGTGGCAGCTTGTGCTTCTGCATTGTGTCGTAGAGGGCTGGCCAAATAGCTTTGGCGTAGCGAGGAGTCTTTTGTTTGGCTAGTGCTTTAGCAATAGCTGATAAGGCGGCTTGCTTCTGGCGCGGTTGTAAGCGAGTACTGTCGGCAATGTCGTCGATGGTCCGACAGTAGGCATAGAGGGCGCGCAGTGCTCGACGAGTGTCGCCGTCGAGTGGCAATGAAGCTAGATAAAAGGTCGAGCTAGCTCGACGAGTCACTTGCCCGCAGGCTCGATAACTGCGCCGGAGGGCCTGGTGATTTGGTGTCCGATCTGTAGACACTAATATTTTCGATTAATGATGAAGTCAGTCAGCTCAACAAACATGCCGGGTAGCTCACCAGGCAGAGCTAACTTACCGATGGCTCGTTTAGCAGCTTCAGCTTCAGCTTGAGCCATAAAAATGGTTTTAGCTTTAGCGCCATTCTCAGTTAATACGCGGCGAATCATTTTTAAGTCATTCATAGTTATATTGGGATTGCCGTAAGAGCGCTCTATGAGGTCGGCCTGGGTATCATCAGCAAATTTTTGGCCATAGTACATGAGGATAGTTCGCTTGCCTTCGCGCAAGTCGGTCACAACGGATTTACCAATTTCTTTACTCGTACCATACATACCAAGCAAGTCATCAACGATCTGAAAGGCAATACCTGCATGTTGGCCATAACGCTCAAGAATGGCCAAGATAGTGTCGTTTGCGCCGGCGATCAGGCCGCCGAAATGCAGCGGAAAAATAACCGTGTAGCGGGCGGTTTTGTAGTAATAAATCTTGCGGATCTTGCGAACATTGAGATCCTTATGTAAGACTGCTACGTCATCTAGAAATTGTCCACCGGCGAGTGAGAAGTGGAGCTTTAAGAGTTCGCGTTGTAAACGATCGCGAACTTCGCTCTCAAGCGGAGCATTCATGAGCATTTCAAAAGTAAAGCCAAGTGCGATGTCACCAGCTAGAAGACTAGCGTTTTGAGCGTGGTGAGTGGCGATTTCCGGCGTGGCAGTGCGTCCGTAAAAGCGCTCATAAACACCTTGAAGATTAGGCGCATTATGCCGACGAGTGTCGCGATCCATGACGTCGTCGTGAATTAAAGCAAACTGGTGATACATTTCCAACGCGGCGGCAATCTGAATAAAGCGCTGGTATTCCTTGCCGCTAGCCGCTCCCCCACCGATCCGATAGCCCAAGTAAGCTAGGAACGGGCGCAGGCGCTTGCCGCCGTTGAGATAGTACTTCTTCATCTCGGTGAGAAGACGTTTGTACTGGGCCTCTATCTTGCTGGCTTCGGCAATTTTATGATCAAAGAAAAGCCCGAGCTCACGTTCGACGTCGGCTTTGACCATTTGTATTTGCGTGGATAGGGCTTCAGATACGGCCATGGTGCTCATCATTAATAATCCGTTCGCAGACCAGCTTACCAGACAATGTCACCATAGGTACACCACTACCGGGATAGGTTGAAGCGCCGACAAAATACAGTCCGCCTACCTCTCGACTGACGTTGTGGGGTCGGAAGTAGCCAGACTGGAAGAAGTGGTGGCTGAGACCAAAAGCTGAACCATCGCTGAGATTAAAACGGCTCTGGAAATCTTCGGGGGTAATGACGGTTTCGGTCTCGATGTAGCGACTAAGAGACAGGCCCATGGCACTGCGCAGTCGCTCAAGCACTTGCCGCTTGATGAGACGAGTGGCTTTGCGCCAGTCAACGTCGGCTGCGAGATTTGGGACTGGCACCAGTACGTACATGACATGACGGCCAGTCGGCGCTAGGCTAGGGTCAGTTTTAGTCGGAATGTAGGTATAGAAGGAAGGATCATCGGGTAAACGATGGTGATGAAAGATGTCTTCAAGGTTTTCGCGAAAGTGATCTGATAAGTAGACATTATGGTGCAGCATATTAGGTAGATCGTGATCAACACCCCAATAGAAAAGCAGAGCACTGGAAGCTTGCTTGAGCTTGCTCAAGCGTTGGTCAGTGTAGCGTCGTCGATGTTTGGCCGGTAAGAGCTGGCGGTAGGTATAGGGTAGATCGGCATTGGATATAACGATATCAGCCATGAGTTCTTGATCTGCCAACTGAACTCCTCGTACGCGCCGTGCTTCTGAATCGACTAGGATTTGCTCAACCGCTGTATCGCAGCGGATGGTAACCCCAAGCTCGGTGCACAGCCGCTCTAGAGCTTGCGGCAAAGCATACATACCACCCTTGGGATAATATATTCCCAGGCCAGTCTCCATATAACTAACCACAGAGTAAATAGCTGGGGCTTCGAATGGTGTCACCCCTAAGTACATTGACTGGAACGAAAATAACTGTCGTAAGCGCTCATCTTGAAAATAACTGGAAACAAATGGGTACAATCGGCGTAAGCCACCACCTCGCACTAATTCCCAGCCAGCCCGCGGACTAATAAAGTCGGTGACGTGGTCAAAGTTTTTGTCAATAAAGCGGTTGCGAGCCAAGCGGTAGATCTTGGCGACATCAGCAAAGTAGCGATAGAACTGCTCTGGTGCTTTTGAGTCAAATCGAGCTAACTCACGACTGAACCGCGGCAGATTGGAGCTGACTTCAATGGTAGCTTGATCCGAGAACCAGACCTTGTAGTTGGGCTCAAGCTGGTGTAGGTCAAGGTAATCATCAAGCTGCCGATCGCAGGCAGCAAAGGTGTCGTACAGGACATCGGTCATCATCAGAATGGTTGGGCCAGTATCGAAGTAGTAGCCATCTTGTTCGATCCGATGAGCTCGGCCGCCAACGATGGATTCTTTTTCGAGGACAGTCACATCATACCCAGCGTGAGCCAAACGAGCCGCCGCACACAGTCCGCCAATGCCAGCCCCAACCATGATCACAGACTTAGATATTTTCATATATCAATCATATATGAGCACAGCGCTGTATACTAAGAAGTAATATGGATTTCTGGCATATTTTCTTCACGCCTTGGATGTATAGTGTCGTTCTTATCTTGTCGTTGG
>CAZHSY010000011.1:0-27808 GCA_964535385.1 uncultured Candidatus Saccharibacteria bacterium
GCCAGGAGGGACTCGAACCCTCGACATTCTGCTTAAGAGGCAGACGCTCTAACCAACTGAGCTACTGGCCCACGATAACGGTGGGGATACTTGCTGTGTAGGTAGTGGGTGCGAAGATGATGGCCAGTTAGAGCGTAGTATTTTTATGTGCTTACCGGCAAGCCGGATAAGCAACAACCAACTCGAGCTACTGGCCCACGATAACTGTGGAGATACTTGCTGTGGAGAAGAAGTAATTTTTCAGATCGGAAAACTCACATATCCTACTATATGAGCCGGCTTTTTTCAAGATCCCGCGAGAGAAGAATATTTGCCAAGGCTAGAACTTGAGATTATGCTGAAGACATAACAATTATCAGGAGGTTGTAATGGGTGGGCCGATGAATTTCGGTGCGGCTGCAGACCCAACTTTAGGTTGGTTTTTATCAGGCTTAGTGTTGGCGATAGTCATACTTGTGTTTGTATCATTATGGAGAGTTTTTGCGAAAGCTGGTAAACCAGGTTGGGGCAATTGTACCTATTTATAATATTTACTTACTGTTACAGATCGTAGAACGCCCTACATGGTGGCTCATTCTACTCTTTATACCCTATATCAATATCATTGCCAGTATAGTGATTGGTATTATCATATCGATTGATCTAGCAAAGGTGTTTGGTAAGGGAGTTGTGTTTGGCATCTTTGGCTTGTACGTGTTTCCATTTGTTGGTTACCCAATACTAGCTTCTAGTAAAGCAGAGTATCGGGGTGCTGCGGATGCCACAACGCCATCGGCTACGCCCACATCACCACCAACCGCTCCACCTCCTCCATCTGCGGCACCACCTCCTACAGTGACACCTACACCGCCTTCATCTGCATCAACCCCACCGGCAGCACCACCCGCAGTCTAATGAGCTAGGCGCACCACTAAAAAACCACCAAGTACAGTTGGTGGTTTTTTAGTGGTGCGCCCTGAGGGATTCGAACCCCCGGCCTTCTGATCCGAAGTCAGACGCTCTATCCAGCTGAGCTAAGGGCGCACGTCAGAATGATTTTCGAGTTACGGCAAGGTCTTGCCTCCACTCTTCAATTAGTCTTCCTCTTCAAAATAACCAATCACTTTGCATTACTCCATTTTAAAAAGACAGAAAGTTGGAGTAATCAAGCGCTCCATTGGTTATTTTGGAGCCGAGACTTCGAGTATTATACCTGAAAAGTAACAAGATTCCGATTTACGCAAACAAAAAACCAAACTGTGCTGCTGCCACGGCTTGGTTTTTGTTCTTACTGCTGCTACCTGTGATTATTACACCATGTGGCTGGCTTGTAAACACTTATGTTTGAAAATTGTGGTAATTCTGTCAAAATAGCCCTACCTGAATCTCAGGTATCAAGCCTTAACCCCATGAAAATGGAAGAAAGGTGGCACCTATGCCACGTCGTGGTGGAAACAAGCCCAAGCTCCGTCAGCAGCCCAAGGGGAATGCCAGCCCACGGAGGAGTCATCAGGCGTCCCCCAGGCAGCTGCACCGATCCAGGGGCGTGATGCGCCGGGCACCACGATCCGCTTGACTCGCTCTGGCCCCGATCATCTTTACGGATGATCGGGGCCTCTTGCTTTGTAGTACTTTTAATCACCCCGATCGCTCGTAAGAGTGATCGGGGTGATTTTTTAACTTGCATAGAAAACGCCCCCTCAAGTAGAGGGAGCAGAATGAAGAGCTGGCCGCTGCATGATGACTCGGCCATCTTCGTCGTTGTACTCATGGACAACCCGGTAACTAAGTTTGGCTTGGAACCACTCAAAGAGCACGGTAGGAGGGTTGGTCTTGGTTCGCGTGAGAACAGTGGTGTGCTCGGCGCCGCACATCATCGCTTCATAGAGCCTTGTCGCAAGGCTTTGGCCTCGATAGGCGTCAATCAGTCCAACCTCATCAATGTAAAAGACGGTCTCGTCATCGACAACTGTGTCGAGCTGGTCGATGTCCAGCTTAATCAGCAGCTTGGCTGTTTCGATCTCATAGCCCCAGGCGAATCCTACCACTTGGGAATCTTCCAAGAAGAGGAAGCACGTTGATTCAGCTGTGATCTCGTCTTCGAGGTCGGACAAGACATCTGGATGAGACCAGAAGTCTGTAACTGAGTCGGGATGTTCGCTCAAATGTCGGAGGTAGCTCTCGTCTTCGAGTTGTTCCAGCCCCCACTTGATGTCGCAGTCGACGCAGCGCTTGCATTCATTCCATGGCTCACTTGAGAAGACATGGATGTAGCAGTCAGCTAGTTGATGCATGAGGGTGGCATCATTGCCGGTAAACCGAACAAGTTCCATCTCAGGCCTTTCTGTAGAATGTGCAATCCGTAGAAATGATTTTAAAGAAAGGCTTTAGTTATTGCAATAGCTGAGAATGATCTTCTTATATATCTCTTTAAGCTTAGAAACAGAGAAAACGTCAACCCATTCGTTTGCGGCGTGCATATTATCTCCAGATGGGCCGATGTAAATAGTAGGAAAGCCCAACTTTTCTTGAAGGATTTGGCCATCACTATAACCGAAAGTTTTCGAGTCTATGTATTCGGCACGGTTTAGTACATCCTCTATGCTCTTTTCAACCTTCTTGAGTTGAGTGCGGTCGGTAATAAGGGGTCCGAGGTCGTGACGGGTGTGATAGTTATCGAGCTTTACACCGAATCGTTTTAGAAGCTCTTCCATGCGTTGTATAACGAACGTCGCATTTACTTCAGTGCTTGATGTTCGGAGTTCAAGTATAAGCTCACAGTAGTCGGGGATATTGTTACCTTGTTGGCTTAGGCTGAGCTTACTGCCACTGACGTTAGTCTTGAGCCCACCTGCAATATAGGCGACATTCAGTGTCGTGTAGCCTAGCTCAGGATTGGGCTTCTGTTGCAGCTCTTCTTCGAGGGCGCCCACGGCTTTAAGACTTGCTCGGATAGCATTATTGCCAGACTCTGGATCGGCAGCATGGCCCGATTTGCCATGTATAAAGAGCTTCAGTTCTATAAGTCCTCGGTGGTTATTGCGGATGCCGAGGTCTGTTGGTTCGGACACTACGGCCAGCTCAATGCTCTTAAAGGAGCGCGGACAGTCTTTCACAAAAGTACGCATACCGTTGAAGTCATATTCCTCATCGCAGTAAAACAAGAGAGCAAAGCTTCCTTGTGCAACATCTTGGGCTGCGGCAATCATTGCAGCTAGACCCGCCTTATTGTCATAAGCACCCAGGCCATACAGACGTTCTGATTCAAGCTTGGCCTTAAACGGGCTAAACGTCCAATCCTGGCGAGGCTCAACGGTATCCATATGGGCAGCAAGTAGTAATTTTGGTGTTTTGGAGCTGTAAGCAAGCACATTAAAACGGTTGCTTGAGTCAGGGAGAAATTGCTTCTCAACTCTAAGCGTCGGCTCTTTTTCTAGAAGAGTGTAGATGAAGTCAGCTACCCTTGACTCACTCGTGGTGGTAGAAAGATAGCTCTTGCGTTTAATAAGTTCTTGAAGAATAGTAATTTCAGATTTCATAGAAATTGAATGTGGTTGTGGGGTTTTCTTATGACACCGTATTTTAACAATAAAATACATGTTGTGGCAATACGAAACCCCCTGTGCAGCATAACCACACAGGGGGTGATGGAGCTACAGGAGCTCCGCAAAGGTATTCATGATCGGCGCTGTGGCCAGTGGCAGGTGCATTTGGTCGAGGGCCAGAGGTAGGTTTACCCTCTGCCTTGAGGGCATGAGATCGGTGTAGCACAACGTATGGTCGTTGAGCCTCTCGATCTCTCTGAAGAGGAGTTGGGCTCGCTCGACACAACGAGTGGAAAAAGACCGTGCCTGATCATTTGGCATACCAGTCCAGTCCTCCCAGACGGTATCACCGAGGAAGGGGAGCAGGTACGGGAAGGAGTAGGATGCTTGGTTCCAGCTGTAGAATGGCTGGGGTTCACCTAGCGGCCCCTTTCCCTCACCCAGCTTCAAGCCCATTACGCGACCGCAGCCAGGAACGAACGGGTAAAAGTCGTGGTCGGGATGCCAGCCTCGTAGCCGATGGAAGTCATTCACGACGACTAGGTCAATGCCATGGGCATTGATAGATTCAAGTAGGGGCACAGCTGAAGGGAAGGCGAATCCGACTACTACGGCGCGCAGTCGAATGTTGGCTGCGATGCAGTATTCGATCATGGAGCTGATTGTAGAACCAGAGTAAGCACCATCTTCAACCAAGAGGATGGACATGTCTCCAGCTCGACGCTTGATATTGGCAAGCTGGGCCTCAATGGGCGGGAAGCCCGGCCTCGGACCAAGACCAAGTTTCTCGCCATGTACTGAGTAGACGCGATTCACTTCCAGAGAGCTTCCTGCTTCAGGAGAGGAAATCTCTGGGCAAGTACTGATCACGTAGGTCTCCTCGAGAGGAGCGACGCGACGGGCTGCAGTGATCACCTCATTCGCTAGATCACGTGTGCTCACTGTCACCACATCAATATCGCCAAGCATACTCGAGACATCGCTGGTCAGGTCCTCGCGCAGTTCTCGAAACAATCCGCCATAAGGATCGGGTGTCTCGAGGCCCACACGGCGCAGCTCATCCACCTTGTCGGGTAGATCGCTGGTAAGGATGTACTTCTCGCGGTCGCTACCGAACAGGGGTTTCATCTCACTCCAACCAAGGGTAGTAGGTACGATTTCCATACTATAGTATTTTTTTTGATAAATAGCAATATTATATATAAATTAAATTGACAAAAAAACAAGTAATCAGTATTATATTTTTACCCAGCTAGGGCTTCCTTGACAGAAATCCCACACGGTAGGGATAATCAGAAAAGAGATCAAGAGATGAGCAAAGTCGAACCAAGAATTCTGTCGGGCTTCATGGAGCTGAACCCCGCTGACCAGATTGTTTTCAACAATATGCTGGATACTATTCGGCAATCCTATGAATTGTTCGGATTCACTCCGGTAGAGACCCCAGCAATCGAGCTTTCTGAAATCCTCTTTGCTAAGGGTGGCGGAGAGACAGAACAGGAAGTTTATCGCTTCACGCGAGGTAATCGTGATCTGGCACTGCGCTATGATTTGACGGTACCAACAGCTCGCTACGTCGCACAGTACGAGCCTCAACTTCCATTGCCGTTTCGGCGATATGCCATCGGCAAAGTTTGGCGAGCCGAGAGGGCCCAGAGGGGTCGCTACCGCGAATTCTACCAGTGTGATGTTGACATCATCGGTTCGGAGAGCGTGCTCTACGACGCTGAGGTACCAAGTGTCATTTACTCCACTTTCCGCGCGCTTGGCTTCGAGAACTTCACTATCCGTATTAACAACCGACGGATTTTGAATGGTTTGTTCGAGTCACTCGGTGCCGGTGATCGTTCGGTCGCAGTGATGCGCATCGTCGATAAGCTCGAGAAGATCGGGGAGACTGGTGTCCGCGAGGAGCTACAGAAGCTTTCATTGGGCACTGATGCTATTCAGCGGCTGATGGACTTTCTCTCGATTGGCGGGACGAGCGATAAGATCCTCGAGGGTCTCCAGAAGTTGGATGTCAACAATACCACCTTCAAGCAGGGCGTCGAAGAGCTCGGGGTTGTCGTAGAAGCCCTTCGTGGCTTTGGAGTGCCAGATAAGAACTTCAAGGTTGATCTGGCGATTGCTCGCGGGTTGGATTATTACACGGGGACCGTGTATGAAACCAAGCTCGATGATTACCCTGAAGTCGGTAGCGTCTGCTCGGGTGGCCGATATGATGATCTGGCTTCCTTCTATACCGATACACGGCTCCCTGGCGTAGGGATTTCCATTGGCCTGACGCGTCTCTTTTCCAAGTTGCGCGATGCAGGTGTGGTGCAAGCCGGTCCTACTACTCCAGCTAGGGTGCTACTCTGCCCCGTTGATGAAGCGGGTCGTGAAGCTTCCATTCGTCTGTCGACTCAGTTGCGTGAAGCTGGTGTGAAGACCCAAGTTTATCTTGAGCTTGATCGCCTGAAGAAGCAGATGCGCTATGCGGACCGCCTCGGTGTACCTTACATCGTGGTCGTCGGCGAATCAGAGATCGATACTGGTCGGTTCCGGCTCAAGAACATGCAGTCTGGCTCCGTTGATGAGCTGGATACTGATGGACTACTGGCAGCTCTTGCGTAAGTAGCGCATCGACGGGCTTTCGATTATTGTAATTGAGGGCCCGTTTTTATTTGCAATCAATCCTAATAAAGGACTATTGTTATATCCTATGCAGCACGAAACCTACGAACGTACGCTCAAAAACGGCAATCGCTTAGCCGTCATCCATGTACCGGGCGCACCGGTCTATCAGTTTGAGACCATCGTCCAGAGCGGCTTCCAGCACGCGCCGAAGGGTCTGTATGAGTTGCCACACCTGCTCGAGCACTTGGCCTTCGAGGGATCAGATAATTATCCGGATGCCCAGAAGTTTCGCTACGAGCTGGAGCGCTATGGGATTTACCACAATGCGTGGACGAATTTTTATCGTAACGGCTACGTGCTCTACGGTGCGATTGAATACTGGGAGCACATCACGCAGTTAGCCCTGGAGCAGCTCTTGCATCCACTGTTTCGGGATGAAGAAATTGCTCAGCAGAAGCAAGTTGTTGAGAACGAGCTGGTTGGTAAACGTAATAACCCCGACCACCGAGTGTTTCATTTACTCTATCGTTTACAGAAAAATATGCTGGCCCAGGATTATGATGAGCGCCTGAAAGGTCTGCATAGGATCACTCGCCAGGACGTTTTGGATTATTATGCGAAACTGTACCATCCGGCTAATATGTTGCATGTGGTGGTGGGCGATATGTCAGAGGATCGTGCTGAAAAGATCATGGGCTTGATCGATGCAGCGATGGCGGGTACAAAACAACGTCGCGCTCTTGAGGACGAGATCGTCCAGCCAACGGTGAGTCGGCCAAACGTCTATGTGCAGGAGTATCCATATGAAGAGAGTGCCGTCTTTGGCCTCAGTTTCTTCCAGCCGGGCTTCTATGATGCGGAGACTTTACCGCTGGGTCTCCTCCGGACTATTTTCGGAGTCGGTATGTACTCGCGGATCTTTCAGAAGGCTCGCCGGCAGGGACTAACGTATTCGCTCAACTCGGGAGTAAGTAGTGACAAGGAGATGTTGGATTTGTTCTTTGATGATAAGACCCAAGTTCGCCACCTGGTGCCGCTGCTTGAGCTGATCTTTGCCGAACTGGCCTCGATTACCCAGGGAGACTTTAGCGACGAGGAGCTCGATCGGGCAGTAGGTTTCTTGTCTGGTCATCATGCTGTGCGCTTTCAGACTGCGACCAGCTTTGTGTCCTGGTATTCGCCTCACTACGTACAGGGTTTGCCGAAGCGAGACCCGGAGGCTTTTCATGCTGAGCTCCAAGCCGTGACCCGTGAACAGATCATGGCCGCTGGCCAATTAGTCTTGGCTCGTGACAACCCACACCGCTTGCTGGCTGTGGCCGGGCAAGGCGTGAAGGCTGCTGAGCTGCAGCAGTTGCTCGATGGCTTTGGTGTGCAAACCTGATAACTTTACAGATCTATAGTATAATTGTCAGGCTATGATTAGCCTGCATAACATCCGCTTCGAATATGAGCACACGCCGGTCCTCGAAAATATCTCGTTCACGATTGGGCCGGGCGACCGCATTGGTCTCATTGGCCCGAATGGGGCTGGTAAGTCGACGCTGCTCAAGCTCATAGCTGGCAGCTTGAGTCCGAGCAATGGCACGATTGACCGCACGCGTGACGTCGTTGGCCTCATGCCGCAGGAACTGGCCCCTTGGCGCGAGCTAAGCGTGCGCCAGACAATCGAGGAGCTCACTGGTGTGACCGGTGCGTTTCAGGAGCTCGAAGCTGCGACTGAAAACATGATGGATGATGAGGTGAGTTACAGTACCGCTCTCGAGAAAGTTGAATCACTCGGTGCTTATAGTCTAGAAGAGCGTTTGCCGCGAGCCCTACGTGATGTTGGCCTGGCGCCAGAGCTGCTGGACCATATCGTGGGTGATCTCTCTGGTGGGCAGCAGACTAAGGTGGCTCTGGCAGCTGTGCTGACGGCTCAATATGACGTGTTTTTGCTTGACGAACCGACCAATAATCTTGACCTCGCTGGTATAGAGCTACTCCAGAAATTTATTAAGGGCTCCAAGGCCGGTTTCCTCATTATCAGCCACGATCGTAAGTTCTTGAAAGACGTTATGAATAAGATTGTAGTCTTGAAGACCCTCGCTAGCGGTATGGAGTTCTTCGGCGGCGGTTTTGCTGATTGGCGCTTGCAGCGTGAACGCGAACGAGCCTCACAGGAGCGGGCTCAGCGAGTCTCTCAGCTGGAGCGCGAACGGCTCGAGCAGGCGCTGGATCGCAAGACAGCTGCCAGTGTGACCAGTGATCGCAATGATCGTGGCAAGCGCGATAATGACAAGATGGCCTCTGATCAGAAGAGTCAAAACGCCGGTAAAACGCTGGCTCGTCAGGCAAAAGCTCTCGAGACTCGCCTAGATCGACTAGATGAGGTCGAGATTATCGAGGACGACCTAGATCTGACCGTACTCTTCCCGCTGACGAAGAACCAGCCGGGGGGTGACATGGCGACGCTCTCGGGTGTGGTGGTGGACTATGGGAGTCGCCAGCTCGGACCGTATGATTTAGTGGTACGGGGTGGCGATCGCCTGGCGATTGTCGGGCCAAACGGGCAGGGCAAGTCGACACTGGTGAAAGTCTTGGCTGGTGAACTCGAACCAACCAAGGGGAGTCGCGACATTGCTGAGGCGACCAAGATTGGTTTCATCGCTCAGCAGCCAGAGTTTCCCGATGCGGATGACTCACTGGTCGATAATGTGGCGCGGCTTGCAAAAGCCGATCAGACAAAGGCCGCCACGGAATTAGCTCGTTTCGGCATCCCCCGTGAAGTGCAGCTTGTAGCCGCCGGGCGGGTTAGTCCGGGACAGCGCGGCAAGGCCTTTCTGGCTGTACATGCTTTGCGAGCTACCAATTTATTGATCATGGATGAACCCACCAATCATTTGGAGGTTGGCGCGACTGAGGCTCTGGGCAAAGCTTTGGCATCATACCCAGGCGCTCTGGTGGTGGTTAGTCACGACCGAGAGTTCTTGCAAGAGGTCGGTGTGAAGCGATTTGTAGTGGTGGAAGATGGCAACGTGCTACCAGAGAAAGCCGGGGAGGCTTACAAAGCGCATTTTGCGCCAGGCGAAGAGACGCACGAAGGGTAACTACTACTTCGAGACTCGAAAACTTCCAAGGCCTGGCCTGCACGCAGGCCAGGCCTTGGAAAACTGACGTAACGGATGACAAGCATAAGTACTTGACACTAGTAATTATGCTTGTATAATAAGTCTATTATGAATAAGCGTTATCTCATTTCAGATATCAAATATGCGATGGGCGTCCAGCTCACCGCCGGCTTTGCGCTATACTCGCAGGAGGTTATTGCTTAAACCGTTTCAAAAACTAGATTTTGAGCAGAAGGCCTCCGAGTAAGGAGGTCTTTTGTCTAAATAGCTACTGTTTTCTCGGAGTCCGTCTGGTCCAAAACGCTTGGATCCCTGTCCGCCTGCGTGACGGATTAGGTCTCGCACCTTTTTAGGAGGGTGATATGTTTGGATTGCGGATGAGTGTCACGACTCATTTGGGTCGACGGGTGTTGATGAAGCCTATTGATATGGCTGACGCACCTGCTATGGCGGCTGGGTTCGCCAATCACCGGGTGACTCGCACGCTGACGGCGACAGCCGCTTATACTCCTGAACAGGAGGAAGAGTGGATTACCAAGGCGGCAGCCGATCCGACTTCCTACTCGTGGGGCTTGTATTGCGAGGGGGAACTCATTGGTAATACGAGCCTTAACAGTATCAAGGATCGTCGCGCCACCAGTGGCTGCTGCATTTTTCGTGAGGACCTGTGGGGTGATGGTATCATCACTGCTGCTCACCACGCGCGTATGTACTACGCTGTGCAGATTCTCGGCTTGGAGGCTGTGAGCTCGCACGTTCTCCAGGGTAACAATGCTTCGCGTCGAGCTCTGGCGCGAGTTGGCTACGTTCGTTATGGTATGCAGTTCAGTCTTACGTTGAGCGACGGTGCAGTTGGTCATGTCGATGATCTGCTGTGGGTGAATCCGCAGGAGCATCGCCAGGCTAGTTTCTGGGGTGGTCAACCCGTCCCGCGAACTTACGCCAAGCGCTTCCAGGCCGGCCACGAGCGAGCCCAGATCGCCCTCGACTGGGCGGCCGAGAATGTTACGTGGCTGTAGATAGCCACATTTGCCCCTCCCGAGGTTTCGGGAGGGGTTTTCTTTACTTATTATTTACGAGCAGTCTATAGAGAACGCCGGCCTCACCTATGTATTCAAGGCAATTTCGTTTTTTCTCGGTATGCAAACGATTAATTTCGCGCTCCTGATTACTGGGGTGAGCTTCGCCGTCGATATAGCCGATCATGTACTGCGTGCCGGCGTGTTCGAAGAAGAGAGCCATCTCTTGCGCAAGTCCTTCTTCGCGTAGGGAGGCGAGAGCTTCTTCTCTATACTTAGTATTAATTGCTTGGCACCAATCACGACACTCGGTTTCATGGCCTGGTTTGATTTTAAAAACAACAGCTTTTTCATAATAATTCTTACGGGGTGAAAAATAGCAAAGATTTAACTTTAGCTAATGCATTAGCTATAGCTTACAGGCGACATGCATATATTTGTCATTGAAGTTTACATATTCTACATGAATGTTATCGATAGTGAAGTGCTCTTTGAGAAGTCGCTTTAATTCATCCTCATCAATCGAAATGTCACGGTAGTGCTGAGTATACTCTTCACCTTTGACAGTTACAGGGGTGCTCACTATGAATACACCATTTTGAGCGAGGTGGTCTTTAACACGATTAAGGAATGTGTCTTTGTCACGCATGAAGACGAAGACTAGCTTACACGTAATGACATCGAAGACGCCATCAGTCAAGTATTGTTCGGCATCTCCTTGCTGAAAGGTGATATTCGCACCGTTTTTCTCAGCAGCTAGAGAGGCCTGTTTGACAGCTACCTCTGACAGATCAATGCCTGTGACGGCATAGCCCTGGACGTGCAGGAGATAAGCTAGCTGACCGAGGCCAGCTCCGATATCGAGTGCCTTGCCATGTTTTGGCGCATTAGTGAGTAAGTGCTCTAGTAAGAGCTTGTTCATTACTCGATAGTCTCGGCCTTCAGTATAGATCTCGTCCCAATATTCTTTGCTTGGCATGACCTAAAAGCTCCATTTAATAAATATCTGATGGGAAGAGCCAGGCTCTTCCCATCAAGTTGCGTCTCAGTTTTACTTGGGCTGACCCTTGCAGCCATCCCAACCTGAGCCACCACCACCCTTGTCTTGATCACAGTCGGATGTGCACTCGGCGGCCATCTCAGTCACCGTGACCCCTTCGCAGTTCTTGCACTTGGGGGCGTGCATATGCACGTTGCTGCAGCCAGGGCCGCGGCCGATCTCTACGCCGCAGAGGCGCATGATCGGTACATCACTTGAACAAGATCCAGATGGGCGAGGTGTGGTCACGCAGAGCGACCCATCCTCGTTGACGCCCCACAACATGTGGTCGAACTCCACCTCTCGCGCTTGCATGTAGCGCACGGTGTCATGCGATCCGCCACCCGTGTGGGGAGCATCCGGGTCATCGTTCGGCACGTGATGGACGAAGTGGCCAACGTGCTCGCGGCAGAATCCCATATACTCCGGAGTGTACAACAAGAATGTGTGCCAGCCAATGTCGACGAGTTGAGATGGTGCCAACGGCTCATCCGCATTGCCGGCTAGTTGGATGAAGCCGAGGGCAGCATCTAGCACGCGTTCGGCGACCTCAGGCGGTAGCCCGTGGTCCTTCATGATGCGCTTCGACACACGGTCGAAGGTCTTGGTGCTCACTAAACCCTTATTGGGTAGGCTGGTAACCACAGGTGTGGCTGTGGTTATTGCCATAGCTCCTGCTTTCCGAGGCTACAACACCTCTTGTACGGCTACGCTCCTCGAGAAGCGAGGCCATCTCAATCTGAGACACAATGTTTATACAGGTAAATAATTAAAACAATATTAAACTTTGTACGATTTTTGATAATTGAATTCATTGCTGAGGGAAATGTGCTAAGCTTGGCTATCATGCAGTCACACTCAATCAGGTAAATACAATTACCTACATACTTAAACGGGGTTAATCGACTATGTCACTTAAGGATAATCTTGGTATCAAGCATATTCATGCCGAAGAATTGCATGGTGTGATGTGGAAGCACATTGAGACAGCCTCGGGTCCTATCGAATTGGCTTTTGAATTCGCGGCTGGTGCTTGGGTGCAGGATAAAGCTAAGCCAGGAGTGGCTCACTTTCATGAACATATGGTTATTAAGGAATCAAAAGAATATCCTGACGATGCTGAGACGAATGCAGAACTCATGAAGCTTGGTTTGCGACGGAATGCCCGGACAGGTGCAAGTGCAATGACCGTCTTACTTACGGTACCAGATAAGGAAGCGACTGAACTAGGTAGTGACGTAATCTTTGAAGCTCTATATCGCCCCCTTTTTCTTGATCGACGCTTGGAAATTGAGCGAGGTGCTATCCTAGCTGAACTGAGGCAGCGAGCAAGCTCACCATCAACAATGATCTTTGATCGAATGAATAATATTATGATGACAGGCGAAGTCGACGATCATAGTTTGATTGGCGGTGAACAGTCTGTAATCGAAAGAATATCACGTGAGGACATCCTGGCTCATGATGCCCACGTAAAGCAGCATGGCCTTGTGACGATCACCACTTGTGGGCCAGTGGAACCTGCAGATGTACATGCGTTGGTAGCGAGATTCGCCAAGAGTTTTCCATATGGTAATAAGAGTATGGTTGGGGTACGGCCGCAGGGTATATATCGCTTCCGGACAGACAACTCACAGCAAATTATGCGTCTTGGCTATTCATTTAATAAAAAACTTACGTTTAGAGACGTTATTCTACTGCGACTCGTTCAAAGACTACTTTCATCTGGTGGTAACTCATTTTTATTTGAGAAATTACGGACAGAATGTGGATTGGCTTATTCGGTTACCGGTGGGAATGCTCGATATGGTGACTGGTCGATGCTCTATGCTCAAACGGATTTTAAACGCACCATTACTGAGCAGGATATGGAAGATGTGTTTCAGCTTATGGAGCGAGATTTCTTCGATTGGCTAACCCCAGAAAGATTAGAAAGGCTGCAAGCCTATCAAATTCGCATGGCAGTGATGACATTCGAAACAAATTACAGCAAGATGGCTCAGACAATGACGCTTGATGGCTTGGGAAATGAGGCGAATGTTCTTACTGAGCTCGAGCTGGCTCAGAGGGTTACTTTTGAAGAATTGCAGGATTTTGCCAAGGAGCTCCTCATAAAAAAGAACCGTTTTGCATTGATGATGAATGTATAGAAGCTTTATGAGTGATATTGAACGAACCAATACTCTGGAAGATCTCATAGAGTTCCACTTAGAATTTCTGGAGGCTGTGAGCGAGGAGGATCGAACTCTCTTGCCTGACTATTACTTCGCCGGTCGGGAGATAGACGTTGCGAGTGTGGAGGAGTATCAGAAGCAACGCGAGCAAGCAGAGCCGGGTATCAGCGCACGCGCCAGGATAGCCTATGGCCGTTTTGTGAAAGTTACTCAAGTTCCAGATACATACTGCGAGTTTAGTGAGGGGACGAATAACTCGGAGACGATTCACGAGATAGCCAAACAATTACAGGGCAAAGTTCACGATCAGCGGGATGTAGGTACTACTTTCTTAGTTGTCCGTCAGTACATTAATGATATTTGTTACGACAAGAGTAGTGGCCGACCAGTGCCGAAACGACAAGCTAAGAGCTTACTAGAATCACGCCTCACCAAAGCTTCGGAGTTGATTCATAATCCCATGACTAGCTTATATTAAAAGGAGAGTTGTGAGTTATGAATAACTCTTCTGCTTGCTCTTCACTGTATGTCGTAGTTTAATATGCGCACACGCACCTTTTACAGAGGGAGAAACCAGTGCTCGACAGTTCTTATGATCCCTGGCTCATCGGTGAGATCGATAAGCAATTGCAGTGGATTGATCGATCTTACATTGCTGCTGGCTGTGTTCATCGGACGGTGAATGGTCAGACGCGTTACGTGTTCCGCCCAAACGAGCGGCAAGATGTCAGAGCTATCTATATGCCGCGACAAGGCAAGCTACAGATCTCGTGGCCATCAGCTGTACGTAGTGATGCCAAACGACCGAATCTCATGCTTGATCCTGGCAAGTTCACTTTGCAGAACGGACATGCTAGTACGCGACAGTCGCTGCAAGCGATCCTGGATGATCGATTCGGCTTCGGAAACGGAGCATTCTTGGAAAGCAGTCAGTCTTCCAGGAGCGGAACCAGCCCACTGGGTTACCTGCAGAAACTGGTCGATGAATATTGGCCGCTAGATATTGATGCTTCGAAGAGACGCGGTGTCTGCCGAGGTATTGTTCAGGATCTAGTGCGTGGTGTCCCCGCACAACGCCTTCTCACGGAACAGCGTCAGCGCTTGGAAAGTCGTACACGCCGTCGGTGATTGGTGTATGATAAGCGCACATTTGGTAGTACCTTGGCCCATCTCTTGAAAGGAAGCTTCAAATGGGCAAGAAAAGTTCAGGTCAGAGAGCATTCGAGGCCGGCTTCAAGGCGGGCCTGGGTAAGCCCAAGCCCAAAAAGAAGCCTCAGCGCTCATCGTCTGGCGGTGGTAGTCGGGGCTCCTCGAGTCGCTCGAATTACAACGATGGCAACGTGGAGTGGAAGGGTGGTGACCGGAGCTGGACAGGTCCTTCACACGGCACTGACAGTCGTGGTCAGCCCGTGACGATCTCCTTCGGCCGTGAAGGTGCAAATCAGCAAGGAGCGAGTCTGATCCGAGATGGCCATGCTCAGAAGTCTGAGACCTTCTATGGTCCTCCGGGCAAGGAGGGTCATGACCACTATGATGGTCGCGGTGGTGGCACTGATCGTGGGAAGTATTCTGGCTGATCTGGGTTGGTCAGATTTGCCCCCATCGCAAGATGGGGGTATATTTTTTTCAGGAGTGAAATTATGCCTAAAGTTCCCAGAGATATAGCTGAAGTAGCCGCTGCGCTCTACTTATTGATAGATGAGAACGGCAAGAATGATCGCTTGCTTGGTCACCTCTCTATTATTACTTATTTCTTTTTTCAGAATTATGACCGAGATGGTGGGGAAGGTATTTTCTTTCAGCTTGATGAGTGGATTAGCCTACTTGCTGAGAGGAATGAGGGTAAGAATCCATACGTGGTTGATATGGCTAATAACTACGGCGACACGATCGAAGACTATCCGGAGGTCAAGCAGGCTATACGTACATTAGAGCAAGACAGGCTTGTGAAATAGTATGGCTACAGTACCGAAACATCTCGCTGAGAAAGCTGCCGCACTCTATATCATGATGGATGAGAATCGGCAGAGTGATCGAATGCTGCTCCAGCTAGTAATCCCCACCCGATTCATAGCTACGAATGAAGATCCATCTGGTCGTGATGGAGTTTTCTCGGCACTTGATATATGGGCTGGTCTCTTGATTGATGTAAATGCAGATGGGAATGATGATTCAGTAGAGAAGGCCGATAGACATGCTGCTATGATACTGGCTACTTTTCCAGAGGTGGCGGTGGCGCGGCAGAGACTTTTGAAGCGACGTATATAGTGTTTGAGATACTCGGAAGTAAGTGTAGGAGCACGGGGTTACTGCATCTTTAAGCAAGAATAAGTTACCCGATATAGCTTTACAAAATATGTAAATTATGATATAATCTGATCCGTGAATCGTTCTTTGAAAGACCTCAGGAATTCTAGGAAGTACCAGGTCATTCTTGGCTTGGTATTGGCGGCAATTCTGCTGCCCCTCATCTACCTCTTTGGTCGCGGTTACGTGATCAAAGCTTGGGATCGAGCGATCTCGTACAACGTCAATCCGCTCATCTTTGTTGCCCTACTACTGATTACGACCCCGGCCTATTACTGGTCGTGGTATCGGATTCTGCGGAAGGGCCTGCAGAGGCAATGGGTTGGCTTCGCTGAAGCCGTGTTGATCAATCGCCTGATCTGGGCGCCGCCTTGGGTGTACGTGTACATCTTTGGTGAAGGCTACCCGTGGTGGGTGCGACCGGCAATTCTCCTCTGGGGAAGTGTCAGTGTGGTTGCACTCATCGTTAAGGCCATCATTTCCATCCGTTCCAAGAAGAAGGAGAAAGTCGATGAATCTCTGGGAGATCCAGGGTTGGCTGTACGACACGATGTTCCTCATCAAGCCCCACGCTGAGCTGGTGACGAACGTCGCCGGCCGGCTCGATTCCAGTGCTCTGGTGCTGGATGCTGGTTGTGGCAGTGGCCGTCTTGGTCTCGACACCGACGCGAATGTCGTCGGCATCGACTTCTCTTCCACCATGTTGCGTCAGGCGCGTGAGCGTGAGGCCAGTGTGGTACAGGGAAGCTTGCTCAAACAGCTGCCCTTCGCGGGTGACAGTTTTGATCAGATCGTGTCCATCAATGTGGTCTACGCCCTTGGCGAGGACTACATCAAGGCGCTGTCTGAGATGTATCGGGTACTCAAGCCGGGCGGCAAGCTCTACTTGGCCAACCCGATCACATCGGCCCTACTGCCTCTGCTGAAGGAGCACTTCCAGAAGGCCAACGGACGAGAGATCGTCCAGACGCTGTTGCGTCTTCCGCGCTTCGTTGCGTGGGGAGGTAATCTCGCCGTGCGTGGTCTGTATGAGTCTTCGAACTTCAAGTTCCTCCCGCAAGAGGAGCTCGAGGAGGCTCTGACCACCGCTGGATTCTCGATCAAGTCCGTTGAGCCGGCCTACGCTGGCATCGATCGGCTCTTCGTAGCCGAGAAGGAGTGAAGCCATGCTGATCTACGAACACGCAGGTGCTGAGCGCATGCCGCTCGCAGCTCTGGCTGACTCCTTCCGGGGCTGGTTTGAGAGCGAGCCCTGGCTCGAGCGCTTTCGTTGCCCACGCTGCAACGTCTTCTGTGACTTCGGTTCGGAAGGTCGCTACAGCGAGCTAGGTGACGGAATCTGTCAGACCTGCAATACGGCACTCCTGCCGTATTGGACTGATGAGCGAGTCTGGGAGTACTACTTCGACATCGTGCGACGACCTGGCTTCAACCAGATCGTTGGTGTCGATGAACAGGATCAGGTTCAGTCCTGGGCCTGGGGGTACAATCTGAGCGACAAGCCTGAGTTTGCTGGCATGCCAGCCGGTGGTTTCTACGGAGACCACGTCGGGGTGGCGCCGGCCTATCGAGGGGATGACTCATTCGCCATCATGAAGGAGGGGTGGAGCATCCTGTCTGGCCTGGGCTTCAGGTACATGGTGATCCGCACCCATCAGGGAGCTGGCTATGTGAGGGACTTCCTTGCGACGCTGGATTATCGTGATCTCGATCATGCTTCCAACGAGGCCGACCGCTTCTACATGGTGTTCGACCCTGATGGGGTGGTCGCGGAGAACTGACAGAACAACATGTTCACATGGGGGCCGGGAAACCGGCCCCCACTTCATATCTACTTATAAACCAGGTATCATAAGCAATTAGAGACAACAAAAATGGATGATTACAGCGTAGAAATTAGTCACATATATATTAATGAAACTTTTAGTAGCGAGCACCGCGACAGCATTAAAAAGTTTCACAAGTACAGACAGCACGTGGAGGGGAGCTGCAACTCTGTTGTACTTATTGATAACTACAACCCAAGCGAGAACCTTCTTGATCTGCAAGATTTTATGCAGAAGTTAGCAGATAATGACGCAACACCGGATTTTCTCGGGCTAGAAGCTAATATGGCTCCGTATAAGGAAGAGATGTTAGCTGCCATTACTGATAAGCGACTTTACAAAAGCTATGCGCGTTATATTGATGCTAAAGAAAAATTACCTTGCTCTTTTATGACGGCAATTTGGTACCTCATTCGTCTTGGTGAGTTTGATCCTGGTCCGGCCCAAATTGAGCAAATTGGAGATAAAGCCTTTCGGCCATCCAAGTACCTCATCAATATCTTGCCAGAGCGCTTTCGGGCGGTTGAAGCAAAAACCCTTGAGTTACTTGCAAATAGTACATATGGCGATAAGGCATATAACGTAGACTTCATCTTCTATAATTCACAGAGCTAATGATAACTGTACGAATTTTTACCTACCTTCTCTCAGTTATCGCGTTGTTTGGAGTAGGAATATTCGTCCTTCTTAATAATCCGAAATCAAAACCCAATCGCTGGTTTTTTGCTTTTATCTGTACGGTTGTTATATGGATTTTAAGTCTGAATTTCGCTGATAATTTTAACAATGTTGATCTGGCAATGATGGCAAGTCGAGCGGCTTTTGCTGTCAGCGGGTTTATATTCTATTCTCTGTATCAATTTTCCCGCAATTTTCCGCGAGAACTTAAGGGAAGAAATTGGTTTGGTTATATCTCACTTGGGCTAGCCTGTTTAATTCTGGTATTAAGCCCAACACAGTTGACAGTTCAGTCAGTCCAGATTGTAGATTATGGTGCCGAGGTAGTCGGTGGAGCTTTTTATCCTATCCTTTTGATTGTTATTCTAGCCAATTTGTTTTTTACAGGCAGAAACCTCTGGCATAGTCGCAAAGGCGTAACGGCTATTGAGAAACAGCAAGTGAGACTCATCTCATATGGGCTGGCTTCGTTTGCTTTTGTGGCGCTTACTACAAACCTCTTTCTAGTATTATTTGGCGTATCGAGTTTAGGCTTTCTCGGCCCCCCAAGCGTTTTGCTGTTTGTTGTACCGACATCTAATGCAATTGTGAAACACCGGCTTTTTGATATACGGTCCGTCGTCGCGCGGTCGGTAGCCTATGTGTTTTCGATTGGTGTTTTTACAGGTGTATACGCCTTCGTGGCTTTTGGTTTGGCACAGGGCATTGTATTGCGAAATATCTTGGTCACTCAACGCTCGCAAGAGATTTTCAACGTTTTCCTCGCAGTCGTACTGGCTTTTACATTTCCGACTATCCGTCGTTACTTTGAGAAAATAACTGATCGAGTTTTTTATCGCGATCGGTATGATCCTCAGTTGCTTGTTTCTGAAATTGGGCGTGTTTTAGCATCCGAAATTCGACTTGAACCACTAACAAAACGAGTCCTGCAGATACTAACAAGTCACATGCGAGCGGTCGAAGCCAACATTGTAGTAGTAGATAAAGACGATATTTATTATCAGACGCATGGAGATAAAATACATCAACTCTATCACCGTGATGATTTAAAACTCTTAAAGAACCAAATGGTAGTTGCAGATGAACTACCGGCCGCTGATACGAGGCGAATGATGCTTGAGCGACACAATGTGCGAGCAGTCCTGTCTATGAAAACGAAAGAATCTTTCGTTGGGTACCTGCTTATCGATGAGAAACGCAGCGGTGATATCTTCACGAGTGAGGATATTCAAACGCTACGTATCATTGCTGACGAACTGGCCGTCGCCATTCAGAACGCTCGCTCCTACCAGGAGATTCAGACCTTTAACGCTACTTTGCGCGAGAAGATCCGTCAGGCTACCAAGGACCTGCGCCATGCCAATAATGAGCTCAAAGCACTTGATAAGGCCAAGGACGAGTTTATCTCGATGGCCTCACACCAGCTGCGCACACCACTGACAGCTGTACGTGGGTATACCTCGATGGTGATGGACGGGGACTTCGGTAAGATCGGCAAAGAGCAGCAGGAGACGCTTCAACAGGCCTTCGATGCGGCTACTCGGATGGGGCGCTTGGTGGATGATCTCTTAAATGTATCTCGCATTCAGTCTGGTAAATTCCGGATCGAACGTACGCCAGTTGATCTCAATAAAGTCTTGCCAGAAGAAGTTAGTTTGATCGAGACGACAGCGTCCAGCAAGAGTGTGGCCGTACACTTTAATCCGTCAACTCAGCCGGTGCCAATACTGAGCCTAGATGAGGGTAAGACGCGTCAGGCTCTGATGAATCTCATGGATAATGCGATTTATTATTCGTCCACGGCAGCCGGTGGCGGTAAGGTCGAGGTCTTCCTCGAGAGTGATGCTAAATACGTCAGCTTCCGAGTAGTGGATAACGGCATTGGTGTACCGAAGGCACAGCAGGCTAAGCTCTTCAAGAAATTCTACCGAGCACCAAATGCCCAGAAGACACGCCCGGATGGTACTGGCCTCGGCCTCTTCTTGGTTGGTAAGGTAGTCCAAGGTCAAGGCGGGGAGATTATCTTCGAAAGTATTGAGGGTAAGGGGAGTACCTTTGGCTTCAAGCTACCGATTAAGCCAGCTGGGGATGGACTGGAGGGGGCTGGGGAAGCATCGGTGGAGGAAGCGACTGAACAGGAGAATAAGAAAAGCCCGACCGGTGCTGGTCGGGCGGAGTCCTAGGAACTCAAGATCTGTTGCCTTAGGTTGCTCAAACTAAGCAGTGGGAAGTCAGGCTTCCTTGGCAGGTCAAAGGTGTGATCACCGGCAGCTCTTGGGATGAGGTGTATGTGGGTCTAATGCAGCCCTGGCAGTCGTTACATTCCGGTGTGACCTCAATGCAGTTGCGGCTGATCTAGGAGTTCGTAGACAGTCACTGAGGGCAGCTTTCCTGGAGGCTCGTGAGACGATCGCCTCCGGAGCTGCCTGGGACTTTCTCCAGGAATGTGCTTCGGTCTAGGTCAATCTTCTTTTCCAAAAACAGCGGGGACATGGCAACATGTCCCCGCCATATTTTTTGTACGGTATACTAATAAGGTTTTTATGCTTACTTTTAAACACTCTATAATTGGTGCGCTTCACTTAGCACCCTTAGCTGGGTATTCGGAGTCCCCAGGCTACGATCATACGCTCGAACTTGCTCTGGCTGACTTGGAGGCATTCCAGTCTGGTGGAGTGGATGCTGTTATATTCGAAAATAATTATGATCTTCCACATCATGAGCATATTTCGGCTGAGAACTATGAGCTGATGCTAAAGGTTGGTCGTGAACTCAAGCGACAGGCACGCATGCCACTGGGCGTGAATGTGTTGTGGAATGATTATGAATCGGCTCTCAAGCTGGCCAAAGAGCTCGGATTAGATTTCATTCGTGTACCGGTATTTGTCGATGACGTACGAACCAGCTATGGGACATTTCACGGGGTTGGCGCGAAGGTCGCTCAGTTGCGCGCCGAACTTGGTGCGACGGGTACGCAGATCTTAGCCGATATCCATGTAAAGCATGCGACAATTCTGTCGACTGATCCAATTAAAGTATCGGCACAGAAGGCGATCGAGGTTGGTGCGGATGGGCTCATCATTACTGGTAAGTGGACAGGAGATTCACCTGACTTGGGTGACCTCAAGACAGTCCGTCAGGCAGTGGGTGATTTCCCGATCATCGTTGGTAGTGGAGCGGATAGTGTAAATATCAAATCTCTCTTCGGTATAGCCGATGCGGCGATCGTATCTACTTCGCTCAAAGAGGGCGTGATAGATACGTCACACACGAATTTGGCCGACTGGGAACAGCGCATTGATGCTCGTAGAGTGAGTGATTTTATGCGTGCTGCTCGCAGTATTTCATAATCCTTTCGCCTCTTGTATCGCTTCTGCAGGCCAAAACCGCTATAATGCTTGCATATGCTAGAAGTAACCCCAACTCCAGCGGCAGACGAAGCCGCTCCACAGCCCGCACCAGCGCCCGGAGCGGCTCACGACGTGCCAGCTGATGTCGTGGTAGTGGAGGATGATCCATTCATATCGCGCATGTACGAAGTGAAGCTCTCCAAGGCTGGCTATCATATTGCGATGGGTGGAAATGGACATGATGCTATAAAACTCCTTAAGCAACACCGTCCGAAGTTAGCCCTGGTCGACATTAATATGCCAGAGATGACTGGTATCGAGGCGGTCAAGCAGCTGAAGCAGGACGGCTATGATTTTTCCAAGACCAGCGTGGTCTTCCTGACGAACTCAAATAATCCCAATGACATTGAAGCTGCCAAAACAATGGGGGCTGACTATCTTATCAAGGCTGATCAGACGCCGCGGGGAGTTCTAGAGTTAATTAAAAAGAAGCTGGGCGAAGCTTCCTCTTGATCCCCGTCTTTAGCTGAGCGCGCTGTAGGTCGTTAAAACTAAAATCGGATCGACACCGTACGTTCGGGTACGCCTTACGATCCGATTTTAGTTTTGCCTATTACAGCCTCGCTCAGCGAAAGACTCTACCGTGCAGATAAGCAGCACCCAGCCTCGCTCAGCTAGAATCTTTAGATCTGTCTGTATGGATGTGGTGAAGGATTTTTGTTCGAGCCTCGAATATCAGGTCTTTGTTGCACAGTGAATAGAGGCCTAGGTTTATTTATACAGTGGCACCAGTGCTGGTAGCGTCTTACCAGCCAGTAGCTCGAGAGCAGCCCCGCCACCAGTGGAGATGAAATCAAAGTCATTGTGCATGCCAATCTCATCAACGAAGCCAGCGGTATCGCCCCCACCGATGATGGTCTTGGCGTGGGTCTTGGCGAGGTGTTCAGCGAGGTTACGGCTGGCTTTTTGGAAGGTTTTGACCTCAGTAAAACCAAGGGTACCGTTCCAGAAGACGGTCTTGGCTCCATGCAGGGCGGTATTGATCTCGGTACTCGTCAGTGGGCCGAGGTCGAGGGCCATATCGCCGTGCTCGAGCTGACCAACCATGACGGTGCGGTGCTTGGCGCCATTCTCAGGCCTGCTGGCGACGACCACATCGAGAGGCAGAACGATCTTGACGTGGTTACGCTCGGCGGCCTTGAGAATATCTAAGGCAGTCTTTTGTCCGCCCTTATCTAAGACACTGGCTTGCATATTGTGACCCTGGGCTGCCAGGAAGGTATTAGCCATGGCGCCACCGATGATAATGGTATTGGCCTGGGCGATGAGATTATGCATGAAGTCGATCTTGTCAGCGATCTTAGCACCACCGATGATGGCTACGAAGGGGTGAGCTGGCTTCTTGAGGAGACTGGAGAGGGTCATAACTTCGGCCTCGATCAGCTTGCCGGCAGCATGAGGCAGGTACTTAGGAACGCCGACCACTGAAGCGTGAGCCCGGTGAGCAACCGCGAAGGCATCGTCGACGTAGACTTCACCGAGCTCAGAGAGGTGTTTGGCGAAAGTCGCGCCATTGGCCTCTTCGTCGTCGTGGTAGCGGAGGTTTTCGAGCAAAGCAACCTGGCCGGGAACGAGCTGCATGACGCGGTCTTTGACCTTTTTACCCACACAGTCATGAATGAACACAACTTCGCGACCGAGTAGCTCTGACAGCGAGATAGCCACTGGCTCGAGAGAGTATTTCTCGACCCGTTTGCCATCAGGTCGGCCAAGGTGACTGGCAAGGATGACGATAGCGCCGTGCTTGAGCAGGTAATTGATGGTTGGCAAAGCCGCGGCAATGCGCAGCTCGTCGGTCACACGGCCATTTTGAATCGGCACATTGAAGTCGACCCGGACGAAGACTCGCTTACCTTTGACGACCAGTTCGTCGAGTTGCTTGAGGGGCTTGGGGGCGTGGATGGTCATTGTGTCTCCAGAGTTAGTAGGGCTTAATTATTCGGACTGCTGCTTGGCTGGGCTATAGTCGGGTAGCTGCCAGTAACGCGACCAAGTTGTGAGTAAGTCACGGTGGCGGCTACCAGCAGCGAGAAGATAATAACGCCGATGCGGTAGGTTTTACTGTGATCTTTTGTGATCAGGTGAATAATCTTTACCCCAACAGCTAGCACGAGATAGCTCACAAAAAAGACGAGCAGAAATATCTCTACATCGTAGATGGTCATGGTATTCATTTTAGCATAAGCTTGGTAGTCGGGTTTCACGCGGCCCGCTCATAAATGACCGGGTACATTGCGGGGGTGGTCGGGCGCTGGTTTTCGTGTCAGGCCAGGCCTTGGCGAGCCAAGGCCTGGCCTGCAGCGTAGAGCGTGGCGAGCCAAGGCCTGGCCTGCAGCGTAGAGCGTGGCGAGCCAAGGCCTGGCCTGCGGCATAGAGCGTGGAGCCTACTCTTGCTGTGACGTAGATCACACCCAGTCTTCATATTCGTATTGTATTCGGTATAATTATAAGTAGTTTTTATGAAAGAATAAGGGGGATGAGTATGACACTAACACAATCAGATCTAACACAGATACAAGGGTTAATCGTATCTGTTCTGGAGCCGTTTGCCGTAAAGGTTACGGAAGAGATTTCCGGGCTTAAAGCCGATATCCAGGGTCTGCGTGAAGAGCTTAAGACTGATATTGATGGGGTACGCACAGAACACAATGAATTCAAATTCGAAATATTAAATGAACTGTATAACTTCCGTCAAGAGTTTCGGGCTCACGTCCAGCGCAATCAACGGGAGCATGAAGAGTTTCGGGTCGATCTGAGACAACTGGCTCGCACGCATCATGAGGACACGATGGCAGTCTTCAGTGACCATCAAGCACTCGAAAAGCGAGTGCGAAAGCTAGAACAACGAGAAGCCTAGGTGGATGTAACCTGAGCTTGAGGGTATTCTACCTCCTAAATACGAACCCCCAACCTTAAGGCCTGACTTATCGGCCTTTAATCCAACCCATTGTCTGCAATGATCTTGGCATACTCATTAGCGCTTTGGCGGACTGTCCGCTTCTGAGTCTTGCGGTCGACGTGGATCAAGCCAAATTCTGGCCAGAAGCCCTTGTCCCACTCAAAATTATCCAGCAGTGACCAGTAGAAAAAGCCGCGCACATCAACACCGGCCGTGATCGACTTATGAACATTGCGCAAAAGCTCTTTGATATACCAGGTACGGGAATCATCTTGGCTGTCAGCGATACCGGACTCGGTCACGACAATCGGCTTGTGATAGCGCTTGTGGAGGTCCTGCAGGAGGATATCGATTCCTTCAGGGTGTAGACCCCAACCGAGCTCAGATGGGTTTTGCTGATCGATCTCACCACGCCAGGTTCGGAAGTTAAATTTGAAGTAATAATTTAAACCAATGAAATCTTGATGATGGCGAATTCGATCGAGAAAGAGATGATTAGCCCACCACCACCAGCCTCGAGCCATGACTGGGGCAATGGTTTTGCCGGTGGCGACGTACCACATGTTGTTCTTCGAGACGCTGACTTGAGCTTGTGGGTTGAGAGCTTTGATGGCTTTGTAGGCGGCGATGTGCGCCCGGGGTAAAATCGAAGCGTAGGCTCGGGCACCGAGGTACCAACTTCGTTTCTGCGGCGGCCAGAGCCCAAATACATACGAGAAGGTGGTGAATACCTCAGGCTCATTAATAGTGCACCAGTACTGGATATCATCACCCAGGGCGGTTGCTACGATCCGGGCATACTCGGCAAAATCTTGGATGGTGCGGGGGTTTAGAAAGCCACCTTGGTCGGCCACCCAATCTGGAAGTGTGAAGTGGAAGAGCGTGACGAAAGGCTCGATGTGTAGAGCCCGCAAGGTCTTAATAACTCGTCGATAGTGCTCAATGGCCCGTTCATCGACCACACCACGGCGTGGTTGAATGCGGCTCCATTCGATAGATAGTCGATGAGCGTTATGATTGAGCTTCTGGGCTAATTTAAAATCTTTCTCAAAGTGATGATAATGATCGATACCAACCCCCGAAATGTAGTTGGCGGGGTCAAGAGCCTTGTCCTTCACTCGATACCAATGCACCGAGGGCGTATCGAAGGCCTTCTTAGAGCCACGAGCCAGCTCAGCGGCGTGTTCGCGTTCCCAGAGCGTCCAGTTATTGTCTGTCCCGCCCTCGACCTGGTGGGCACTGGTAGCCGCTCCCCAGAAGAATTCTTGCGGAAACTTTAGGTAGGGTGAGGTCTTGGTTTTTGGGGTTTTCGAGTCCGACATAGGCTTTATTATACTGGATCTTAGAAACGTCTAGGCCTCAACCATACTCCTTATGCTATACTTGAAAAATAACAGCAAAAGTTTCGATAATCAGATGCAAATAGCCTCGATCAAAGCCTATCAAGTACTCGACTCGAGGGGGGAGCCGACCGTCCGTGTCCGTATGGAATCCGATACCGGAAACCATGCGCGCTTCGATTCGCCTGGTGGTTCGTCGGTAGCCGACCAGGAGGCGAAAGAGCGGCGTGATGGTGGTGAGATTTTTGGTGGTCGTGGCGTTACGGGTAATGTTGACGTCATTAATAACATCATTGCACCAAAGTTTATCGGCTACCCGCTAGCCCATCAGGCTGATTTCGATGCCCTACTAACCGCCCTGGACGGCACTAGTGATCGTTCGAACCTGGGTACCAATACCATGACAGCCGTCTCGGGGGCGTACTTCTTGCTTTCGTGTTATGAGCAAGACAAGGAGGTCTGGCAATTGACTGCCGATCTGCTTGGATCCAAGCCAGCTATGCCGCGACTGTATGCCAATATTATAGCCGGCGGCTCCCACGCTCCAGGCCTGGATCTACAAGAGATTATAGCTGTACCCCAGACCTCTAGCCCGGCTGAGGCCTTGCAGCTGATCTATACATTATATCGAACGCTGCGGTCGATTTTCCAGAACCTCTACGGTCCGAGTGTGCAGTTGGTCTCGGAAGAAGGCGCTATGGCCCCTCTGGGCGCTGGGGCGGAGGTGGTTCTCGAGGCCCTGCAGCAATTTGCGCTTAAGGCTGAGTCTAAGTTTGACATTGCTCTCGACATGGCTGCCAACCATTTCTTTACCGGTACCGGTTACCAGCTGGCCGGTCAACTCTTAAGCATGGAACAGCTTGGCCAGCTCTACATGCAGTGGGATCAGCGTTTTCCTATTCTTTCGATTGAGGACCCTTTTGCTGAACAGGACATTGAGGGGCTGAAGTACCTGAGTATTCAACCAGGACGAAAATTTTTCGTAGCTGGTGACGACTTTACAGCCAGCCAGGCGCAGCGGATTACTGATTTGGCCACTCAGCGTTTAATCGGGGCAGTGGTAGTGAAGCCCAATCAAGTCGGTACCATCAGTGATATGTTCGAGGGTATTCGGGTGGCTCAGACAGCTGGCTTGCAGGTCATTATTTCTGACCGTTCGGGTGATACAAATGATACGTTCTTGAGCGATGTGGCCTTCGGGGCTGGCGCTTTCGGTTTCAAGCTTGGAGCGCCAATTCGGGGTGAGAGGGTAGCTAAGTATAATCGGCTGATAGAAATTGAGCAGGACACAAGGCCTATTTTGGCGACCACCGGTGAGCCACCAGCCGCACTAACGGGCTCAATGCCGGGCCTCGCTACATCACCAGTGCCAGGCCTTATTTCGCCAGCCCCAGCCCCACCTATATCGATTCCTGGCGCACTATCAGTACCACCGGCGGTTAGTTTTAACACACCGTCACCGTCTTCGGTAATCCATCGTGGCCCGGTGATGTCAGAGAAGGCCGCCCAGGTGTTGCACCGCTATGAGGATGCCACTACCCAGATGGCCAGCGACCTAGAGCCTGTTCAGGCAGTACCGCACGGGTCTCACGCCCAAGCCTTCTCACCAGTTGAAGGCGCATACCATCCGCCGACTGCGAATAGTGCAAACCAGCCTCCTCCATTCCGTTATTAGCCGAAACAAACCACGACAGCATGTCGTTTCGATATGGTATGGCTCTCGCTAAGGGTGTTTTTTGTTCGGTATAGAAAACGCCCCATCGATAGATTATCCCAGATGACCTGGAATTTTTCTGTCGATGAGGCGGGTCTCGCGTAAACCCAGCGTACGCGAGCGGGGTTGACGCTCAGACGGGTGCCGTC
>CAZHSY010000012.1:0-23592 GCA_964535385.1 uncultured Candidatus Saccharibacteria bacterium
TTTTTCACCAAATTAAAAACCCACTCTTACGAAAGTGGATTCTTAATTTGGTGGAGCTAGGGAGACTCGAACTCCCGACCTCTTGCATGCCATGCAAGCGCTCTAGCCAACTGAGCTATAGCCCCATAATGTGTGCTGTCTCGTACGTATTCAGTTTTTGTATGTGCAAGTTTTTACGGGTGGCTAGAGCGATCTTTTCTGTACCACAGGCGAGCCCGCGAGATCCAACTCAAGCTATAGCCCCGCGTCAAAATCTATACCGCTTTCGTGTTCATTTCATGAACACTACCACTTCATAGATTCTTCCTTTCAAATTATCGAACAGTTTTCTCATGGCAATTATTCTGAAAACTATTGGTATTACCATGGGAGCACTTGGTTTGATATTTTGAGAACACAGGAACAATTATATAAAAATAACTGGATCATCATGACATTTTTGAGGATTTTTTTCAAGTCCTGGATCAGGTCTGGCTTATGCGACGGATGATTGCAGAACGGTGTGCTTATTGGTGCGCGCCAGTACCTCAACCCCACCAAATTCCTGAGTCATAGCCCGTTTCACCCAGGGTGTGAGGCGAGCCTCAACCACAATCACCAATTCCCCGCCTGCCATGAGTCGAGCTCGGCTCTGACCAATCATGTCCTCGACCACTTGGCGACCACGATGGGTTGGTGGATTGGAGGCGATCAAGTCAAACGACTGATCGACTGGGAGCTCCTCGAAGCCCGGACTTGGCAGAATACTGACGTTCGTGAGGCCATTAGACTCGGCATTAGCCTGCGTAGCTTTAATAGCCGAGAGATCACTATCGATCAAGGTCACCTGAGCTTCTGGCTGGGACTTAGCCAGCCACAATCCAATCGCACCCCAGCCACAGCCCCAATCAAGTGCCGTGTCGAATTTCCGTCCCGCCACTTGCTGCAATAATAGCTCACTCCCCTTATCCAGAGCCTTGGGCGAAAAAAGATCAGGCCGGGTCTCACAATCCAGACTGGTGCCAGCTACAGTATAGGTCAGTCGTTCCACGGAATTTCCTTGTCCGCGATCACGATCGTGTCTTTTTCGAAATCAACCCCGGCCTGCTCGAGCTGCTTCAAGATGCCAGCTCGGTGCAAGATGCTCTTCAAGCGCTCCACGGCCTGCTGAGACTGCATATTCGTCCGCTGGGCCCAACGACGAGCGACGACGCCTTTGATCTGCCAGCCGCCTTCCGTCGACGGCTCAATGTACCAATCAAGTACATCATCAAGCGGCACGTCAATAACCGCCTGTTCATCAACCACTTCCTCTGGGATTTCTTGGGCTTGCTGCACGAGCTGCAAACAAGCCGCACTGAGCTCGTTGATGCCAACGTGCTCCTCAGATGAGAGCTGCAAAATTTCCGCCTCAGATACACCAGCGGCTTTGGCCAGGCGCTTCAGCTGAATATCTCGCTGCTCAGGCGTAGCGAGAGCGACTTTGGTCAGGACCACGCGCTGGGGACGAGCTGCCAGAACCGCGCTGTGGGCTTCGAGCTCATGCATTAGCAAGTCGTACGTCTGGTCGGCTGGCTCGCCGGCGGCATCGACCATGATTAAAAGTCCGCGAGTACGTTCCAGGTGTTTCAAAAAGGCTGTCCCCAAGCCCTTACCGGTGTGAGCACCCTCGATCAAGCCCGGGATATCCGCCATCGTAAATTCACTACCGCCATAAGACACCACACCAAGCTGTGGTACCAGTGTGGTAAAGGGATAGTTAGCGATCTTTGGCTTGGCTGCCGAGACCACTGACAGCAACGTCGACTTGCCGGCATTCGGGAGACCGACCAAGCCGATGTCGGCTATGAGCTTGAGCTCAAAAACGGCCTCGATGCTATCACCTTCTTCACCCAGCTCCGCGAAGCGTGGTGCCTGATGAGTGCTAGTCGCGAAGTGAGTATTGCCGAGCCCACCGCGGCCACCATGGGCAATCACAAATTCAGCCCCAGTGTGATCGAGGTCAGCAATTACCTTGCCGTCAACTTTTACAACTGTGCCGGGTGGTACGCGCAGAGTCAGATCAGTACCTTTCTTGCCGTACTTCTTGGAGCCATGTCCGTCGCCGCCATCACCAGCGTGATAGCTATGAGCGCTACGGTAGGCCGAGAGAGTCGAGGTATTGTGATCAGCCACCACCGTCACATTACCGCCCCGACCACCATCGCCGCCATCTGGTCCACCCTTGGGCTGTGAGCGCGTACGCAAAAAGCTGGCGCTGCCATTTCCACCGCGTCCAGCTACGACTTGTACGTTGACTTCATCGAGAAACATGGCTGGTAGTATACGTGGCAGGCCAGGCCTTGGCAAGCCAAGGCCTGGCCTGATAATAGACCTTAAATCTCTTCTTCCGGCTCCAGTGCTGCCTCGCGCTGGCCGCGCTTACTGAGCTGCATCAGAGGCCAGAGCGTGTAGCACAGGCCGAGCAGAATAGTCGCGCCCAGTATGACAATAAATGTCGCCGAGGCGGCGGCCGCCAGCTGGAAATTTCCGCAAGCAAGGCTCTGTTTAGCACAATCCTGCACATAAATGTCTTGAGCTGGCTGGATGTAAGCCGCCTTGAGCGCAAAATAACCGGCCACCACGATCGCAGCCAAGAAAAAGCTAGCTAATAAGCGAAAGATTACCTCACGGATGACTTTGGCCTTCATGCTGCCATAATACCAGCTTCTGATAAAATAGAAACAATAGGCTTGAGACTTACCTTAAAACCAAGTAGAATCTGATAGCAATTTTATCGCACCTCTCCTCAGCAGAAAGAGCCGTCAATTGTTGATACTGATCGGTAAGTTAGTGCTTCTGGTCTCCAGCTGCTTGTGTGTGGCATGGCTATTCCGCCAAGCCCAAAACGCTGGCCAGATGGCCAAGTCAGAACAGACTGAAGCGCAGCGACTCTGGCAGCATATCGCACAGCAGAACCCTCCAACCAGGCAAAGCCTCCTGGCACTCGGTCAGCTCCAAGCTCGTCGCAGCCTCAGAGCTACCATTCGAGAGGGAATCTTCTGTATTCTTTGCATCCTTTCACTGAGCCTTCCACTTGTCACCCTGACTTGGCTCTTACAGTAACGCCCAAAAGCCCCTCGAACTATCAAGGGGCTTTTTTAGAGATCCAGGCAGTCTACTCTAGTAGATATATTTGAAGTGACTCGCCGCTGTAGTCCGGTAGCTGACGCGACCCCATCCACCACCATTACTCCAGAAGTTCATCTCGGAAACGGTCACGGTGCCGTCGGCATTAGCGCTCTCGACGTAGGCAACGTGATTACCATTCTCCCAGGCAACTGCTCCAGCTCGTGGTGTTGAGCCTACACTGTAGCCCGCCAGGACGGCGTTGTAGTACCAAGATGAAGCATTACCCCAATTGGACGGTACAAACCGGCGAGAAGCCACGTAGTAGGTGCAGTAGCCGTATGAATAGCCATTGGCGCTGCTACCAGCCCGCATTGGCAGCGTAGTGGTAGCCTGCGGGGCCACCGAGGCCAAGCGAGTAGTGCTGGCTTGAGCTGGTGGCGGCGTTGGCTTGACTCCATCTGGGATGATGATCTTCTGGCCAACTGCCAAGGGCTTGCCCTCGAGCTGGTTGTAGGTATCGATGAGATTGGCACTGGCCTTATAGGTATTAGCTACCGTATCAAGTGACTCGCCGTCAGCGACCGTATAGAGGAGGCCGTTAATCGGCAAGATCATCAGCTCCTGGCCAGGCTTGAGGACAGAATCGGCATTGAGACTGTTAGCCCACAAGACAGTGTCCGAGGTAACGCTAAACTGAGCCGCGATTGATGACACGGTCTCGCCCTGTGCCACGGTGTGATTGACGATACTACGCTTGGCTGGATCAGTAGTCGCAATCGGTGCTCGCGACTTCAAGAAGCTCTCGGAAGAAGTAGCCAGAGATGCCTGATTGGCCATATTGTTAGCTCGCTCCTTGACGTCCGAGGCCATCACCAGCTGAGTTTGCTCGGCCAGAATTGCGCCCGAAGCTAAGACTACCGACTGATCCTGATCTGAAGTGGCTACGGCGCTGTGCTTCTTGGCTGAGCTCAGGCTATCGGCCTGAATCTTGCCAGCTACCGCTACCGAGACGATGATCGCAAGCAGTAAGACGTGGGTTATGTAGCGCCATGAGCCGCCTGATTGAATCGAGGTCGTAATACTCTGCGCATTTTTAATGAGACTTTTCTGAAGGGACAAGGGGGGCTTTTCAGTCTCTTCCAGCTTGTCCGGGGTGTTTGTCTGAGATGAAGTCGTGGCGCTTCCAGCGTTTGTTGATAAACCAGCCAAGGCTTGTTTACGTTGCGCGGAAAAGCTGAGGCTTAATCTACGGATATGTCACTCCAACGCCGCTCATTGTCATGATTGGCTTACAGTTACCAGGGCTTATCCATCTTCCGCCAGCTGGCGGAACCGGTGCAGAATCGACCTAAAGTTTTATTAACAGCACCTTATCAGGACATGTCTCTGGGAGTTTTTAAAAGGTCATGCGGGGCGTGCGCTAGGGCACACTCATGGGTCTCTTGATGGCCTCCAAGAGAGACCTCAAGACGCTCACCCACACGTTTTCAAAAAGCTACGGGGGCTATACTAGCAGGACGTATATAGCGTGTCAAACCTTGACATAAGCACTATAAAGGCCTCTTTTTTGACTACCAGATACAGTGCTTTCGCTTGTGAAATACTCGTTTTATGGCCAGTCAGATTAATGAAAATCAGCCAAACTTCAAAAAAATATTCTTTCTACAGTCATAGCGTAAGAACGCTACTATCTCTGACGGCTCTATGCGGCAAACCATTTTCCTTACAATATACAATCCCCCGCTCGGTTGCTTCAGCCTCTGGATGATTAGATTGCCAATGTGGCATAAAAGCGAAGTCGACCAGCTCCAGACCCTCCCAAATCGTCTGCTGAAGCTGCCAGTATGGATGAATGCCTGGATCACCGACGACCTTGTACGGCTCAAGTGAAGGTGCAGTACACAGCCAGCTGCACTATGTCCCGAGTAAAGAAAGTCTGAATTCTCTTTTTGATCAATAATTATCTGGTCTAATCCGCTCAAATACATGGCTTGGCGAAGTATGAAAACATTCCCACCAAGGACGAAGACCGAACCGGCTGATTCAACCAGCTGCCAAAGCTTCGCGGCTTCTCCAAAATATTCCCGCAAATCGACGACCTGAGGTTCGAAGCCCAATTCTCGTAGCCTGGTTTTTATTATCTAAACTGTTGACCGTCTGTTCATCGCTCGACGGACGAAAGTCGAGAGCGTTTGGGATGATGAGTATAGAATCTCGCGGAGCTAAGCCACGCAACTGATCTTTTTTGTTGCCGAACTTAAACGAGGAGAGATAGAGCTTCATGGGGCTACTACAGCAAAGAGAGTTAGTTAATTTGTAAATACAATAGCTCAGATAGATGCGTAAGGCTAGCACCAAGCTTGTCGTTTACTGTACGGTATAATAAGCCATCATGAAAATTATCGACATTCATTTCGAAGATAGTGCCGAACCAGAACCGCACGAGATACATACTGCCTTATTTTTACGTAAACAAGGAAGGCACGTGACCTTTCTGGCACCGAAGAATCAGGCTGGCGTCAGGACACCCGACATTATCATGGATGGGCTACGGTGGGAAATAAAAAGTCCACAGAACGCCGGTGCTAGAACCATCGAACACGCCGTGCGCAGTGCGTCAAAACAGTCGGAAAATATCATTATTGATCTGCGCCGATCAAAGCTCAAAACCGAACGAGCCCTGACCCAAATAATATTTCACACTATTAAACGAACAAATATCAAAAAGCTCTTCGTTATTACGAAAAGCGGCAAGCAGATTGACATAAAATAAGCATTTTGGTACCCTAAAGGTAAGAATACGTCTCATGCCGAATGGCTAGAGGCGTATTCTTTTTATCATTTATGAGCCTGAAAAACAGGTACAATATACTTACTTCCGTAAGTTCGACTGGATGGATGAGGTTAGAACTTCGATTATTCTTTAAGAACATAATTAGCTAAAGTTGACTGGCCTCGGAAGTAACTAAGCAATCCGCCTGATAGTAATTAGAAGGAAGATCATACTTTTCTCCTAAATCACGACAAGGGTTATTTTGACCTTTGTAAATTGCATCCCATTGGCCATTTGTTTTGACGACAATAATGACATACCCCCAGACGATGAGGTCACAGAAACTGTTGCAACATTACCTTGTATATCCGCTACCTCAGCTGTAGCGCTGGGATCTATTGTCACTTTTTTAGTAACTGCTTCGATTATAAGTTCTTGATCATTTTTTGGGTCGATATAGTAGAGGAGGATTGTTCAGATGAAGATGGCGTGGATTGATTTAGCTGGCTTGAAGTTGTTTCTGTCCTATTTGATTGAGAGCGACTGTAGGCGTACCATCCCAAACCTGCGATCACGAGGACAATAGCAATGATTATAATTATTTCGAGTAGACCGAAACCGTTTTGTTTTTTCATGAGGATAACCTAATTATTAACTAAGTACAGTATTGGTCATTATAAGCATAAGCACAATGGCTCGGAATATTAGATGCAGTTAGAACCTAAACGGACGACTTACTTCAAATACTTATCGATATTCGTCTGCTGCTCAGCGTAGGTCACCGCATAGTAGACTTTGCCGTCACCGCCGCCAATGAATAAGATGTAATCGCTGGTGATGGGCTTGAGAGTATGCTCGATAGCTCGTATGGATGTACGAGCTGGAACCTTGATCGAGACTTGGTCTCTGCACGACCCACTATTATCTATCAAGAAAATCTGTCTTCTCGAGGCCAGTCTGACGGATGATTGAGCTGAGCGTGCCCAGCGGTATCTCGCGCTTACCCATCGGCACTATGACTGTGTGAGCTTTCTTGCGATACTTTGCGTGGCTGCCTTTTTGTGACACAAAAACAAACCCCTTTTGTTCAAGGGTTTTTACAATCACCCTTGATGACAGGAGCTTAGGCATGCTCCAGGTGAAGTGTGTGAACTTGCGGATCTTGTACAGTCTCGATTGCGGCAACATGCTGATCTTCTAGGTAAAGCTCGACAGCCTCTGTCAGATTTGCCAGGGCTTCCTTCACGGTTTTACCAAAAGAAGAAACGTCAATACCTAAACACTGTGCCACATAATACTTTCCCTCTTTATACACAACGGATTGTAACTCGATAGATTTCATACTTATGCTTATTATACTCTCCACAAGATAGAATAAAAGCTTAAGCTTAATACACGATCAGATTGATTATTCTTCAGACGGAGTTAGAGGCCGAGTAAGCTAGACGTTTTACTTAATATACTTCTTAATATTCGCCTGGTGCTCAGCGTAGGTCACCGCATAGTAGACCTTGCCATCACTTCCGCCAATAAAGAAGATGTAGTCGCTGTCAATGGGCTTGAGGGTATGCTCAATGGCTAGCAGTGACGGGCTATTAATCGGTGTTGGTGGCAGGCCAGCGTACTTACGAGTATTGTACGGCGAATCAATGGCTAGGTCGGAGGCCGTGGGCTCAATCCGCCCTGTAAGATAAATAACTGTGACGTCACTCTCCAGCTTAATCCGCTGTCGCAAGCGATTGTAGAACACTCCAGCTACTCCAGCTCGGTCTTCGTCACGGCTGGCTTCCTTCTCGACAATCGAGGCTAGGGTCAGGGTCTCATAATAGGTGAGCTTCTGTGGAGATGGGTCGTTCTTAAAGAGCGGCAGAGCCTTGGCGCTAAAATTATTAAGCATCCTACTCACTACACTAGCGGCTGACTCATTGGCGACTACATTGTAACTATCGGCCAGTAGGAAACCCTCGAGGTCTTGCTTAGCCTCAGGAAAGGCGGCAGCCAGCTCGGGCGGCAATGGAGTATTCTGCAAGGCAGCTGTAAATTCCTCGGCCGTCCCTAGACCTTGGGCTTCATAGCTAGCCGCTAGCTGTTTCATAGTGCTGCCATCACGTGCCACGAACGTCTTGACGGCAATCTTGCCCGAGGCCAGGTAGTCAATAATCTGAACCGTCGACATCGAGCCCTTGAGCTGATACGGACCAGGCTTGAGCTGGCCATGGGCCGGACCGAGCCGAGCGTAGGTACTGAAGGCCCAGCTACTACGAATCATACCGGCGTCTTCCAGCTGGTCGGCGATCTGACTGATCGATGAGCCCTCGGCAATCGTAATGACCCGCTGCTCACTACCGCCGACCGGGACATTAATGCTAAATGAAAACCAAGCAGCTATAGCAATCAAAGCAGTTATAGCCAAGAGTCCGGCAGCTAGCACTAGACGTAGAAAGCGGCGCTTGCGACGCCGTTCGATGGTATGGATAGCATGCCCCTGTAAGCCACGCCCGGGTCGGGTCGCCGCCATTAGACCAGTGACTCCAAATAATCCTCGAGTAAAATGGCAGCCGCGAGAGCGTCGAGCTCGCGCTTCTCGAGCTCACGAGTGACGTGCTTGTGTCGCCGATTTAAGCGCTCGCGGGCCCGCTGACTGGTCGAAAACTCATCGTGCATGAGGACGTGTAAGTCGGTCCGATCGGCCAGCTCGCCAGCGAATTCGCGAGCCTTTCGGGTCTGAGCGGTGTCATTACCATCGACATTGCGAGGCAAGCCAACAATCACTGCCTCGCAGTGGTACTTAGCCACCAAGGCTGCCAATTCCTCCCAGAGAGCGTTATTATTTGGCAAGACTTTAAGCGCTTCGGGCGAGACCTCACCGGCGACTTTCACAGCCACGCCAACTCGTTGATCCCCCGGATCCACCCCCAGCAAAGCTTGCTCTACAGCTACCCCAATGTGCTCATGAGTATCAAGAAGCTCCCCCATGAGCCGCTTCACTTCGAGACCTGTACTTTCACCTTGATATTACTGGCACTGATGGGCATATTTGGCACCAGCGGCCAACCATCAACCGTGACGGAAGTCACATTTGGGTATTCTCGAGCCAGATCAGCCACGTCTCGCTTGGCTTTGCCGGCGGCGGCCTTAGCGAGAGCATCTTTATCAATCGCCTGTCCGATATAGGCCGTGGACTGCAGAGTGTAGGTGAAGCTACCGTTTTGCGCCTTAGTTTGGGTAAATTTAGCTTGATCGAGACCGGCATCAAGAACCGTAGCGCCATTCGTCAGCGAGCTGCTCAAATTTTTCTTAATGACGGCCTCAAGATTAGCCTGCGTAGCAGTGAGTACTGTGAATTTTACCTTGATGGTCAGGGTGCCGTTCGTGCCTTCGGTGTCGACTGGTGGATTAGCAGCCGAGGTAACCACCGTTGAAGTCAACGTATCATCAAATACCTTCACATCGTCCTTGGCCTTGTCCTTTAGCTCGTTTAAAGCCTCAGACTTAGCACCCTCTATAGCTGTTTTCTGAGCCGTATCAACGTCAGCTTGAGTCACGACCGTCACGATCTTGCTCGTACCTCCTTGGGTTGTACCGGTGCCAGTAACACGTGATGACAAGCTCGAGACGAGGAAGCTGGCATTGGTGAAGTTGTACCCCTCGCCGTTTTCGGCAGCCACAACGGCGACCTGAACACTGCTTGATTTACAAACCGTACCACCACCTGAAAAATCACCGGCTGGAATCGTCACGGCGGCGCTCGTCACAAAGGCCTTACCACCGGTCGTTAATTTACTACCGGCTGGAAGCGGATGTGGGTCGCTATCTTCGCAATTCTTGATCGAAACATTGCCCTGGGCCTTGGTGCCATTGTCCTTCTTGCCTGTAGCCTGGAAGGACTGGCTGAGATCTTTTGTTGTCTCCAAAGGTATGGCGGTGACGCCTGAAGCCGCATTAGCGCTCGTCGAGAGTACGAACTGCGTGTCGACTGTGTGGCGATCCGCCGTGGCCTGCACGTTGATAGTCGCCGTCTGCAGAAAGGCCGAGGCCAGCCAGAAGAGCAGGAAGAAGGCGATCACGCCGCCACCGATCATCAACCACTTCTGGAACTTATTATAATTTGGCACCTTACTGCCACCACGTTTAGCCGCCTTGTCCTTGCTGCGACTAGCCTTATCTGCCTTCTTCGACTTACGACGTGGCTCGTCGGGATTATCATATCGATGTACCGGCACAGCAGAGTCGGCATCTTCGAGGTCTGGTTTTTCCTCGGGCTCATCTCGGGCTAATGGAGATTCCGTCGGAGGTGGCTCGGTAGCCACTACGTGCGGTGTGGCTTTTACATTCTTAGCCACCGCAAGCCCGAGCTTACCGGCGAGGTTTGAAGCCGTTTTGTCGCCAGTGACCAGTACGAGTTCCTTCTTAGAATCGTCAGCCGCTTTTTTGAGTAATTTAAGGTTTACCAGACTCTGCAGGAGGCCCGAACGCCCAGGCACCACTAACCGCACGGTGTCGCCATCGGCACCCTTGAGCTTCTCGATCGCCTCGGTAATCTCGGCGTCGTGATCTAAATAGATGATGTCTTTTTCTGGTTCGGCCATACGAATAGTTATGCTTGTATGCCATTATACTGGCTGAAGCTGAGAGTTACAAAAGTGTGCTTGCAAGGCCAGGCCTACTATGTAGGCCTGGCCTTGCAAGCGAGAGATTATTATCAATAAAAAGATGAAGGCCGGCCGGTACTCAAGCTAAACATGATCGTTATCGGATTCAAGCTGAGTGCCAATACACTCAAGAGCAGCGTCGTCAGAGCAATCAAGCCCCATCGTCGACTCTTTCGAGTGCCAAACCAACACACGCCGGCCGCGAGCAGCAACATATACATGATCACCTGCAAGATCGCACAAGCAGCTCCGACTGTCAGTACCTGACTTGAAGAAGACATAGAGTCCACAATCTGTTGAGGAACATTTCGAACCTGTATATTATATCATAATTATAGCATTTTGTCAATATTTCTGTACCGAGAAATGCCCTCTTAGTACTCGGTCATTCTGAGTGAGTCAGAACAGACTTTCTCTGGGAGGAGCGCAAGGAGCCGTATATATAATTACGGTGATGAGCACCGGAGCAGAAAAGTCAGTTCTGGCCGCTCTAGAATGGGCGGCCTGCGGCCACTAAATGGATAGAGTACGGCTGAGCCGTTGCAATAACTGCTCCCCCTTTGGCTCAGCACCAACGATATCAAGAGCCAGGTTAGCCAGCCCCATAGCCGTAATGTCTTGTGGGCTGTTGAGCTTACCGGTGTGGTCAATTACCCGATTGACGTCGGCTGGAGCCACAAAATCAATCTTCGGCTTGCGAGCAAAGGGCAAGTTCTTGTGCCAGTCAGTCTGGAGAGCTTTCTTAATCTCCGGCAAGGCTGAGCCACCACCACAGAGAAGGATCCGGTGTGGTAAGTGATCGAGCTCTTCGAACTCCGATAGGGCCAGCTCTACTCCAGATAGCCAAACGTCAACGTCTTTCCCAAGCGCTTCGGCGACTTCCTTCTCTTCGGCCTTATCGAGTTCGCCAGCCGAGTGCTTGAGCTTAATCGCCTCAGCTTTATCAAAATTTACACCAAAAGCTTGGGTCAAGCGCTTGGTAAAACTCCGTCCACCAATCGCAAACATCTTAGTGCCGACCACACCACCATTATTTACGACTGCTATATCCGAGGTGCCACCACCGATATCTATAAAGACCGCCGAGAATTCGGTCGAGTCATCAGCGCCAACGCTCTTGGCTACCGCAAAGGGCTCGGCGGCAATATTAATGAGATTCAGATCAAGATCACGGGCCACCGTCTGGAGGGCTCCCAAGTGTACCATCGGTGCAAAGGCGGTAAAGACCGCAATCGTCACATCCCGCCCCTGGAAGCCAATCGGATTGGTCACCCGATAGCCATCGATGGTGACGTCGACGACGGCAGCATTGACCAGCTTGACCTGAATATTTTCACTACCCGTCTCCCAGGCCAGCTGACTGCGAGCTTTGTCAAACGCCGTCTTCTGCACACGGTCAATAATGTCACGCAGCTCCACCATATCGATCTGGATCTCTGGTCGTGACCGACGGTAACTGACATGCGTGGTCATACCCTTGACCAACTCACCGGCGATGCCAATGACGGTATTACGCGCGACCACCCCAGCCTGTTCTTCGGCCAAGCGCAGGGCTACATCACAGTTATCAACTACGCCGGCAATGTCAGTCACCGCCCCCGAGGCCATATCGGTCAGACGTTGGCGCTGACGCGAGGAGCCAATAATCTCAACATGGTCGCCTTTTACCTCACCGATGAGGGCTTTCACATACTCCGTCCCGATATCCAAGCTGACGATATAGGGGTCATTGCTTTTATTCTTCGGCTGCTTGACACGCTTACCGCCAAGCACCGGGATAGACGGCAACTTCTTCTTGAGTTGTTGGAGTTTCTTGATGGGCATATAGTGCATATTTTAACACGGTTATGCCTTAACCAGGTCTTAACTCAATTATTTTCTATGTGCTCCAGTTAGCCATAATGTCTACAAAATGTACCCGGTCAGGTTTCTCGTGAGTCACAGCTGATATTTATGGTAGGGAGCGGAAGAAAGCGTATAGATAATTACGATGACTGAGCACCGCGCCAGAAATGTCAGCTGTGACCGCTCTAAAATGGGTGGCTCTATAGCTAACCGGGTATACTTATACTTGTATAAGTATACAAAACATTGTAGAGTAAGGCACAAGATCCAGATGATAAATCCTGGTCTTAACCGCGCACCTACTTACGTCAAGGGAGAGCTATGTCCATAATCTGGGAAGATACAGACCCCGGCTACATGCGTGCCGTGAAGTCCGTCTTCTTCGGGCTGGCCGTCATCATCTTCGGCTGGTGGCTGCTGCCACTACGCGACTTCACCGTCAAGCGCGGTTGGCGTCGCCTCACCTGGACCTGCAATAATGTCCCCAATGGCCTATCCATATTGCGCGGCATTGCCGCCATCCCGATGGCCGGTGGTTTCCTCTTCTGCCTTTGGCAGGAGGACACCACTCGGGCTAGCACCTTCTTCTGGCTGATTGCGGGGCTCTTCCTGCTCGATGCCATCGACGGACCACTGGCTCGAATGCTGGACTACCAGACGCAATTCGGAGCCGAAGCTGATCCCGCGGCCGACAAAGTCTTGATCTACACATTGGCCGCAGCCCTACCCTTCCTGATCTTTCGATTTCAGGGCTGGGCAGCCTCGCTGGCGATCATCGTCATCCTGGCTTGGATGGCCTGGGTGGAGCAGGACATCGTCCGAATCTCACTACGAACCAGGCAGTTATCTCGTCAGACCCGGGAGCCGATCCACGGTGCCTTCGGGAGCGGTAAGGCCAAATTCTGCTTCCAGGCAGTCGGCTTCGGCCTGGCCTACGCTTGGCTGATCACCGAACCCACTTCGCCGTGGGGCGCAGTGGCAGCCGGCATCTGCTTCATGGTGGCACGCTTCTTTGGCGATAAAAGCCGGAGCGCGCATCGTCAGGAATGGCAACATTTCTACGATCAAGTCCATGTCAACACAAGCCTTCAAGCCAAGCTGAACAGGAGAGAAGCATGAAGTGGCTCAAACGCGGCGCCATTGCCGGCGTACTCATCGTCCTCGGTGGCGCCATCGTGGTCGGACTCACCGAAGAGCACTACCAGGGCTACCGCCCGTAAGGCTCTTACCAAAAGGAGAGTCATGGACGACAAGACCTGACTACCAACCCCGCTCGAGAAATCGAGCGGGCTACCTTTTTCGATTATAATCTAGGCTTAGAAGTTAAAAATTAGGATGAATGAGCTTCAGCTAGCTTCTTAACTCCCAACCCCTAACTTCTACATTCTACCCTCGTATTTGACAGGCTAAACTTACCAGCGTAAGCTAAATCCTACCTATCCACCCTATTCAAGGGGAAGCACCTTAATGTCCGACACGACACCGTCCGATACTTATGCCGACTGGGAATCTACCCAGCGCCTGATGCTTGGCCGCATTGCCACCCACTTGAGAGGCTTAGGCTACGCCGATGTCCACGTAGTATCAGGCCACCTCGGCTGGGGTCGGCTGACGACTTCCGAGCCATATTGCACTGATCCACACTACTTTTTTGCCGATGGTTTTATCATTCGGGTTAGCATACCGCGATCGTATTGTCCGAGCCCGGAGGCTAGCCGTTCTGAGATTCTGCCTAGCTTCCGACTTCATGGTCAAGATGGCATCAGTCATGATGTTGCCAACATTCCAGGGCGGGAGTACTACTACGAACTCATGACCTACCGGCGGGGTCGGCTCTACATCTACACCCTGCCACCAGCCTGTCGGGCTCGCCTATGCGTACAGAACGCCCTGATCAATCGCCGTAGCCTGTTCCGGGCCGCCAAGCGTAACAACCAGATCATCCAGGCCGTTCATACTGGTCGAGCACGCTGCTTCCAGCGCGGCAACCTGGCCACAGGCCCCAGCTTCGTGTAATTTATACACTTTTAGCCCCACCGAGCTTCCGCTCGGTGGGGCTTTCTTGTGCCGCTCTATCAGAGTTAGGTCATACAAACCCTGAATCTCAAAAAAAATTGACTATACTGTATATTTATTATAATGTATATATTTCGTACCTACCCTACTAAAGAAGCGAGTCAGCCGATGAATCAAAATCTGACCTGGCCCGATGTCGAGGAACTCCTCTTCAAGAGGATCGCAGAATACCTGAAGAACCGTGGTCACCAGACCGTGGTTCTTGTATCGAACCACCATGGCTGGGGCAACCTTGCCACTGGCTTCCCGCACTGGACCAACCCCCACTACCTCCTGGTAGACGGCACCATCTGGCGCGTGAGTCTGCCCATCCGTGAGCGAGACCGCGGCAAGTACACCGCTGGCAAGGTGACACCAAGTGCCTATCTGCACATGACTGGTCAGTCAGACTTCGCCTACATACATCCGCGAGACCTCAACTACGAACTGATGTACTACCAGGAGTTGCGCTACAGCTTGGGCTTGGTGCGCAATCTGGCTGCAATTCCCATCCCTATGTCGGAGACACAGTACCGGCCCCTCTTCACGACCCAGGGATACCGCTGGGATGCAGAGCGTGTGGTACCGTTCAGGCAATTCAGCCGAGCGGTCTGCAAGCTGCCAGACCAAGTTATGACCGCTGTCCACTACGGCCGGCCGTGCATGACAGCCCTCTACGGTCGTAACTATTGGATACCAAACTATATCTAGGTGTTGGCCTAGAGTAACTACAGCACCCTTTCACTAATACGTGAAAGGGTGCTTCTTCATACCGCTCCTTCGAGGACGGCCTTAATCCGTCGCACGCCAGCCGAGGAACTCTCTTCTTTGACGACCCTAAAATGTCCGAGCTCACCGGTCAAAGCCACGTGCGGGCCACCACAGATCTCGCGCGAGTACCAGTCACCGTCTGGGTCACCGACCGTATACACCTTCACTGTATCTGGATATTTTTCGCCAAAAGCTCCGAGAGCACCAACTTCGAAGGCCACGTCCTTGTCCATCTCGACGTAACTCACCGGCAGATTGGCTGCAATGACGTCATTCACAATCTTCTCGACTGCGGTGATTTGCTCGGGAGTCATCCTCTCGGCATGACTAAAATCAAACCGCAGGCGCTCAGCCGTATTGTTGCTCCCCCGCTGCACAACATGGTCACCCAGGACATTACGAAGTGCCCGGTACATGAGGTGCGTGGCTGTATGATAGCGCACGGTCTGAGCCGAGTGATCAGCCAGGCCACCCTTGAACTGACCAGCGCTGGCAGTGCGAGAGCGGTCTTTCTGCTCCTCAAGCAAACGATCAAAGTCGGCCTGCCAATTGTCGTCTACCGGAACGCTTTCCTTGTCGGCTTCTTCCAGACTGAGCTCGGCCGGAAAACCATAGGTGTCTGAGAGTTGGAAGATGAGTTTGCCGGTCAAAGGTGTACGCTTGCCCGTCAGTACTGGAGGACGCTGTGAGAAATCAAGTTCACTGGTGCGCTTGGTAAATTCACGCAAGCCCCGCTCGAGAGTCGTCCGGAACTGTTCCTCTTCTCCAGTCAGAGCCTGTATTACGGCTTCAGCCTGTTCTACCACCTCTGAGTAATCATCCTTATAGATATCAATTACCACTGGAACAACGGCTGCCATCAGGCCGGTCTCGATACCAAGCTCGAGGCCGCGCCGAATCGCCCGTCGGGCCATGCGCCGCATGACGTAGCCCTGGGTGGTATTACTCGGGCGCACACCATCAACGGCCATGAAAGTCACGCTACGCAAGTGGTCAGCGATCACGCGCATAGCAGCCGTATTGTCCTCGTACGCTGCTCCGGTCAGCTGTACCAACTGGTCGACGACCGGCCACAAGACAGCTGTCTTAAAAATATCTGGATCATCATTTACAGCCGCAGCCAGACGTTCCAACCCGCCGCCAAAGTCGATATTCTTGTGTCGCAACACCTCAAAGCCAGCCTCGCTCCTGAGATACTGCATAAAGACATTATTTCCAATCTCCATGAAACGCCCAGAGTCGCTGGCTGGATGTGGTTGGCCGAAACTGGCATCGTGATGCTCTTCGCCAAAGTCATAGAACATCTCACTATCTGGTCCGCCCGGCTCACCCACCGGCATAGCGGCTGGTACTCCAGCGCGGCTCCACCAGTTTTCTTTGGCATCATAGTAGAATATGCGACCACCCTGCATGCCATGCTCATCACCCACGCTGGCAGCGCCAATATCGACAATTTTCGCTTCTACCCCAACCGACTCGAACAGCTCCTGCCACAATTCGGCCGTTTCTTCGTCGCGCGGAATACCAAGTGACTCATCACCGGCGAAGCAGCTAACATACAGCTTCTGTGGGTCCAGCTCAAGCTCGACGGTTAGAAATTCCCACATCCAACGAATTTGCTCTTCTTTAAAGTAATCACCCAGCGACCAATTACCGAGCATTTCAAAAAACGTCGTGTGGCGATTGTCACCGACTTCGTCGATATCCTGGGCTCGCAAGCAAGTCTGAGAATCAGCCAACCGAACGCCCTGCGGATGCGTCTCACCTAAGAGATACGGTACCATGGGCTGCATCCCGCTCCCGGTGAAGAGCGTCGTCGGATCTTCGGCTGGTACGATATTAGCCCGCGGTACAATGACGTGACCGCGCTGCTTCATAAAATCTAAATATTTCTGGCGCACTTCTTGCGCGCTGACGCGCGAATTGACATCTTTCATATCTGGTAATTATAGCTTTTACCAGAAAAAATGGCTAATTTTCTTGAAGTGCTTATTGTCCTACTGTGGCGGATTTCAAACGAATTGTCTTGTAAACAGTGGCGAGCTCGGTCTGCAGCTTAACCGTATCCTCAGGTAGCTTGCCAGCAGTCTTGATATCGGCGAGCTTTTTGGTGATCTCTTGCTGGGTGGCATCAGGAGCCTTGCCTGCAAGTGAGGTGAGGAATTCATCTTGTACGCTCAGCTGGCCAGTAATGATGACCGACCGATCCACTCCAGTGGCGTCCTTCAAGGTGCCGGTCAAAAGCACATAGCTGGTCGGTACATATTTATCGCCGCTTACCGGAAGGCCAAGCAATGTATAGCCAGTGAAGCCATTGCCAATATCAAGCAATTGCACCTCTCCCCAAGCCATGGTGGCGGCATCAAACGTAAAGGGCACGAAGACATCCTTGGCCAAGTAATTGACGGCACTGGTGTCCTTCTTAGTGATCAGCTCCTGCAGCTTCTTGTAGGCAGCCTGCTTATCAGTCGCCTTAGCCTGCCCACCAAATGGGGCTGTGGTGGTATCGTCCTTCTTGAGGGCATCGGTGATATCGGCCGTATAGACTTCGCCAACGTGATGACCGGCTGCGTTGCTACCGAGGTAACCATTCGCCACGTTCAGTGTGAAGTAAGTTGGCAAGACAGTATTGTTATAAATTAACGCCTGTGAGCCAGTGGCGACCGCACCAAGTTGCATGCGATAGGCATCGCTGGCCGTGACTGAGAACGTCGCCGTCGCGCTCTTAGCGCCAGAGGTTGAAAAAGCATAGCTACCAGCAGTGGTGACTGCAGCTGGTGAAACGCTCGGTGTTGGTGTGGTACTGGCTACGGTTGCGGCATTCGATCGCTCCTTCCACCAGAGATAGCCAAAGCCGCCAGCGGCACCGAGGGACAGTAACAAGAGAATAACCAGAAAAGCCTTGCCACCACCGCGCTTAGGAGCGAGGTTGTTCACCGTCTGAGCCGTGGGTGGTAGAGTTGATGGAAGATCACTGGCAGTCTGCATAGTATTAATTGGTGCTGTGGTGGGGGCTGGCTTGGACAGACGCTCGTGGTCAAAGGTCGGTAATTCGCTTGGGTTCATTTTTGCGCCTCTGTCAGGGTTTTCAATGTAGCAGCGATATTCGTCTTGCCATCGGTAATTTTAGCCTGGACAGTCTTATCAGCTGAGCAAGGCGCTTGGCTGGTCTCGAATACATAATAACTATCGCCGATCTTGAAGATAGTCTGATTGTCTGGAATCTGGGCTTCGATCTTGCCGCCTTTATAGATATCGCCGGTAGCGTAGCTGGTAAACGTACCTAGTGGAGCAAATTCGGCTGTACACTTCGGGGCGCTATTGCTGACAGCCCGCTCAGCTTCGACGATATCAGTGGTCGAGAAGGTGATCACCTTGTGAGCTTTTTTCTCGGCATCAGTTGTCTCACGGTAACGATAGGTCAGCGGGAGGCTGGCATCGGTTAGCTTGTATGTCAGGCTTAGCTCGGTAATGAGACGAGTGTCGCTACTCGAGGAGGATGGAGCTGGCGTGGTACTCGTGTGGCTCGATGAGCTTTCGAGCTGGCTGACTTTAGCCGTTAACTCGTCTTGCTTGGCTTTGCCGGACAGCCATAACCAACCAAAAACGGCTGCAGCCACAAGCGCAAAGACAAGCACGATCAGTAGGCCACGCTTACCGCCGCCACCACGCGTCGGTGGAGCTGAGTCGCGTGGTGGCTCAGACTGGGACATATCTGGCATCTCATCATCACTCGGAAAATCCGGCAAGCTGTCAGCAGCTTCCTTCTTAGAGACTGGCGCCTTAGCCAACTTGGCGCCCTTGGGCTCCTTGGTAGCTTTACCATTCACTCCAACCTTGACGGCTGCCGTCTTAGTATCATCCTCGGCTAATTCTGAGGCAATATCAGCCATGGTTTTCTTCTCGGAATCACGGTCGAAATCCATAGTGATCTCCGGAGTATCATCGCTATCAGCTGACGGCATATAGGCGAGTGAGCTCGCACCATCGCTGGTTTTCAGGGGTTTTGGCTCTGGTTTATCTTTGGTTGGTTCATCCATGAGAAATATGTGCTTTCCTTATTATGTAATGGACTTATGCTTCCCTCAAGTTTACCATAACCTTTATCTCCAAACGACACACCAAATCATGATCAATCTGCCATCCGCTCCTCTAGAAAAAAAACTCACAATCTGGGACAATATCGCGGTTATGAAAAAAACCGTTTTCGTCGGACTCTCCGGAGGAGTTGATTCTAGCGTGACTGCGGCTCTCTTGCAGCAGCGCGGCTTTCACGTGGTCGGCGCCTATATGAAAAACTGGACCCGCGACATCGCTGGTAATCGTTGCCCGTGGGAAGATGACCTCAAGAGCGCCAAATCCGTGGCTGCTCATCTGGGGATTGAGCTCAAGATCTACGATCTACAGGATGAATATCAGGAACGGGTCGTAAAAATCATGGTAGAAGCCTATCAGGCAGGTTTAACACCAAATCCCGACGTTCTATGTAATGAAGAGATAAAGTTTCAGCTCTTCTATGATCTGTGCCGAGCTGATGGAGCTGAACTCATCGCCACCGGCCACTACGCCCGGATGCATCATGGTCAGCTCATGACGGCTGTCGATGCCCGCAAAGATCAAACTTATTTCCTCTATCGCCTGCCACACGTCGCTGCCCCGCACGTACTCTTCCCTATTGGTGAGTATGAGAAGCCGCGGGTTCGCGAATTGGCCGCCGAGTTTGGCCTGCCAACTGCGACCCGCAAAGACAGTATGGGTTTATGTTTCGTTGGGAGTATCCCCCTGAAGGACTTTTTACAGGAGTTTGTACAGTTACATCCTGGCGACATTATTACTGAAGACGGCGCTGTTATCGGTCGGCACGATGGTGTGGAGCTCTTCACGATTGGCCAGCGCCATGGCCTTGGAATTGGAGGCGGCACTCCTTACTATGTACTGAAGAAAGACATGTCAACCGCAATCGTAACCGTCACCACCGACCCAACCAACTTACAACGCGACTCATACGACATCACTAACTGTGTATGGTGGCAACAGCCGAGTAAGCAAACCTATCAGGCACGCATCCGTCACCTCGGTGAACTCCTGCCCTGTACCCTAGTGCCGCTAGCAGATAATGATTGGCGTGTTCAGCTCGAAGGCAAGCACCGTGGCGTGGCGGCTGGTCAGCATGTCGTGATCTACGATGGCGACATCGTCGTGGGCGGCGGCTTCCTTATATAAAGCCCGTTCTAATAAAAAACCATCTCTTATGTAAGAGATGGTGAAGGGAGGGTCCCGCGAGGGACCCTCCCTTACGACACAAGCGTTGCTCGGGTGAGCAACTGACCCTGTGTAACACGCGTGACCCCCAGTGTCACGCATGTCCCAGGCGACAGCCTGGCTCAAGCAGCATGCGTGGGTCGCACCTAAGACCCACACAGGCTACAACTAGGGAACCTAGGGCTCCGGTCCTATCTGCATAAGTGGGTGTACCCAGGATGCCATGTCACCCGTTACCCCCTGATGAACAGGTGAGGCACCCTGGGTGAGCACCCGCTTGCACCGTGCTCTGCCCCTCGAAGGCACGGTGGGCGTCTGTCTGCAGACCAGTATAGAAGGAACACGCCTATTAGATGCGTACGAGAGACAATGATAGTCACTTAGAAGTACTTTGTCAAGACGGAAAGCTAATAGAAACCAACAGCCTTATGCGACCCTGGTCTACGAGCGAGTCTTGATATCTTGTGTCATCCTGTCCGCCGGCTGGCGGATCAGGATCTCATCCGTTTGACCACAAGATCCTGAAACAAGTTCAGGATGACATGCAGACAAGCACGCCCAACTACCCCCACTCAACACCCATCAATTCTGAGTAATATTACGAAATCCTTCGAGGCCTTCTTCTCCCATTTCCCGACTACTCGCACGTAGTACCGGGTTACTTTCTGATAGTACTGACCAAGGCGTAGCCCCGACTGAAACCGCGGCGTACCTTCCCCAGCGCCCAACCACTCCGACAATGTACCCGGCCATTTTGAGTGAGTCACAGTTGATATTTCTGATAGGAGCGGAAGAAGTCGTATATGATAATACGTCGACTGAGCACCGCAACAGAAAGATCGGCTGTGACCGCTCTAAAATGAGCGGTTTTCAGGACTCGGCAAAAGGTGGCATCTACCTACTGGTAATGACCAGTAGCGTAGATATAAGCCACCTTACCCAACTCAGAAGCAGTGATATACAAGCCAAACGGCGTAGCCCACCACGCCGCCTTACTCCATCGATTATCAAATGATGAGGCATTCAATATCTCGTAGCCATCACCTAAAACTTTATGAAATGTTAGATAGGTCCGACGCTGGTGATAGGGCGATGTCACAAGAATAATACTTCGTTTATCACCCAATAACTGCTTGGTATTCACCGCATTCTCATAGGTCGTCTCGGCCTTCTCATCAGTTACGATAGCGCGGGCTGGCACGCCGGCGGCTAAGGCTTGTTGCTTCATCGCCCCAGCATTAGACGGGCCATCATCGAGAGCAGCCCCCGAAAAGATAATTTGCGGCGCCAACCCTTCCTTATACAACTCTATCCCCTTGGCAGCCCGCCTCTGAGTCTGACCACCCGATACTACCACGATGGCATCGACCGACCTCAAACTCGACTGCGGTGAGAGATAAAAGGCCGCTCCCCAGACTCCTGCCAGTAAGAAGCCAAGGACGATACATACCTTTAATAAACGATGGCGAGGACGGTCTTCGTAATGATGCATAGTGCTTTAGGCTAGTATCTCACGAATCGCCTGAGCCAGCGACCGGACGGCCGACTCGTCAGTCTGTCGACCGAGTGTAATACGCAAGCTGCCTTGGGCACGAGCTTGATCAAAGCCCAGAGCCATCAATACATGACTCGGTTGGCGCTGTGACTCAGCACAAGCTGCACCTGTCGCCACCGCAAAACCGCGCGCATCAAGTGCTAGTACCAGATCCTCACCGTCCCGGCCGGGTATAGAAATGTTCAGCGTATTTGGCAAAGCGTATTTGAGTGAGGTATTGCAGACTACACCCGGTATATCTTGAAGCTCAGTCCAGAGCTGATCGCGCAGGGCTGCCAGTCGTCGGGTTTCCGAATGACGCTGCGATTCTGCCAAGGCCAGGGCTCGAGCTAGGCCAACTGCTCCTGGTACATTCTCCGTACCCGCCCGACGTGAAGCCTCCTGGCCGCCACCGAGCAGAAGTGGTACCAGCGGAGTGCCGCTACGAACATACAGAGCACCAATCCCGCTTGGTCCATAGAGCTTAGCGCTGCTAATGGTTACTAAGTCCAGGGCATAGCGATCGATCGACACCGCCAAGAGCCCGAGCACAGCCGAGGCATCGGTGTGAAAAACCAGCGGCAACTGACTACCGGCGACTTGACGGCGTTGGCGCTCGGCCTGAATTATCTGGCTAATCTGACGTAGCGGCTGAACGGTGCCGACTTCCGGCGTCGCCATATTGAGTGAGACAAGCACTGTATGAGGGGTAATGAGCTGCGCAAATGCTGCCACATTCACACGGCCACTCTCGTCAAGTTCAGCGTTGTACACTGTATGACCTTGGGCTTGCACCGCCGCTAAAGGCTGTCGTACTGAGAGGTGCTCGGTTGCTAGCGTCACCACCTCACCTTTCGGATATTGAATTGCTGTCAGGCTCCCGAAGATAGCTAGATTATTGGCCTCGGTTGAGCCACCAGTAAACACGATCTCGGCCGGCTTCACAGCCAGAGCCTTGGCGATAGTAGCTCGCGTCGCTTCGAGCCGCTCGCGCACCGCTCGCCCCTCAGCATGCAGACTTGAGGGATTACCGATCATGCCTTCAACCTCCCGCATAGCAGCCGCCACTGATTGGTCAAGTGGCGTGGCGGCAGCGTAGTCAAAATAATAACGCTGACTCATTAACTAATGTCCAGATCAAATAAGGCGTTGGCGTTGGCAGCTGTTTGAGTGGCTAAGTCCGATACCGACACCCCACGCAAAGTCGCCAAAAATTCTCCGACCAAGCCAACGTAACTCGATTCATTGCGTTTGCCCCGATGTGGTGGTGGAGCTAGGTAAGGGCAATCAGTCTCTAAGAGTAATTTGTCAGCCGGAATAAGCTTAGCAGCGGCTAGCTGAGCCTCATCCTTGGTAAAGGTCATGATGCCGTTGAGTCCAAACGACAGTCCAGGATATTCTAGGGCACGCTCAACCTCAGCCTGTTGACCGGTAAAGCTATGAATCACACCACGCAGTTCGGACTGGTCGCGAACGACCGCAAAGAAATCGTCCCAAGCATCGCGAACATGAAAGATTAGTGGCAAATTATGTTCGAGGGCAATATCAATTTGCATGCGCAAGGCTCTATCTTGATCGGCCTTCGAAGCGTGATTTTTAAAATAATCCAA
>CAZHSY010000013.1:0-18303 GCA_964535385.1 uncultured Candidatus Saccharibacteria bacterium
AGCGTCTGCCTCTTAAGCAGAATGTCGAGGGTTCGAGTCCCTCCTGGCCCTCCAATGAAAAACCACCCTCGCGGGTGGTTTTTCATTGAAAGTCTGGTGGTACTTGGCAATCGACCTGGATTCGCTCCAGCGAAGACAGCAGTCGGGGGTTCGGTCGGCCAGCTCGCCCACAGGAGCTCGCTCCGAGGACGAGTGCAGGCGTGCGTTGTCTCCTCCTGGCCCTCCAGCACTTATTCGACTCCTTCGGGAGTCTTTTTTGTTATCATATGTCAATGAACTCTAACTTAAGCTTATTCTTACTACAAATGCTATTCAGGTTTTTGCAGCAACATTCTTCACTCCAGTCTTCGCACTCTTCATCGAGGACATAGGCGGTGGCGCTGAGCTCGCAGGGATACTGTTTGCAATTAGCTTCCTAGTAACGGCAATCGGAAACGTGATCATGGTAAAGGTACAGGATACACGTCTTAAAAATGTTGCGCTATATAAATATGGCCTGCTTATTAAGATTGCGGCCTGGCTATTACTGTCGTCGTACCAAAGCATTGCCTCACTTGTCCTCGCCCAGACGATCCTAGGTATTGCGACTTCAGTAGGTTCACCAGCATTCTCATCACTAGTCTCGGAAAATTTAGACAAAAAGAAACATATCAGTGAATGGGCGCATTGGGAGCTCATGCAAGGGATAGTCACCGCCGCATCTAGCATTATGAGCGGATTCATTGTTGTCCGTTATGGCTTCAGCTCGCTCTTTACACTCATGGCCATAATCACGACTTTTTCATTCATTATTTCTTTGAGCATTACAAAACAACGAAAGAGACGTTAATACTGCCCTTCTGTGATGAAATTTGCATTGTTTTGATGCCTACAAGCTCCGCGATGCCCTCCATCCCCTTATGCTTACTTTGACTCCTAAGGTAGTCTTTTTTGTTTGATATAATTGCGACATGGACAAAACATCTGCCTTAAACCATCTAGAAGCCTTTTTGGAGCGCAACCCAAAGCTAAAACCAGCCGAAGGTTTTTCGCTCAGCCAGCCTTCCGAGCAAGTTATCAATAATGAGACAATTTACTATTTCTGGTGGATCGAAGCTAGTGGACAAAATGCCCGAGGTGGCTATTCATATTACGTAATGCCCGACGGTGTCGTTATCCTGCCTAGCGGTGGATTGGGTCAACCTGAAACTCTCGAGAGCGTCTATTCTCGCTGGCTTCAAAAAGCAGAATAGTTGCTATAACCTCCGATGGCTCTCCATAACAAGACCCTCGCCTCAAGCGGGGGGTTTTGTTTGGTATACTAAATCCATGAATGAACAACAAGCAATTGACCTAGTTAAAGCCCACATTAATGAACGTGGCTATACTAATTACCCTACAGATAATCTGGAAGCCGAACGATTTGAAATTGGCTGGACTGTATTCAATGCTAATGACCCAACAGATATAAAGAGCCTTCGCGTTGGTCAGACAATTTTTCATATTGGCGACAATGGTCACATTGAAGAATCATCTTCAAGCTTTCCTCCAGGTCAAGCCGAAAAGGCCTTCGTAGACAAATTCAAAGCCCGGTAATTATTCTTGCCCGTTGCGAATCCCTCATTTTAGTTGCGACAACCTCCTCGATGGCCCCATGAAAAATCCTTCACTCCAGTGGAGGATTTTGGTGTACTCGGCCACTTTCTAGTACAGTTAATTCATGAGAACGTCACAAGGCAAACAGATTACCGATTATTATTATCGCCATTAGCACACTACTCATTGGATTCGTAACATTTGTCATGCTATCGGGTGGAATATGAGTCAAAACAACGAGCCAAGAGCTAGAGGCTATAAGGTCTGACTCAATGGCAATCTATACTCCCGAGGGAGCGACGCAATTAACGATTACCGAGCAAACACCCGCGCCATTTGAGCCAAACAATTTCGTCATCGAAAGACATCTCACTACAGACGCATACTCACTGGAGGAGTTGGAGGAACAACTAGTGCAAGCAGCAGAAGCTAGGGGCTGGGAACAGCCAACTCGTGGCGAAAATGGCGGTTATTCACTCTCAAAACAGCTAAGCACTGGTTCGGCAGGATTATTTATTGGTAAGAGCCCATCGCTAGACTATGTGGTTATTTCGTTAACTGCCCATTAGCTTAGCTCGAATACCACCACGATGGTCCTCCAACACGAAGGTTGGATGTCGCTTACGACAGATGCAAGGGCTACTTGGTTCATTCTTAAAAGAAAGGCCCGGCATCCTTAAGCGGATGCATGTGGATCGCTTCGTCGACGACAACCCGACGCAAGCCGAATTAATATGTAAACCATGTGGTGAAGGAGGAAGAAAATAAATTATTGATATAGAAGATCATCCTGTATACCGGCTTTTCGCTGGAGCTGTTTCTAAAAAGATTGTTAGCCAGCATAAATTGCCGTAGTTACTATGATCTCCACAATGGTTCCCCACTATAGATAGCTCGATTCGGCAAAGCTTTATTTGATACTATGATGCAATGATAATCCGATCAGCTACCGATTCAGATGTAGTTGATATCATCAATCTGTACATCCGGTCACAGGCCGCGACTGGGTTACCCAGCCCAATATCGCTACCTCCGTCAAAATTGGGCGAACACCTATACTCTCGTCCAGATCGACGATCAGAGCTCCGCTGACATCGACGGCGTTGTCGACAGTCTTAGGTAGTTTCATAGCCCGTCCCCAGTCGAACCAAATGTAGAGCGAGAAGATAGCCAGACTGAGCCAATCGAGTACACCAAAGACACCTGAAGTGATTCCGAATAATGCCAGAATCGTAGCCGAGAAATAGCCTACGAGTAAGACGAGTAAACCTACAAATAGCACACCGGCAAACCTAGCGATCACATTTGGCATGAGAATGCCGAGGATAGCCATGTCGATCGTGGCAGCAAAAGTAAATGCCAGGGCCTGGATCACAACTTTAGCTTGGCAGCAGGCTATGACCGACCCAATGGATAAGTCCGTGAAGAAGCTGAGAATCGAAACGCCCAAGAGTAATCGACAAGGCTTATCGGAGAGATAAAAATGATAATACCGGCGATTTCAAGAATAAATGTCAGCAGCACGAGTCCTGGTACACAATGCCGGCCTGAGCTGGTGTGGCCGCCGATAGCCACCAAGCAAGCCGCCCCATAATCTGATGAGCTTTAGCTAAAGTTTAACTCAGGCAGATCCTCCTGACCTTCCGTTAGCGTGTAAATGATGAGATGCGCCACGTGCCACAAAAAATACAATAATTACCCAAGCCAGACTGACACACCAACCAGCTATTATATCTGTAGGATAATGAACTCCAGTGTACACACGAGAAATGCCCACCAGCAACACAAAGGAGCCACTCGCGATAGTGATCGGCCATCGCCAGCCTGTATCCCAAGATATTAAAATAAGACTCAGCATCAGCGCCGCACTTCCCATGGCGTGCCCACTCGGGAACGAGTATCCTGTCTCGTGAATCAATGCCGGCCAGAAAGCCGGTCGAGCGCGGTGAAAAATAAGCTTAAGAATAATATTCGCAACAGCAGCCCCTGCGACACTTGCTGTCACGATTAAGGCCTTAAGGCGCTGTTGTCTGTATAGCAACCAGAGCACGATAGCTAGTGTGATCGGACCCAGTATCTCTACATTTCCAATGGTCGTAATCGCCACAAGGACAGAACTATACATCGGTGATGTGTGGGTGTGCATCCATGTCAAGATGGCAGTGTCGAAGCCAAAGGATTCCCTCTCAATAACTTCTCCGGCAATGATTGAAAATATGATTATTGGTGCCCAAAAGGCAACAAATGCCATCGCCAGCGGAACAAATCTGCTCCTCAGATTGGTATGCCTAATATTTGATTTAATTTTATCTATCACTTCCAATACAGTATACCAAGATAGCCCTTGCATAAAGCTAAGAGTTACCACAAACAGCAGCCGGCTCAAATCGATTCTGCGATTACCTTATGTACGGCAAATTATCTAAGATTAACTAATCAGGCACTTCCAAGCGTATACCGAGCCCAAATACAAGTAGCCCACAAGCGTCATCGCAAAAAAAACGACCTGGCGATACTACGACAGTGATATCATAATCTATCCTCGATTCCCAGCCGTTCGATGCTCTCGCCCCCTCCTCTCGATGGCATAGCTTATTTGTCGGTTACTTTTAGTAAGCTTTAGCAGCCAGAGCCCAAAGACTACATAAACATGCTACAATCATCACAAATGTCGAGCTTCAAGCGACAGCTTATTATTGTAGTCATTATTGTCGGCACGCCCATACTCTGCAGTCTGATCGGATCACTTGGTGCAGCGATCTACACTCCAGACGACCACTCAGGCCTAGCCTCGCTCTTCGCAGGGTTAGTTGGTCTTGCGGGGCTGATCGGGAGTCTGATATTTGGACCGATCGTTAGCTTTTCCATGAGAAAAAATCAGCACCAGCTCTACTCCATCATGGGCTATTTAATACCGAGCGGACTGGCCCTGACATACGTAGCCATGATCAGTCTAGTATTTCCGAGCGGATTTTAGTTTGAGGTGGTAGACAGGAGCCATTTCTTCAGCGGCCGCCAGCTCCTCTTCCAGGAACTCTTCATCGGTACGCTCATATATGCTGTTGTCATAGGCTTCCTTAATGATTACACGACGATCGTCTCGGCTAAGAGCTTCTCGACGATCTTCTTCGCCTCCGTTGTACTCGAGCTACTCACAGCACTAGCTTTTGCTCTGAAGAAGAGAATCATTGCGTGGTTGAGCGACCGTGACGGTGCACTCTATCTGGCTCTCAAGTTGTTTTGTGTTTGGCTGGTGATGTTCTTGTCTAAGTTCATCTTCATCTGGGCACTCGACGTCATCTTCGAGGGCTACATCGCTATTCACGGCTTCTTCGGTATTCTCCTGGTTGTCTTGAGCGTGACGGTGATTCACCGACTGGCTTATATGGTTTTTTCTAAGCTTGGTGAATAGAGCTAGACAGAGCCTACTTGCGTTATATTGACTTTTTACTATTTTAGTTATAATATATATCAACTCGGTCACACCAAGTGACCCCGAGAGAGGGAGAGACCCTTGGACCTTACAAATCACTTCGGCATTGATGTCGCGAGGCAGTTCGCCGACTGGTTCGATGGCGAGTTCGCCGAGCGCTTTGCCAAGCGCTTCCCCGACAAGACGATGACCCTCATCGTCCTCGACCCGGATCAGCTCATCAGTAGCTGCCTTCACTGGGAAGACCCCAAGAAGCACATCGTGCTGGATGGCTATCTTGGTTCCTGGGAGGGAGTCATGAAGGCTGGAGGCACTTGGGAGAACGTGCTCGGCAAGTTACGCTACGTCCTGCGAACAATGGAGAACTCCGTCGAGGCCGAGACGGACTACATCAACCTCCGCCCCGGTGACTTCCCCTGGGAGGGAGCCGGTGAGTATAAGGGCTTCACGGGTGGTGTCTCCGGCCTCGCCAAGGAAGAGGACTGGGAGATCTTCTGTTTCTGTGTCGACAAGCTCTTCGAGCTGATCACCAGAGTCGGCCAAGCTGCCGCCATCAAGACCGAACAGCTCCGCAAGGCTCCGGACGCTGATCCTCGTGCCAAGTACCTCAGGGTGAAGTTGACGGAGGAGGAAGTCGAGAGCCTGCTGGCTGTCACTGCCTGATCCCCGCGGCATCACGCCCTACGCCCAGGAGAGTTAAGAACTCTCCTGGGCACTTTTTATTTCCCTACCTTGGCTTCATTAAAACGCACCGCTTCGAGGACTAGCGCTCGCAAGCCAACCTCGTCTACCCTATCCCCCTCGCGAAACTCTATCGCCCGGATGTCCTTACTCTTCAGGCGCGCGTTGAAGAGATTTTTCGGATCCTTCAGATGCTCACCCTTCGTAAATAATATCTTGACGTTGTCCTTCCAAATCTCGGCGAAACACAGTATGCCATCATGCGACCAGACAGCCAGCCCCTCGGGTCGGGTCGCCATACGCCACTTTATCTCTTCCACTACATCGGGATCTGCTTGTGTGATCACGGTTCGCAGAGCCGCAACGATGTCACCTTTCCAGCCACTATGCTTGGTAATGATGTCGTCGATCTGCTCGGTGACGGATTTGTCTTCTGGAGTGGTGTTCATAGTTACAGTATAAGCTAATTGTGGAAGAAATATCCTTGGGAGATCCTACAACTGGGACCAAACTCTTATAGTAAAAAGAAATGAGCTGGGCCCCGAAGGACCCAGCTCGCTTATGTGCTCACTTCAGGTGAGCAGTCGACCATCGAGCGAGATAGACTCGACGCTGCCAGTTGCCCGGCGACCATTGATGTGAATCTGCTGACCCACCTCGATGGCTCGATCGATCATGCAGCTCCTGGGGCTGCGCAGGATCTGACCGAAGGTCCGCGAGTTGGTCTGGACAAAGACGCCGTGGACCTGGTCTCGCGTGACCCGAGAGCGAGCAGTACGTGTGAAGTACCAGTCGGACTGACCGGTGCGCACATGCACTATCTCCCCCGGCTCGATTGACCCGAAGTCGAAGTACGTCAGCCGATTGTCCGGCAGCGCCTCCGTCCCTCCAATCATGGGTGTGGGTGTACGTGGCATTGGGCCTCCCCAATGTTCTCGTTCCAGCCCTGTGCTGGAACGCTGTGATATATAATATACTTTTTTATTAGAATTGTCAATTTTACGCGTGTCAGCTTTTACCAACCCCGACTTTGTTCTATGATGAGCCTAAGAGACGAACTATTGTCTTCCAGCGCCTCGAGGCTGTATGTATCTTCATTGCTAGCCTATTTTTCTACTTCTACCTGCAATACACACTGATATGGCTGGTTCTGCTTATCCTGAGCGTTGACGTATTCATGGCCGGTTACCTGACAGCCAACAATCGCGTTGGTGCTTTCATTTACAATCTCGGCCACAGCTACTTGGCTCCGCCGTTTCTTCTGACCATCGGCGTACTAGCCTCAAATCGCATCCTCATCGCAGCCGGAATCATCTGGATAGCTCACATTGCTATGGATCGGATGTTCGGCTATGGACTCAAGCTCGACACTGGATTTAAACACACTCACCTCGGTGAGATTGGAAAGGAGTAGTTATGTCATTTCAAGCCTACTTAGATAACATCGAGCAAAAGACCGGCAAGACACCTCAGGAATTCATCGACCTCGCCAAAGCTAAAGGCTTCACCGCCGAGACAAAGGCTGGCGAGATCGTCGATTGGCTGAAAGCAGACTTCGATCTTGGCCGCGGACACGCTATGTCGCTGGTGTATGTCATCAAGAACGGCCCAAAGATCGGCGATAAACACGTCGGGACTACCGGCTCCCACAGTGACGAGAGTGACACGCTCAGGCTCGACGGTATCAAGAATCGCAACCAGTAAAGCCACTTTTAACTCCATCTGATATAGTAAGCAATATGAAAAAGCTTACGCTCCCCCTCGTACTCGGACTAGGTGCTCTAGTTCTCATTACTGTGGGGTTCTTGATACCGATCGATTCCTACACCACCAGCCACGGCTGCCCCTCTGAGAATATGCCGACCATCAGACTACATCGCGTCTTCGGTGATAACCTCGACAGCGTACGAGCTAGCGACCAAGAGCCTGGTTCGACCGAAGGCTGTTCACAGAACGCACATTATGTGCTGTATTTTCTCTAGGTAATCCACGAACAAGGCGACCTCCTAATCTGCTAGTATGTGGTTATGCTTGTTCATTTCGTATGCCAAGGTAATCGCTTTCGTAGTCGTATGGCGGAAGCCTATCTAGCCTCCCTGCAACTGCCACACATCACGGTATCCTCATCCGGAACTCGAGCGGATAGAGCAAAAGAAAATCTCTCACTTCCCGCCCGTGCGGTACTGAGTGTCCACCACATTCTCAGCCACGCCAGCCATGCCAAACATGTCACTAATCAAGATTTACTCGATAAAGCCGATATCGTGATCTGCATGAATCGCAAAGTCTACCAAGACTGTAATAAGCAGGGACTCAAGCTGCCATCGCAAACCTACATTTGGAATGTGTCCGACATTGACCGCCTCTCAGCTGAAGAGCAACAGAGCTTAGAGGACGGCGCTATCCCCCGCGAGATCGCTGCAATATTCCGCAACATCGTAGGGCACATCGATGAGCTAACGAATTTCCTACGGCGGCCACATGTCACCGACCCGATCGACATCCTCAATGCCGATGGTACCCCGACCGGTGAACAAACCGACATCACCACCGCCCACCAGAACGGTCTCTGGCATGGTGGCGCGCACCTCGCCCTCTACACATCGAGCAAACGGGTAGTACTGAGTCGACGATCCGAGACCATTATAAGTAACCCGGGCCTATGGGAGATGAGTCTGGGTGGCGTTATCGGCCAGAATGAATCCGCTGAAGTAGCTATCCTGCGTGAGGCGTACGAAGAACTCGGCATTCGCCTCTCGGCCTCACAATTAAAAAAACTACCGACCCGACGTTACAGCCACTATCTTCCTCACTATGGTTTCCATAATCGCGTCGTGCTTTATACATTTATTGCTGAAATACCTGCTAATACCACTTTCACACTTCAAGCCTCAGAAGTAGCCGAAGCTATATACAGTCCTATTCAGGAAGTACGACAGATTTTGTCGGCTCACCATCCAAGTAAGCGGCTTGTACCACTGCCTGCTTACCACCGCAGTATCCTTGCTGCCCTGACAGAATAAAGTGATGGCCCATCTGCTACAATAAGCCCATGACTGTGATTGACGATCTCCTCGCACAATATCCGGATGCCGAACGCGCCGAGCTCGAGCGAGTTCGGAGTATCATTCAAGCCGCAGTCCCCGACGCCGAAGAAGTCATCACATACGGTATGGCGGGCTTTAAGTACAAAAAGAAATATCTCATCGCCTTTGCCGCCTTCAAGGATCATATGAGCATCTTTCCAGGCGCTCAGGTCATACACGATTTTTCTTCTGAGCTTGAAGGCTACACTGTATCCAAGGGCACTGTTCAATTTACTCTTGATAAACCATTGCCCGATAAGCTCCTCCAAGCCATGATTGTCAGCCGTTTAGCCAGTATCGATACCGCCTAAACTTTGCAGTTGATCCCTCAGTGGCGCTACAATCCAAGTAAGTTATTTGGAGGCTTATCTCATGCAAGTAGAAATTAATTATCTGGCGGTGCTCTTGGCCACCCTGGCCTCGCTCGTCATTGGTGCACTCTGGTACTCGCCATTACTATTCGTGACCCCATGGATGAAGTTGGCGCGGATCGAACCCAAGAAAGACGCCAAGAGTGTCTTTCAGCCAATCCTTGTCAGCGCTATTGTTGCGCTGGCTACAGCCTACATCCTGGCTCATGTATCTTTCCTATCAAATCAATTTTTTCATCACAGTTTCTTCCAGGACACCATGGTGACCGCTTTCTGGATGTGGCTTGGCTTCTCAGCTGCTCGCTTTATCACGCATGACGCATTCGAGGGTCGACCGAATCGCCTGACGCTAATCACTCTGGGCTATGAGTTCTTCACCTTCATGGCGATGGGACTGATCATCGGCGCCTTGGGCGTATGAGCAAACAGGGTTTCCCTAACATCCCCCAGCCAGCAGTGCGAGCGCTCAAAAATGCCGGCTATACGAATCTCGCGCAGCTCAGAGCGATACCCGATGCCGAACTCCTCAAGCTCCACGGCATGGGGCCGAAGGGCGTGCGTATCATCCGGGATGCGCTAAAAGCCTAAGGTATGCGCTACATAGCTTTCCTGCGCGGCATCAATGTCGGTGGCCACAATGTAAAGATGGAAGACATGCGTCAGCTCTTCACCGAGCTTGGTTTTAAGCATGTGCGGAGCTATATCCAGACCGGAAATATCTTCTTCGAAACCGATGCGCTCCCCGACCGCAAGCTTGAAGAAAAAATCGAAGCCCATTTATATACGGAACTTGGGTATGCTGTGCCTACATTTGTACGTACTATCGACGAAGTTGAGGCTATTTTGCGTGATGCACCGTTTAACCGCATCGAATTAACCGATGATACTCGTCACGTGATAATGTTCCTGTCAGAAGATTGGCCGCCCGATATCAGCTTGCCTTTTGTATCAGAAAAATCCGACTTTGAGTTGCTGCAAGCCGGGCCACACACGCTCTACGTACTGTGGCGCATTATCAATGGCCGACCCACTTCTAGTCTTGAGCCCTTTCTCAAGAAACACGTTCCAGACATCAAGACTACTTCACGCTTCTTTCATACTGCCGAGAAGATTTTAGCGGCTGCTATAGCTCCAGCGGCCTGACTGGGGGTCATGAGTGATTCCGGATTCTTCTGCCAGTCCGCACCTGGTACATCGATGTATAGCTCTATTTGATTCCCATCCGGATCAAGAATGTAGAGACTGTGTGTCACTGTGTAATCAGACATACCACTGATCGGTACATCATTCTCCCGCAGAGTCTCCAGGACCTCACGCAACTCATCGTCACTATCCCCTACCTTCAGGCCAAAAAAATACAGACCGGCTCGGTATCCCCGCATAGCCAGTGGTGCAGATTCACCAACTTCAATCAGTAAAAGCTCGTGGTGCGTCCGACCGCTCGAGAAGGCTACGGCCGGCATGCCCTCTTGAGCCGGGAGCTGTTTCCAGCCCAGAATCTCACCATAGAATCTAGCTGAGCGCTTGAGGGAGCGCACGTACAAGACGAGGTGCCCGAGTGCTTTGACGGTAGCTGCCGTACCAAGATAATCCTAAGGGCTATCAAATTATTTTTGTGCTGATTGAAAAAACTTTCTCTATCTGATAGGATGGTGCGGTTACGGGGTGTGGCGCAGTTGGCTAGCGCGCCTGCTTTGGGAGCAGGAGGCCGGAGGTTCGAGTCCTCTCACCCCGACCAAGCTAAAAGGACCAACATTTATGTTGGTCCTTTTAGCTTGGCTTAAGTAGAAAGACTCGAAACCTAAGATTCGACGAACGAGGGACGCAAAGCAAGAATGAAGCCCTGCTTCACTTCTTGTCGAACACCGCCGGAAGTAGGTTGAAGGCCGCTGTCATCTCACCTCGACCATAGTAAAATGGGGCTTAATACCAAATATAGACTGCTCCTAAGCCGTTCTCCTGGACAAGGATTGTGGCGCAGTTTATGCTGCCTATAAGCATGATTGGACAAACAAAAAGGGGTAATAAAATAACCACCAGGCCATTTGGGTTGATTAGCCTAGCTCTGACCGGCCTTGTACTCGGATTGACCTGGATCCAGCTGCCTGCAGTTGCGGAGGCTGCGGGGCCAAGCTCAGTCGTTATTAACGAAATAATGTACAACCCGGCAAGCGGCGTGGATGGTGATGAGTTCTTGGAGCTCTACAATACTACGGCTAGCCCAATTAGTCTTAGTGGCTGGTGCTTTACCAATGGCGTGTCGATGTGCTTCGCATCTGGAGTGACGATTGCCGCTCACCAATATGCCGTAGTGTCTCCCGACGCCGGCCGCACTCAAGCCACATACAATGTTACGACCGTCGGAACTTATAGCGGCAAGCTTGATAATGGTGGCGAGAAGGTCACACTAAAAGACAATAACGGGGTAACTATTAGTAGCTTGACGTATGATGATGGTTCGCCGTGGCCCATCAGCCCAGATGGGTCTGGCCCTTCACTTGAGTTGCTCGATGCAACGTTAGACGGTACGCAGGCTAGCTCTTGGCGAGGCAGTCTTGCCAACGGTGGTACGCCAGGGGCAATTAATAGTGTTACCAATGCTAATTCTCCAAGGATTAGTGGAGTCAACCAGCCTACTAGCGTAACGCCCGGTACCACCCCTACCATCACCGCACACGTTACCGATGCTACAAGCGTGAGCCTGGTGTACAAAGTCATGTTTGATAGTGACCAAACGTTACTCATGTATGACGATGGTGCCCATTTTGATGGGGCTGCAGGAGATGGTGTCTTTGGCGCCATGATCCCAGCACAGGAGGCCGGCAAAATGGTTCGCTACAAGATATCGGCCATTAATGGCAACGGGGCGGTCACCAGCCCTGGTTCGGACGATAGTATTAGTTACCTCGGCTACGCAATTGATGACGGCACACACTATGATATTCCGCTGATTCGTTGGTATATAGAACCGAGTGATTATACAGATATGACCACCAACCATCTGGCAGATGATCACCAGTTCCCGGCGGTTGTGGCCGTGGGTGATCAATTTTTTGATAACTCACGGGTTCGGGTAAAAGGCCAGTCCAGCACAAGTTTTGCAAAACGCAAATACAAGTTTGATCTCCCAGCTGGCTACACGTTGGGCTCGCCAACTTTTGACATACCCGTAAAAGAGTTTAGTGTCCAAGTCTATTTCTTGAACCTCAACGACTACCAGGAGGGATTGGCATGGAAGGCGGCCGAGAAGTTTGGCTTCAAGCCGCTACAGAACCGCTACGTACGAGTAAACCGTAATGACGGCAGTAACCCCAGCCAGTACATTGGCCACTACTTGTTGATCGAGAATTATGATAAAGCCTGGCGGGAGCGTAATGACTACCAAAGTGGCGCGCTGTATAAGCAGGGTAACGATAAAAAAACCCGACTCAACGAAGACAATAGCGATATCCAGGACCTACAGACCAAGGTGACCACCCTGCAGGGTGACGCGCTTAAATCATATCTGCTAGACAATATCAATATACCGGCACTAATTAATTTTCATGCATTTGCCGCTGTTGCAAACCACGATGACTGGTATTTTTATAAGAACCTGTATGAATACCGAGATACCGAGGGAACCGGACGCTGGGAGTATCTACCCTGGGACTTAGATAGTACCTTTGTTACGCCAACAATGGGTGATGCTGACGCGACAGCTATGGGGCTAAAAGAGCCAATCATGGGCCTAGTAAAGAAGCAAGTGACCGGTGTCCCCGATTATTATGACAATGCCATTATCGAAAAAGCCATGTATCAATTTCCAGAATTCAGAGAAATGTTTTTCCGTCGCTCCATGAATATGTACGACCAAGTCTGGGGTAATGATCAGTACCAGCGGTGGTACGATGAATTTGATGCGCTTTCACGCAATAGCGTAGCCGACGATTTAGTCGTATGGGCTCCTGCCAAAAAATCTATCTATCAAGCCATTTTTCCCAATGGATTCCCGTATCAAGTTCCTGCTGATTTCCCATTTGATTTTGACTCGCAGCACTTCTTCGATTATCTAGATGGGTATACCCCCGAAAAAGCACGGCAGCTGTATTTTTATGGTGCAGACCGGTATAAAGCAGCCGTGGCTCGGTCACGCTCAGAGGGCCAGCTGCTAGGGGTGCAGACCAGCTCGCAAGAATCCCGCGTCCAAATTAGCGAGATACACTATCGTTCTCAAGGCAGTGAGGATACGGAGTTTGTAGAATTGCATAATACAGGTAGTCAGGCAGTAGACATTTCGGGCTGGCGAGTAGAGGGCATTGGCTTCACGCTCCCCCAAGGTTCGGTTCTCCCGGCCGATGGGTACGGGGTGATTGTGGCTAACGATGTAGCCTTTCGAGCTACGCATACCAGCAGGTTGGTGCTCGGGCAATATAGCGGCCATTTACCTGACGCCAGGCAAGCCTTGACCCTCAAAAATGCTATAGGTACGACCATAAACACAGCTGCATATGGAACAGATGGCGCTTGGCCACCCTCGGCCGACAATCAAGGCTACGGCCTAAATCCTATACGGGCAAGCGCTAATGAAGTTCCGGAGGCTTGCCGGACATCAAGTGCAGACCTAGGCGATACGCCCAACGCATCGTGGGTACAGAGCCATAGTTCTAGTTGTCCGGATCGAAATTATCAGGCAGCACAAAGAAGGAGCCAGGGCGGCGTACTGGCTAAAAATGGTATTAGCCTTGCCGTGGTCTCAGGGGTATGTCTCGCTACTTTAGTAGCAATATTTCTGGTCATCCGTCGTTATGGTTATGGTAAAATAAGATCAAGTCATAGGATACAATAGACGTGGTCATACAGCGACTCTTTCGCAAAAAACTTCACTTACTAGCCTCTTTTGCCTTAACGCTTGGCGTTGTTGCCCTGTGTCAGCTTGCGCCTTCCAGAGCGCAGGCTGCGACTATCACTGTTGGCGGATCCTGTACGCTTGATGGCGCTGTTGCCTCAGTCAATGCCGGGAGTAACCAGAGTAGCTGTTCGGGGACTGGCACCTATGGGACTAGTGACACTATAATGTTGCCAGCCGGTACATTTACGTATACCGATGCCGCTTCAATTACTAAATCCGTAACTATTCAGGGTGCGGGCAGAAGCCAGTCAATCGTTGATGCCGGCGGTAACAACGCCGGACTTACTTTCATTAATAACAACACTACGCCTAAATTGGCGACTGTTCAGGACCTGTCAATCATCAACGCCAATACAGCAGGTCGGGCCTATATATATGTCAGTGACTTCTCGCTGTCGGTTAACAACGTCGAAATCTACTCAACAAACAACAGCTACACTACCCAGGGTATTATTCAGGCTGACGCGCACAGCATTAATGGACTGACACGCACCGTTAATAATGTGTACGTTCATGATGTCTCCGGAGATAGCGTTATTAGCCTTTATGTGCTCAATGGAACTACATCGACAGATAATGTCGTTCAGAACACTACTATAAAGAATGTGTCTGTGGTTTTTGGTGGTGCTATTATATTTGGCACTTATGATGGCGGCGGTACTTTTACCGGCAGTGCCTATAACAACACTATCCAAGACTTTACGGCCTCAAGCGGCGGTGGAGCATTATTCGCTACAACTCAGCCAAACGGTGCGGGCAATGCCGCTGTAAATGCTACCTTTAGAAACAATACCATCCGCTTTACCGCACCCTCCTCTACTACCCCGGCAGTTATAGGGGTTGCGATTGCTGCTCCTTCAACTGTCGCAGCAACAAACATATTCCTTCAAAATAACCTACTCGTTCAAGGAAATTGTGCTCAATTTTTGGCCGGCGCAGGCGGCACAGAAAACACCACGATTACCTCGCTCGGTGGTAACGTCACAACTGAGCCTACTTGTCCTCCTTTCCTGAACCAATCTTCTGACCACAGCGTTGCTTTTGGTACGCTCAATGCCAAACTAAGCCCACTACAAAATAACGGCGGTACTAATCCTACTATAGCCTTGCTTGCGGACTCAGAAGCCATTGACGCTGGAGTTGTCAACGGATTAAGTACTGATCAGCGTGGAATTGCCCGCCCGCAAGGTGGCGGCTTTGATGCTGGTGCCTACGAATATGCCCCACCACCAGCTTCTGTCGATGCCGGTCCTGCAAGCACCAGTACTGCCGATAGCAAGGGTAGTCTCGCAGCTACGGGTCAGCCAACTTATGGGCTGGCAATTGTGGCGGCTTTGGTGACGAGTTTGGGCGCAATACTTGCTATCCGAAGTCGTACTCCAGTTCGATACAAGTCATAATAATCACCGCCTTGTCATGGCCCCATCAAACTCATCTTGAGAGTGATGTGGGCAGGTTTTTGGCTGCAATAGTCAATTATTGTCCTTGCCTTTGGCCTGGGGCTTGGTACGTAGGCTAGGCCTTTAACTCTTGCATATGCAACATATCGAACTCTTGCTTAAAGAGCAGCTCGAGGAACTGCAGCAGCTCGACCTCACTACTGTAGAGTCCGCGTACCTGCTTAGGCTTCACCTTCTTATAATACTTACCAAATGTCTCGGCCGTGTAGGTCTCGAGGATGTGCGGGTGAACGTAGTGTGCGCGAGCCACAGCCCGAGTGTTGCCCAAGGCTTCAGCAGCTTGATCAATCGCCTCTAAAGTAACCTTTTCGAGCCTCTCATCGCTATCTAGACGTTTCTTCAAATACGTAAAAGCGGCCAGTGTACCGCCCCAGGTGCGAAAATCTTTAGCGCTGATTTGCTCACCAGTCAAGTCTTGCAAATGATTATTAATATTCGCCGAATCAACCGTACCCCCGTCACGGGTCACGAATAGCCGCTCACCTGGATTTCGCAACAAGCGCTTCATAAGGCTAGCCATGGTTTTATCCTTCAGGCCAATCGTATGCTCCTGGTGAGATTTGCCCATGAAGTCAAACGTCATCGTGTCGCCACTGATTTTGAGATTGGCCTTACTCAATGTCGTCAGCCCCATCGACTCATTAGCCTCATAATACGTCTCGTTACCGACTCGGATATGAGTGTGGTCCAGCAGCCAAATCATAATAGCCAACACTTGATCATGATCAAGGCTGCGGCGACCGAGCTGCTCATTAACGCTGCGCCGAATCTTCGGCAAATGCTCACCGAAGACCATAAGACGATAGAAATTCAGCAGCTCACGCATCTGCCGCCACTGCGGGTGGTAGATATACTGCTTGCGGCCTTTATCGTCAATGCCGGTAGCCAAAATGTGTCCTTTCTCCGATGGACAGAGCCAGACATCTTGCCAAGCTGGCGGTACGGCCAGCCTGGCTAGGCGCTCCTTCACCTCGGCTTGCATAATTATCTTGCCGCGTCGATTCAAGAAGCGAAATCCCCTCCCGCTCTTCTGGCGGGTCAAGCCGGTCTTCTCTTCTTCGATGTATACCAGCCCCACCGCCTCGGCGCAAGCTCGTACATCCTTGTAGAGAACCTGTATGTCTTGGGCGCTGGCAGGTGTCTTCTGTAGCATAGCTTTTCATTACCATACTCGCATCCTAAGCGTGGCGTCAATTACACAAGTACTATCAGACGCGTTAGAATAGGTACATGCGCTATTCGGCCTACCTACATACGAACTCGTCACATCGACCGCATCGGCGACACGCCTTACAGCGTCATTGGCTGAGTGCCGCTGTAGTAATTCTGGCCTTTGGTCTCGTCGGCAGCATTCTCGTAGCCCTCACTAGCCAAAGCCAACTTGACCTCAATACCCTCCTAACTGGTTTCGGGGCCAGCTTCTTGCGGGTTTCGATCGCCTATATCATCTCGCTGGTACTAGCAATTGCCCTCGCTCTCCTGATCACTGCCAATGTCCGCATCGAGGCATTACTCCTGCCCATCTTCGATGTTCTACAGAGCTTCCCAAGCTTTGCACTCTTTCCTGTGCTCGTCGCCGCCCTAGCTGGTGCTCCAGAGGCCGTCATCATTCTGGTACTGGTCATCACTATGGTTTGGCCAATTCTCTTCACGATTATTGGCGCCATTAAAAACCGTCGAGCCGACCTCGAAGAAGCTGCCACAATCTTCGGGGCTGCTGGCGCCAAGCGCTTTACGCACTTTACCATCCCTACGCTTATGCCTTCTATTATCACCGGCTCTATCGTCGGCTGGGGCGAGGGCTGGGAATTCATCATTGGTGCCGAGCTGCTAGTTTCAGTGCATGTCGGTATTGGTCACTATCTGGGGGTACTGGGTGATAATCATCAGAATTCATTGCTAGCCCTGGGTATACTAATACTGATGTTCTTACTCTTCACACTAAATAAAATCCTCTGGCTTCCGCTCTTGCACAACGTCACTAAATACCAGAGTGATAGCTAAACCATGAAGCGATCTAGCCTATTTACTGCCACCAATATCACCAAGGCCTTTCGCGACGAACGCGGTCGGCGTAGTCTCGCCCTCGAAGATATCTCGATTGATATCAAGGCCGGTGAGTTCGTCGCTATCGTCGGCCCATCTGGCTGTGGAAAGTCGACCTTCTTGCGTATCGTGGCCGGCCTGATGCCGACCGACAGCGGTCAGCTCGAGCGCAGTAAAGACATCCGTCAAGCAATGGTGTTTCAAAACGCCGCGATTTTTCCTTGGCTGACCGTCTGGGACAACATCGCCTTTGGCCTCAAGATGCGTGGCGCCCCACAGCACAACACACAACATATCGTCCAGCGCGAGCTCGAGCAGATGGGACTAGAACATGCGATTTGGAATCATCCTAAGGAACTTTCGGGCGGCATGAAGCAGCGTGTTGGTATTGCCCGCGCCCTGGCCGTAGAGCCAAACTTCCTCTTACTTGATGAACCGTTTTCTGCCCTTGACGCCTTTACAGCCGAGAAGTTACGTCACGATGTTCTAAGAATATGGGAGCAGCAACGTCAGAGCGTACTTATGGTCACGCACCTGATCGAAGAGGCGGTCGAGATGGCTGACCGGATCGTGGTTCTGTCCGATCGACCAGGGCGAGTCAAGAAGATCATCGATGTCGATCTCAAGCGTCCTCGCAATATCCGCTCGCATGATTTCTACCAGCTCGTCGATAGCATTCGCGATCTCGTAGTGCATGAGTAGCCTATCTGATTTTCAGGTGTATAATGAAGGCCATGAATGGAAATATTTTCAATCAAAG
>CAZHSY010000014.1:0-15817 GCA_964535385.1 uncultured Candidatus Saccharibacteria bacterium
ACGATGGAATTGGAGCAAGAAAAGGGGATTACTATTAAGCTCCAGCCAGCCAGGATGGCATGGAAAGTACCTGCAGAGCGCATTGCGTCGTTGACAGCTCCGGGCGGCAGTCAACGTAGTGGCCCTACGCCTCCTTTGCCGTCCTCGCCGTCGCCTCGCACTGCATCACCGCAGGTAGTTTCCAGTACCGCACGTGAAAGTGATACGTATGAGTTGAACCTCATCGACACCCCTGGTCACGTTGATTTCTCCTATGAAGTCAGCCGTTCACTGGAGGCAGTCGAGGGTGCGATCCTGGTAGTTGATGCTTCCCAGGGTATCCAAGCACAGACCCTCGCGAATGTTTACTTAGCAATCGAAGCTGGCTTGGAAATTATCCCAGTCATCAATAAAATCGACTTGCCGGCCGCCGAGCCAGAGCGGGTAGCGGCCGAGATTGGTCAGCTTCTCGGCTGCGATCCAGCTACGGTGGGGCGTATCTCGGCCAAGACTGGGGAGGGGATTGAAGCTTTGCTTGATCGAGTGGTAGCTGAAGTTCCGGCACCAAAGGGGGAAGCTGGTCCGACCCAAGCGCTGATTTTTGACTCGGTTTTTGATGGTTACCGCGGTGTGATTCTCTATGTGCGTGTCGTGAATGGCGCCATTAAGAAGAATCAAGAAATTGCCTTAATCCAATCACAGAGTAAGAGCCTAGCCCTGGAAACTGGTCACTTCACACCGTTGCGAGTCGAGGATGATGAGTTGAGTACTGGACAGATTGGTTTTATCACCACCAATATCAAGTCGGTTCAGTATGCGCGGGTGGGCGACACGGTGACACTAGCCACGCAGGCCGACACCGAGCCATTGCCCGGGTATAAGAAGGTCCAGCCACTGATCTTTGCTAGTCTCTATCCGACCAGCCAGGAGGAATACCCGAAGCTCAAAGACTCACTTGAGAAGCTGGCTCTCAATGATGCCAGTTTGAGCTTCACGACCGAGAACTCAACCGCTCTAGGCTTCGGTATGCGAATCGGTTTTCTCGGTCTCTTACACCTAGAGATTATTAAAGAGCGCTTAGAGCGCGAATTTGACCTCGACCTGATCGTCACCAGCCCCAGCGTGAGCTACGAAGTTACTCTAACTAACGGTGGCAAGGAAGTCATCGAGCAGGCCAGTGCTCTACCGGATGTCAGTACGATTCTCCAGATAGCCGAGCCGTGGGTGAAAGGCGAGGTGGTCACGCCGACTCAGTATATCGGGCCAATTCTGCAGCTCATCGTTGAGGCTCGTGGTGAGCAGACCAAGCTTGATTACCTTGATCAGACGCGGGCAGTAGTTGGCTTCCGGGCTCCTCTAGCTGAAGTAATCACGGATTTTTATGATTCGCTCAAAGGGCAAACGGCTGGTTATGCCTCATTGACCTATGATTGGGATACATACCAGCCAGGAGATCTGGTGCGAGTCGATATCCTCTTGGCTGGTGAACGAGTTGATAGCTTGAGTGCAATTGTGGCGCGAGCTAAGGCTGACACGTTTGGTAAGAAGCTGACTGCTCGGCTGAAGGAACTTATCCCGCGTCAGAACTTTGAAGTGGCTGTGCAGGCTGCAGTTGGCGCCAAGATCATCGCTCGTGAGACCATTTCGGCTTTGCGTAAGGATGTGACCGCCAAGCTCTATGGTGGTGACGTATCACGTAAGAAAAAACTCCTGCAGAAGCAGAAAAAAGGTAAGGCCCGCATGAAGCAAATCGGTAAAGTTTCGATTCCAAGCGATGTCTTTATGCAGCTGATTAAGCGGGATTAACTTAAAGCAGTCTAGTTTCTTACAAACTGCTCTTGCTTGCATCGAAAAAGCTCATGCTCGTATATTCGGAGGAATATGCGTTGGCGATTACTTTTACTAGCTATGCTTGGGCTGATGTACTACGGGTATGTCCGCTCGACAACTGACCTTGCGATGGGCCGGTTTGACCATTGGCGTACCAGTTATCTTGACGTGATCGAGCGAGCCTCCGAGGGACAGGTGCCAACGGGACCTACCCAAACTCCTCCAGTAGTGGCTAATAACCAATAGAAAAAGAACGGCCCCTCGCTAAAGTGCGAGGAGCCGGGTTGGCATACGACATTACTTTCCGTGTCGTTTTGCCTTGCTCGTATGAGAATTGACTGGTTCGGGTGATGCCTGGGTGTAATCGATATCCGGGTCGATGACTTTTCCCAGTTGCTTGGTGCTGCGAAAGTATTTCTTGGTCTCAACACCCCCTCGATGCCATGACTTTTTGCGCTTCATGCGCTTACCTTTTTGTCTGTGACCCATTGGTCTCCAATCCCTAGGTTGGTCGATGGATAATTGTATTATATGCGGATCTTGTATCTAGTAAATGTAGCTAAAGTCAGCTTCATCAGCCCACCGATAGCTTTTCACGTTCCAGGCTACGTAATTCATTTCTGAAACGTAAACTTTACCATCGGCAACTTGCTCGACGTAGACGACGTGGCCATAAGGACCTGCCGTAGTCTGACCAATCGCACCTGGGCGAGCGTGATTACCGGTCATGAAGCCAGCTCCCTGGGAGCGGCGCAACCAATCACGGGCATTACCCCAGTTTTGAGGAATTGGCCGACGCTTGGCTACATAGTAGGTACAGTGACCATATGAATAACCTGAGCTGGTGAACTGAGCAGCATTACTTGGGCCATCGCTACTCGGGGCGTCGGTGGCGGGTAGGACGGTGCCGGCAGCGGTTTCGGCAGTTGAAGCGAGGGTAGCAGCCGTACTAGTAGTGGCAGTAATCTTCTGTGAGCTGGCAGCTTTCGACTTTGAGCTTTGTGAAGTGGTATGAACCTCTGGGTTCGTAAGAAAGGATAGGCTTCGGCTTTCAAAGTCTTTTTGGCCGGAGTTGAAGCAAAGCGCAACAATAGCAAACCAGGCGATGATGGTGAGAGAGGCCTTAAAGGCCGGCATCACGCTACGAGCTCGCTCGACGCGAGGAGTCCAAGGTGAGGCACTCCGATACAGCGAACGTCGGTGGGCGCCAAAGAGGCGGCGTTGTTCGAAACTTGCTACATTCATAATGGGTTGTAACCTGGTGGAAAAGCAGAGCTTTCGCACAGGATCAAGTATAGTACCATTGAAAAAGGATTTTGGCAAGTAAAAAATCGATATTTTGCATGATTCAGAAAATATCGTAAAAAAGTAATTAGCACTCTTGACGTGAGAGTGCTAATTTTACTATTATAGATATGTTGGCACTCAACATAACAAAGTGCTAATATGTGTGCAGCAAGAAGACTAGTGAGAGAGGGGTTTTACCCTCCTTAAAGCCGCTCTGACAACAGCGTTTTAAACCTTAAACTCCTCTCTCTGCTTCTACCTTATGTAACGGAGTCTCGATGGCTGAAATTACTGACCGCCAGGCTAAGATCCTGGCTGAAATCATCCGACAATATGCAGTATCAGCCGAGCCAGTCGGCTCACATGCCCTGGCCGAGACGTTTGATGTTTCTTCAGCTACCATCCGAGCCGAGATGGCGGCTCTGGAGCGGCTTGACTTCATCTACCAACCACACATCTCAGCCGGTCGAGTACCAACAGATAAGGGCTATCGGTATTTTGTGAATAACCTCTCCGGTAGCGAGATGACCGCACGTACCGTTATGACAATGGAAAAACGAGTCGCTAGTCTGAAGGACCGGGTTGACCACGCCGTTAAGATTGCGACCGAGACACTTTCGGATCTGACTGGCAATACGGCCTTTGCGACACTGACTGATACAGTCTACTTTCACGGCTTACATCAGCTCTTTTCACAGCCAGAGTTCGTTGAGCAGCTCCAGGCGGCCAACGCTGCACGCTATCTAGATGCGATGTCGGAATGGCTTTTCAGTCGTGGTTTTCGGGGCGATTTGGGTATTTTTATCGGACAAGAGAATCCGTTTGCCCGCTCAAGTGGCATGGCGATGATTATTGCTCGGTTCGAGGGTCCCTATTCGCCGCACTCTTACGTTGGAGTAGTTGGTCCGACTCGTCAGGATTATGCAAAAGTTACTGGTCTGGTGGAGCTCACTGGACGCAAGCTAGAGGAGGTACTCAATGGCTAAATCAGAAGAGAAAATGCCTAAGGTAAGTAAAATGGTGCCAAAGCCTGCGCCAGACAAGGTTAAAAAAGATCAAGTAGCCGAGCTGACAGCTGACTTGCAGCGCGTGCAGGCCGACTTTGAAAATTATAAGAAGCGTGTAGCTGGCGAGCGTGTAGAACTTATGGATTCAGCCAAGCTATCCGTCCTGACTGACCTCTTGCCAGCGCTTGATAACTTCGACCGGGCTGCGACGCACTTGCCTGAGCATTTGCAGGCTGACCCCTGGGCACAAGGTATGAGCTATGTCGGCACTCAGCTGGAACAGATTCTAGACGAGATGGGGGTGAGGAAGTTCAACCCAACTGGTCAGGAATTTGACGCCACTGAGCACGAGGCTCTCGAGTATCTGGCCTCTGACAAGCCGGAGGGGATCGTGCTCGAGACATTGACGCCTGGCTATATGATTGGCGATCGTGTGGTACGGCCGGCCACCGTCAAGGTGAGCTCTGGTGCTCAACCGTATGATGAAGGGGAATTAGCCTGATGAAAAATGGCTTAAAGGTTTTTGGTTTGGTCATCGTAGCGATTATTCTGTCTGTGTTGTTATTTAAAGTTTCATTAGCAGTTTTTAAGTTTGCACTCGGGCTTGGGGTGCTTGGCATCATTGTTATGATAGGCCTGGTCTTCTTAACCGGCCGTTCCGCCAAGCGATCTTTGACTGAAATTGCAGACAGTAAGCCAGAAAAGGAGTAAATTATGGCAAAAATTATTGGAATTGACCTCGGAACCACTAACTCAGCAATGGCTGTGATGGAAGGTGGTGACCCGACGGTTATTACAAATATCGAAGGTGCACGGACGACCCCGTCGGTCGTAGCCGTCAATAAGAACGGTGAGCGGTTGGTTGGTCAGGTGGCTAAGCGTCAGGCCGTGATTAATCCGGACAATACGATCTTCTCAGTTAAACGCCTGATTGGTCGGACGATTGATGACCCAGAGATCAAGCGCGATATGGAATTAATGCCATATCAGATCGTTAAGGCTGATGGTCACGTTAAAGTAAAAATGGGTGACAAGGATTACACTCCTGAAGAAGTCAGCGCTATGATTCTTGGCAAGCTCAAGGCTGACGCCGAGAAGTACCTGGGCGACACAGTGACAGAAGCTGTTATTACCGTCCCAGCTTACTTTAACGATGCTCAGCGACAAGCCACTAAGGATGCTGGTAAGATTGCTGGCTTAGAAGTAAAACGCATTATCAACGAGCCAACTGCCGCGGCACTAGCCTACGGTTTGGACAAGAAGGCCGAAGAAAAGATCGTCGTTTACGATCTTGGTGGCGGTACCTTTGATGTTTCGGTTCTGGAACTTGGTGATGGTGTCTTCGAAGTAAAATCGACAAACGGTGACACCCACCTCGGTGGCGATGACTTCGACAACACGATCATTAGCTGGCTGGTAGAGGAGTTCAAGAAGGATCAAGGCATTGATCTCAAGGCTGACAAGGCGGCTATGCAACGTCTCAAGGAAGCTGCCGAGAAGGCTAAGATTGAGCTCTCAACCACTCAAGAGAGTGAGATTAACATTCCCTTCATCACAGCTGACGCCAGTGGTCCGAAGCACCTGAATATCACGCTTAGTCGGGCTAAGCTCGAGGAGTTAGTTGGCGGACTAGTTGATGATACCCTCAAACCATGCGCCGCCGCCCTCAAGGATGCCGGTTATGACAAGGGCGCGATCAATGAAGTCATTCTGGTCGGTGGTATGACCCGTATGCCGCTGGTGCAGAAGAAGGTCGAAGAGTTCTTCGGTAAGAAACCACTCCAAGGCGTGAACCCAGACGAAGTGGTAGCCATTGGTGCTGCTATTCAAGGTGGTGTGCTTGGTGGAGATGTCAAAGACGTGCTCTTGCTCGACGTTACGCCTCTCTCACTTGGTATTGAGACCATGGGTTCGGTCATGACTAAACTGATCGAGCGCAATACAACCATCCCAACCAGCAAGACCCAGGTCTTCTCAACCGCAGCTGATAATCAGCCATCGGTCGAAATCGTTGTTTTGCAAGGTGAGCGCGAAATGGCTGCTGACAATAAAGTCCTCGGACGCTTCATTCTCGATGGTATTCCGCCAGCTCCGCGTGGTGTGCCTCAGATCGAGGTTAGCTACAACATCGACGCCAATGGTATCGTCAGTGTATCGGCCAAGGACAAGGCGACTGGAAAAGAGCAGAAGATCACGATTCAGAACTCTGCCAATCTCTCCGATGACGAGATCAAGAAAATGCAGCAAGATGCTGAGTCGCACGCTGAGGAAGACAAGCAGAAGAAAGAACAAGTCGAAGCTAAGAATCACGCCGACACCATGGTCTACACGGCCGAGAAGAGCCTGAAGGACGCTGGCGACAAGATCGATGAATCGATCAAGAAAGATGTCGAAGAAGCTACCAAAGCCCTCAAGGATAAGCTTGGTGAAAGTGAGCCAGGTGCCGAAGAGCTCAAGAAGCTGACATCGGACTTATCTGATAAACTGGCTAAGATCGGTGAGGCCATGTACAAGCAAGAAGAGGCAGCTGGTGCCGAAGGCGAAGCCAAGACTGCAGAATCAGCTGACACGGACGATAAAAAAGCCGATCATGGTTCTGACGAAGCTGAAGAAGGCGAAGTCGTCGACGATAAGAAGTAAACTTTGAAGCAAATCATCGCTCCCATACTAGCTGCTATCCTGCTCCTCACTACCGGGTACTTTGCGACCACGGTGGTGAGTGAGCAGGTCAGCCAGTCGTGCGCTAGCGGTGATGAAATCAACCTCTACAAAAACACCTGGACAGATGTGTATCTCGTGACAGAGTGGTGGCCAAAGCGCGATGAAGGCCAGAGCTTCATTGATTGTGTTGGCCCCACTGAATACCTGCGCTATCATCCCTATGACCTGGCGGCCCTCAGTTTTATTGGCGCTGGAGTAGCTAGCTTCATAGCTTATCGTTTTAATAATCCTCAGAAAGTAGGAAAGAAGTGAAAACTATAATTTTTATTGATGGCGAGAACTTTGTTTACCAGTTGCGCGATACGCTGGCAAAGCGCCGCTTGGTTAAATATCGCGATGAATTATCGCGGGTGAATATCCGAGCCTTGCTCGCGAATACTCTGCAGGACGAGACGATCAAGCAGGCCAGCATCCGCTACTATGCTTCGAAGGTGCACATTATTGATCGCACGCCGGAGCTCAAGGAGCGCACTGAGCGCTATGCGGCTGATGCCGAGGTCTGGAAGCAAGCTTTGACTGATCAGCGGATCGAGTTCGTTGAAGCCGGCCACTTATTGGTTCGTGACGGTAAGCCCTGCCAAGAGTGCGGTCATCGTGAGCCAGTTCTTACCGAGAAGGGAGTCGATGTGCAATTGGCAACTGACTTGATTCGTAGCTCGGGCGACAATGTACGTTTGGTACTCTTGAGCTCTGATGGTGACTTGATGCCAGCCGTCGAGGAAGCCAAACGGCGCGGATCAGATTTAGTTTACGTGGGCTTTCGTGGGGTGAGTAATGCTGCTCTGTCAAGGATTGCCAGCCAGCGTTTTACAGTGACGACTAAATTAGCCGCGGCCGTCTTGGCGCCGAAGCCTAAGGCCAAGGTTAAGACTCAAGTCCAGCCGATACCCGAGAAACCATATACCCATACATCCCCAGAGCCAGTTAAGCCACACAAATCAAACGCATCGACCGCCAAGAAGGTTCCTCGACAAGGAACTGAGAAAGTCTCTGAAACATCCCCGAAGCAAACTTCGAAGCGACCCACCAGACAAGCATCTGGACAAACGTCTAAAAAACCCACCGGGCGGACTGAACAGTCTCGTAATTCTGGGCACCAACAACCAGCTGGAGCCGTGACTGGCTCGCGACTGGCAAGTATTTTGCCACCTCTCCCACCAGCCAAACCAAGTCGCAAACCGCGAGAGAAGAAGTAGCTCATGGCCGAAAAACGAGATTATTATGAAGTGCTCGGCGTTGCTCGTGGTGCCAACCAAGATGAGATCAAGAAGGCCTTTAAGAAGGCGGCGTTAAAACATCACCCTGATCGTGAGAGTGGTGATGAGGCGAAGTTTAAGGAAGTCAACGAGGCTTACGAAGTCTTGTCGGATGACAAGAAGAAAGCCGCCTATGATCAATTTGGCCACGCGGCTGGTGCGGCCAATCCAAGTGGTGGTCAAAACCCATATGGCAGTGGCTTCGGCGGTGCCGATGGCTTTGATTTTGGCGGCATGCATTTTGATTTTGGGGCGGGTGGTGCCGGCGGGGCTGGCTTCGGTGATATCTTCAGCGAGATCTTTGGTGGCATGCGCAATCGTCCACGAGATGTACAGGTTGCAATTGCAATTGACTTTGAAGAGGCCGTAAAGGGCACGACTCGTGAGCTGAGCTTGCGGATTATGGATCGGACGACAGGTGAGCGGAAGAGCGAGACGGTCAAAGTAAAAATTCCAGCTGGTATAGACACTGGCCAATCGGTTCGTCTGGCTGGTCGTGGCGAGCGAGGTGCTGGAGATCAGCGGGGCGATCTATATGTGCAGGTCAGCGTTCGTGAGCCAAAAGATTTTACCCGTCAGGGGCCTCACTTAATAAGCCGTATTGAAGTCGATATGGTAGATGCGGCTCTCGGTAGTGAAGTAGACATTAAAACGTTGACAGGTGAGGTGACGATCAAAGTCCCTGCCGGTACTCAGCCGGGTCGCATGCTCAAGCTGAGTGGTAAGGGAATGCCGGTCCCTGGGTCGCATCGCCATGGTGACCACCTAGTGGAGATCGAGATCATAGTGCCTAGCAAGTTGACTACTAAGCAGCGCACTCTCCTAGAGGAGTACCGACAGGCGAGTAAGAAAAAAGGCCTGTTTAAGTAAGAAAGCGCTCCGGACCCGAAGATCCGGGGCGTGTGTTATAACACGACTTAGCCCACCGTTATGTGGCCGAGCTGTCCGACGAGAAAACTACGAACCGCACGCTTCAGGCCAATCTGTTCAGGGTCGTCTACACCGATGTATAGAAACTCAAAGCTTGATTCGTGGAAGCCGGTGAAACCGGTAGCGATGTCCTTGGCGACACCGACCCGGATGAGCTCATTGCAGAGGGCTCGACCCCAGCGATTACCCTCTTGAAGGGTTAGTTTGGGGCCACCCTCATGCAGGACACGGCCTCGGAAGCAAGGTGAATCGGTAGCTTCATCGGATGTTTGTAGCGGCTCGATTTCGAGTCTAAACAAACGATGGTTGTTGGCTAGTGGTGCCGACTTCGAGTGACTAGGGGTGGGGTCGTCGAGGCGCGTGCGATTAGTTTTCTTGGTCATAGTTACTCGTTTCGTGAGTGGTGCAAGCCTTATTATTGTAATGAATTCCCTCGACTTTCTACAAGAAAAAACCGGAACAAAATCATTCCGGTCATAAGGAGATCTGCCTATCGAAGTCTATATCATTAGCCCTGATGAATGGTCGCCATTAAGACCTCCATGCAGTCATCGCTGAAGTCTTCGGCTAGACATTCGAGGCTGACCGCAAATGAGCGTTCGCCGCTGGCGTAGCCGCGGCTCCGGCTAATCCAGGACTGTGTCTGGCAAAATTCGATTAGGGCCGCATCAAGGTATTCGCGTATATCTGTATCCATGCTTGCGTCGCTGATCACGATTCCATAGATCGTGTACCAGCAGGTTCCCCGGGCACTGGGGCCTTCCTCGACTTGGTACGTGAGGTAGAAGTCAAAATCAATTACTTCATCTATGGCATGGCTTGTCATGAGTGGACAGGTGAAGCCCGATTGCTCATACGAGTCGGCTATGCAACTTATCCCATCGAGAAGGCAATTGATCACCACAGACAGTAGCTCGGGGTTGCCCGCATAGTCATAGGTGAAATGAAAGGCTTGCATTGAGTGGTGCAGGAGGCTTGGCTGATGCACATGCGGTAGGGTGGCGAAAAGATTATAGATGGCGATCATGAAGTCGTTGCCGAGGGTCGCGAGGTTATCTCCGTCAACCTGTTCTACTTCCAGTCTGATCCATGACCAGTTTTCGGCTGGGGTTGCCCTGCCTTCGATGGAGCTGGTATGGATCTCGAGTCGGAAGTCTAGACCATCAGAATCTGTCATATTCACCTCTTCAGGTTGGGAAGGAACGATGGATCTATTGTAGTGAGAAATTTTGATTTTACAAGTGAGTTTATAAAAAACCTCCCTTACGAGAGGGAGGGAACTTCGATGGGAGAGAAGTTGTAGATGAGTAGATCAAACAGAGCATCTAGCTCTCCAAGTAGATCCATGAACTCATAGCCAGGCAGGGTGGTGAAGTAGGCCGCCAACAGATCGCCAAGACTTAAGATGTCGATGTTATCCAGGCCTCGGTCAGCTTTGAGCAGGCGATAGGCCTGGCTCTCGGGAGTGGCGTAAATCACTTGCTGGAGTTGGGCTTTGATCGCCGGATCTAGCCGATCGACAACTTCTGGGCGGGAACATTGGTAGGCGAAGTTCATCAGCCAATCGTAGGCCTGCTGGAAAGATTCCGGTGGCGGACGGAAGGTGATCGTGTGGTAGTGCAAGCCGGTACCGAGAAGCTCAGTGGCCTGGTTCGTAATGTGCTGCAAGGGTGCTTCCTTCTTCCAGTGGATAGGATGGGGTAATTATAGGTGGCCATCTGGCTGTCGTCAAAACAGCTGGCTATACATGTGTTCAAGGTATAATGTAAACATATGCAATTTGGTAATTTCGTACTCAATGCGAATCTCTACATCTTTATCGTGGTTGGAGGCTGCTTGCTACTGGCGTTTCTGTTTGGTGAGACCCGCCTCAGGCGAATTGCCTTGGCTATCATTGCTGGCCTCTTCGCAGCTGATCAGTTGACGCAGTTTGCGATGACGCAAACCAGTAGCGTACTTAAGTTAACTGATCCGGCAATGGTGCAGCTAGCCCTCCTTCTAATCGTAGCTGTGCCACTTTCACTCGGTAAGTCAGTTTCGGTTGGTGGTCATTTCTCAATTCGTAGTTTTATCTTGGCCCTGCTTCTGGCAGCTACGGTTGTAGCCTACACGCAGTCGTACCTGCCGAATGGCGTACGCGAGCAGATGTCAACGGATTTTAATCTGGTGGCAATTGCTGTCAACAATAAGCTGTACTGGCTGAGTGGCTTACTGGCTTGGTTAATACTACTCTCAGTCTGGAAGAAAAAACCGAAACTCGAGGATGATGGTAAGAAGGGGAAAAAGGGTAAGAAAAAGCGCTAAAAACCTTGTAATATTAAGCAATTTATACTATAATAATGTAAATTCATGTGTGAAACAGCGGTAACCACTTACACGGGGTGGTTATTTTTTAATAAAGGGGTAGAAAGGAGCAGCTATGGATCAGCTACTGTATCGGTATCGACGTTTTAAAATCAATCAGATTGCTCGCATTCTGGATCGACTGATCCTGCGCACTCGGCAGCGTCATGACATCCAAGTGATAGTCGTGACTGGGACGATTGGCAAGACATCGGCGAAGGTAGCAATCAGTCAGCTTTTGGCGACACGTGCCACGCTCTATATCGATGATAAGAATCGCAACTCCGACCGAGCCGTTCGATTAGCCTTCTTTGGCCTGGAAACCCCACCCCACAGCCGTCGTTGGCGAAGCTGGGTACCAACGTTGTGGCAGGCCTATCAACGCACTACCGACTATCCATATAAGATCGTTGTCCTCGAATTAGCCGAGAGCCGCTATAGTACGTTGGAGAAACTAGCACAGCTCTTGAAGCCAGAGATTGGCTTGATCACGGGTGTCTCGCCAGCTCATATGAGCTACTTTAAGACATACGATCGCGTAGTTCGGGCCGTCTGGCGACTCGTCAAACCCGCCCACCAAGTACTCTATAATGCCGACTTTGCTGATCTCGCTGACGATTCTCGAGCCCAGGCTGGGCAAGGGTTTGGTGTACAGACTGGGTTTGTGCATTTTACTCATATACGACGTAATCGTGCCGGAACTCTCGACGCACGGCTGTGGGTCGGGAAGCGATCGGTGAACGTTACGACCTATATGGTTGCCGAGCAGTCGCTGAATGCTGTGGCAGCAGCTGTGGCTGTGGCAGACGCTTCGGGTTGGAAGCTTGCCGATATCGCGCAGGCAGTCTCGACGCTGAAGCCGGTTCAGGGGCGAATGAACCCTTTGCGAGCTGAGTCGGGCGCTTTATTGCTTGACGATACATTTAATGCTTCCCCTCAGACTGTGACGGCCGCACTGGATACGTTGGCAAGCTTCTCTGGTCGGAAAATTGCTGTGCTTGGTAGTATGAATGAGCTCGGAAGTGGTTCGGTAGCTGCTCACCAGGCAGTCGGACGACGCGCTGCCGAGGTAGCTGATGAGTTGATCGTGGTTGGCGCAGTGGCCCAGCGTGATCTTATCCCGGCCGCCAAGCGGGCTGGCATGCCGACTGACAAGATCCATGGCTTTTCTCGCTCAAATCAAGTCGGTTTATGCCTGAAGTCTATTGTAGCCGGCACCGATACGGTGCTCTTTAAGGGCTCGCAGGGTGACATTTACATGGAAGAAGCTATAAAATACCTACTGCCCGCGTCAGTTAAGACGGAAGAGACATTAGTTCGACAAGTTGGTTCCTGGCGCCGTCGGAAGCAAGGCTTCTTTGCCGATCTAGAAGGAGCGAAGTTATGAGTGCACAACACAAGACCGTAACCCCATTACCAGTTCTCGGTCGGAAGACTCAAGTCAGTCTACCGGATTTCGATATGTCCGGCGTGGTTGCTAAGGCTGACACGGGCGCGTATAAGAATGCCTTGCACGTGAGTGACATCGAGGTCTTTCATAGCGGGCGACGTAACTATCTGTCGTTTAAATTGCTCGACCCCCAGCATGAGCTGTATAGTGATACACTCATTACAGTCAGAGATTTCGCTAAGACCCGAGTAGTGAATTCATTTGGTGAATCGCAGACACGTTACGTAATTACAACCAGTATTCAGCTGGCCGGCGATAAGAAGGTTGAGGCCGAGTTTACTTTAGCTGATCGTAGTCAGATGAAGGCACCTATTCTGCTGGGCCGCAAATTCTTGCGTAATCGGTATGTGATCGATGTATCACGTTAGTTTATTCGTATAATTTAATCAGTCGCATTATAGAGATAAAGGATCCTACAAAATGAAAGTTGCAATTTTATCAGCCGGAAAGAAGAACTACTCCACGCAGCGCTTGGTGGAGGCCGCGACCCAGCTTGGTCATGACCCGTTGGTAGTTGATTACACGAAGGCCTATATGGCGATGGAGAGTCGCCATCCGAGTGTGCACCTTGAGGGTACGGCTATCGATGATGTGCACGCGGTCATCCCTCGTATTGCAGCTCGTTATACCATGTATGGAGCGGCCGTCATTCGCCAGTTTGAAATGATGCGGGCCTACGCTTCGACCAGCTCACTGGCACTGGTGCGGAGTCGTGATAAGCTGCGCTCGATGCAACTCCTGGCTCGGTCTGGGGTGGGCATTCCGAAGACTGTTTTTGCAGCTCAGACAGCCGATGCTGGTGAACTCGTTGAGCTCGTCGGGGGTGCTCCGGTTATCGTAAAATTGCTCGAAAGTACACAGGGCAAAGGTGTGGTTCTGGCCGAGACGAAGAAGGCTGCTAAGTCAGTCATCGAAGCGTTTAACTCTATCAACGCCAGCATTATTTTGCAGGAATTCATTGAAGAAGCTGATGGAGCTGATATCCGCGTGATCGTTGTCGGTGGCAAGATCGTCGGCGCTATGATGCGCAAGGGTGCGGAGGGTGACTTCCGGTCTAATCTCCACCGGGGCGGAGAGTCTACTTCGGTTGAGCTGACGAAAAAGGAGCAGAACGTAGCCCTGAAAGCTGCCTCGACGCTCGGTATGTCGATTGCTGGTGTTGACCTGATTCGCTCTAAGCGCGGCCCACTCGTGCTTGAAGTAAATAGCTCACCAGGCCTCGAAGGCATCGAAGCTCAGACTGGCGAAGACATCGCTAGCAAGATGGTGGAGTACGTCGTCCAGCGGGCGCAGGGTAAGCGCCGCCGCGATACGATCGGGGCGTAGGGTCTCCAAGATTTTAATTGACTATTTACTAAAAAAATAGTAAAATACATCTTTATTCGTACCTTCGAATCAGAGAGGGGCTACCATGCCTCAAGAGTGGAAAGATGCGGCTTTCGCGCGCCTAGCGAAAGCTTGTGTGACGAACTTCGTTGGTTACTTCCGCCCCGACGCCCGGCAGCTTGAAGAGCAGAAGCAGCTCTTCATGACTGGGCAGGTGCGCAATCCGCACTTCACATATCCAGGCATGAAAGGTAAGCCATTTGCACTCAAGCTCAAGCGTCTGGACAATGCTCTCGAAACAGGTAACGAACTGACTGCCTTAATCGATGCCTCACCGATAGCTCGTCTGTACAACGATTCGCTTACGCGATTGCGCAACGCTATTCGTTTGGCGCAGGCTGCTCGTGCGCGTGATATGGCGGCTTTCGCTGAGCGAAACAGCAGTCACGGCTTTACTCCTCGAGAGGATATTTACCAGAGCATCCTCTGGAGTCTAGAGCGTCGCCTCGGTAGTGATCGGACGAGCTCGTACGCTGAGCTGCTGCACGAAATTCTGCCGACCAGCGATGGTATGTCGCTTTTGCCCAGCCAGAGGTTGATACGCGATCTGCAAGAACCTTTGCTCGAGCTGTGTGATCGAATGGGCTTGCCCAGTCGTTATCGTCACACTGGTTACTGGCCGCCGGAGTACTTTGCGCATCAGTTGCAACAGGCCTTTGACCATCGCGGCATGGAGGGCTGGCAGGCTGAGGTGACCAACAAGCAGGCCCGCTGTTCAACCAATGACACGAAGCGTCGTATCTTCGTACCGGCTACGCAAGAACTTCCGGCTAAGCGTGCTCGAGCCGTCGCTGCCCATGAACTGCTGCACGCCTGGCGCATGTGGCAGGGAACGGCGACGGGTTACTATCTCCTCTACAACGGTACCGCAACCAACCCCTTCATCGAAGAAGGGGTGGCAACAGCCGTTCAGCAGGGTATTACCGGCGCGGTAACCAACCATGTCGGTGAAGAGGCTTATCTTGGTATCGGTCTGGCTGCCGGTCTGATCGACGGCGAACCACGAGACTTTCGGGCCGTGTACGAGATTCTCGTTCTCTACTACCAGCTGCTCGAGGCAGAAACCTCGCTTGCCGAACGTTCCAAAGAATCGCCCGAGGAGCGGGCCTGGATCCGTACCTACCGGATTTTTCGCGGGACGGATTGCCAGACGCCTGGCGCCTACTTCGGCAAGGACCTGATCTACGCTGAAGGTAATCTGACCATCTGGGAGATGTTGGCGGATCATCCCGAGCGCATCGATTACTTCGCGGCCGGTAAGTTCAATCCCGCCAATGACCGTGAAGTGAATGAGCTTGTCCGAGCCGGTATCATCCCGGCTCTCTAACGAGTGTTCACACCTCGCACTGACGTATGTCGGTGCGAGGTTTTTATATATAGAAAACTGGATATGAACCTACTGGGATAGCGGCCAAGCCTTCTCCGCTGCAGCCATGCTCGAAGCGAGCTTCTGCGCGTGGCTTTGCTCCGCCGACCCAGGACTACCGTCTCCGTCTATGACGGATCCGGGTCCTGGGTTCGAATCTAGCTAAACCTCCAAAATAAAACCCCAGCTGAAGCTAGGGCTTTATTCTGGAGGGCCTACTGGGATTCGAACCCAGGACGCACAGCTTAAAAGGCTGTCGCTC
>CAZHSY010000015.1:0-14372 GCA_964535385.1 uncultured Candidatus Saccharibacteria bacterium
TAATCGCCAAGATGAGGGCTATGGTGCGGGAGGCTTCAACGCCTCGGGGGCGATCGTAATATGGCCTAGGTGCCATCGGGCTCCTTAAATTCATAGGTGCGGATATAGCTGACGTATATATAATATAATAATAATATATATACGTCAAGTGATTTTTATTACGTAATCATAAGCTTATTCAGGTATAATGATCCTCTAAGCGCAGACCAATTGGCTCACATTAATAGATAAAAGCTAATTTTAAGTCGTTTGCACGAATAATATTTCGTTATACTATAACCATGACCACTATATCCGCCACCCACTATAAGAAGACGAAGATTATTGCTACGGTCGGCCCCGCTAGCGAAGCCAAAATTGAGCCGCTCTTAATGGCGGGTGTGAATGGGATCCGGCTGAATTTTTCGCACGGCACCCATGAAAGTCATGCAGCTGTCATTCAAAATGTCCGAGCGGCAGCCAAGAAGCTCGATCGAGCAGTGGCTATCATCCAGGACTTACAGGGTCCAAAAATCCGTGTTGGTGAACTGCCGGATACGATCGAGGTACACGCCGGCGATATTATCAAACTCCGATTCGGTGCAAGTTATCAGCGTAGCGGCATTATTCCGGTACAGTACGATATATCTAGGGCGGTTAAAGTCGGCGATAGATTATTTATTCGCGATGGCCAAATCACGGCTAGAATTGAGCGTTTACAGTCAGGAACGGTGACGGCGGCAGTTACGAGCGGCGGGAAGTTTGGCAGTAATCATGGCATTAATCTTCCTGATACGGTGTTTCATAATCAGCGCCTAACTGAAAAGGATTTGGCCGACTTGCGCTTCGGCTTGACCCAAGACATTGATTATGTGGCGCTGTCGTTTGTGCACACAGCCCGTGATGTCGAGAAGCTGAAGGATATCATTGCTAAGCGGCGCAAGCCGGTCCAGGTGATTGTGAAGATTGAGACTGGCTCAGCTGCTGATAACTTACATGAGATTATTAAGGCCGCTGATGTCGTGATGATAGCTCGTGGCGACCTAGCTACTGAGACAAGTCCACAAGCCGTTCCGATTATTGGTCGTAAAATTATCCATATTGCGCGCGAAGAGGCCAAGCCGGTGATTATGGCGACTCAGATGCTAGAGAGTATGATTACGAGTCCGCAGCCAACTCGGGCAGAGGCAAATGACGTGGCTACGGCTGTGTCGCTGGGAGTTGACTCGGTCATGCTCTCGGGAGAGACCGCTATTGGTACTCACCCCGTCGAGACGGTCAAGATGATGAAGAGGATTATCCTGACGACTGAGCAATATATGCGCGAAGTAAAGGAGCTGGGGCGTGAGCGGGGACTGACGGCAGCCGACGACACGCAGGACGCCTTGAGCTTAGCGGCGGTCATGCTAGCTCGCCACGTTGGGGCTAAGCTGATTCTGGCCGAGACCGCTAGCGGCGACACGGCTCGAGCAGTGGCGGCGACGCGTCCGGACATGGCGATTATTATGGCTTCATTCAGCGAACGAGTCTGTAACCAGTTGGCGATTGTTTGGGGGTCAAAGCCATTTAAAGTACGCAAGACACGCTATGTTAGTGCTAATGTTTTGAAGAAGCTCAGGGAAAGGCGGGCGATCAAAGCCGGCGATCAGGTCGTAGCGGTCTTTGGTACCCACGCTGGTCGGTCAGGGGCGACTGATACCGTCCGGATTTTGACGGTATAGTTTTTGAAGGCATAAGTAAGTTCGGGATATAATAAGAACAATGACACGTCGGACATACATCATAGGCAACTGGAAGATGCACGCTGCGCCTAAGGAAGCGCGACTCTTGAGCTCGCGCTTGGTCAAGGAGTTGCCGACCGTACCTCCACAGGTCGAAGTTGTATTGTGTCCGCCAATTATTTCGCTGGCCGTGACCTGGGCTGAGATCAAAGGGCATAAGCACTTTCAGCTAGGTGCTCAAAATGCCTTCCCAATGGATGAGGGCGCCTATACGGGCGAGATGAGTGTGGCTATGCTTAAGGATTATGTGGAATTTCTGATCGTTGGTCACTCCGAGCGACGTCATATCTTCCATGAGCGCGATGGCTTGATTGCTCAGAAGGTCAGCGCGGCCTTGCGCCATGACGTGCGGCCAGTTCTCTGTGTCGGCGAGACCAAGAGTGAGCGTGATGATGGGCACGCTAAGCAAGTTGTGGCTGACCAACTTGAGGCTGGTTTGAGTCTCCTGACTGTCGAGGAGCTTGAGCAGGTGATTATTGCTTACGAACCAGTCTGGGCGATTGGTACGGGAGAGAATGCTAATCCTCGCGACGCCGAAGCTATGTTTGCTTTTATTCGCGACTGGTTTGCCACCCGCCATGATCGAGCTTTAGCAGACAAGATACCGTTGCTCTATGGCGGTTCCGTGAAGGGTGATTCAGCCGGTATGTATCTTGGCCTCAAGGACTGTGACGGTTGCTTGGTGGGAGGAGCTAGTTTGAATTACAAGGACTTCGCGAAGATCGTCAATGATGCCGGCTAAGGCCAGCGCGAAGACTACGTCGGGTAACGTACGTCAAAGGTTAGTGTATTGGGGGACAAGTCTAGCAAGCATTATAGCCCTTCTGATTGTAATTGGTTTTACTTTTATTGACTGGTCACTTTTGTGATTCATGAGTGTCTCACCGGCGCCACAAGAGGTATTCATCGTGCAGGTCTTAGTTGGGCTTTGTATTACGCACCTAGTGGCTATCATCTCGGTCTGGAGGCGTTGGCTGGTAATCAGCCTGGGTGCCGCAAGTTGGTATGTGGTTGTTCAAATGTATTGAATAGTTTGTAGCTATTCTTTACTCTTAATAGGTAATTATCTGGAAGAATGGAGTAACTATGTCTCTCAAAAACGTCCGCATTGGCGACAATGCCCCTGAAGTTGTTAATGTCATTATCGAGACCAGTCGCCGGTCGCATAATAAGTATGAACTGGATAAGGACACTGGCGTCATCTTCTTAGACCGCGTTCAGCAGACCTTCCTTAATAATTCTGACGGTGCCGATTACGGCATGGTGCCTGACACCCTTGGTGATGATGGTGATGCTCTTGATGCCTTACTAATAATCCATGAAAGTGTTCCATCTGGGGTGGTTGTGCCAAGCCGGGTGATTGGCTATATGAAGATGGTTGATGATGGCGAGAATGACGAAAAGCTCGTGGTGGTGGCTGATGATGATGAGTTCCACCGTCACATTCAAGATATTGATGATGTACCAGGCCACTGGAAGAAAGCCGTGCAGCACAGCTTTGAGCACTACAAAGACTTAAAAGGCAAAACGGTCACTATCTCTGGCTGGGCCAACAAAGCCGAAGCCCTCAAGCTGATCGAGCGCTCTCGTACCGACAAGCAATAACCTTTGCAAGGCCAGGCCTACTAGTAGGCCTGGCCTTGCAAAATGAGGCCTAATTATTAGTGAGAAAATTTATGTATTCTTGTTTGTGACTAAATGACTCAACTATCCTTTTCGGCCGAATCCAGTCTGCAGATTGATTGCTCAGGTAATAATGGATGCTAGAGTACGAGTAGGTTTGCCAGCCGGGCGGATTGAGATGAATATATTTACTGATATGCTGAAAATGTGCCTGTCTCCTCAAGAGTATCGCCTTATACCGACTCTCGAAGAGTGGTCCACGGCGCCCATATTTGTGATTGTAATATCGCGTATAGCTAGTGAGTAGCACATGCATGAGCTGCGACATTGATTTTGCTTCAACTTGGTAGATAAGTAGATGAAAATGATTTGTCATCAGGCAAAAACACAGCAGCTCCAGTTTTCCATAAAGATGTCGATATGGGCGTCCACTTAAATCACATTGGACTAATGTCGAAAGATATCGCTTGAATAGGTTAAGAAAAACTTTGTAATCATTTGGATCGTGGAAGATAGTATGTTTATTGATGCCTCGATTATAAATATGGTAATAACTTTCTTGAACATCAATCTTTCTCGTATGACGACTTGGCATATTTCCCCCTTGTATACCGATCATATTACGAATATGCGAGTTTGCACAAGAGTCCAGCTCACTCCTTTACAAGGCCAGGCCTACTAGTAGGCCTGGCCTTGTAAAGGAGTGAAGGCTATTGGACAGTGCCGGCTTCTTGCCCGGTGCGGGTGATGACTATGGTATTGATGGATTCAAGCATTTCTTTTTGAATAGCTTGGGCGTCATCACTGATGGTACCAGCCTTGAAAGCAGTGATAGCCTGGTTGAGTTGGTCGTTAAAGCTTGGATCACGAGAGGTCTGCAGGGCCAAGAGTTCCGACCAGCGCTTATCACGGACACCCTGTACCCCATAGATAACCACGTTGCGCTTGTCGAGTACCCCGGCCATCATCGTGACTTGCTGTGGATCATAGCCTTTATCACTGAAGAGAGTCAGGTAGCTGATACCGTGCAGCTGCTTATCTTTGGTGCTAATGTAGGTAATCTTTTGCCGACCACCCGGTTCACTGGCTGCTCGTGGATTTGGCAGACTGGCGCCGGCACTGGCAGCGGTTTCGGCCGTTATACCGCGCAACGTCGCATACCAGCCTTGCTTGGTGGCGGCGGGAAAGGGAATTTTGTTCTTATCGTTCGTCAACCAATCACTAATATCTATGATAGCTAGATAATTCTTAGCTGGTGCAGATGGATTGGCGGAAGATAACGGTGAGAACCGGGTAACGAGTGCGGTGGCCAGCAGGCTTGATTCCCATGGGTAGTCAGCCGTTGGCGCCGTCGAGAAGCTAGTGCTCCAGGCGGTGGGGACGGTCACAGTCAGGTCGTAGGCCGTCCGGGTTGTGGTCGTAGCCTTGAGGAAGAATTGTTGCTTGAGGTCAGATCGAGCGGCGGGATCAACTTGCGGTACGTTATTGGCGGGTAGTGGTGTGGGTGTGGGTGTGTAACGTTTCTGATTACGATCGAAGGTCAGAATAGTTGTCGGGATGAGGATGATGAGTGCTAAAAGTGCTACGGCAATGCCAGCGATGATGAAATATTTTTTCTTACCCGATCCGCCATCATCACCAATTGGTGGCGGGCCACTGGGCGTGAAGCCGGATGTGCTCTGACCAGTTGGTTGTTCGGAGAGACTCTTCGAGAAAGGGTTGGGTGCAGGGGTTGAGCTCGGAGTCGGATTATTTTCGACTGGCTGCGGGGATGATTCGAGTGCAGGCATAGTACCTCTAGTATACTGGATTTTTCTATAGGCTTAACTACTTTCGTACGCCTTTCGGTGATTGGCGAGAGCCTATACAATAGTAGGAATGACACATGCGCTGCTGCAAGATTTGAATGACGCTCAGCGTCAGGGGGTGCTCACGACCGAGGGGGCAGTTTTGATGTTGGCTGGAGCTGGAAGTGGCAAGACAAAAACACTGACTCATCGCATCGCATACCTCGTGGAGGAGAAGAAGGTTCATCCCAGTAATATTCTAGCTGTAACCTTCACGAATAAGGCTGCTACAGAGATGCGCATCCGAATCAATGGCTTGCTCGGTCGAGCGGCCGATGATCGTACCTTTTTGCCCTTTCTCGGTACATTTCACTCGATTGCGGTACGATTTTTACGCCGTGAAGCTATGTACTTGGGTTACCCATCGAGCTTTGTGATCTACGACGAAGCCGATGCTCAGGCGGTGGTGAAATTAGTTTGTAAGGATCTTGGGATCGAAGAGAAAGTCTTTTCACCTCAAGCCATGCGCAGTCTCATCTCGGGGGCTAAGAATGAACTAGTCGGACCGAGTGAGTACGCTAAGTTGGCGCAGGGGCAAGCGCAGACTACGGCCGCTCTTATCTATCCTGAGTACCAGAAGCGCTTGCGCGAGAATGGTGCGCTGGACTTCGATGACATTATTGGCCAGGTGGTACGCTTGCTTGAGTCGGAGCCGGAGATAGCCGAGCGCTACCAACAGCAGTTTGGCTACATCTTAGTTGACGAGTACCAGGACACTAACCACGCCCAGTACCGGATGATTGGTCTCTTGACAAAAATCCATAAAAATATTTGCGTAGTTGGGGATGACTGGCAATCGATTTACAGTTGGCGAGGTGCAAATTACGAAAATATTTTGAACTTCGAAACGGATTATCCCAACGCCAAAGTCATCAAGCTCGAGCAAAATTATCGCTCTACCCAACACATTCTTGATGCGGCCCACAGTGTAATTACTAAGAATACCATCCGGACAAATAAGCACCTTTTCACCGAGAAGGGGAATGGTGAGAAGCTGATCATCCAACAGGTTTCAGACGAACTAGCTGAAGGGCAGTTCGTGATCCAGACAATTGATCGCATGGTGGCTGAGCAAGGGTATACATACTCAGACTGTGCAGTGCTCTATCGTACGAACGCTCAGAGCCGGAGCTTGGAAGAATCTTTCTTGCGCTACAATACGCCGTATCAGATTGTCGGCGGCTTGCGCTTCTATGAACGTAAAGAGATAAAGGATACACTGGCCTACCTGCGCTTCATCGCCAACCCGCAGGACTCAGTCAGCTGGCGACGAGTCGTCAACGTGCCAGCTCGTGGCCTGGGGGATAAGTCGCTAGCCGTTATGACTGACTACGCAGCGCTCCATGGTCACGATCTGCTCACGGCCTGCGGTCAGGCTGAAGATATCCCTGGTTTGACCCCCAAGGCTCGTCGGGCCTTTCAGGATTTTGCCATATTGATTAATGACTTCCGGGAATCAGCACAACGTTTGCCGGTAGCCGAGCTGGTCGAATTAATGCTGAAGAAGTCTGGGTATCTTGAAGCTCTTGATGATGGCTCATTGACCGCCACTGACCGTGTTGAAAACGTGCAGGAATTCTTGGGCGTGGCTAAGGGGTTTGGTACAACCTCGGTGGAGGAATTCTTGAGTGATATATCGCTGATGACTGATCTCGACGGCTGGGAAAACGAAAACAACTCGGTTACTCTCATGACACTGCATGCGGCCAAGGGCTTGGAGTTTAAAATTGTCTTTATGATCGGTATGGAGGAGGGGATATTCCCGCATTCTCGGACTATCTTTGAGCCAGCCGAACTCGAGGAAGAGCGCCGGCTGTGCTATGTCGGAATGACTCGAGCGAAAGAGCGACTCTACCTTACCCATGCTACGGCTCGCTTGTTATACGGCTCGACCCAGCATAATCCGATGAGCCGCTTTGTGATGGAGATTCCGGCTGAGTTTTGTGAGACGGGGCTGGTCACCGGGGCTATTCGCCTGGGTCAAGGGGCTCTCTCCGCGGTAACGAGCCATCGAGCTGACCCATTTCCAGATGATGATGTTCCGACGCCCGATCTAAATGTCGGCGATAAGGTCGAGCATACGAGCTTCGGGGTCGGCACCGTGATTGCTATGGAGGACGACGATGCCCAGGTTCTGTTTGAAAAAGCAGGCATTAAGCGACTCAATATTGCTTTCGCGCCCTTACGTAAGTTGACAGGGTAAAATACCCGGCGTATCGTGGGGCTACTATTAGCCGTACCTACAATCCCAGAGAAGGCGAGCCCGATGACAGTTATCCGTGCAACTTGCTCTGACTGCGGTGACGTTGAAACAACCAGTACGGAGATGAAGGTACTGCAATGCAATCAGACTCGAGACTGGTGCTACAGCTTCCTGTGTCCTGCTTGCAGGATGCGTGAGGCGCGGGTTACCCAACCGCATGTGGCCGATATACTCATAGCGGCTGGCTGTCTTGTTATCTACTGGGACCTGCCCAGTGAGATCTCCGAGCGTGATGCGTCGTTTTCACCGATCGCTGCGGATGACGTCATTGATTTCCGTAAAGCCCTGAAGGCCAAAGATTTCTGCCTCGAGACGCTGACCCAGCTCTGAGTAGGCGGCCGCGGTGGACTCGGCTTGTGCTATAAGAGCACATCATAGACTGATGTGCTCTTATTTATTTTTTCAGTGTTCTCTCAAAAAGCTTCCATAAGCTGGTAATATCACCAAGCCGGCTGGCAGGTCACCCCTCCAATCTGCCGGCCTCGGCTCAGGGTGGTTAACTATTTCTTAAGCAAGCATAGAGCATTCAAGAGTCACCTCACTCCTGCGGGGTGACTCTGTGCCTGGTTTACTTGTAAACAGGTTATGGCTATAGTGCTATATAGGAATCAGTTACCTCGCGATGCCTGTCAATAAGAAGAACACAACAAACTACCAGACTCGCATGCGCCGCTGGGTGACTAGGCACCCGTACTGGACAGCTTTTTTATTTGGTTGTGTGTATTTTTCGATCGTGGTCTCCTGGATGTTCGCCGTCAAGACGGCCGAGATCGCCCAAGGGTTTGCGATTCAGATCGTGGCGTTCTCGGCCGGAACGATTATGGTGACATCGTTGGCGTTGGGGTTCGTGATTTTCATATGGTTGGTTCGTTTAACGAGGGTCAAGCTGACTCAGCCCCGAGCCTTGTGGTTGGTACCAGCTTTGTGGATTGTGAGTGAGTACGCCCGGGCGATTATTTTTTCAATTGTCAGCAGCGGCCCCGATGGTCGAATTGGTCCGTACTGGACTTTTGGTGATCTTGGCTTTTATATGGCACCAACGCCGTTGGCTTTCATCGCTCGTTTTGGCGGGGTCTACCTCTTGAGCGGTGTGGTGGTATGCATCATCGTGGCAGCTTATCAGAGTTGGCATCAGCGCAAGGTTATGCCATTGGCACCGGTGATCTTGGGGGTAGTGATGCTGTCAATCAGTGGTTGGGCGTTATACCGGACGAGCGTTGGGCCATCCATAACGATTGGTACAGTTAGTTACGCCCGCCAGGACGCACCGATCGTGTTCTCCAAGGACTCTCGAGCCATGCTGGATCGACTACCCGACAAGCAGCTCGATACCTTGATATTGCCCGAGTACTCACATTATTTTGAAGATGATATCGATGGTGATCGGCGCGCACTAGAGCGCATTATGACGGACGATAAAGGCCTGGTGATTCATAGTGCTCGCGACGGTGAAGCTGGTATCGGCCACAATATGTTGACCTTCCAGGCTGCCGATAGCACAATGCTCAATCAGCAGCAGAAATGGTTTGTTGTGCCGGCTGGTGAGTATGTACCATACATCTACCAAGTGGTTCTAGCCTATGTCGGGCGTGAGGATTTGCTGCTGAACTTTAATCAACAGAAGAGCGTACAGCGGGGCGAAAAGATCGAGTCACCGTATGAGTATCGAGGGGTTCGTTATGGGGCTCACGCTTGCTCGGGCGTGTTATCGCCAGATTTTTATAATCAACTTGTAGCCCAGGGGGCTGATGTGCTGACCAACTCGGCTGCCCTCGACACCATGGGGATTTCACCACTCTTCCATGCCGAGGCAACACAGATGAACCAATTGGTGGCGATTTCGCAGGCCAAGCCCTTCATACAAGCGGCGAAGGGTGGGCCGGCCTATGTGCTTGATAAGGACGGCCGGACAGTGACACGAGCCGATCAGCCAGCTGGTGGTGTCGTAACGGCTACAATTCAAGCTAACGGTGGCAAAACGATCTACGGCTGGCTGGGGGATTGGGTTGTCTACCTCTCTCTACTCGTAGTTGCGGTGTTTGGATTGCGAAGCTTGCATCGACGATTACAGAGGAAGCACTAATTATGTCGGCTAAATCAGCACGGATTGGTACTGGGGTCGGTCTAAAGTTACGTCGCCATCCACTGTGGTCGCGCCGCAGCGCTTTAGTACTAGCTGGCGCTATGATCGTGATTGGAATTGTAGTGGTCATTTCTGCCCGGGCTGCTCAGTACACTAATGTCATTGTAGCTATCGGTGATGTGAACGGTGGATTCTACAATGGGCTGGTCGTTACGGACCCAAATGCTAATCGTACCCTGGGTACACTTGAGGGCGCTATGCCACAATTGGCGGGTTGTCCAGCGACTCAGAATAAGGCCTACATCTCTGACCTGGCCTACGATTCGGGTCAGCAACAAGCTTGGGTGAGTCTCAAGGCTTGCGCTGGTGGCAGCCTAGCGGACGGTCAAGCACTGGGTCACTTTGATGTAGTCAGCCTGCGTTTTGTTGGGACGAGTGCTGGCCCAGGTGGGGCAGCACGACTCTTGGCTAATACTAATCGTCGACAGATTCTAGCTCTCTCCGGTGATGGCCGTCGTTTGCAGACACTGGATAGCCGTTCTGGTCGTTTGCTTAATGAGCAGACATTTGCGGCCACTGAACCGGTCACGCGCTGGACTATTGATCCAGCTGGTAACGCGGTGCTGGCACTGAGTAATGGGCGGATTCAGAATTTAAATCTAGCCAGCTTTGTTCGCGGCGACGTAGCTCAGTCCGGCTTAAGCTTCCCGGCCAATCCGAATGCGCCAGACAGTCTGCGAGCCGCAGCCACGTTTGCGAGCGGTTATTTTTTAGGGACACAGGCTGGTAATCCTGTGCTGGCTCAGGTGACGACTTCTGGACAGGTCTCAACCTATCCGTTGGTTAATCAGCCGATGAGTCTCTCGCTCAACCCGGCTGGCGATCATGTCTTCATTGCGACTGGCTGTCCGACAGGCACGAGCTGTACGCAGCCTGCTAATCGGCTCTATGCTTTTGATGCGGCCAGCCGCACCTTTATGGCGGCCGGTACGGCTAACTATGTACCATTGCAAACGCAGGCTAGTCAGATTCGTACCAGTCCGGATGGTCAGCAAATTTACTTTGATGGTGTGGTAGCTGGCTCAAATGGAGTTAGCCAGCGCTTCTTGTTTATTCTCGATTATAAAACCACCTCACCAAATGCGGCTCGAGTGGGCTTGAGCGGCTCCCGTTGGGATGTGGTGAGTGCGAATTTGCCAGCTAATGCTCCGGGAGCCGGAGAGGTGACGGTGAGTCCCGGCGTGGAGTCAGGGGGTGGAGTCGGCAACGGTACGATTCAAGCCTCCCCAGTACCACTCGATGAGATTGAGCGCTTACTTGGCATGCCAATAACAGCCATCGATTGGTCGAAAGTGACCGACGATCAGATCCGTGCCTTTGGCTATGATCCGGCGACTGTCCGCCGCTACATCGCTCAGTACCAGCTGCAAGCCGCCCAAGCCGGGGGTGCCGGAACGGTCAGCTGTGGTGGCATTATTAGTAGCTTGACTCCAGAGCAGATTCAGAAGATTGAAGCTGCCACCGGTACCCCCATCAATCAGCTCGATCTCTCAAAGATTACTGACGCTCAGATTAAAGCTCTGGGCTTCGAGCCATCGGTTGTACGTCAGGCTTTTGCGAAGCAGGCAGCTACTTCAACTGATGCCTGTGCCAATCTCTACACGCAAGATGCGTTTGTTCTGCCTTACAATTCCAACACCGAGCCGGTTTTGGGTGGAGTGCGCAATCTGACCGTCCAGCCAGTGTTCGATTTCTTCGCCGGTGGGTGGCAGCTTGAATTGCGCTGGCAGGTGCCAGGTGGCGCAGCTGGCTTCCATATCTTCGGACGTGATACGAAGCAGACGAATGAGCAGAAGTTAGCCACGGCCGGCCGCTATGTGCGCAGTGCCCGCTTCGGCGCCATTGGTCAACGGGCTTTGCCACTGTGGCAAGATGATCTCTACACTTTGGCCGTAGTGCCGCAGGACGAGCAAGGTAAGGCTGGTACGCCAACGGCTGTCCAGGTGCGGGTGCGATGCTATGTGGTGTTGTGTACAGTGACGCCAGACAAGACTTGAGGCAGAGCGTTGCGTACAGTACAGCCCCCAGACCTAGTATATATTGACATATATATAAATAAATAGTATAATAAAGAATCACTGTACCTCAATGACTGGAGCAATCATGAATGCATACGTTGCTGTAGTGATTGAGTCGCTGCAGTCCGGAGAGGATGTCTCGAGCTACCGCGAAGGCGGCAACTCGATGACCCCGATCATCAAGAGTCGCACCCCGGTGACACTCAGGCCGATTCTCGATCACAAGAGCTTGCGCCGAGGTGACATTGTGCTCACCACTGTGGGCGGTTCGACCTTCACTCACTTGATCTCAGCGGTGGCCAAGGGCCGCGTTCAGATCAGTAACAATCACGGTCGAGTCAACGGCTGGACCCCGTATGCCAAGGTGTACGGTATCGTCACCGCCATAGATGGTATGACCCGGCGCAACTCTCAGTATCGCTGAGAGTTGCGCTCCCAACGCTCGCTTCCTTAACCAGAGGCGAGTTTCTTTTTAATCGGGCTTCTAAGAGAAAGAAATAAGGCGGGCCATATATTGACAAAAGTAAATAAATATGCTATATTACAGACATTACCGGAACCGTTCCGGTGCACCACAACAGAAGGGAAGCCTACCATGAGTAACGAAGCCACGACTATCGTTGTCATCGGCAGCGTCACCGCCAAGCAGTACAAGGATGTCAGGCTGGAGTGCCTGCGTCTATTCGGGAAGCCGAAGATCGTTCGCATCCACGAGGACATGTTCCCCGGATCGTGCGGCTTCTTCGATGATGAAGAGGTTGCTCGAAGGAGCGGTATCTCTCTCTACGAGATGGATGCTTCTGAGGCTGGCCTCGGTGACTTGGCCCAGGACGTCATTGACGTCCTGTGGAGTGAGATCCGAGCACAGTATGACGGCCTCAACACCGAGACCGCCGAGTACGTGGTGCTGTCCCCCAATGTGGCGGAGAGTTTCTTCGTCCGTACCGACGAGGACTTTGGGCAACTCCAGACACTCTTCCCGATCGCTCAGTTCAGGGTTGCTACGGCGTCCTGATCCTCACGAGCTTCTACAAAAAAACGACCACCTCCGAAATTCTGGAGGTGGTCGTCATCTTTTTTCTTAAATTTTTATACTTTCTTACTCTTCTTGCGCTCGTTAGCGGTTAGGCCACGCTTGCGCATACGGAGTGATTCTGGAGTTACTTCCAGTAGCTCATCATCTTCGATGAAGTCCAAGGCTTCTTCGAGTGAGAGTTCGGTGAATGGCGTGAGCTGGGTGGTCATATCAGTGCTTGAAGCCCGTACGTTGGTCAGTTTCTTCTCCTTACAGACGTTAATCTCCATGTCTTCTTGGCGTCGGTTCAGGCCGATGATCATACCCTCGTAGACTTTCGTGCCGGGGCCAACAAAGGCTGTGCCGCGTTCTTCGACTGTCTTAAGGCTATAGGTCACAGCTGTGCCAGTCTCCGCCGAGATGAGGACGCCATTACGCAGCTGTTGCAGGGGGGTGCCGACTGGCTCGTAGCCGATCAAGAGGCTGTTCATAATGACGGTACCCTTGGTAGCAGTCAAGAGAATGTTGCGCAGGCCAATCAAAGCTCGAGTCGGGATGTGGTAGGTCATCTGGGTGGTGCCCTTGGAGGTTGGTTCCATGCTCTTCATCTCACCGCGCCGGCGACCCAGCTCGCTGGAGATAGCACCGGTGAATTCTTCGGGTACTTCGATGATCAGCTCTTCGATTGGTTCGAGCGTCTTACCATCCTCTTCCTTATAGACGACGGTGGGGCGACCGACTTCAAACTCAAAGCCTTCACGGCGCAGTGTTTCAATTAAAACTGACAGGTGGAGCTCACCACGACCAGCTACGATGAAAGTGGTGTCTTTTTCTTCGACGCGTAAGCTAACATTGGTCTCGAGCTCTTTCTGCAAGCGAGCAGCAATCTGGCGGGAGGTGGTAAATTTGCCTTCTTGGCCATTAAAAGGCGAAGTATTTGGGCTAATCGCAATCTGCAGAGTAGGCGCTTCGATGTCCATCACTGGCAAGGCCTCTGACTGTTCGGCATCGGCCAATGTTTCACCGATTTGGGCATCAGCAATGCCTGTGAGCTGAGCGATCTCGCCGGCGTTTACTTGAGTAACTTCGGTGCGACTAAGCCCAGTGGAGACAAAGATCTTATCAACTTTAGCCTTTGTCTGGCTGCCGTCGGTGGCGATACGGGTGAGTGTGTCGCCGACTTTTACGCTGCCTCGCTGGATACGGCCAATCGCATACTTACCTTGGTAAGAGTCCCAAGCCAGGCTGGTCACTAGCATTTGGAAGGGCTTATCAGGCTCGACACGTGGAGCTGGGATATATTCGATGATGGCTTTGAAAACTGGCACCAGGTCGGCATCTGAGCTGGGCGAGTCGGGCACGGTCGTCCAGGCTTTACCGTCGCGGCTAATCGCGTAGTAGACGGGGTAATCGAGCTGATCGTCGCTGACGGCGAGATCCAGGAAGAGGGTGGCGATCTCGTCTTCGACTTCGCTAACACGTGAGCCGTCTTTGTCTATCTTGTTAATAATTACAATTGGCTTGAGGCCGAGGTGGAGAGCCCGCGAGAGGACGAACTTGGTCTGTGGCATGGGGCCTTCTTGGGCGTCGACGACGAGAATGATGCCGTCAGCCATACTCAGGGTGCGCTCGACTTCACCCGAGAAATCAGCGTGACCGGGAGTGTCAATGATGTTGATCTTGTAGCCGTCCCATTCGATAGC
>CAZHSY010000016.1:0-9476 GCA_964535385.1 uncultured Candidatus Saccharibacteria bacterium
AGTATAAATAATACTGGAGACCAGCTTACACTTGGTGGTATCTATACTATAACCGTGAACTCTGGTAATTATATTTTTAATAGCAACTCGATCCGTGTTCCGAGCATTAGGCAGGATACAGGAACATTAGCTGCCGTAGACGCTACTGCATTGCTGACGTGGTCAAATGTAGCATCGGGCGCTGCAATCAAGGTTAGTTCGAGTAGTAGCTCTCAAAGAGGCTTAATTATTCAAGGGTCTAGTGGCCAGACTGCCGATCTCCTCCAGATACAGGATTCAGCTGCTGTCAACATGTTGAGCGTCGGAGCAACTGGCAACGTGTTATTTAAAAATACGGCTAACTCCACAACTGCCTTCCAAGTTCAGGATGCGTCGGGTGCTAACTTATTGATTGCCGACACCGTCAATAAACGAATATGCATCTCAACTTGTGCCTCCATGTCTCAGAGTATAAAACTTGAAAGTGATGGTGTAACTTTTGGCAATGGATCTGGCAATGTTACCGCCAAGATCACCCAGCAAGGTAACGGCCCACTTCTGATTGGTGCGGGCAGTAGTGGTAATTTTAACGGCGTGAGTATAGCTGGGGCTGGGGTTGGTGCATCGTTGACCGTACGCGGTAGCGCAATCACGCCAACCGACATACTCCGAATCCAGGCTTCATCTGGAAATGATGTTTTAAATATTAATACCACCGGTGCTGTACTGGCAAAAAATAGCGCTAATTCTACGGCTGCCTTCCAGATCCAAAATGCTAGCGGTGCAAGAGTGCTGAATGTTAATACAAATGTAAATCCTAGTCCAAATGCATGGCTTGCTACCACCAGCCTTCCAGCTACACGCGAAAGCCACGGATCGGTTGCCTATAATGGCTACTTGTATGCTGTGGGAGGGTATAGCGGTGGAATACTGGGTGACGTTCAGTTTGCGCCGATAAATAATAATTCGACCATAGGGAGCTGGTCGGCTACATCTGGACTATCGGCACGGTATTCGCATCAGACGGTTGCCTATAATGGTTATATGTATGCACTCGGTGGCTATAATGGTGGGAGCTTAAGTTCGGTCCAGTATAGTGCCATTGGTGGCAATGGTACGCTCGGCAGCTGGTCTAACACTACTGGCCTTACCGTATCTCGCTATGCATTATCGGCTGTCGCTTACAACGGGTATATGTATGCGCTGGGTGGTGTTAACGGCACCACACCGCAAAGTGGCGTACAGTATGCGCCTATCAATGCTAATGGCACATTGGGTAGCTGGACAAACACTACTGCCATGCCGACTACCAGATCCGGGGCAGCAACGGTAATTGCCAACGGGTACATATACATGGTCGGTGGTACCGGCGATCCTACATCAGTTATTTATGCACCTATCAATAGTGATGGATCACTAGGCGTGTGGACGAGCACTACTGCACTACCCAGTGCACGCCAATCTGTATCGGCAGTAGTGAATAACAATTCACTTTATGTCATGGGCGGATACGATACCAGCAACAACACTACCAACTCCGTGGTCTCAATTCCGCTCAATATGGACGGCACGCTCGGCACAAGCTGGACTATTCGCCCCAATATTAGTTCGGCTCGCGCCTATGCAGGTAGTGCGGCATACAAGGGGACGATTTATTTAACGGGTGGCAACGGGACATATAACTCCACCCAGCCAAAGAGTGATGTTCAGTATCTACCGCTCGGCACATTCTTGTATGACAATAGCATTACTCTGAATGGCTTATTAAGTAACACTGGTCCGGCACAATTTAGGAATGATACGGATTCCACCACTGCCTTTGCCATTCAAAATGCTACGGCCACCAGCATCTTCCAGGTCGACACTCAAAACAGCCGGGTTGGCGTTGGCAATGCCTCGCCGGGCAACCTGCTCTCGGTTGGCGCACTGACCACCGCTGATAGTGCCGGCCAGCTGGCGGTTGGTACGGGGGGCACTAGCAATAAGGGTATTGTGATTCAGGGGGTGTCTGGCCAGACGGCCGATCTCTTGCAAGCTCAGGATTCTACCGGTGCGGTTTTGGCCAAGATCGACAATGCTGGCAATCTGACAGTCAAGTCGGTAACTCTAGCTGGGCATATCATCTCGGGTGGAGGTACACCAACCATTGCCGCCAACACTGGCGCAGGCACCAGCCCGACTATTACTGTATCTGGCACGGATACCTCAGGCACGATTACCCTGACCACGGGTACCAGTGTCGCCCCGTCGGCCGATGTATTGACTCTGACGTTCGCTACGGCCTTTGCTCAAGCGCCAAACGTAGTCTTTTCACCAGCCAGCGCCGGGGCAGCCACTCTGAGCGGCAATTCTGCCGTCTTCGTGACGGCCGGTACTGGCAGCTTCAAATTCAGCGTCGGCAGTGCTGGGCTCGTTGATAGTACGCAGTACAAGTGGACGTATCACGTCATCCAATAAGCTCATTTAAACATCTTTTCATATTTGTTTTGTATGTTTGTGAAGTGCGAACGAATCAAAAGGGGAGGTTCGAATCCCAGCTGGCGTTATGGTGTGGCCTCATGAGCTGCAGACTGCTTCAACACTCTCTCGGGCGGGGTATGTAGTGGAGTTCTTGCCAATTCAAAACAACCCTGATTAAAAAACGCCGGACATTATGATGGAGGGGCTCAGTTGGGAGATAAAAGCACCTAAGGCGAGTAAATTGTCTGCCATTGAACGCAACTTGAAGAGAGCAACACAGCAGTCTCCGAATATCATTCTGGATTCAAGCAGAATGATAGGAGTGCAAGACCAAGCCATACATACGCTGCTCATTCGTAAGTACAAGCAGCAAAAAAACAATTCAGAGATTAATTTTTATTACTCGTACGCGTGAGGTGATTGACATCTCTCGTATTGCAGGTTAATCTTAGCTTAGGTGCCTCGCACGGAGCAGTATGTTCCTACCGCGAGGCTTCTTTATTGCTCTTGTATTTTCAGGTTAAGATCGCTAAAATATGGCAGTTACACTCTATTGAATGGGGCATTAGCTCAGTTGGCTAGAGCACCTGCTTTGCAAGCAGGGGGTCATCGGTTCGAGTCCGATATGCTCCACCAGTCTGAAAGTATGTATTTCATACTTTCAGACTGGTGTTATAACATCAGGGTCGAACTGAAGGTTCGGCGTACGAGGAGCACAGGACAAATCTGAAGTTTACTTCGAGATTTGCCGAGCACCGCAGGAAGAAGGCGTTAGCCGTCATGCGATATGTTCCACCATATTTACATAAGATCAGGGCGGGCTTGTAGCTCAGCTGGTTAGAGCGCGTCACTGATAATGACGAGGTCGCAGGTTCAAGTCCTGCCAAGCCCACCATGATTTTGTGTAATCTTCTGACTCCAGCCGGTATTGTAATTCGCCAGCCAGTGGTACCTCACAGGCCAGGCCTTGGCTCGCCAAGGCCTGGCCTGTTCCGCTGAGCTGATCGCCAAGGCCTGGTCTGCTATACATAACGAGAATCAGTCTTCGCCTCGGATTTCTTGGCGGCAGATTCTGGCACTTCAGGACATTTCCAGTTAGCATAAGAGTAATGAGGGAATTTCTAGTAGCTGGATTAATCATCGGTTTTAATATTGGCTTGGTGTATTTTTTATTGCACCAGCTCAATCAAAAGCATCGTCCGGCCTGGGCGCTGCTGGCCAGCCTGGTGATCGGCGTAGCGGCAGCTCAGCTGGCCGGTATGTTAAATTTTATCGTCCAGCCACTGGTGGAGGCGCAAAGCTTGTCAGTCTGGGCGGCTTTAGTAGTGGCAGTGGTGCCAGGAGTATTCGAAGAGCTATTTAAGACTGTGCCGGTGGTGTTTTTTGTCCAGGCAGAAGATTTTTTTGACAATCTAGGCGATGGAGTGATTTACTTTGCGCTGTCTGGTATCGGCTTCGGTCTCTATGAGAATCTACAATACACTTTTGTTCAAGGTTATGGCGTGGGCTTGATCCGTGCGCTCAGTGTGGTGTTCTTTCATGCTTCTACAGCCGGCTTGTTCGGCTACTGCTACGCTCGCCAGCGTATCGATCCATCGACTGGCAACTGGTGGCAGATGGTAGCTGCCTTGATTGGCCTTATAGTCTTGCACGTAGGCTACAACCTCAGTCTCTTGTCAGCTCCCGTTTGGCGCCTTTCGCTTGTGGGCGCCTTCCTTATATCGGCTGGTTTGAGTCTGAGCTTGTATGTCGTCACGATGCGGGCGAAGAGGTCAGCAGATAGACAATCTGATCTGATTCGGTCACAATAGGCTCATAATAAGCATAAACACTATGAAAAGTACTATCTCACACTCGACCGCCCGCCCAATGCCGCGTCAGCTTGGCTTGGCGGCCTTTGTATTGGGTATGCTGGCGGTGGGATTTGGGGTGGTCGGTGAACTTGATGCCAGCCTGATGTATGTGGCGCTAGCCTGTAGTATTTTGGCCATTACTTTGGCTATACCAGCCTTGATTTCTACGCGCCACGGTATGGCCATGGCGGCGCTTATTTTCGGTACTATGACGGTCTTATCGACTAGTAGCCTATTAGTGATGGCTATGACTATGAATGAACACTGCGTGCAGGCGGCGAGTAGTGCGGCTCGCAATCCGGTTTGCAGTTTTGTACAGGGAACACAGTTGTGAGTCAAGCCAAGTCTAAGCAGGCCCCGAGCTTGCGAGCCGCTAAGCGCCGACCACTCAGCCGCCTCCGGAGCCAGGCTAATACGGTCTCTACAGCCTTGGTGCCGCCAGCCTCTGGTCAGCCATCAACGACGCTCGGACCCAGCCTGATTGCCGCCTCGGTCGGGCTGGCGTTGATTCTTTGGGGGCTATCGCTGCCATTCACGCAGCGCTATGCGGATTCTGCGGCCACTCTGAAGTCATTGGCTAATGTCGCGGCCTTCGCTGGCACGGTGCTCTATAGTTGGTCGGTTGTACTCTCGGCTCGCTGGCGCTGGACGGAACAGTTCTTCGGCGGGCTTGATAAGGTCTATAAGTGGCATCACATCACCGGCGGTCTGGCCTTTCTTTTGCTAGCCCTGCATCCGCTCTTTTTGACGATTCGTGTGCTGATCGGTAATCATCCGGCCAAGGCTACTTCCTTGTGGATTATTGGCAGTAATTGGCAGCTTAACTGGGGTATAGTTTCTCTCTATGCCTTAGCTATTGTCCTGCCGCTGACGGTTTTCTTACGTATGCGTTATCAGCTCTTCACCTGGATCCACCGGGTTTTGGGCCTTGTATTCTTGGCTGGTTTTCTGCACGCCTTCATGGCCCATGGCAATATTGCTCGTTACGCCCCGCTTTATTGGTATATGCTGATCGTGATGGGGGCGGCTATAGCGGCCTTTATATCACACTCTATAATTGCACCATTTGCCAAGCGCGGCCATCGTTATAGCGTCGTCGAGGTCAAAAAGTGGTCAGATAGCGTTATAGAGGTTCGCCTAGATCCAATTGGTCGCTTTCTGAAGTATTTACCGGGACAGTTTGCCTATATTCGTTTCTTGGGACACCCGGTGAGCGATGAAGCCCATCCGTTTTCGATGGCCAGCGGGCCGCTTGAGAGGCAATTACGGTTCGTGGTAAAGGTGCTCGGTGACTATACGGCCTCCCTGCTTGCGCTCCAACCCGGCACAACAGCCATCATTGACGGTCCGCACGGTGGTTTTAGCTATAAATATGGCCGCCATCGTCATCAGATATGGATTGCCGGTGGTATTGGGGTGACGCCATTTCTAGCCATGGCTCGAGCTCTGCCGAAACGGGGCTATGACATCGATTTTTACTACTGTGTAGTCAATGACGACGAAGCTCACTTTAAGGCAGAGTTTGAAGAGGTGGCGGAAATCAATCCTGGCTTCCGGCTTCATGTCTTCTGCCAAGAAAGGCAAGGCTTCCTGAATAGTGATTTTCTCGTTAAAGATAGCGGAGTGGAGGACAAAGACGTCTTCATCTGTGGCCCGCCACCAATGATGTATGCGCTCCATGATGGCTTGATCAAGGCCGGAGTACGGGATAAATATATTCATTTCGAAGACTTTACCTTCAAGTAGCCGATCATTTACTACCAAATAAGGTCCTATCGCGCAGGCCCGGCCTTGGTGCGTGTTGGGTGCGCTATACTAGCAGTATGCAACTCACCGACTATCTTTACGCTGCACCGACTGCTGGTGCGCCCGACAAAGCTCTCATTATTCTGCCGGAGATTTACGGTGTACAAGACTTCACGCGTGAGCTGGCTGGCCAAGTCACCCAGGAGACTGGCTGGTCAGGGTATGTGCTCGATCATTTCTACTCAGTATTAGGTAAGGCAGAAGTCATCGACTACAAAGACGCTGCGCGGGGTATGTCGATTATGCAGCAAATGACGGGCCAGCAATATCTAAAATTATTACAAGACGCCTTGGTAGAGATTAAAGAAAAGCAGCCAGACCTTAAACGGTTGGCGGTCTGGGGCTTTTGTTTTGGAGGTAAGCTGGCCTGGCTCTCAGGAGTGCAAGTCGAGGTGACCGATATTGTATCTTTCTACGGCGGTGCTAGTTTGGCGCCTGATTTTTATCAAGGCAAGTCGGTGATTGAGGCCTTTAGCGCGGCGCGGCGTCAGGATGAAGTCTTGCGGGCCTTTGGTGCCTTTGGCGAAGATGATCCAATGATCCCAGCTAGCGATCGCGAGGACATTGAGCAGGCTCTAACTGAGGCTGAGATTGCCCATCACCTACATACTTATAAGGCCGGACACGCTTTCTATAATGAAGATCGCGAGACATACGTAGCGCCGGCCGCCAAGCAAGCTTGGATAGACGTGAAGGCTTGGCTCGAAACTTAGCGTATTCTTATCAGCTTAAATCTTATATAATGCGACGCTGTCTTGCACTCATACGTTACGAGAGTGAGTCTCAATGTCGAGGCCACACAGCACTACTCCCGCAGATTCTTATCCGTCTTTGGCCGGTAGCCTACGACTCGTAAACGCGCAGCATCCACTCGTGGTAATGACGTATCTGGCCACCATGTCGCACGATCAACACCATCATCCCTAGCCCGAGGCCAAGCAGAATTACCATCTGTCCGACAACTTGGAAAGTGCGTACCGTGACGAGCTACTAGGGCCATCAACGATGAGTATAGTCTTGAGTATCTCGAGGCAACCTTTTCTCAGCAGAAGTTGATTGAGCGTCGGGGGCCATTATTCGTCTCGCTCACAATGCTCTACCGTTACTATCTCATAGATCGAGGGCGATCTTAGTCCACACTATGATCTTCGACATCGCCACCTTGCCCCCAAGAAAGGTGGTTGTTATTTACCAAAGCGGCGCTGTCTGGAGGCGTAATCGCTTAATACTTGATCAAGGTCTTCGACTGTGAAGTCTGGCCAGTTCTTCTCGAAGAAAGCCAGTTCGGCGTAGGCAGCTCGCCATAGAAGGAAACCAGATATGCGCTGTTCGCCGGAGCTACGAACGATCAAGTCAACGTCTGGAATGTCGGGCGCGTAAATATAATGAGAGAAGTCTTCAGTCGTCAGTGATGTAGGGTCAATGCCCGCTGTCATGATTTTCTTCGTGGCATCAACGATTTCCTGACGGCCGGCGTAGTTTAAGCACAATGCCAGCGTACCGTTTGTATTGTCTTTGGTGGTCTCCTCGGCCTTCTGGATCGCTTCAAGAATCTTACCACTTAGACGTTCGTCATTGCCCAGGAAGCGAATGCGAACGCCGCGCTCGTGAATATTTTGCAATTCATGATCGGCCACCCAGAGCAGCAGCTTCATGAGATAGTCGACTTCCTCGGTACTGCGCTGCCAGTTCTCTTTTGACCAAATGTAGGCCGTCACATAGTCGACGCCTCGGTCGAGAGCGGCTAGCCCAACTTCCTTAAAGACCTTGTAGCCTTGCCGGTGTCCCTCGAGTACTGGCTTCCCATTGGCGCGAGCCCAGCGTCGGTGACCGTCGAGTATAAAACCGACGTGTGTCGGCACTGTAGGTGGATGGCTCGTCATAATTAGATAGTAGACATTATAACCGATCTTATAATAGAACCAAGTCTGTCTGATGGCCGGGTCTTTATGGGCGATGTGGCAATATGGACATGCTTGCAACTCCCCTAAAGTATTTGATACAAAAGAAGCCCGCATCTTGCAGTTTTCTTAAGCCCTAATCAGGGTTGACCCTATGGGTACTCCTATGATACGCTTGATTAGCTGTAAAAAGGATTCGTCCACGCGTGAGTATCAGACAAAATTTACGAGGCACTTGCCACTAGCTTAATGTAGAAGCTCGGGTATTCACGCGTGGTCGCCTCAATCAAATAAGCGATCACTTTTTGTTTAGTAGAACGTTAACAGGCAAATATGTAAGGGTAATACAAATGTGAGGTACGTTGTAGAGATACACGTACAATAACCGATCTGACACGCTTTATGTGTGTCAATCATCTCTCGAAAGAAAAGGGTTACAAAAGAGCACATGAGGAATGCCTTGACGAACTGTGCCGATGAAGGACGTAGGAGGCTGCGATAAGCGCCGGGGAGCTGTCAACCAAGCTTTGATCCGACGATTTCCGAATGGGGAAACCCAATGCGGGTCATGCCGCATTACCCATAGCTGAATATATAGGCTATGAGGAGGGCACCTGGGGAACTGAAACATCTAAGTACCCAGAGGAAGAGGAATCAACCGAGAGTCCCGAAGTAGCGGCGAGCGAAACGGGATGAGCCTAAACTTAGTTTTTTCTCCGATTTATCGGAGTCCGCTTGGATAATTAAAACGAGGGTTGTGAGCGAACGACTCAAACGAAGACTTGAACGTTTTTGCATACCTGGCTAACAGGTGGTTTACACCACTTGTCTATCTAGGAAGTGCAAACGTTTGAGTCCTCGTTGGCCAGAATCAAGCTGTCTGGATAAAGTTATAAAACTAGAGTGTTAGAAGAAGGCGCCTGGAAAGGACCACCATAGAGCGTGAAAGTCGCGTATTTTAAAACCTTTAGTCTTTATTGTTGTTTGACTCGAGTAGGACGGGGCACGTGAAACCTTGTCTGAACCTGGGAGGACCACCTTCCAAGGCTAACTACACAGTTCGATCGATAGTGAACAAGTACCGTGAGGGAAAGGTGAAAAGAACCCCGTAAGGGGAGTGAAATAGAATCCTGAAATCATGTGCTTACAATGAGTCGGAGCCTCTTTACGGGGTGACGGCGTGCTTTTTGTAGAACGATCCAGCGAGTTACCGTATAGAGCAGGTTAAGCGCCATCGGCGTGGAGCCATAGTGAAAGCGAGGGTTAACTGCCCGCCTTTATTGTTTTATGCGGTAGACCCGAAACCGAGTGATCTAACCATGGCCAGGCTGAAGCATAGGTAAAACTATGTGGAGGGCCGCACCACCGTCAGTGCAATTGGCTTGGATGAGCTGTGGTTAGCGGAGAAATTCCAATCGAACTCGGAGATAGCTGGTTCTCCTCGAAATAGCTTTAGGGCTAGCGTCATGAACTACCT
>CAZHSY010000017.1:0-5412 GCA_964535385.1 uncultured Candidatus Saccharibacteria bacterium
CGCCAGGCAATTGCTGACGATATGTATAAAACTGTTACTGGCTATGTGGCTGGCAACTTAGCAACCAGCGTAGTTGCTACCATTACGACAACAATTTTCCTGTGGGTTATGGGTGTACCGTCACCACTGGCGCTGGGCTTGCTGGTCGGTGTGCTCGACCTCGTGCCACTGATCGGCGCGACACTGGCAGCCATCTTGGTGTCACTCTTCGCTCTGGTCTATACCGGCCCGACGACTGGCGCTATTACAGTTGCCTTCTTCATCATCTACCAGCAAATTGAAAACAATGTCTTGCAGCCGCTAGTTTTCGCTAAGAGCGTACAAATCTCGCCGCTCATAGTTGGTATCGCTGCCCTTTTTGGAGCCACGCTGGCGGGATTTTTTGGAGCCCTCGTAGCTATTCCGGTTGCAGCAAGTCTACAAATTCTCGTCAAGCACCTGCTAGCCAATCGCGAAGAGATTCTGTCGCGCACGTAGGTTAGAATCTAGGATTTAAAAATGCCAGGCCAGGCCTTGGCTTTCCAAGGCCTGGCCTGCAAAAGAACCCAGTGTTCGCCTGAAGCGACTAGGCCAAATGGAATGGCTCCGAGAAAAACTTGTTTCTCGGAGCCATTGTGAGCTGCGTGGCCGAGCGGCTTAGTTGTCGTTCTCCCAGCAACAAAGATAATGACGCGTGGCATCACGAGGGTCGCGCGGGTCGTCTGGCAGAAGTGGCCATCACGGCACTAGCAGCGCTCGGGAGGAGTGGGAATGCCGAGAATCGGCCGCATCACAAGGTCGATGTGCTTGCGGGCAGGCCACTGACAGTGACCGCAACGATCATGGTCGGCCAAGAGCGGCGAGAAGCGCAAACAGGGATAATCCCATTTAACGCCCGGTTTTGGCGAGCCGGGCTCTCCTGGAGTTGTCATTGGGTCAGTCATAGTCAGCCCCTTCCAAGGACTATGTAGCAGGTGCCACCACCTGTATATCAGGCATGGCCTCGGATTTGAGGCATGGCGGAAATTATAGCAGACAATTATTAAATAACAAGGAGGTTAGCACGTACCAGGCCAGGCCTGGTACAAGAAACCGGTGCCGGAGTACCGCAGAGAAAAATGCCAGCCAGCGCGCTCTAGAGTGGTCGGCTTGCGTGAAACCCGACTATCTAATGAGCTTGTTGAGCTTCTTGCTGGGCTTCATTGGCAGCCTGCTGCTGAAGCTGCGTAGCGCGATCGCGATGCTGGCGGGCCTGCTGATCTAAGCGATCGGCCTCATCGCGGCGAGACCGAATCTCTCGATCGTGCTGGTCGGCTTCTTCACGAATACGACGAGCTTGAGCCTCAAACTGTTCGGCTTCTCGGCCTTCGTTCTCGGCCTGAGCGCGAGTTTGTTCTGATGCCATAGTTCCCTCCTTTTTTACTTGAGTTTTATTATATCGCACTATAATTGCAAACTCTGGTATCGAAATAAAAACCTAGCGCTGAATCACTACATCCTCGCCAAAATGCTTCTTGAGTCGGGCCTCCACGCCACCCGGCTGTCGCTGTGTTTTCTCGACTAAGAAATCGAGGCTTTGGCTCTCGGTATAAAGATCCTTGAGTAACCTATCGTCAGCTTCGGTCCATGGCGTAAAAGCTCGAGGGTAGATCTGGCGCATCTCGGCCAAGCGGTCTGACCAATTTGACTTGGACTTGGGCTGCTCTTCTGGCTCGGCAGCCCGCTCGGCTGCCTTCGACTCGAGTACTGCAAAGCGCTCCTCGGCGGCGGCTGAAGCGGCCCGTAAGTCAGCCTCTATCTGTAGTGCAGCCGGACTCACCTGCAAGGCCATACGATTGATACCAGCTAGGCTCAGCGTACCCAGACTCCGCACCCGTGATAGCGCCACATAGCCCATGCCCTCCACAAAGGCCCGGCGCAAATCAACCCGCGCCGCATCGAGCGTCATCCCCTGACTCTTATGAACTGTAATAGCCCAGGCGAGCCGCAAAGGTATCTGTGTAATTGAAGCCCGCTTCTTATCGCCGTCGCGCAGCTCCCAGGTATCGGGCCCGACAACCACCGTCTTGCCATTACGCAATTCCACCACCGGATAATTGGTGGCTACCTCAAAGTCCTTTACGATTCCCAGCGAGCCGTTAACGTATTTTTTGTCCTGACTGTTGCGGATGCACATGACGAGAGCGCCCTTCTTCAGTACGAGCTCTTCGGCTGCCAGACAAGAACGTTGCAGAGTTTCGAGATAGTTTGCCTTGCCAGTCGTGAGTCGCTCATAGCGACGTGACTCGGTCTCGAGGGCATCGAGCTGCTGTTGATTTATGGCATCAACATCGACATTCACGGTATGTAGTTCGGTAACCTCCCGGCCATACCCCAGCTCGGCGTGTGTGCGCTCCATCAGGGCCTCTACATGACGGCGGCGCATATCGCCAGAACGCATGGCATTGAGAATATCCAAAAACTCATCATCGTCTTGGCGGTGTTGCTCATCGAGATAGCAGACGATCGGCTTCAGTTCCGACCAGACAAACGACTCAACCACGAACTCACCGCGGTCTTCATCGCGCCGCTTGATTGGTGGCAGCTGAAAGAAATCACCACACAATACAACTTGTAGGCCACCAAACGGCTCGGGCGATTGGCGAACAGCCCGAGTAATGGCGTCAATCATATCGAGACGATAATCATGCAGCATGGAGATCTCGTCGATCACCAATATGTCGGCCCCGGCAATCGACTCTCGACGCGACTGTGAGAGATTATCGACAAACCGAGGCGGCAGTGAGTCGTGAATCCCGATGCCACTCCAGGCGTGAATCGTCGCGCCACTGAGATGGGTGGCGGCCAGGCCAGTCGTAGCCGTTACGGCGATTTTCTTACCGGCCTTCTTAGACCGACGAATAAAATCCTGCAGCACATAGGTCTTACCTGAGCCAGCCGCACCAGTTAGGAGGACTGACTCGCCAGCTAGCATGATTTCGAGGGCCAGGGCTTGCTTCATAGCAGCTATTATACAATAGGCATTCGTATTATGTTCTATATCTTAATGTCTATGGTGCCCGAAGACGAGCGGGATAGAGTTCAAGGACCAATACACCCTGTTTACGGGGTGATAGTTATTATCTATATTAAGTACATGAGTAAAACCTCTCACACACGACATGAGCACGAAGCCGCCGGGCATCACGAAGCGACTGACGACTACGGCCCGACATTTGCCCATAAGCATCGCACACTGATTATCGTTGTAACTGTATTGTTTGTGCTCTTCGCGCCTATAGCCTTTGCTATATACTGGTTCTCGCGATTCTTCTAAATATTAATATTTTCCGCGTTATTCCGATCCTCCAGTAGTGAATGTATTGACGACAAGCCTATAATAGAACTGTACTCATAATCTATTAAGCTAATTAATTAGGAGAAGTGATATGGTAAAGAATAATCTTTCAAGTTCTTCAGGCTGGACTGGATGGGTGGTGTTTGCTGGTGTCTTCATGATCATCGAGGCAATCATCCAGATCATCGCTGGGCTGGTAGCACTCTTCAATAGTAGTTTTTATGTACTGGGTGTAGAGCGCCTATGGATCGTTGATGTCACTACCTGGGGTTGGATCCATCTCTTGCTGGGGTTGGTCATCTTGTCAGCTGGCAGTGCAGTACTCAATGGTAAGCTTTGGGGGCGAATTGTCGGTATCTTCATGGCCGCCTTGGCCTTGATTGTGAACTTCGCGTTCATCCCGGTATACCCTATTTGGTCAATCATTGCGATTGTAGTTAGTAGTCTCGTCATCTATGCCTTGGTCGTGCATGGCAAAGAAGTTGCCGCCAGCCTTGAATAGCACGACGCACCAGCATAAGGCATGCGTGTAATACTCGGTTGATAAAATCACAGACCGATAGTGCGGGTGTAGATCTAATTGCCAGCAAGGCCTGGCCTTGCAAGAAGGTTCAAGGCTGGACCTTGGCTGGAGGTAACTGATTCAGTGCTGGCAAAAAGCCAACACTACAAGATAAGTTTTACATGCACTCCAGATTATAAAAAATGAGATTCTGCCCTCTCCAGCCCACCCTTCCCTACTCTAGGTTAGCCCTCTATACTATAAGGATAAGCACTGCGTGAGGTCTTTGGAGGGTGTGGTAAGTCTTGTCAGACAAGCAATATAGTAAACATACGGATAGTGATCGCGTATCAATCATTGCTAGTGTGCAAGATCACTTACACTTACAAGAGTTTCAACGAACTCTACGTAAGAAAGAGCAACGACCAAAGATTATTGCATCGGTGGTTGGCTTACTGATTATTGCACTGACGCTTGGGTACGCTTGGTTTTGGAATGATAAGCATGGTAGTGAGGCAGCGCCGGGTACGGTTGTCACTGGCTCAGCTAGCGACATTACTCAGACCGCCGCTACTCTCAATGGCACGATTAGTGATGCTGGTGGTAAGCCAATCACTAGCCGAGGCTTTGAGTACGGCACGAGCAATAGTTATGGGCAGACTGTGGCTGAAAGCCTGCCTGAATATACCTACCAGTCACAATGGGGTACGGCTGGCTCCGGCAACGGCCAGTTTAATGGTCCGCAAGGCATCATACAGGATAGCTCTGGCTATATTTATGTAGTTGACAGGCAAAATAACCGCGTCCAGAAGCTTGATAGTGATGGCGGCTACCAATCGCAATTTGGAACTGTCGGCGTGAGTGCTGGCCAGTTTAGCCACCCTCAGGGCATTGCTATAGATAGCGCCAATAATATCTATATTGCCGACACAGACAACAACCGCATCCAAAAGTTTGACAGCACTGGCAACTACCTCGCCCAGTGGGGTACACCTGGCTCCGGTAACGGCCAGCTTAATAAGCCTAGATATATAGCTGTAGACGACACTAGTAAGATATATGTGACCGATTCTGGTAATTACCGTGTCCAGAAGTTCGATAGTAATGGTAACTATGTAAGCCAATGGGGTACGCAAGGTAGTGGCAACGGTCAGTTTAACTATCCAATGGGCATAGTCGGCGATAGCCTCAACAATATTTATGTGGTTGATTACTACAATCACAATGTTCAAAAGTTTAATAGTAATGGGGCGTTTTTAAACAAGTGGGGCGGGCCGGGCGGAGGTCATGGCCTGTTTAACTACCCGTCAAATATCAAGGTAGATAGTGCGGGCAATATGTATATTGCCGATGAAGGTAACCATATAATTCAAAAGCTTGATAGTAATGGTAATTTTTTGCAAAAGTTAGGAACGCCAGGCAGTGGCAATGGCCAGTTTAACTATCCAAACAGCCTACTGCTTGATGGCTCAGGCAGTTTATTTGTAACTGACTATGGTAATAACCGTGTTCAAAAATTTAGCCCCACTTTAAATGCTGGCAGTTTTGACGGCGGTGCTCTTGGCTTGACTTGCAACACCACCTACCACTACCG